>NZ_LGIU01000081.1 GCF_001187915.1 Arthrobacter sp. RIT-PI-e | reverse complement strand
CGGGTTGGGCAGCTCGCTCAGGTCCATCAGCGCACCGCGGCCGGCGTAGTCCTGGAGGAACTTCTCGTCCATGGTGATGACGTCCGGCGGGTCACCACCGGCGGTGGGGGGGGCGAGCCGGGCCCAGGACCCGGGGGAGTCCGCGGACTGTCCCTCGGTGGCGACTCCCTCGGTCTCACTCTCGTAGTCCTCGATGATGGCCTCGTTCACGGCGTGACGCGGGTCCGAGCCCCACCAGGACCACACGAGGTCGCCGCCTCCGGTGTTGGAACCGCCGCCGTTGCCGCACGCGGTCGCCGACAGCCCGAGGCCGGCGATCATCAGTACGGCCGTCGCGGTCCTGCGGGGCGAGAACGTGGTCATGGCACACTTCTTTCGCGAGGAAGGTACTTGCAGGAAGGGCTGTCGCATCACTTGCCGCCAGTGGTCGCGATGCCCTTGACCAGGTACTTCTGGCCGAACAGGAACACCAGGAAGATGGGGAGCAGGGACACGATCGACATGGCGAACAGCGATCCCCACGAGGAGGTCGCGGTCGAATCGACGAAGGACCGCAGCGCGACCGGCACTGTGTACATCTCCGGATCCGTCAGGAAGATCAGCTGGCTGAAGAAGTCGTTCCAGGTCCAAATGAACGTGAAGATCGTGGTCGTGGCCAGTGCGGGAAGCATCAGCGGCAGGATGATCCGGGTGAAGATCTTGAAGTGCCCGCAACCGTCGATCCGAGCGGCCTCGTCGAGCTCCCGGGGCAGTCCGCGGATGAACTGGATCATGAGGAACACGAAGAACGCGTCCGTGGCCAGCAGCTTCGGGAGGATCAGCGGGATGAAGGTGTTCACCCATCCGAACTGGGAGAAGATGATGTACTGCGGCACGATCACCACGTGGATGGGGAGCATGATCGTCATCAGCATGATGGCGAACAGCAGGTTCCGCTTCCGGAACTTCAGCCGGGCGAAGGCGTAGGCCGCCAGCGAGCAGGACACCAGGTTCCCGATGATGGAGCCCATGACCACGATCATGGAGTTGACCATGTAGTGGCCGAACGGCGAGCGCAGGGCGTTCCAGCCCTCCACGTAGTTCTGGATCTCGAAAGTGGTCAGGAGCAGACCTGTGAGCCGGAAGATCTCGTCATTGGGCCGCAGTGAGCTCACCAGCATCCACAGGAGCGGGTAGAGCATCACGAAACCGAAGACGATCAGCAGCAGGTGCTTGATGAGGCGGTTCCGGGCACCTCGACCCCTTGGTCGCGGGCGGTCCTCCGTACGCGGGGTCCCGTCGGAATTCTGTGGGCCGTCCACGACCGGCGGCAGCTGCGCGGTCTCGGCCCCGAGGTTAGTCGTCATAGAACACCCAGTATTTCGAAGCGATGAAGTTCAGGAAGGTGAAGACGGCGATGATGATCAGCAGCAGCCATGCCATCGCCGAGGCGTAGCCCATCTCGAAGTTCGTGAAACCCCGCTGGTACAGGTACAGGGTGAAGAACATCGTGGAATCACTGGGACCACCCGTGCCACCGGAGACCACGAACGCCTGCGTGAAGGACTGGAAGGCCCCGATGATCTGCAGCACCAGGTTGAAGAAGATGATCGGCGTCAGCAGCGGGATGGTGATGCTGGCGAACTGGCGCACCTTGGACGCGCCGTCCACCGAGGCTGCCTCGTAGTACATGGTGGGGATCTGGCGGAGACCGGCCAGGAAGATGATCATGGGGGCACCGAAGGTCCACACGTTGAGGATCATCAGCGTTCCGAGGGCCGTAGACGGATCGGCGATCCACCCGCGTCCCTCGATGCCGACCACCGCGAGGAGCTGGTTGATCAGACCGGAGTTGCCGAAGATCTGGCGCCACAGCACCGCGATGGCCACCGAGCCGCCCAGGAGCGAGGGCAGGTAGTAGATCGAACGGTAGAACCCGAGACCGCGCATGCCGCGGTCGAGGACCAGGGCGAGAGCCAGGGCGGCGACCAGCTGCAGGGGTACGGAGATGAACACGTAGAGGAAGGTGACCTTCAGCGAGTTCAGGAGCCGGGCGTCCTGCATCATCCGGATGTAGTTGTCGAGCCCGATCCACTCCGGTGGCTGCAGCAGGTTGTAGTCGGTGAACGAGAGGTAGAGGGATGCGGCCATGGGGCCGATCGTGATGAGGCCGAGGCCCAGGAGCCACGGGGCGAGGAAGAGGTAGGACGCCCGCTCCTCCTTCTTCTCCGCGTCGGTCAGCGGACGCTTGGGACCCTTGGGCCCGCGTTTCATCCGGGACAATTCACCTAAAGCTGACATCGCCCGTCCTTTCCCTTGGAACGGGGAATGGCGCGGGAATTGTTCTGCTCATTCTCGGGGACAATGTCCTCATGCCGACCCTCCTCTTGAATCGTCATTGTTTCTTGCGGGATCGCATAAGTCCGAGCCGTGTGAAAACGGTTTCTCAGCGACTGCTAGTCGACGATAGCGTGTGATCCACCCCACGTCAAGGAAAGCGATTACCTGCACGATTCCGGCGTTGGCAGCGTCCCAAACAGGGAGGTTCAGCGTCTCCGAGCCCAGATTCGCGGCCCCGTCCCTCCACCATGGTGGAGGTTCTTCGATACGGGCCTCGAGGGTATTGCTTCCGATGTGGGTAATTGATATCGAATCGAGATCGTCCGGTGATATCAATTGATCATCTCGTGAGCCGCGTTGTACGTTGTCAGCAAATAATTCTCCCCATCGATCCCGATGGCAGAGCCGCCGACCACGTGCGTGCCCTGCATACCGGTGACATCGACCATCCCCCATCCATCCCTTGTCTGAGGAGCACGAATGAGCACAGCACCACGAAGCAGCATGCCGGCCGGCGCCACGGTCGAGGACGTGCACCAGGACCGGATACGCCACGTCGAGCTCTCCACGCTCACCCTGCCGCTCGAGGTGCCGATCAGTGACGCGAAGGTCCTGACGGGCCGGCAGAAGCCGATGACCGAGATCGTGTTCCTCTTCAGCACCATCACCACCGAGCAGGGGTACAGCGGGCTCGGCTTCAGCTACTCGAAGCGCGCGGGCGGACCGGCCCAGTACGCCCATGCCAGGGACGTGGCCGAGAACCTCCTCGGTGAGGACCCCAGCGACATCGGGAGGATCTACCAGCAACTCCTCTGGGCCGGCGCCTCCGTGGGCCGCAGCGGTGTGGCCACCCAGGCCATCGCAGCGCTGGACATAGCGCTCTACGATCTGCTGGCCAAGCGTGCGCACCTCCCGCTGGCGAAGCTCCTCGGCTCCTACCGTGACTCCGTGCGGACCTACAACACCTCCGGCGGGTTCCTGCAGGCTCCGCTCGAGGAGGTGAAGGAGCGAGCGAGCTCGTCGCTGGCGGACGGGATCGGCGGAATCAAGATCAAGGTGGGTCATCCCGATCCCCGCGTGGACCTCGCCCGGGTGTCGGGGATCCGTGAGCACCTGGGTCCGGACGTGCCGCTCATGGTGGATGCGAATCAGCAGTGGGACCGGCCCACGGCGCTCCGCATGGGACGCGCGTTGGAGCAGTTCGACCTGACCTGGATCGAGGAGCCCCTCGACGCCTACGACGCCGAGGGTCACGCGGAGCTGGCGCGGGCCCTGGACACCCCTGTGGCCACCGGGGAGATGCTGTCCAGCGTCAACGACCACGTCAGCCTCATCACGCACCGGTCGGCGGACATCATCCAGCCGGATGCACCGCGCATCGGCGGTATCACCCCCTTCCTCCGCCTGGCCGCACTGGCGGACCATGCAGGTCTCCAGCTGGCCCCGCACTTCGCCATGGAGATCCATCTCCACCTGGCGGCGGCGTACCCCCGCGAGCCGTGGGTGGAGCACTTCGAGTGGCTGAACCCCCTGTTCAACGAGCGCCTCGAGACACGCGACGGGCGCATGATCGTGCCCCTCCGGCCCGGGCTGGGTTTCACGCTGAGCGAGCAGGCCCTCGCCTGGACCACGGAGTCCGTAGAGTTCGGCACCCGCTGATCCTCACCGCCGCACGGTGCCCGCGGACGGTCTGCGGCGTTCCGGACCATTCCTTCCCCGGAACACCGCAGGCGGCCCTTCCGGGGAAGGACCGCCTGGGTGCGTGGGGCCGAACAGGTTCTGCGGGTATCAGGCGACCTCGGGCGGCAGGACGAGACCTGCTCCGGGGATCGCCGCGAGCAGTGCCTGGGTGTACGCGGTCTGCGGGCTGTCGAATACCGCGTCGGTGGTGCCCTGTTCCACCAGCTTCCCCTTCTGCATGACCACCACGTGGTCGGCGATCTGCCGGACCACCGCGAGGTCGTGCGTGATGAAGAGGTAGCTGAGGCCGAGCTCCGACTGCAGGTCCGCGAGCAGGTTCAGGATCTGGGCCTGCACCAGGACGTCGAGCGCCGAGACGGCCTCGTCACAGATGACCACCTCGGGATCCAGCGCCAGCGCCCGCGCGATCGCCACACGCTGGCGCTGGCCGCCCGAGAGCTCGTTGGGGAACCGCTGCATCATGGAGGACGGCAGGGCCACCTGGTCCAGCAGCTCCCGGACCTTCTTCTCCCGGCTCTTCGCATTGCCCACGTTGTGGACCCGCAGGGGCTCCTCGATGGTCCGGTAGATGTTGTACATCGGGTCCAGCGAACCGTACGGGTCCTGGAAGATCGGCTGCACACGGCGCCGGAAGTCGAACAGCTCCTTGCGCTTCAGCGTGGTGATGTCCACACCGTCGAATTTGATGCTGCCGGAGGTGGCGCTCTCCAGTCCCAGCACCATCTTGGCCACGGTGGACTTCCCGGACCCGGACTCCCCGACCACGGCGGTGGTGGTACCGCGGGCGATGGAGAGCGAGACGTCGTCCACGGCCGTGAAGTCCGTGGACCTGCCCCAGCTGCCGCGGATCTTGAAGACCTTGGTGAGGTCCTCCACCTCGATGATCTTGTCCAGGGACGCCGCCTTCGACACGGCGGGCGCCAGGAGGTCCTCCGACTCCACCCCGGCCTGCTTCGCCGACTCGATCCGTCGCGATGCGATGGACGGGGCGGAGGAGACGAGCTTCTGGGTGTACGGGTGCCGGGGGTTGGTCAGCAGCTCGAGCGCCGGGCCGGCCTCCACGACCTGCCCCTTGTACATCACGACCACCTTGTGGGCGCGTTCGGCCGCGAGGCCGAGATCGTGCGTGATGAGCAGCACGGCGGTACCGAGCTCCTCCGTCATGGTGTCGAGGTGGTCGAGGATCTGCCGCTGCACGGTCACGTCCAGGGCCGACGTCGGTTCGTCGGCGATCAGCAGGCGCGGCCTGCAGGAGAGCCCGATGGCGATCAGCGCACGCTGGCGCATACCGCCCGAGAACTCGTGCGGGTACTGGTTGGCACGCGCTGCGGCGTCGGGCAGGCCTGCCTCGGAGAGGACCTTGGCCACGTCCTGCGGTCCGCTGGGCAGCCCGTTGGCCTTCAGTGTCTCCTTGACCTGGAACCCGATCTTCCACACCGGGTTGAGGTTGGACATCGGATCCTGCGGCACCATGCCGATCGAGGAGCCGCGGAGCTCCACGATGCGCTTCTCCGAGGCGTGGGTGATGTCCTCGCCGTCGAAGACGATGCTGCCGTTCGAGACCCGCCCGTTGCCGGGCAGCAGTCCGATGGCGGCCAGCGCCGTCGTCGACTTGCCGGATCCCGACTCCCCCACGATCGCGACGGTCTCGCCGGGCATCACGGTCAGGTGCGCGTTGCGCACCGCCGGGACGTCCCCGTTCGACGTCGTGAAGGTGATGGCGAGGTCGCGGAGCTCGAGCAGTGGTTGCGGCACTCCCGAGGGCGGCTGCTCCGCCCTGGTGTCCTTGCCCGCGGCCCGGCGGCCGCTCTCCTTGCCGGTACTGGAGCTCATCGTTTGCGTGCCTTCGGGTCGAGAGCGTCACGCAGGGCGTCGCCCAGCATGATGAAGCTCAGAACGGTGATCGAGAGCGCGAGCCCCGGCCAGAAGATGGCCATCGGGTTGCTGCGCAGGGACGGCTTCGCCGAGAAGATGTCGTTCCCCCAGGACATGACGTCCGGCGGGAGCCCGATTCCCAGGAAGGACAGCGTGGACTCCGCCACGATGAACGTGCCCAGGGAGATGGTCGCGATGACGATCACGGGTGCGAGGGCGTTCGGGATCACGTGCTTCACGAGGGAGCCCATGGGTGAGACCCCGAGCGAGCGGGCGGCCGTCACGAAGTCCGCGTTGCGTACCTCGATCACCGCGGCTCGGGTGATGCGCGCGATCTGCGGCCAGCCGAAGGTGACCAGGATGACCACGAGCGTCCACACGTTCCGGTTCTGCTGGAAGGCGGGCAGCTGCACCACCACGATCGCGCCGAGGATCAGCGGCAGGGCGAAGAAGATGTCACCCACGCGGGCGAGGATCGCATCCACCCAGCCACCGAAGAAGCCGGCCAGGGCGCCGATGAATCCGCCGATCACCACGACGCCGAGGGTGGCGAAGAGCCCGACCGTCAGCGAGGACTGCGTGCCCCAGACCACGCGTGCCAGGATGTCGCACCCCTGCACGGTGAAGCCGAGCGGGTGTCCGGGAGCGGGCCCGCCGTCGGAGTTGGCGAGCTGGCAGTTGTCGTTCGGTGGCTCGCTGGTGAACACCCCCGGGAACAGCGCCACGAAGATCACCCCGAGGATCAGGAGGGCACTGATGATGAACAGCGGCTGCTTGCGCAGGCTCCGCCAGGCCTCCCCCCAGAGGCTGCGGGGTGCGGCGTCGGACACGGCGCTGTCGGTGGCCCGCACGGGCGTCTCGTCCAGGTCCGCGACGAAGTGCTCGATCGGGTGGGCTGAGGTCTTGGTCCGGGCCACGGGGGTGGGAGCCTCGGTGGGGATCGGTGCCCCGGCTCCGCTCGGTGCGGACGATGATGTTGGTTCAGGCATATCGAATCCTTGGGTCCAGCCATGCGTACAGGAGGTCCACCAGCAGGTTCGCGAGGCAGAAGATGAGGATCAGGAAGGTGACGATCGAGACGACCATCGGCCCGTCCCCGTTCAGTACGGCGCGGTACAGGGTGTTGCCGACCCCGTTGACGTTGAAGATGCCCTCGGTGACGATCGCGCCACCCATGAGGGCGCCGAGGTCCGCCCCGAGGAAGGTGACCACCGGGATCAGGGAGTTGCGGAGCACGTGGACGCTGACCACGCGCCTGCGGCTCAGGCCCTTGGCCGTGGCGGTCCGGACGTAGTCCGCATTGACGTTCTCGATGATGCTGGTGCGGGTCAGGCGCAGCACGTAGGCGAAGGACACCAGACCCAGCACCACCGCAGGGAGCAGGAGCTCGGTGAAAGTGGCGTCGCCGCTCACCGTGGGACTGGTCCACTGCAGCTTGACCCCGATGAGGAACTGCATGAGGAAGCCGAGCACGAAGATGGGCACGGCGATGACCACCAGCGACAGGATCAGGACGGAGGAGTCGAAGATCTTGCCCTTCCGGAGACCCGCCACGAGGCCGAAGAGGATGCCGAAGACGGCTTCGATGACCAGGGCCATGATGGCGAGCCTGGCGGTGGTGGGGAAGACCTCCGCGATGATGGTCGCGATCGGGCGGCCCGAGAAGTTCGTGCCGAGATCGAAGGTCAGCACGCCCTTCAGGTAGAGCAGGTACTGGATCCAGAACGGCTCGTCCAGGTTGTACTGCTCGCGCAGACCCGCGACGACGGCCGGGGTGCATCCGCGCTCACCGCAGATGGCCGCGGTCGCGTCGCCGGGGAGGCTGAAGACGAGGAAGTACACCAGCAGGGTGGCACCCAGGAAGACCGGGATCAGCTGCAGGAAGCGGCGGACGATGTACCAGGCCATCAGTGCGCACCTCCCGGCGCGCGGCGCGTCCGGACGGGACGCGAGGAGGGGTTGTTCATGAGGGGATGAACCTTTGTCTAAGTGCACGGAAAAGGGGCCCGCCCGATGATGCGCAGCGGGCCCCTCGACCGTTACGGGTTACTTGCCGGTGATGGCGTAGTAGAGCGGAACACCGTTCCAGCCGAACTCGACGGGGTTGACGTTGTTGCTCCAGCCACCCTGGGCCACCTGGTACCACAGCGGGATGGCAGGGAGGTCCTCGAGGAGCTTCTCCTGGGCCCTGTTCATGGCCTCGTTGCCCTCCTCGACCGAGGCCGCCGCGAGTCCGTCGCTCAGCTCCTGGTCGAATTCGGGGTTGTCGTACCGGGCATCGTTGGACCCGGCGCCCGAGGCGTAGATCGGTCCGAGGAAGTTGTACAGCGACGGGTAGTCGGCCTGCCAGCCGGCACGGAGGGCACCGGTGAGAGTTCCCTCGGTCGCTTCCGTACGAGCCTCCTTGAAGGTGGCGTACGGCTTGCCGGAGAGCTCGATGCCGAGGTTGTTCTTGACGCTGTTGACCACGGCCTCGACCCACGTCTTGTGGTCGCCCTTGTCGGCGTTGTAGCCGATGGTCAGGGGCTCGGACTCGTCGTAGGGCTCGATGGCCTCGGCCTCTTCCCACAGCTCCTTGGCGCGGTCCGGGTTGAACTCGAGGTTCTCGCTGCCCGGCAGGTCCGACTGGTAGCCGTCCAGGACGGGAGCGGTGAAGTCCTTGGCCGGGGTGCGGCCGTTGTTGAAGATCACCGTGGTGATCTCCTCGCGGTCGATGGCCATCGAGAGGGCCTGGCGGCGCAGCTTGCCGGCCTCGCCGTCCCAGTTCGGGAGGTAGTACGGGATCGCGATGGTCTGGTTGCCCGCGTACGGCGACTCGATCGAGTTCTCGCCGAGGTCGTTCTTGAAGTTCTTGACGTCACTGGTGGGGATGATCTTGAGGACGTCGAGGTTGTCCGAGATCAGGTCCTGGTAGGCCGTCGTGTCGCTCTGGTAGATCTTGAAGGTGATGCCGGCGTTCTGCGCGGCCTGCGGACCCTCGTAGTCCTCGTTGGGGACCAGTTCGATCTGCTGGTTGTGCTGCCAGGCGCCCTCGGAGGCGAACTTGTAGGGTCCGTTGCCCACGGGGTTCTCGCCGTAGGTCGCCGGGTCCTCCAGTGCCGCGGCGGGCATCGGGAAGAAGGCACTGTAGCCCAGGCGCAGCGGCCAGTCGGACTCCGGCTGCGCGAGCGCGACGGTGAAGGTGGTGTCGTCCACGACGGTGAGTCCGCTCATGGTGTCCACGGTGGCGCCCTCGGCGCTGACCTCGTCGTAGCCCTCGATGCTCTCGAAGAAGTAGCTGGCCAGCTGGGCGTTCTTCGCCGCGGCACCGTAGTTCCACGCGTCCACGAAGGAGCTCGCGGTGACGGGGTCACCGTTGGTGAAGGTCTGGCCCTCCTTGAGCGTGATCGTGTAGTTCTGGGCGTCGTCGGTCTCGATGGACTCGGCGACCTCGTTCTGCGTGGCGCCGTCGGCGTCGTAGCTGACCAGGCCCACGAAGAGCAGGTCGAGGATCGCCCCGCCACCCACCTCGTTGGTGCTGGTGGGGATCAGCGGGTTCTGGGGCTCGGAACCGTCCACCACGATCACGGCGTCGTTGTCGCCGCTCGCGGTACCCGCCTCCTCGTTGCTGCCGCCGCCGCATGCACTGAGCGACAGGGCTGCGACAGCAGCCACGCTCAGCATCTTGGAAGTGCGCGTGAAACGCATTCCGCCTCCTCTTTGTTGGGTGGGTCCGGCCCTGGGATGGCCGGTGGTCGTCGCCCCGCGGACAGCGAGATCGAACTCACATCGGGAAATCATATGCCTGTTTGGTTGCTTCTCGGAACATCCGGGGAGGCCCGGTTGTCAGCTGACACCCAGGTTCGATGGTCGAACGCATGACGACGCGGCTCATCCCCCGCCCGACGGTCGGATCACGATCTGGTAACGGCCCACCGGGAACCCTCCATCGGTGGATGCCCGGTCAGTCGGTGGAGGCCTGGAGCGCAGCCCGCAGCTCGCGGCGCTCCCGCTGCTTCTCCGGGTCGGGGAGCGGCACGGCCGCGAGCAGACGCTGCGTGTAGGGGTCCTGGGGGCGGCGCAGGATCTGGTCGCGCGTGCCCTGTTCCACGATCTTCCCCCGCTGCATCACGCAGATGTAGTCGGCGAGGACGTCCACCACGGCGAGGTCGTGGGTGACGAACAGGCATGCGAAGCCGAGTTCCTTCTGCAGGTTCTGGAACAGCTCCAGCACCTTCGCCTGGACGGACACGTCCAGGGCCGACGTCGGCTCGTCCGCCACCATCAGCTTCGGCCTGAGGGACAGGGCACGTGCGATGCCCACGCGCTGCTTCTGGCCGCCGGAGAGCTCGTGCGGATACCGGTTGCGGTATGCGCGGGGAAGCTCCACCTGGTCCAGGAGGGCCTCGATGCGTTTCTGCAGTTCACCGCCCTTGGCCTCGCCGGCCAGGAACATCGGCTCCCCGATGCTCTCGCCGATCGGCAGCCGGGGGTTCAGCGACGACGACGGGTCCTGGAACACCATGCCCACGTGGCGCCGTACCTTGCCGAGTTCCTTGGACGTGGGCCTGAACCCAGAGATGTCCGTGCCCACCACCTTCAGCGAACCGGCCGCCACCGGCAGGAGCCCCACCGCGGCCCGGCCGATCGTCGTCTTGCCGGAACCGGACTCACCCACGAGACCGATTACCTGACCGGGGTGCACGGTGAGGTTGGCGCCCTCCACCGCACGGAAGGCGGGCACGCGGCCCTGCTTCGGGTACTCGATCGCCACGTCCACCAGCTCCAGGACGGGATCGGTGGTCGGCGTGGGGACCTCCGCCTCCCGGTCCTGGGCGAGCAGGTGCTGCTCGCGACGCTCGAGCTCGTCGTGGCCCACCGTCTCCAGCTCGGTGTGGGTGGCGGCGGCCAGCGCTGCGGTGATGTCGACGTCGTGCTCCCCGTCCCCCTGCCCCAGGTGCGGGACGGCGGCGAGCAGCGCCTTCGTGTACTCGTGCTGGGGGTTATTGAAGATCTGGTCCGCCGTGCCGGTCTCCACGATGCGGCCCTTGCGCATCACGGCGATCCGGTCCGCGAGGTCCGCCACCACGCCCATGTCGTGCGTGATGAGCACGATCGCGCTGTTGAGCTGGTTCCGGAGGTTCCGCATCAGGTCGAGGATCTCGGCCTGGACGGTGACGTCCAGCGCGGTGGTCGGCTCGTCCGCGATCAGGAGCTTGGGATCGCAGGAGAGCGACTGCGCGATCATGGCGCGCTGGCGCTGACCGCCGGAGAGCTGGTGCGGGTAGGACCTGAACGCCTTCTGCGGATCGGGCAGCTCGACCATCTGCAGGAGCCGCAGGGCCCGCTGCTCGGCCTCCGCCGGTGAGATCTCGTTGTGCAGGCGCAGGGTCTCCACGATCTGGAAACCCACGGTGTACACGGGGTTGAGCGCGGTCATGGGCTCCTGGAAGATCACCGCGACGTCGTTCCCGCGGATCTGCCGGAGCTTCGCCGGGGACGCGGAGAGGATCGAGGTGCCGTTGAGCAGCACCTCCCCCGTGACCCGGCTGTTGGAGGGCAGCAGGCCGAGGAGCGACATGGAGCTGGCGCTCTTACCGGACCCGGACTCCCCCACGATCGCGAGCACCTCCCCGGCGTTCACCTCGTAGGTGAGGTCGATCGCCGCCGGCACCCACTGCTTGTCCACACCGAAGTCGACGTTGAGGTTCCGGACCTCGAGCACGGGCCCGGAGGCGGAGCGGTTCGACCCACCGTTGCCGGTACTGCCGATGACCTGGGTACTCATGGGGTGATCTCCTTACGGACGGAGCGGCCGCGGGGCCGGCGACGCTCCTGGATTGCTGCATCGGGGTGTGCTGCTGGAACCATGGAGCCATGGAGAGTTCGCAGGGAGCGCCCGGTCCCACGGTGTTCAAACCACGCACCAGCATCTGGTTCACGGCCGTCGCGGTGCTGGTCACCGGCGGCGGGCTGATGTCCGTGGTGCTGTCCGAGGGTCCGTCCGGGCTCCTCACCGGATGGCCGCTGGTGGGTGTGGCCTACCTGGGCTGGTGGCTCTTCTGGTACCCGGCGGTGCTGCTCACCCCGGAGTCGGTGATCCTGCGCAACCCGGTCTCCACCGTCCACGTGCCCTGGGCGTCGCTGATCGACATCGACACCAGGTACGCGCTGAAGCTGGTGACGCCCGGAGGCTCCTACACCGCGTGGGCCGCACCGGCACCCGGTGTCTGGGGAACACATGCCGGCAGACCCGAGCACCTTACCGACCTGCCGTCCACCAGTTACGGCGTCGGCGGATCGGTCCGGCCGGGAGACCTCCGCAACACCGATTCGGGCTCCGCGGCGTACCTGGTGCGCAGCCGCTGGCAGGAGCTCGTGGAGCGCGGCGCGGTGGACGTCGATGCCCCCGGCCGTGTACGACGACGCCCCAACGTGGCACCGCTGGTCGCAGCGGTGGTCCTGGTGGCGGCGAGCATCGTCACCCTGGCGGGCAGCGCCTAGGGTGCAGCTCACGCGGAGACCGGCTTCGCCGCGTTCCTGGCGCGTGCCGCATTGAACTTCTTCTGCCGCGGGTCGAAGGCATCACGGAGGCCGTCGCCGATGAAGTTGATGCAGAGGCAGATCAGCACGATGAACAGGCCCGGGAACCAGAACAGCCAGGGCCTGGTCTGGAAGGCCTCCTGGTTCTGGCTGATGATGAGGCCGAGCGAGACGTCCGGTGCCTTGACCCCGAAGCCGATGTAGCTGAGTGCCGTCTCGAGCAGGATCGCGGAGGACATCAGCAGCGTGGTGTTGACGATGATCACCCCCACCGCGTTGGGCAGGATGTGCTTGAAGATGATTCGCGCGTTCGAGGCACCGGCGATCTTCGCCGCGTCGACGAACTCGCGCTCCCGCAGGGTGAGGAACTCGCCACGCACCAGCCGCGCGAGCCCCGTCCACAGCACCAAGCCGAGGAAGATGCCGAGCAGCCAGATCTGGGCACCGGATCCGACGAAGCGGTTGACCGCCTGGCCGAGGGTCGCTGCTGCGAGGACCACGGGGATGATGATGATGACGTCGGTGAAACGCATCAGCACGGCTTCGGTCCAGCCGCGGAAGTACCCCGAGCAGGCTCCGACTACCACGCCGACCAGCCCGGCGAGCGTGCCGATGATCACCATGATGATGATCGAGTTCTGCGTACCGCGCATGGTCATCGCGAAGTAGTCACGGCCGATCGAGTCCTGCCCGAACGGGTGCTCCCCCCAGCTGAACGGACCGGTGACCGTGGGCGCGCCGCCGTCGAGCAGGGCCACGAACTGCGTGTGGTTGTACTTCCACCAGCCGGGGATTCCCGCGAACCCCACGGAGGTGAAGGAGAGGACCACGACGGCGGCGAAGACGATCAGGCTGACGATGGCCGCGGTGTTCCCGAGGAACTTCTTCCGGACGATCTGCCCCTGGGAGAGCCCCTTCGCCTCCGCCTCGGGAGTCGGGTGCGTGGGCCCGGTGACCGTCGCGGCTTCGCCGCGCGGGAGGTCGGAGGGGGTCTGAGTGCTCATGCTTTCACCCTTACGCGAGGATCGAGGAAGGAGTACACGATGTCGGCCAGGAGGTTGAACACCAGCGCGAGGATGCCGGCCACCAGGAAGAAGCCCATGATGGGATCCGGGTCCACCCGCTGCAGCGCCTGGACGAACAGCTGGCCCATCCCCGCGAAGGCGAAGACCTGCTCGGTGATGATCGCTCCGCCGATCAGCGCGCCGATGTCGAAGGCCACGAGGGTGGCGAGCGGGATGAGCGCGTTGCGGAACGCGTGCCGCATGATCACCGTGCGCTCGCTGAGGCCCTTGGCCCGGGCGGTGCGGATGTAGTCCATGTTCATGATCTCCAGCATCGACGCCCGGGAGTAGCGGCTGTAGCCGGCGAGGGAGGCGAGGAGGAGGGCCAGCGTGGGGAGCAGGAGGTGCGTGAAGGTGTCGAGGCCGTTGATCCAGAAACCGCCGTCGAGGCCGGGGGTCTCCGCGCCGACCGTGGCAATGGGCCTTCCACGGATGCGGGGGTTGTCCACGTAGGACGGCCAGGTGACCATGAAGCGGTCCACGACGATCAGCAGCCCCATGAGCAGACCGGTCGACGCCGCAGCACGCATGCTCTGACCGCGGTCGTACCCGCCCATGACGTAACCGACGGCGAGGCCCACCAGCACGGTGGCGATCGCGAGCCCCACGATCAGCCAGACGGTCGCGCCGTTGAGGAACGGGTTGACCACGTAGTAGGCCACCAGGCCGAGTGCCACCATGATCAGCGCGGAGAGCAGGGCCTTACGGTTCCGCAGCCCTGCCGTGAGCAGCACGATCCCGAAGGCCGCGCCGACCCCGGTGACGAGGAGCACCACAGGGCCGAGACCGGGGGTCGAGAACCAGTCCACCGCACCGAGCACGAACAGGAGGGCCGCGGCCACCACGGCGCCCAGGACGAAGGCGATCCCCTTCCGAGCCCAGGGCCGGCTGGCGAACAGCGACCAGATCAGTCCGCTCGCGATGGCGACCACGAGGATGGTGGAGCCCGATATCTGCGGATCGGCCAGGAAGTTGTTGAACCCGATCGCCCCGAACTCCTTGAGCAGCACGGCGAGCCAGAAGATCGGCAGGGAGAAGAAGAGGAAGGACATGAAGGTCACGCCGTAGTCCAGGCCGCTGTACTGGCGCAGGGCGGTGATGATGCCCAGGGACACCCCGATGACGATCGCGAGGAAGGTGGCCGCCGTCACGAGCGTGATGGTGTTGCCCATCGCACGGACCAGGGCGGTCGCCACGGGCTCGCCCTGGATGCTCTGTCCGAGGTCGCAGGTGGCCGCGAACGGGACGAGGCACTTCGCCGCGCCCGCCAGCCACCCGAAGTAGCGCAGCGGCGCCGGGGTGTCCAGGTCCAGCAGATCGATCCTCTGCTGGATGAGCTGGTCGCGGTTGGGGGCGTTGCTGCCGCGGAGGTCCTCAAGCGGATCCCCGGAGAGGGCCGTCAGCTGGTAGACGACGAAGGATGCTCCGAAGAGGATGAGGACGGCCGTCACGAGACGTCGGACGATGTAGGTCAGCATTGGATCTCGAGCCTCGCTAGTGGTGTCGGGAAGGCGTTCCCGTGCTATCGCGAAAGTGTAGTGCAGGGCTTTGCACAGCGGAATGTGGCCTTTCCCAATGACTCCCTGAGCTCCGGGAGGGAGGAGGGTGCTCGTCGGGGCAGGAGACGCAGGGCACGAGAAAAGGCGCCGGGACGGGTCAGTCCCCCGATCCCGGCGCCTTTCCTACCGCCGAGGCGGCAGCCGTGCGGTGTGTACGCCTGGGTGTACTACTGGACCACTTCCCAGTCCCAGACGTTCCACCAGACACCCGTCTGGTTCGGCATGTACTCGATGCCGGTCACCGCATCGCTGTACGCCTCGATGCCGGGGACCTGGAAGAGGGGCAGACCGTACTTGGAGTCCCAGATCAACTTGTCGATCTGCACCTGCAGGGCATTCTGCTCGTCAGGATCCGTGGTCACGATCAACTCGTCCATCAGCTCGTCGGCCTCCGGGCTCGAGAACCCGTTGAAGTTGGATCCGCTGCCGGTCTTGAAGATCTGCGGGACGCCCGACACACCCGCGCCCGTCTGGATCCATCCGTAGATCGCCGCGTCGTAGGTTCCGCCTCCGAGTGCAGCTCCCCAGTCGGAGGCACCGAGGCCGCCGTCGACGACGTTGAAACCGGCCTCGCGGGCGGATTCGGCGATCAGCGTGTAACTGTTCAACCGGTTGGGGTTGTCCCGGTTGTACATGATGCGGACCTCCGGGGTGGCACCGTCGAGCAGCTCGCGTGCTCCCTCGATGTCCACCTCCGCGTAGGCGTCGGACCCGTTGTTCGAGGCGCTTTCCTCGTACGCGGCCGCGTCCTGGAGGAACAGCTGCGAGTCGAGCGGCTCCGCCTCGGGGTTCAGCTTGCGGATGATGGTGTCCACGAGCTGCTCGCGGGGGATCACCTTCATGAAGGCCTCCCGGACGTTCTCGTCCTCGAAGACGCCGCTGTAGTTGAGGTCGAGGTGGTCGTAGGAGAGCTGGTTGCCGCGCTGCACGGTGATGCCCTCGAGGCCCTCGAGCTGCTCCACGGTGTCGGCGGAGGCCTGCGGCGCGATGATGTCCACCTCGCCGTTCTGCAGGGCCTGGATCTGCCCCGGCGCCTCACCGATGTAGCGGACGATGACCTCGTCCGCCTGCGGAGTGGGTCCCCAGGTGTAGTCCTCGTTGCGCACCAGTGTCATGGACTGTTCGGGGGTGACCGCCGAGGCGATGAACGGGCCGTTGGACAGGTACAGCGACTGATCGGACGGCAGTGACTTCGTGTCGAAGCCGGTGTTCCAGAAGTCCGCGAGGGCCTGGATGTCAGGTCGCTCGGTAGGGTTCTCCAGGTCGCCTTCCGGAGCACTCTGGATGGCTTCGATCAGCGCGTCCTCGTCGCCGATCCCCGCCTTCTCCGCGAGGACGTGCGCGGGGGTGGCGATACCGCCGTCGCTCAGGAGACCGAAGGCGATCTGGTAGTCCGCGTAAGGCTCCGAGTAGTTGAGCGTGATGGAACGCCCGTCCTCGCCGATCTCGGGGCGCTCGGTCAGACCGAGACCGCTGGTGTCACCTGCGTAGTCGAAGTAGGTGGTACCGGTCGCGGCGTCGCCTTCCTCGTTGTTGGAGTCGTCGAAGAAACCGGAGGAGTAGGCCCAGGTGAGCAGTAGGTCTCCGCCGTCGACTGGTTCGCCGTCGGACCAGTTGACCCCCTCGTTGACCGTGTAGCGCACGCTGAGCGGGTCCTCGGAGAGCACCTCCATGGTGCCGAAGTCCTCGTTCTCCACGATCTCGAGGTCATTGTTGAGGTACACGAAACCGGAGTGCGTGGCGTAGGCGATCTTGCCGTTGATGTCCACGTTGCCCGTGGAGCTGTTCGAGTTGAACGAGCTGAAGGCGTTGACCTCCACGACGCGGATGCTGCCACCCGAGGCCTCCCCCTCAGGAGTCTCGCTGGGTGTCTCGGTGCCGGTGTTGGCAGCACAGGCGCTCAGTGCGAGAGCTGCGGCTGCAGCCACTCCCACAGCCTTGGAAGTACGTCCGAAACGCATTCCGTCTCCTTTTCCTTGATGGTGTTCCGGCTCCACACGGTGGTGCGTGACGGCCGGCACGGGACCGGAGCGGTGACGTCGCTCACGTAGCCACGAGCCTAGGTGCAATTTGTTACCAACAGGTATCCATCCGCGACCGATAAAGGGGTTGTTATCCAGCTGCAACCTTGTGTTCATGGATACCCTCCGGCGCTCGTGCACCGCAACGTGTAGGCGAGCCGGGCGGGAACGCTTGATGGGTGTCGGTGCGCGGTGCTTTGCTGGGCGTACGAGTACGTATTCCATCCTGACGACGAGGAGCACCATGGCCTGGCTTTTCGTGGACCGCCATGCCGCGGTCTGGGACGACGACGCGAATGTCCAGGCCGCGATCGGCGCCCTACGAGCCCGGCTCGACCAGCATGCGGAAGTGCACCTCTCCATCCAGAGCAAGGGCCTCAAGGGGCCGGTCTTCGTGATCACCGAGGACACCGTGCTCAGTTCCCCCGAGCTGTACAACAGGTTCAACGCCGACCTCTTCGCGGAACTCACCACACCGACGGCACGCAGGAGCCCCACGATCCACTGGTTCTCCGACGGCCGCGGTTTCGTGGCGGAGACCAACAGCCGGATGTGGTGATCCGGCTGTTCACCTCCGTGTTCCGGCCCTGTCCTGGCGACCATCCGTAGCCCCTTCCCACCAAGGATCCCGATGCCCGATTCGACGCAGCCTCTCGCCATGCTCGGCTTCCTCACCATCGGCGTGTTCGATCCGGCGGACCCGGCCGCCGGACACGAATCGACCCTGCGGATCATCGAGCTCGGTGAACGCCTCGGGTTCGACAGCGCCTGGCTGCGTCACCGCCACCTGCAGTTCGGGATCTCCTCCCCGGTCGCGATGATGGCCGCCGCGAGCCAACGCACCTCGCGCATCGCCATCGGCACCGCCGTGACGCCCCTCGGATGGGAGAACCCCCTGCGCCTGGCCGAGGATCTCGCCACCGTGGATCTCCTCGCGGGCGGACGCGTCAATCCCGGCCTGAGCGTCGGCGAACCGATGCACTACGGGACGGTGCAGGGCGAGCTGTACCCGGACTCGGCCGACGTCGAGGACTTCGGTTACGCACGGCTGGAGCGGTTCGCCCGTCTGGTGGCCGGGGATCCGGTCCGCGAGCTGTCCGGGAAGCAGGGCGTGGTGGAGGAGTTCTCGAACCGGGTGGAGCCGCACTCCCCCGGGTTGCGGCAGCGCCTCTGGTACGGGGCGGGGAGCATGAAGTCGGCTCTCTGGGCCGGTGAGCACGGCTTCAATCTGCTCTCCAGCAGCGTGATCTTCCCCGAGGCGGAGGAGGAGCCGGTGTTCGACCGGGTGCAGCAGGCTCAGATCCGCGCCTACCGCGCCGCTGCCGCGGCGAACGGGAGGACCCCCGACCAGGCCCGGGTCTCGCAGGGGCTGGTGGTGATCCCCACCGATTCTGCGACGACGGAGCAGCGGGAGAAGTACCGACGGTACGTCGACGAGCGCACACCGCGGACGACATCACGGCAGGGACCGCGGGGCATGCTGTTCGCCCCGGATCTCATCGGCACCAGCGAGGAGATCGCGGAGCAGCTGTACGCGCACGCAGGGTTCCGGGAGGTGGACGAGGTGGCGTTCGCCCTTCCCTTCAGCTTCGAGCACGAGGACTACGTGCAGATCCTCACGGACATCGCCACGCATCTGGGGCCGGCGCTGGGCTGGGCGCCGGCGTGAACCGATCCCTCCCCATGGAGGAGTAGAACCAGGACCGCCGCCGGACTCCTACCGCACCGACCCGGTGGGGAGCGGAGCGGTAGGAGGTCCAGGCCCCCAGAACTTCCATGCGAGGCGGCACGGCTTGATCGCGCGTGAGCCCGTCTCAGGTCGGAGTGTCTGGAACCTTCATCCAGCCGAGCCGAGGTGCAGCTGGACCGTCACGTAGGAGTGCGCGGGAAGGTCCACCTCGAGGCCGTGCGCATGGTCCCGGATCCCGGTGTGCGCCACTGGTGCAACCGCGTCCGGATTCTCCGGAGTGTTGTGCGTCTGCAGCGTCGGGGCATTCAGGACCCGTGCAGAGCTTCCCGTCACGGTGCGGCCGCGCAGATCGAGCACCACCGTGCGTGCCGTGCTCTCGTCCAGGTTGGAGAGCGACACCAGGGCGGTGTCGCCGGTGACGGACGCCGATGCGGAGAACAGCGGCAGTGCGCTGCCCTCGACGTCGCGGGTCGGCACGGTCCCCTTGATGCCCACCGACAACGAGTCGGCGTCGTGGTGTCCGGAGTTCATCTCGAAGACGTGGTAGCTCGGGGTGAGCACGAGCGCTCCGGAGTCCGGATCCGTGAGGATCATGGCCTGCAGCACGTTGACGGTCTGGGCGATGTTCGCCATAACCACGCGGTCGGCGAAACGATGGAAGATGTCGAAGTGCACGGAGGCCACCAGGGCATCGCGCAGGGTGTTCTGTTGGTACAGGAAGCCCGGGTTGGTGCCCTCCTCCACGTTCCACCAGGTACCCCACTCGTCCACGACGAGGCCGATCGTGCGCTCCGGATCGTAGCTGTCCATCACCGCGGCGTGGTTGCGGATGAGCTCTTCCATCCGCCGGGCCCGTTTCATCGTGGTGTAGTACGCCTCGGTGTCGAAGCTGGTCGCATCGCCCTTGTCCTCCCACGACTGGTTGTAGGTGTAGTAGTGCAGCGACAGGGCCTGGAAGTGCTGGTGCTGTGTGGCACCGGCTCCCCCCAGGTCGGCGAGCGCCTTCATCAGCGTCTCGGTCCAGCGGTAGTCCTCCACATTGGCCCCGGCCGCGATCTTGTAGACGGGACGGTCACCGTGGTTGCGCACGTAGGTGGCGTACTGCCGGGCGAGGTGCGCGTACCCGGGCGCGGTCATGTTGCCGCCGCAGCCCCAGGCTTCGTTGCCGAGGCCGAAGAACGGCAGGTCCCAGGGTTCGTCGCGGCCGTTCGAGCGCCTCAGGGTGGCCATCGGCGATTCGTCGGCCCGTGTGAGGTACTCCACCCACTCGCTCATCTCCTGCACCGTGCCCGACCCCACGTTTCCGCTGACGTAGGGGTCGGCTCCGAGCAGTTCGCACAGCTGCATGAACTCGTGCGTACCGAACGAGTTGTCCTCGACGATGTCGCCCCAGTGCGAGTTGACCATGCGGGGGCGTTCGTCGCGCGGCCCGATGCCGTCGCGCCAGTGGTACTCGTCGGCGAAGCATCCGCCGGGCCACCGGAGGTTGGGGATCTTGAGGGCACGCAGCGCCTCGACGACGTCGAGCCGGATCCCTCCCTCGTTCGGGATGCTCGAGTCCTCGCCGACGTAGAACCCTCCGTAGATGCACCGTCCGAGGTGCTCGGCGAAGTGGCCGTAGATGTGGCGGGAGATGCGTGGCCCCGGGAGGTCCAGGTTGATCACGGCGGTGAGGAGATCGGTGCGGGGAGTCATGGTGGGGTCCTTCTCGGTGGTGGTGGTCATCCCTTGACACTTCCTGCCAGCAGTCCGTTGACGATGTGGCGTTGGGTGAAGATGAAGAAGATCACCATGGGTACCAGGGCGACGACGGTGACGGTCATGAAGGCAGGCCAGTCGGTCGAGAACTCCGATACCGCGCGGTAGACCTGCAGCACGATCGTCTGTTTCTGCGGCGAGGAGATGAAGACCGTCGGCAGGAGGAAATCGTTCCAGACCCACATGGTCTGGAAGACGCTGACCGTGATGAGGATGGGCTTGATCAGCGGCAGGATGATGCCCCAGAACACCTGGAAGGTACCGGCGCCGTCCACCCGGGCGGCCTCGATGATCTCGTAGGGGATCGTTCGCATGTAGCCCTGGATGAGGAAGAAGCAGAAGATGGAGCCCCCGAGATACATGAGCACGAGTCCGTTGAGGTTGTTGACCAGGCTGAGTCCCACGAGCGTGCGGTAGAGCGGGATGAGGGTCGACTGCCCGGGGATCATGAATCCGAGCAGGAGGACGGCGGCGAGGATCTTGGTGAGCCGGCCGTGGGCGATGAGCATGGCGTAGGCGGCCATCGCCCCGATGAACACCTGCAGCAGCACTCCCAGCACGGTGACATAGAGGGTGTTGCCGAAGGCCTGGTAGATGGTCGGGTTGGTGAGGACCTGCGTCCAGTTCTCGAAGGACCACTCGGTGGGGAACCCGAGCGGAGACGCGACCATGTCCGCCTGGGTCTTGAAGGTGTTGATGACGATGTAGTAGAGCGGGACGCCGATGATGAGGGCGAGCGCGAGCATCCCGACGCTGAGCGTGCCGCGTCGCCACAGTGGAGCCTTCACGAGAACCTCCTACTGATCATGGTGGTCACCTTCAGCTGGCTGAATCCCACGATCGCGACGACGATCGTGAACATCACGGCGAGCGCCGATGCCAGTCCGTAGCGGCCCTGGCTGACGCCGGAGGTGATGAGCGCCTGCGTGATCGTGTTCGTCGCGAAGCCCGGGCCCCCGTTGGTGAGGGTGTAGGGGAGCTCGAACACCTTGAGGCCGCCGGTGAGCAGCAGGAAGGAGCTGATGACCATCGCCGGGGTCAGCAGGGGCAGGGTGATGCTGAAGAACTGCTGACGGGCGCTGGCGCCGTCGATCTTCGCCACTTCGTAGTACTCGGTGGGGATCGCCTGGAGGTAGGCGACGTAGAGCACGGCATGCCAGCCCACCTGCGCCCAGACACCGACGAGGATGACCGACATCCGCGCCAGCGAGTTGTCGGAGAGCCAGGACACGGCGTCGATCCCGAACCAGTTGTTCAGCGTGGTGTTGAGGACCCCCGACGGCAACGGCGAGAGGATGTAGCTCCACACCAGTCCGAGGATCGCCATACTGGGCACGGCGGGGAAGAACCAGAGCGAGCGGACGAAGTTGCGGCCCAGGAACACCTTGTTCAACTGCACGGCGAGCGGGATCGCCAGGCAGGTGACGATCACGGTCGTCCCGACGGCGAAGAGCACCGTGAAGGCCAGGGCCGAGAGCATCGAGGGATCACGGAGGATCTCGGCATAGTTGGCCATGCCGATGAAATTGGCCTCCGGGTTGTAGCCCGTGAAATCGGTGAGGCTCCAGTAGAAGCCCTGGGCCAGCGGGATGATGAACAGGAAGACGAAGACGACCACCGCAGGCAACAGGAAGGCCCGGTTGATGGTGATCTGCTTCCAGCCTCCTTCGATCGAACGACGGCGTCGGTTGCCGGAGGGGGCTGCGGGAGAGTTGCGCGAGACAAGTGTCAGCATGATTTACCTCGTTGCGGGTGTGGTGGGCCAGGGCAGTCCCACCACACCCGGGCCGGAGTTCAGGAGCCGGAGAGCTGCGAATCGAGGGCGGAGGCGACCTGTTCGGGCGAGACCGCACCCTGGATCATCCGTTGGATCTGCGCAACCACCTCGATGTTCAGTCGATCCTCGTCCCGCTGCCAGGAGATCATGGGGAGGTAGAGCTCTCCCTCACGGATCGGCTCGACCAGCGGCTCGAAGACCGGGTTGACCTCGGGCTGGAAGTTGTCGGTGACCGTCACGTCGTTCGTGGCCTCGTGGAACATCTGGACACCGTCCTCCGATGCGAGCCAGGTGAGGAACGTCTTGGCTGCCGCCTGCGTCTCCTCGTCCGCGTTGGCGCTGATCGCGTACCCGGGGGCAGCGGCTCCGGCCTGGAACGGCATGCCGCCGTCACGACCGGGTACCTGGGCGAAGGACCAGTTGAGGTCCGGGTTGGCCTCCTCCACCGCGTTGATGATCCACGGTCCTGCGTTGATGACGGCCACGCGCTCATTGGCGAACTCGTCGCGCACCTGGTCACCGTCGAGGGCGACGACGTCGGAGGACACGAGGTCCTCGGTGTAGAGCTGGTTGTAGTCCTCGAGGATCGGCGTCCACTGCTCGGCGAAGGTGGACTCGCCGGAGAAGATGAGCTCGTCCATGGCCGGGTCCATCTGGGCGGTCTGCGCTCCGAGCATCGCCGAGACCGTCGTCGGCATCTGGTCCACGCTCTCGAGGAACGGCGTGTGACCGGCGTCCTTGAGCTTCTGCAGCATCGTCAGGAACTCGTCCCACGTCTCGGGGATGCCGTCGTAACCGACCTCGGCGAGCATGTCCTCGTTGTATGCGTACCCCGCTGCCCAGGAGGACAGCGACAGTCCGTACTGCGCCCCGTCACTGCCGTAGGTGTCCAGGTTGAACGACTGCACACCCTCCATGAACGGTTCACCCGTGAGGTCGACGACCGCCCCGGACTGGATCAGGTTGGTCTTGTTCTCGGCGGCGACGACGAAGACGTCGGGCGCCGTCCCCGAGAGCACTCGGGTCTGCAGGGTCTGGATGTACTCGGCCACCGGCGGCGCGTACGAGGCCTCGATCCTCACATCCGGGTTGGCCTCCTGGAAGGCCTCGATCATGGGTTCCATCTGTTCCTGCCCGGTCCAGGAGAGGAACGAGACGGTGGTGGTTCCGTCATCCGCGCCTCCGGATCCACATCCTGCGACGGCGAAGGTGAGCGAGGCGCCGGCCGCGAGGGCGAGGACGCGTAGGGCACGAGACTTCATGGTGAACTCCTTTATTCGCATGAAATACGGCGCTGGCGATGGATCCGACTGCATCTCGCACGTTCGGACTATATCGTTACAGTTCGTGTGTGGACGAGGCTAACTGCAGGAAACAGATGTGGTCAAGACCCGAGAAACGAAGAAGGATAACGATCCGGACGCAGACCCCTTGATCGTCGCGAACTCTGTGCTCCAAGATGATCTCAGGCGTCCACGAGGAGATTCATGACCATCACCATGCGCGATGTCGCACAAGCGTCCGGCGTCTCACTGATGACGGTGTCCAACGTCATCAACGGCCAGCCGGGAGCGGGAGCACAGACGCGGGTGCGTGTCATGGAGGCGGTGGAGCGCCTGGGATACGAGGTCAACCTCACTGCCCGACGGCTACGGAAGGGCCTGACGGGGAACATCGGCCTGATCGTGCCCCGTTTCGATCATCCCTACTTCGGTGAACTGGCCGCACGACTCGCCACCGCCCTCGCCGAGACAGGACGCCACCTGAGTGTCGAGCAGAGTGGCGCCAGTGCGGAAGGGGAACTGGCTGCTCTGTCCCACGCACGGCTCGCGACCTACGACGCCGTACTCCTGAACGTCGTGGGCCTTCGGTACGAGGACGTGGACAACCTCCGGACCTCCGTGCCCGTCGTGTTGCTCGGGGAACAGGGCATGCCCGTACGTTTCGACCACGTCCGCCTCGACAACGAAGCCGGTGCTCGCCTGGCGACGGTTCATCTTCTCGGATGCGGAGCCCGGAATGTCCTGATCGTCGGCGGGAGCCACGAGGACCAACAGTCGATGCAGGCCATCCGGACGAAGGGCTGGGAGAGAGCGCACACCGATGCCGGCCTGACGCCCAGTCCGGACGGCGTACTACGTCTGCCCGAGCTCGAGGTCGCCTGTGCCCGGGAACTGGTACGGGAACGCCTGCTGAGGAGCCCGGACGTGGACGGCATCTTCGCCGTCACCGACCAGGTCGCCTTCGGCGCGATGGCCGGCGCACGCGATGCTGGACGTCGGATCCCGGAAGACCTGCAACTCGTCGGCTTCGACAACCTGTCCTTCGGCGAGCACGTCCCCCCTGGACTGACGACCATCGATCCGGGTCACGACTGGATGGTCGAGCACGCCGTACGGCTGATCGACCAACGCATCGAGGACCGCGACGTCGCGCCGCAGCAACTCACCAGCCCGAGCACTCTGGTGGTCCGGGGGACAACTCGTTGCTGAGCATCCGAGCTCGCCCTTCTCGATAGTGTGATCAGACTGCCGCAGTGCAGCCGGTCTCCACGTCGGCCAGGTCGGGGAACTACTACGCACACGCCCTGCCCTCGGAACCGCTACGTGGTGAAAGGTCGGAGCCCGACGTCGTCAGGGCTGCCGACGCTGGTGGTGAAGGACCGCGGTCAGGATGGTGACGACGATGACGCCGAAGCAAAGTGGTATGACCACGGCGACGAGGCTCTGACTGACGGACCCCTGGGCCAGGAGCCAGAAGAAGGCGATCCCCGTGACCGCAGCAGCCAGCACCACGGCGTCGTACATCCTCCGGCTCGTGGTTCTCATGCTGCAGGCTACCAGGCGGCCTCTTCTCGTGCTGTCACGCGTGCTGTGGTGACAGGCGAGATGAGCTGACACGATCCAGCCACGGAATTCTCATCTGCTCGAACAGCCGCCGACTGCTTGGTCGGGCTCGCCGTCGCCGGGTCCGGAATCACCGGGTAATTCGAACAGCCGCACCCAGCGTCCCGAGCTGAGAACATCGGACGCAACAACAACGGGCAGGCGGGCAGGCGGGCCGGCGGTGATCCCGACGCTGAGGTGTATCACAGCATTTCGAGGGGCTCCGGGTGCGTCGGCGGCGGGAACGCCCGATCGAGGCGTTCGAGATCGGTGTCGCGGAGGTGGAGGTCGCGGGCGGCGGCATTCTCGAGCACATGCTCGGCGGTCGAGGCCTTCGGGATCGCGAGCACGCTGCCGGTGCGCATCGTCCACGCCAGAGCGACCTGCGCGGGCGTCGCGCCGAGCTCACGTGCGATCTGTGTCAGATCCGGGTTGCCGAGTAGTCGTCCCTGCTCGACGGGCGAAGAGGCCATCACGGGCATCTTCGTTGACGCGGACCATGGCATCAGGTCGAACTCCGGACCGCGACGGGTCAGGTTGTACAGCACCTGATCGGTCTGGCACCCCTCAGGTAGACTCTGCAGCTCGTCGGTGTCGAGGTTGCTCATACCCGCGCACGGATCGAGCCCTCTTCGACGAGGGAATCGAACGCTGCGACGGTCTCCTCGAACGGGAATCTCCCCCGCCAGTGCAGGAGATACAGGTCCAAGCAGTCAGTGCCCAGACAGTCCAGGCTTGCATGACAGGCCTTGATCGTGCCTGCCGCGGACGCGTTCGAGGGTAGGACCTTGCTCACCAGGAAAACCTCATCGCGCCTGCCCCTGATGGCTTCTCCGACAAGGACCTCACTGTGTCCATCACCGTACATCTCGGCGGTATCGATCACAGTCAGACCAAGATCGATACCCGTACGCAGCGCTTCGATCTCAGCATTCCGGCTGGAAGGAGAATCGCCCAGGTTCCACGTTCCCTGCCCCAGAGCGGGAACCACGGGACAGGCCGAACTGCAACCTGTCGGTGCAGCAGACCCATCACCGTGTGGCACCGTGAACACGGCCTGATGCAGTTCGGGCACCTACTCAGCATGATCGTGAGTAGGTGCCCTCTTGTTGCGGGGACAGGATTTGAACCTGTGACCTCTGGGTTATGAGCCCAGCGAGCTACCGAACTGCTCCACCCCGCGGCGCATCATCGACCTTACGCACTACACGGAGAAGAAACCAATCAGGGTCACCTCTGGACCGGGACAGCCGCGCTTTTCCCGCGGAGTCGGTGACGTCCAAGGCGACAGTGGCCCGCGCCCCGCGTGTCGAGCAGCGACTGCGCCAGGAGCGGGTGTGTGACTATGCGCTGGAGCTCAACGATGGCGCGCTCGACGAACGGCAGCACACTGGAGCCGTCTCCCATCGAACCCTGTCCGATGACACCGACCGAGCCGTCCTGGTGCAGGATCACCGCCTGGACGTCAGCCAGCGAGCCGTGCCCGGACTGGCGGGCGGCGGTGTGGATGTCGACTTCGGTGAGCCGGTGCCGACGCAACGCCTTCAGCCGGACCTCACCGTCGTAGTAGAGCCGAACCGGGGGCGAGTCGAGGATCCGGCGGGCGGAGTTCCACCGGGAGCGAGCGGTGGCCAGCGCCCATTGGACCGCCACCAGCAGGATCAATGCCAGGACCGCCTGGGCGAGACTCACTTCCACCGCAGTGACGACGCGGCCGAACACCGAGCCGAGGCTCACCGCGATGACGAAGTCCAACGGGGTCATCTTCGCCATCGTGCGCGGCCCCGTCCCACGCAGCAGGAAGACCAAGGTCAGGTAGCCGACAGAGCCGATGAGCAAGGTGTGCCAGAGCGGGGACCACCCGTTCCAGAAGTAGCTCAGATCCATATGGCCATCCTGACATTCCCGTCCACGGTCGGGACAATCGAGCTCCGGGACCTTCGTTGCGCACCCGATCGTCCACCTCGACAAGGCAGGTAACGACACCATGCCCTTGTCCGGATCGAACCCGCCCGGCGGACAGGGGGGAACTACAGCTAGTAGGGTTGATGGTTACCAAGCACACGGACTCATGACACAGAACACACCTGGAAACCTCGACGCTCCGGACCCTTACTGAATCATCCGCCGGCCTCGCCGCGATGGACGACCACAGATGCTCTGACGTTCACGCCACCTCCAGGGGCGTGATCGCGGCAACCTTCTTACTCAGCACTCGGCGCTCAAGTCGAAGCTCGTAGTTGGACTGCAGATTCATCCACAGCTCCTCGGACGTGCCGAAGTACCGGGCGAGGCGGATCGCTGTATCGGCCGTGATGCCGCGCTTGCCGTGCACGATCTCGTTGATGCGCCGCGGCGGCACTCCGATCGAAACTGCGAGCTTGTTCTGTGTTATCCCGAAGGCCTCGATGAAGTCCTCCATGAGGATCTCCCCAGGATGGATCGGCTCGATCAGGTCGTTCTCAGTGGTAGTCGACGAGTTCGACATCTTCCACACCTCCATCTCTCCAGACGAAGCAGAGACGCCACTGGGCGTTCACCCTGATGCTGTGCTGACCACGACGATCGCCGGCGAGTCGCTCCAGCCGATTCCCCGGGGGAATCCGCAGGTCCTCGACATCCTTCGCCGCATGGATCAACTCGAGCTTCCGCAGGGTCGCCCGTTGCACCGTCCGGTCTACACGCTTGACGTACTGCTCATGCCAGATTCGTTCGGTGTCCTTGCTGCCGAACGACCTGATCACCAAATCAATGTATAACGACAAGCGTCAATAACGCTAGACGTTAAAGCGGAACTCCACCGCATTCCGTCATCGGACAACATCACAGACGATCCACGACCCCGACACCGTCCTCGGCCTCAGCGTCCGGCGACCCTCGCCCGGCCGCGTCACCGACGGGAGCGCCGACAAGGGGTGGGCTACCACCAGCGATGTCGCGATCTTGCTTCAGCCCTGCGACTACCCAGGTTCACGTAGTCCTCACGCGCCGGGGCATAGACCGACTCGGGCAGACTCAGCGGCGTGCACTTCGACTCATGTCCTGCTGGCAGGTCGCTGATCGCACTCGGCATCAGCCGTATCCACTCGGAACCTTCCACGGACCGCCGGAGCTGTTCGCCCTGCTTCGTGATCCGTATCCCCCAAGAGGAGTCGACCGCAGCAAGGCCGGAACCGGCCACGATCGACAGTGCTGTCTCGATCCTGCTTCGTGAAGGCAGGTCAGCCTGCAGCGTGTCCCATCCTGACAACAGACCCATGCGCCAGAATCGATGGGTTCCGTGACATCTACACTGCTTAGGTGAACTGGCTCTACTACTGCTCGGCCGCGGGAGCGATGCTCGGCCTGTTCCTGGCCAGCCGCATGCCCCTGCCGCGCGTGGTCCGGATCGGCGCGGCCCTCTTCTTCGCCCTTCTGGCTGGATTGTTCCTCCTCAGCAGCATCGTCCCGGCCGGTGACACCCTCGCCGCCCTCACGTTCGACACCCTGGCCATCGGCTCCATCATCGCGCTGTTCCTGATCGTGCGGTCCTGGCTCTCGGACCGCGCCGAGATCAGCCGCCTGCGCAGCATCGCGCAGCGCAATGCGGACCAGATCTCCGTGGTGAGCCACGAGATCCGCACCCCCCTCGCCCTGATCCGAGGCGCAGCCGACCTCCTCGGAGAGCGTTCCCCCGGACCGCTGACCGACAGCCAGGCCCGCTTCGTCACGACCATCAGCGGCAACTGCCACGCGGTGATCGCCCTCGCGGAGGATCTGCTGACCCAGGCGCGGATCGACGCCGGGATGTTCGAACTCCACCTCCACCGGGTCAACCTGCGCGTACTGGCCTCCACGGTGATCAGTGAGCTACGCCAGCTGCACCCCGTCCAGTTCGCCCTCGACTGCCCCGGAGCACCGCCGAGGGCCTGGGCCGACAGCGCCCTGATCCGGCAGGCCATGACCAACCTCATCAACAACGCGGTGGCCCACGCGGCCAATGCCAGCCTCATCACCGTACGGATCGTCAACGCCGACGACCAGGTGCTCATCTCCGTGAACGACGACGGCGACGGCATGCCGGAGACCCAGCGCAGGGAACTGTTCACCCGGTTCTCCAGCGGCAGGCCACTGCAGGACGGCACGGGACTCGGGCTGGTGATCACCCGGCAGATCGTCCAGATGCACGGAGGTGACGTGTTCGTCGACAGTACGCCCGGACGCGGGACCACCATGCTGTTCAGCCTGCCGGAGCGCACACCGGGCATGGTGCTCCCCCGGTCGACGGCGGTAGGCGCCTGATGGAGTATCCGCATCTCGCCCTGGTGGTGGACGACGAACCGCAGATGCTGGACATCGTGACCTTCGCCCTCGAGACCCAGGGGTTCGCGAGTGTCTCCGCCAGGGACGCCGAGTCGGCGTGGACCCTCTTCCGGGACCGCCGGTTCGACCTCGTGGTACTGGACGTGATGCTCCCACAGTCCTCGGGTCTCTCCCTGTGCCGGCGCATCCGGGAGACGGGTGCAGTCCCCGTCCTCCTGCTCACGGCCAAGAGCGGCGTGCAGGACAGGATTGCCGGACTCGAGGCGGGGGCGGACGACTACGTGACCAAACCCTTCCACCCGCGCGAGCTCGCCCTGCGAGCCGAGGCGATCGTCCGCCGTACCGCCGTCACACCCTCGCACGTGGAACTGGTGCACGGACCGCTGCGCATCGGTCAGGACACCGCGACCGTCCACGGCCGCTACCTGCATCTCTCCGCCCTGGAACTGAGGCTCCTGCGACGCCTCGCGAGCGCGCAGGGCCAACCCGTCACCTTCCGCGACCTCCTCCTGTCCGGATGGCAGATCGACGAGGGCCCAGGTGGCCGCGAGATGCTGAAGACAGCGCTGTACCGCGTGCGGAAGGCCCTGCACGGCGAGGGGATGCCGCGGGCCGTCCGGGCCGTCCGGGGGGTGGGCTACGAGCTGCCTCGTCCCGGGCGGGACCGGGGTGCGTCCGGGACGTGAAGGTCACAGGGCTGTGACCGAGCGTGACCGTCGTCACCGTTCAGGCCCACGACCGATCGATACGGTGGGATGAATCCTCTACCCGGTATCCGGGTGGCCGACGGGCAGCGACGACGCTTCCCCCCACGAAAGGCAAGCCCATGAAGCGCACCGCAGCGCTCACCGCGGCCCTCCTCGGCACCATCACGCTCGGCCTCTCCGGCTGCGTGGTCGACGACACCCAGCAGACATCGACGGACGGTGAACTCGGCGGCACCCTCACCGTGGCCTGTGGAGCCATGGAGGACTGGTGCCAGGCCATGACCACCGCCTTCACCGAGAAGACCGGCGTCCGGACCGATTTCGTCCGCCTGTCCTCCGGCGAGACGGTCGCCCGCCTCGAGGCGGCCAAGGACTCACCCGAGTTCGACGTGTGGCACGGCGGTCCCGCCGACGGCTACGGTACCGCCGCCGATGCAGGCCTGCTGGAGCGGTACGAGTCCCCGAACGCGGCGCAGATCCCCGAGAAGTACCGGGACGAGGACGACTACTGGACGGGTGTCTACGTCGGGGCCCTCGGCTTCTGCTCCAATCAGGCGAAGCTCGACGGTCTCGGCGTCGACGTACCGACGGCGTGGTCGGACCTGCTGGTCCCCGAGCTCAAGGGCCAGGTGTCGACGGCGCACCCCTCGACCTCGGGTACCGCATTCACCACCTTGTGGACGCAGGTGACCCTGGCCGGGGGCGACGAGGACGCCGCGTTCGACTACATGCGCAAGCTCCACAACAACGTGCTGCAGTACTCCAAGAGCGGTACCGCGCCGGGCCAGGCCGCGGGGCGGGGCGAGGTGGCGGTGGGCCTGGTGTTCACGCACGACTGCGTCAAGTACAAGGAAGCGGGCATGAACGACCTCGAGGTCTCCCTGCCCGAGGAGGGCACCGGCTACGAGGTGGGCGGCGTGGGGATCGTCAAGGGCACCGACAACCTCGCGGCGGCCCAGGCCTACGTCGACTGGTCGCTCACCCCCGAGGCCCAGGACATCGGCCCGACGGTGGGTTCCTACCAGGTGCTGACCAATCCCGACTCGGTACAGGACGACCGCATGATCGACCTCGATACGACCAACCTCGTGGACTACGACTTCGAGGCCGCGGCCGCCGCCAAGAAGGAGCTCACCACGCGCTTCGACGAGGAGATCGCGGCCCAGCCGCGCGAGTAGCCGGCATCCCCCCCCGCCGGCCGCCGCCCTCCCCGGCCGAAGGAGTTCCCCGTGAGCCTCGACACGCCCCCCGCCGCCGCCCTGCCGGCCGCCGCACCCCCCCGCAAGGGATCCCGCCAGGGCGGGGCGAGGATGGACGCCGTGACCAAGCTGGTGATCACCGCCGTCGTCCTCATCCTCGCGATCCTCATCGGCTACCCGCTGGTGCGCATCCTGACCCAGGCGTTCGGCGCGGAGGGCCTCGAGACGCTGCGGAACATCGCGACGTCGCCGGCCAACCGGGCTGTGCTGCTGAACACCGTGGTGCTGGGTGTGCTCGTAGGCGCAGTCGGCACGGCGATCGGTTTCGCCTTCGCCTACGCGCAGGCGAGACTCGACTTCCGGGGCAAGAAGCTGCTCCACCTGATCGCGCTCCTGCCCATCGTCTCGCCGCCCTTCGCGGTGGCCACGGCCGTCATCACCCTCTTCGGGCGGAGCGGGCTCGTCACCAACAAGATGCTGGGCCTGGACTACAACATCTACGGGCTCACCGGGCTGACGCTGGTGCTGTCCCTGTCCTTCTTCCCCGTGGCGTACATGAACCTCCTCGGCATGCTCCGCAGCCTGGACCCCGCCACGGACGAGGCGGCGTCCAGCCTCGGCGCCGACCGCTGGAAGATCTTCCGCAGTGTCACCGTCCCCATGCTCGTCCCGGGATTCGCGAGCTGCTTCCTGCTGCTCTTCGTCGAAGCGATCGCGGACCTCGCGAACCCCCTCGTGATCGGCGGCGACTTCACCGTGCTCTCCTCCCGCGCCTACATCGCCATCACGGGCGAGTACGACGTCGCGAGCGGTGCGGCATACTCCCTGGTGCTCCTGCTTCCCGGGCTCCTCGTCTTCCTCGTGCAGCGGTACTGGGCCGAACGGCGCAGTGTGGTGTCGGTGACCGGAAAGCCGTCAGGCAACGTCACGCTGCTGCGCTCGCCCCTGGCCCGGATCCCCCTGCTCACGGTGGTCCTCGCGATCGCGACCTTGATCGTGGCCATCTACGTCACCGTCTTCGTGGGAGCCTTCACCGCCATCCTCGGCGTGAACAACACGTTCACGCTCGCGAACTACCGGTACGTGCTCTCGGGCATCGGATCGGACGCCATGTTCACCACCACCATCCTCGCGCTGATCGCCACCCCGGTGGCCGGCGTCCTCGGAATGATCCTGGCGTGGCTGGTGGTCCGGAAGGTACGCCGGGGCCGCGGCGCCCTGGACTTCCTGGGCATGCTGGGTCTCGCCGTGCCGGGTACCGTGCTCGGCATCGGGTACGCACTGGCCTTCAACAAGCCCTTCATCATCGGCAACATCCAGCTGCTTCCGGCCCTGGCCGGGGGCGGTGCCATCTTCGGCGGCGCCCTGGCCATCGTCATGGTCTACGTCATCCGCTCCATGCCGTCCGGGCAGCGCTCGGGCATCGCCGCGCTCCAGCAGATCGACCCCGCGATCGACGAGGCGTCCACCTCGCTGGGGGCGTCCGGGCTGCGCACCTTCCGCAGCATCACCCTCCCGCTGATCCGCCCCGCCCTGCTCTCGGGTCTGACCTACGCCTTCGCCCGGGCCATGACCACCCTCTCCCCGATCATCTTCATCACCACGCCGCAGACGAAGATCATGACCTCGCAGATCCTGTCCGAGGTCGATTCCGGCCGGTTCGGCAACGCCTTCGCCTACTGCACCATCCTCATCGCGATCGTGCTCGGGGTGATCGGACTGATGAACCTCCTGATCCGGGACCGCCGAGCTCCCACGCGCGTCAACTGACTCCTCCACCTCCCGCAGAACCCGGAGAAAAATCATGGCAACGATCCTCAGCACTCCGAGCGAGACCGCCCCCGGCACGAACCCCTCGGGCAGCCTGCACCTCGACAACCTCGTCAAGCAGTACCCCGGCGGCATCAGCGCCGAACCGGCGGTCGCCGGCATCGACCTCGACATCCGTCCGGGGGAGTTCCTCACCCTCCTGGGCCCGTCAGGATGCGGGAAAACCACCACCCTGCGCATGATCGCGGGCTTCGAGACGCCCTCCCACGGATCCCTGACCCTCGACGGCGAGGACATGGTGGCACTCACCCCGGACAAACGGCCCATGGCGATGGTGTTCCAGTCCTACGCCCTGTTCCCGCACATGAGCGTCTTCGACAACGTCGCCTACGGCTTGCGCCTGCAGAAGCTGCCGAAGAAGCGGGTCCAGGAGGAGGTGGCGTTCGCCCTGGCCTCCATGAGCCTGACGAAACTCGCGGACCGTGCCCCCAACCAGCTCTCCGGCGGTCAGCAGCAGCGGGTGGCACTGGCCCGCGCCATGGTGATGAAGCCCAAGGTCCTGCTCTTCGACGAACCGCTGTCCAACCTCGATGCCAAGCTCCGAGTGCAGATGCGCACGGAGATCCGTGCCCTCCAGCACAAGCTCGGGATCACCAGCGTCTACGTCACGCACGACCAGGACGAGGCGATGAGCCTCTCGGACCGGATCGTCGTGATGCGCCAGGGCCGCATCGAGCAGGTGGCCACACCGGAGACCGTGTACCGGAAGCCGGCGTCGGTGTTCGTGGCCGACTTCATCGGCCGCGCGAACTTCCTCGACACCTCGATCGAGCAGTTGACCCGGGACACCGACGGCGCCCGCGCCACGGTCCGCGCCCTCGGCGCCACCTACACCGTCCCCGCCCATGAGGGGATCGGCGCCGACAGCCAGGTCTGTCTGATGGTCCGGCCCGAGTCCGTCGCCCTGTCGCCGCTCCCGGATGCCCGCGAGGTGTCCGGTAACAACGGGCGTGTCCTCAAGTCCGTGTTCTACGGAGCCTGGGTCGAGTACGAGATCGAGACCGTGGGAGGCAATGTCACGGCCGTGATCTACGACCCGGTCCCAGGGGACATTCTGGAGTCCGGCACGTTCGTCCGGGTGTCCTTCGAACAGGACAGGGCCTGGCTGCTCCCGGCCGAGGATTGACCACCCCGCACCTTCCCGCACCTGCACCTGCACCTGCACCACCCGCGCAGCATCACCGAAAGACAGGAATCATGCCTCACTCCACCACCAGCGGCACCCGGGCCGACAAGGGACTCATGAGGTTCCTCGCCGCACCCCCGCCCACCGAACGCCTGGACGACACGACCGTCGCGAAACGCTACCCGAGGCTCCGCCTCCAGGTGTTCCTCGGCATCTTCATCGGGTACGCCGGGTACTACCTGATCCGCAACAACATCCCGCTCGTGGGATCGCTGCTCATCGACGAAGGCCGGCTGGACGAGCTGGGCATCGGGATCATCGCCAATGCCGCGCTGATCGCCTACGGGTTCTCCAAGTTCCTCTCCGCAACGGTGTCCGACCGATCCAATGCACGGTACTTCCTGCCGATCGGGCTGCTCCTCTCAGCTGTTGCCAACCTCGTGGTCGCCTTCGTCCCCGCAGTCTCGGCATCCCTCGCACTGTTCGCGATCGTCATGTTCATTAACGGCTGGGTCCAGGGCATGGGCTGGCCGCCCTGCGGCCGGGTCCTCGTCCACTGGTTCTCGACCAACGAACGCGGCATCAAGACCTCCATCTGGAACGTCGCCCACAATGTCGGCGGATTCGCCGTCGGAGTACTCGCGGCCATCGGCCTCTCCCTCACGGGCAACGACTGGACGGCGGCCTTCTGGCTGCCCGCGCTCGTGGCGATCGTGGTGGCGGTCGTCGCCTTCTTCCTCGTCCGCGACACACCCGAGTCCCAGGGATTGCCGACGATCGAGGAGTACCGCGACGATCCCGCCAAGGTCGAGGATGCCGCCGGTGACGCCGAGCTGGGCATGTGGGCCGTGGTCCGCAAGCACGTGATCCGGAACCGGACGATGGTCCTGCTCGCACTGGCCAACGTCTTCGTCTACGCCCTGCGGTACGGCGTGCTGACCTGGACACCGATCTACCTCTCCCAGGTCCGTGGGGCATCACTGGCCGGCGGCATCGCCGGCTTCTCCCTGTTCGAGCTCGCAGGGATCGTCGGAACACTGCTGTGCGGGTGGGCATCGGACAAGATCTTCCGGGGCAACCGGTCGCTCACGGGTATCACCTTCATGGTGGCCGTCGGCATCGCCGTGGCCGTCTACTGGCTCACGCCGGCGTCGGCACCCCTGTGGGTCTCGCTCGTGGCGGTGACCTTCATCGGCGGGCTGATCTACGGTCCCGTGATGCTCATCGGCCTCCAGGCACTCGACCTCTCCCCGCGTCGGGTCGCCGGCACCGCAGCCGGGTTCACCGGTTTGTTCGGCTACGTCCTCGGGGCAACACTCGCGTCCTCCGGAATCGGTCTGGTGGTCCAGAACTTCGGCTGGGACGTCACCTTCGTCATGCTGCTCGTCTTCGTCGTGATCACAGTCGTGTTCTTCGTCATCATCAACAAGGATGAGAAGATCGCGATCGAAGCGCACCGCCGCCGCACGGATGCCCGCGCGTGATCCTCGCTCACGCCCGTAGCACGAGGAACTGACAGTGACAGGTCAGGGCGGCCCCGCCCTGACCTGTCATTGTCGACCTCCGGTGTCCTCCCGGACGTCGGAGCGAGCTGCCCTGATGTTGTTCTTGGAGACGGTGTGTCCCGAGTCCTACCAGGTCTGTGATGCGACCTGGGCTTTACATGGTTCGTATGTCTCGGATGCACATACAACGGTGATGATGCGGTGGCGATCGCGCCCCACAGGACTGAGCCAACCGAGCTGGCTATGACAGCGTTCACCGTGTGCCAGATCCCTGGGTGGTCGAACATCGCGTTCACCAGTTCGATCCGGGTTCTCCACGTCACTCGGTCCAGGGGCTCGACCTGCATCCATGAACACAACAGACCGGCCAGTGAGTCGTCGTGACAGTCAACGGTGCTCTTCGTCGAGGCAGACGAGCCGGAATCACACGCCCTCTCGGTGAAAGCCCGAAACCGAACCATGACGATTCTCTTTGCCGGCACACGAGGTGCCCAACCCAGGAGGATCCACCCGGGCGGGGCACCCCGAGTCTCATGTCGGTGCCCTATCGAGCCGGCTGCTCAGAGATCCCCCGGAGCCGGAGTGCTACCGATTTCCCGGTTGTCCGGACGACGCATGTCAGGCATGTCGGACTAGACGTTGAAGCGGAACTCCACCACGTCGCCGTCGGACATGACGTACTCCTTGCCCTCGATGCGGACCTTGCCGCGGGACTTGGCCTCGCTCATGGAGCCGGCGTCCACGATGTCCTCGAAGGAGACCACCTCGGCCTTGATGAAGCCGCGCTGGAAGTCGGAGTGGATGACGCCGGCCGCCTCGGGCGCCGTCGCCCCCTTCTTGATGGTCCAGGCCCGGCTCTCCTTCGGACCCGCCGTCAGGTAGGTCTGCAGGCCGAGGGTGTGGAAGCCGACGCGCGCCAGCTGGTCCAGCCCGGACTCCTCCTGGCCGCTCATCTCGAGCATCTCGCGGGCCTCGGCCTCGTCGAGCTCCACGAGGTCGGCCTCGAGCTTCGCGTCGAGGAAGATGGCGTCGGCGGGAGCCACGAGGTCGCGGAGCTCCTGCTGGCGGTCCGGGCTGCCGAGCACGGCGTCGTCCACGTTGAACACGTAGATGAACGGCTTGGCGGTGAGCAGGCTGAGCTCGCGGAGGTGCTCCATCTCCAGCTTGTCCTTCGCGATGGACGAGAAGACGGTGTCGCCGCGCTCCAGGACGGTCTGCGCCGCCTGCATCGCGGCGAGCTGCGCGGCCTCGCGCTTCTTGATCTTCACTTCCTTCTCGACACGCGGGATCGCCTTCTCCAGCGTCTGCAGGTCGGCGAGGATCAGCTCCGTGTTGATGGTCTCCATGTCGGAGCGCGGGTCCACCTTGCCGTCCACGTGGATCACGTCGGGGTCGTCGAACACGCGGATCACCTGGGCGATCGCCTCGGCCTCACGGATGTTAGCGAGGAACTGGTTGCCGAGCCCCTCCCCCTCGGACGCACCCTTCACGATGCCCGCGATGTCCACGAAGGACACCGTGGCGGGAAGGAGCCGCGCGGAGCCGAAGACCTCGGCGAGGCGTGCCAGGCGCGGGTCCGGCAGGTTGACCACGCCCACGTTCGGCTCGATGGTCGCGAACGGGTAGTTCGCCGCCAGGACGTTATTCCGCGTCAGTGCGTTGAAGAGTGTTGATTTGCCGACGTTGGGCAGTCCGACGATGCCGATAGTAAGAGCCACGGGAGACGAGTCTACCGGGCCGTCGACCACCCGGGCACAGGGGTGTCCCTCCGGGGACCGGACTCAGTTCAGCGAGGAACGATCGGGACGGGGGCCACGCCCGCCACGGCCCTTGGCGGGATCGTCCATGGCCTTGAGCGCGGAACGGATCTCCTTGGGCAGCGAGAAGATGATGTCCTCCTGAGCGGTCACCACTTCCTCGACCTGCCCGTAGCCGTACTCGGCCAGCAACCGCAGGACGTCCTGCACCAGGTTCTCGGGCACGGAGGCGCCGGAGGAGATGCCGATGGTCGAGACGCCCTCGAACCAGGACTCGTCCACCTCGTTGGCGAAGTCCACGCGGTAGGCCTTCTTCGCCCCGTACTCCAGGGCCACCTCCACCAGCCGCACGGAGTTCGAGGAGTTGGCGGAGCCCACCACGATCACGAGTTCCGTCTCGGGCGAGATCTTCTTGATCGCCGCCTGCCGGTTGGAGGTGGCATAGCAGATGTCGTCGCTCGGCGGGTCCTGCAGCGTGGGGAACCGTTCCTTGAGCAGGTTCACGGTCAGCATGGTCTCGTCCACGCTCAGGGTGGTCTGCGAGAGCCAGATCAACCGCTCGGGGTCGCGGACCTGCACCTTGTCCACGTCCTCGGGGCCGTTGACGATCTGGATGTGCTCGGGCGCCTCGCCGGCGGTGCCCTCGACCTCCTCATGGCCCTCGTGCCCAATGAGGAGGATGTCGAAGTCGTCGCGGGCGAAGCGCTGGGCCTCCTTGTGCACCTTGGTGACCAGGGGGCAGGTGGCGTCGATGGTCCGCAGGCCGCGGTCCTCGGCGGACTGCACGACGGCGGGTGAGACCCCGTGGGCGGAGAACACCACGAGCGCCCCCTCGGGCACCTCGTCCGTCTCGTCGACGAAGACGGCACCCTTCTCCTCGAGCGTGGACACCACGTGCAGGTTGTGCACGATCTGCTTGCGCACGTACACGGGCGGACCGTAGTGCTCGAGCGCCTTCTCGACGGCGATCACGGCACGGTCCACACCGGCGCAGTACCCCCGCGGGGCGGCCAGCAGCACCTTCTTCTCCCCGAGGACGGGGGCGGCCGCGAGGACGTCCTCCGGTGAACGGCGCCTGCGCGGGATCGTGGGCATGGGGACCTGGACGGTGGTACTGGTCATGCCCCGATCCTATCCGGTCGGCCCGGCACGGCTCCGTGCATCGGCGCCCGTTCCGCTGTGGGCTATCCCCGACGCCGTCGCCCCAGGACGAGCTGCACCACGATGCCGAGCACGGTCGCGAGGAGCCCTCCGACCACCACGGGGATGCTGGACGCGGCGAGGTCCGTGCCGGCCTGCTCGGCCAGCCCACGGACGAACACCTCGGCGACGCCGTCGACGCCGGGGGCGGCGACGGCGATCCCCGGGAGAATGCCCGCCAGCAGGGATCCCGCAACTCCGATCAGCACCACACCGAGGCCCAGCAGCGCGAGCGTGATACCACGACGTCGGGCGACGAGCAGCGCCAGGACGGCCAGGATCCCGGCGCCGGCGAGGTGGAGCGGCCATCCCTGCACCGCCTCGGCGACGGCGCTGAACGTACCCCCGCGCGGGACGGACCCCACCTCGATCGTGGTACTCCCGGGGACGGGGACCTCGAGGCCCAGCCCGGAGGAGATGTTCTCGGTCACCAGGTCGATCACCGGCGCGAGGTCGAGGGACAGCACGGCCGGTGCCGGCTCCGACGGATCGGGTGCCTGCGCGAAGGTGAGGTCGTGGGACAGCCGGAGGGTCCGGTCCCAGGCGCCGGGGTAGCCTGCCGAACCGGTGACCGCGGTGGCGGCGTCCCGGACGAGCGGTTCCACGAACGCCGTGAACTGCTCGGGCAGACCCGTGTCGGAGGTGACGTCCTGCACCAGCGAGTCCACCAGGGCCCCCTGGAACGCCGGGTCGTCGCCCAGTGGGGCGGCGAGGGCCACGAACCCGGACTCGTCCACCAGGTTCTGCTCGACCCACAGGGACGCGAGACCGACGGCCACGGCGACGAGCGACAGGAGGGCCAGGAGGGCTGAGACGAGGGTCCGCATGGAGTCCTTTACTGTGAGGTAGCACCCGATTATGCCGTGGAACCCATCCCCGGCGCGCAGGACCCGCTGTCCTCGCAGGATGCACACAGGGGCGCCTCCGGCAGCGGTTGCAGGTCCGTAGGTGGTAGAGATGGGAGTCATCGACCATTCGGCACGATCGGATCAGCGGGAGGGCCACCTCCCGGCGGAACAGGAGAACCATGACCAGCGAGGCGGAGCACGGAGTACCCGCTGCCGTCGAGCGATCCGGTTCCACCGTCCCGGAGACCGCGGCCGAGACCTCACCGGACTCCCCCTGGCCGCTGCACCTGCTGTCCCAGAAGCTCAAGGCGCACATCGACCGCGCGCCGGCGGCATGGGTGGAGGGTCAGGTGATCGAGCTCAACCGCCGCGCCGGCATGTGCTTCATCACCTTGCGCGACGTCGACTCCGAGGTGTCGCTGTCCCTGTCCGTGTTCAGCAGTGTGCTGGATCGCGCCTCGTCCCCCCTGGAACGCGGGTCCCGTGTGGTGGCACGGCTCAAGCCCGACTTCTGGTTGAAGACCGGTCGCCTGTCCATGCAGACCAGCGACATCCGCCCGGTGGGCATCGGTGACCTGCTGGCGCGGATCGAACGCCTCCGCCAGGTCCTGGCCGGCGAAGGACTGTTCTCCCCCGCCCGCAAGAAGCGCCTCCCGCTCCTCCCCCACCGGATCGGGCTCATCACCGGGCGGGACTCGGACGCCATGAAGGACGTGATGCGCAACGCCGCGCTCCGCTGGCCCGCGGTGGAGTTCGAGGTACGCGAGGTGGCGGTCCAGGGCGTGAACAGCGTGGCACAGGTCACCGCGGCACTCGCCGAGCTGGACCGCGATCCCGAGATCGACGTCATCGTCATCGCGCGCGGTGGTGGCGCGCTCGAGGACCTCCTCCCCTTCAGCGACGAGACCCTGGTGCGCGCCGTCGCCGCCGCCGGTACCCCCGTGGTCAGCGCGATCGGCCACGAGGCGGACCGCCCGCTCCTGGACGAGGTGGCCGACCTCCGGGCCTCCACCCCCACCGACGCCGCGAAGCGGGTGGTGCCCGATGTCTCCGAGGAACTGGAACGGATCCGGTACGCCCGCGGCTCGCTCGAACGCTCCATCAGGGTCCTGGTGCACCGGGAGAGCGAGAGCCTCACCAATCTGCGCTCCCGGCCGTCGCTCGCGAGACCGGAGGGCATGATCGAGGTCCGCGAGGCCGATCTCGAGCGGTTGCGGAGCCGGTCCCTGAGGAGCACGACGGCGGTGGTGGAGCGCGACGCGGACGTGGTCCACCACCTGCGCGAGCGGGTCCGGTCCCTCTCCCCGCAGCGGACCCTGGACCGTGGGTACGCCGTGGTCCAGCTGATCGACGGCACGGTGGTCAGGGAGCCGGGAGAAGCACACGGCGGCGCGGCCCTACGGATCCGGGTCGCGGGCGGGCAGTTCGGGGCCGTGGCGGACGGGGACCACGACGGCGGTGCACCGGCATGACGGCGCCCACCACCCCCACGGCACAGTGCCCCCTGATCACCACGACATCTTCGGAAAGGATCGACCCATGACCGACAACACCGAGAGCACTCCCTCGCAGGCCGAGGTGGACACGCTGTCCTACGAGCAGGCGCGGGAGGAACTCGTCTCCGTGGTGGGCCGGCTCGAGGCGGGCGGCGTCAGCCTCGAGACCTCGCTCGCCCTCTGGGAACGAGGTGAGGCGCTCGCGGACCGCTGCGAGGTGTGGCTCGAGGGCGCGAAGGCCCGCCTGACGGCTGCCCGGGACAAGGCCGAGAGTTCCTGACCCGGAGGGGTCGACCCACCGGGAGCAGCCGACGGCGGCCCGGCGCGCGGTCGAGGCCTCAGCTCTCCGGCCGCTGCAGGGTCCCGCCGGAGGCGGTGCCTTTGCCCACGAGGAACCACAGGACGGGTCCGATCACGGGGAAGGCGAGCACGATGAGGATCCACAGCGGTTGACCCAGGGACGAGGACTGCGGGGTCCGCGCGATGCTCACGAGTGCCGCGACGAACAGCACCAGTCCCAGGAGCCCGATCAGCAGGAACACACTCGTCCAGGTTCCGACACTCATCAAGGTGTTCCCACCGTTCATCATCCCCCTCGTCGAGGTGACCGGCCGGCCCGGTCGCCGCTCCCACCGTAGCCGGGAGGCGGTGGCAGGGTCGAACGCTCCGGCAGCGTACGGGAATGATCGAGTCCGGTCCGCGCGGGCCGCGAGTCCACCGGCTTCGCCTCAGTCCTCCGGGTCCGGGTCCGGGTCCGACGCGATGGTCCCGGCCGCACGGCGCTCCTCGAGGAGCTCCTTGGTCCGGACGAGCCGCAGGAGAGTGACGAGCACGAGCCCGCCGAGCACGTTGAACAGCAGGGTGTACCCGAACCAGCCGAGCCACTGCCCGTAGGTGACGTCGGACCCGGAGTGGATCGCGGCGAAGATCAGCAGCGAGTCGAGGACCGAGGGGAAGAGCTGCAGACCCGCCAGCAGGAAACCGCCGATCACCGTGGCGACGATCTTGGCCACCTCGTTCGTGGTGCCCTGCTGCATGCGGCTCATGAGCGTGATGGTGCTGCCACCGAGGACCGCGAGCGCCACGGTCTGGAGGGAGAACGGTGCGTCGACGAAGTGGCGGGCACCCTCGTCCACGATCCCGGTCCACTGCGGGAACGCCTGCATCACGATCCACACGAACATCCACCCGGCTACGAGATTCGCCACGAGGGTGCCGCCCCACAGCTTCACCAGCTGCCATCCGGTGCCCTCCCGGGCCACCAGGGCTGCGACCGGCATGAGGAAGTTCTCCGTGAACAGCTCGCTGTGGGCCAGGAGCAGGGCCACCAGACCCACGCTGAAGGCGATCCCGGCGAGCAGGTGGTTGTCGGTCTCGTGCAGCACGGCCAGGTAGGCCATCACCCCGAGGCCGATCTCGAACCCGCCGAACACCCCGGTGACGAGGATGTTCCGGAAGGTCCGCTGCAGCCGCTCGGCACCCTCCGTGATCGTCGCGTCGAAGGATTCCTTCAGCTCGTCCTCGACAGGGGCGTCGGTCTCCCCCAGATCCCGTCTGCGCTGCTCGCTCACGGTTGCTACCCTTCGGATCGCAGATCACCGGCACCAGCGATCCGGACGGTGCTGGTCAGGAGGCCGCGAGCCGCTTCTTCTCGGCCTTGACATCGAACGCCGGCGCCGGCCACGCGAGGTCCATGTCCTCGAGGGTAGCGGTGAGCAGGCGCTGCACGGCGAGCCGTGCGTACCACTTGCGATCCGCCGGTACCACGTACCATGGGGCGTCGTCGGTGTCCGTGCGCCCGATCGCCAGACCGTAGGCCTCCTGGTACTGGTCCCAGTAGGCGCGCTCGTCGACGTCCACGGGGCTGTACTTCCAGTACTTGTCCTCGCGCCGCAGCCGCTTGGCGAGCCGGCTCTCCTGTTCCTGCTTGCTGATGTGCAGCATCACCTTCAGCACCCGGGTGCCGGAGGCCGCGATGCCGTCCTCGAACTTCCGGATGGCCGCGTACCGCTTCTCGATCTCCTCGGCGGGGGAGAGTCCACGCACACGGTGGATGAGGACGTCCTCGTAGTGGGAGCGGTCGAACACGCCGATCATCCCGTGGCCCGGCAGCTGGCGCCGCACCCGCCAGAGGAAGGAGTGCCTGAGCTCCTCCGGGGTGGGCGACTTGAACGCGTGGTGGTGGATGCCCTGGGGATCCACCACCCCGATCACGTGCCGGACGATCCCGCCCTTGCCGGAGGTGTCCATGCCCTGCAGGACGAGGAGCACGGCCGATTCGCCTCCGAACCGGCTCTCGGCGAAGAGCTGCTCCTGGAGTGTCTCGAGCCTGCCGGCCCCGTCCGCCAGGGCCGCAGCACCCTTCTTCTTGCCGCCGTCGAACCCCGGGGTGGACCGCGGGTCGATGCCTGCCAGGGAGAGCTCCGGCGTGGACCTCAGGAGATCGCGGAGATCGGTGGGCTTCTTCTTCTTGGCCATGATGCCTTTCGTGGCTGCCGGTCAGGGCTGGTAGGTGGAGAGGAAGTCGGCGAGACGTTCCATGGCGTCCTCGATGACCTCCACGCTCGGCAGGGTAACCATCCGGAAGTGGTCGGTGTTCACCCAGTTGAAGGCGCTGCCGTGGGAGATCAGGATCTTCTGCTGCTTGAGCAGATCGAGGGCGAACTTCTCGTCGTCCTCGATCGGGTACACCTCGGGATCCAGCTTCGGGAAGAGGTAGAGCGCCCCCTGCGCCACCTCGCAGCTCACCCCGTCGATCGCGTTGAGCAGCTCGGCCGCCCTGTCGCGCTGCTGCTTCAGGCGTCCGCCGGGCAGGATCAGGTCGTTGATGCTCTGGTAGCCGCCGAGGGCCGTCTGGATGGCGTGCTGGGCCGGCACGTTGGCGCACAGGCGCATGTTGGCCAGGAGGTTGATGCCCTCGATGTAGTTGGCGGCATCCCGCTTCGGGCCCGAGATGGCCATCCAGCCGCTTCGGAACCCGGCGATCCGGTAGGCCTTGGACAGACCGCTGAAGGTCAGGCACAGGACGTCGTCGCCGGCCACGGCTGCCGCGTTGACGTGCACGGCGTCGTCGTACAGGATCTTCTCGTAGATCTCGTCGGCGAAGATGATCAGCCCGTTCTCCTGCGCCAGGCGCACCATGCCCTCGAGGACGGCGCGCGGGTACACGGCACCGGTGGGGTTGTTGGGGTTGATGAGCACGATCCCCTTGGTGCGCGGGGTGATCTTGGCGGCCAGGTCCTCGAGGTCCGGCCACCAGTGGTTCTCCTCGTCGCAGAGGTAGTGCACCGGCGTCCCGCCTGCGAGCGCCACGGACGCCGTCCACAGCGGGTAGTCGGGGGTGGGGATCAGGATCTCGTCGCCGGTGTCGAGCAGGGCCTGCATGGACAGGGTGATCAGCTCGCTCACCCCGTTGCCGAGGTAGACGTCGTCCACGTCGATCGAGGTGATGCCGCGGCCCTGGTAGTACTGCACCACGGCCGTCCGCGCCGAGTAGATCCCGCGGGAGTCGCTGTAGCCCTGGGCCTTCGGCAGGTTGCGGATCATGTCCACGAGGATGGCGTCCGGCGCCTCGAAGCCGAAGGGTGCCGGGTTGCCGATGTTGAGCTTCAGGATCCGGTGGCCCTGGGCCTCCATGGTCATGGCGTGCTCCAGGAGCGGTCCCCGGATGTCGTAGAGGACGTTGCGGAGCTTCTCCGACTGCTTGTACGTGGCCATTGGATCAGGATGTCACAGGTGAGGGCCCGGAGGGCGGCATGAACTGCCTCCTCCCGGGCCCTCACCGGGTACTGCGCTCAGGCGGCCGTGTCAGCCCACGAGCCCCTTGTCCGCCAGCCAGTCCGCGGCGGCGTCGGAGGGGTTCCGCTTCTCCTCGCCGCTCACCTCGCGGTTCAGTGCCAGGAGGTCGTCGGTGGTCAGCTCGGCGGACACCCGGTCGAGGACCTCCCGAGCATCCTCGCCGACGGTGTCCAGGTTGATCAGCGGCACCACCTGCTGGGCGATGAAGTTGTTCTCCGGGTCCTCCAGCACCAGCAGATCGTTGTCGTCGATGGAGGGCGTGGTGGTGTAGATGTCCGCGGCCTGCACGTCGTCGTTCAGCAGCGCCTGCAGGGTGATGTCCCCACCGCCGTCGTTGAGGGCCTCGAAGCCGCCGGGTACGCACCCGTACTTGTCCTCGAGCCCGGGCAGGCCGTAGGCGCGCTCCTGGAACGTGCTCGGCGCACCGATGGTGATCTCGTCGCAGACCTCGGCGAGGTCCGCGATGGAGGTGAGGTCGTACCGCTCCGCGGTCGCGGCCGTGACCACGAGGGCGTCCTTGCTCTCCGCCGACGCCGGTTCGAGGATCCCCAGGTTCACGTCCGGGGAGCGCTCGGTCAGCGCCTCCGGCAGTGCCCCGATGATGTCCTCGGCGGACGCCTCGGGAGCGCTGCTGTCCACGAACAGCAGCAGGTTGCCGCTGTAGTCGGGGATGAGGTCGATCGAGCCGTCCTCCATGGCCCCGTAGTAGATCTCGCGGGAGCCGATGTTCGGCCGGGTGGTGGCCTCCACACCCGCGGCGTTCAGGGCACCGGCGTAGATCTCGGCGATGATCTGGCTCTCGGGGAAATCGGCCGATCCGATGGTGAGGGATCCGCTCGATCCGGCCGCGTCGTCGTTCGATCCCGAGGTGTCCGTGGGGTCGCTGTTGGCACCGCAGGCAGTCAACGCCAGCGCGGCCGTCAGGCCGCCAGCCAGTCCCATCAAGGCGCGCCGACGGGCGCGTGGTGCTGACAGGTTCTTCATGTTGTTCCTCCTTGTGCACTGGCGACGGCCTTCTGCCGGCCAGATCCTTTGGCCCCGCGGCGGGGTGTGCCCAGCCCCGGGGAGACGGCGACCCGCTGCAGGAGCCCCATGAGCAGGTCGACCACGATCGCGAGGACGGTGATCACCACGGCGCCGCCGAAGAGCCGCCCGTAGTCGGCGAGCTGGGTCCCTTCGACGAGGAACACCCCGAGCCCGCCGAGGTTGATGAAGGCGACGACGGCGGCGGTCGCGATGACCTGCAGCGTAGCGGCCCGGACCCCGCCCAGGATCACCGGCAGGCCGTTGGGGATCTCGACCCGGAAGACGATCTGGAGCTCGCTCATGCCCATGCTCCGCGCTGCGTCCACCACCGTGCGATTGACCGAGGAGATCCCGGCGTAGACCCCGCTCAGCAGCGGGGGGACGGCGAGCAGCACCAATGCCCAGATGGGCGGCATCAGACCGAGGCCCGAGAGCAGCACGAAGAGGAACACCATGCCGAGCGTGGGCAGCGCCCGGAGGATCCCGATGCCGGAGACCACCACCACGCGCCCGCGTCCGGTATGCCCCACGTACAGGCCGATCGGCACGGCGATGACCAGCGCGATCAGCAGCGTGAGGCCCGTGTACCCGAGGTGCTCGAGCACCCGGGTGGGGATGCCGCGGGAGCCTTCCCAGTTCTGCGGGGCCGTGAGCCACTCGAACATCTGGACGAAGAGGTTGTTGCTGGAGTAGTTCATCAGCTGCCCGCCACCTTCGCGTCGAGGGCCACCGCGCCGCGCGTCCGCCTGCCGCGGGCCGGTGCCTTCCGGGTCCACGGGGTCAGGAGGCGCTCGGCGAGGACCAGGAGCAGGTCCATGACCAGGGCCAGCAGCAGGATGATGGTGATGCCGACGGCGATCTCGGTGGGGAACGAGCGGAAGAGACCGTCCGTGAACAGGGTGCCGAGACTGGGCACACCGATCAGCGCACCCACGCTGACCAGCGAGATGTTGGTGACCGAGACCACGCGGAGCCCGGCGATGAGCACGGGGATGGACAGCGGCAGATCCACCGTGAGGAAGCGCCGCAGGGGCCGGTAGCCGAGGGCCACCGCGGCCTGGCGGACGCCGTCGTCGATCGAGGTGAGAGCGTCCAGCGTGGATCTCACCAGGAGGGACACGGCGTAGACGGTGAGCGCCACGATCACGTTGACGGGATCGATCACGGAGGTGCCGAGCACCACCGGGAGGAACACGAACATCGCCAGCGACGGGATCGTGTAGAGGATCGAGGAGCCGGTGAGCAGCACCGAGCCCAGTACGCGGTTCAGCCGCGCGAGCTGCGCGAGCGGGATCGCGACGACCACTCCGAGGAGAAGCGGCACGATCGCCTGGAACAGGTGCAGGCGCGTGTGCAGCCAGACGAAGTCGAGGTTGGCGAGGAACCAGTCCACGTCAGACCGCCGTGTCGTGGTCGGCACGCCCGCGGTCCAGCCGGGCGGCCTCGATGAGCTCGAAGACCTCCGCGGCCTGCACCACGCCGAGCACCCGGCCGTCGTCGTCCACGGTCACGCCCAGGCCCGACGGCGAGGACAGCGCGGCGTCCAGGGCCCGCCGCAGCGTGTCCCCCCGCGTGTACAGCGAACCTCCCGGCACGGCCTCCGCCTTGCTCGTGATGCTGCTGCGGGTGGCCCTGGGCACCCAGCCGTGCGGACGCCCCTCGGCGTCCACCAGGAGGGTCCACGGTGAGCGCACCGAGACCGTGGGATCGTCCAGCCGGTCGAGCTCGATGGTCTCGACGGGGTGGACCGGGATGTCCTTGCCGTCCTGGAAGGACAGGTGGCGGAAGCCGCGGTCGCGGCCCACGAAAGCCGCCACGAAATCGTCCACGGGTGCGCGGAGGAGTTCCTCGGGTGCGGCGAACTGCGCCAGCCGGCCGCCGACGGCGAACACCGCCACCTTGTCCCCGAGCACCGTCGCCTCGTCGATGTCGTGGGTGACGAACACGATGGTCTTGGCGAGGTCCCGCTGCAGGCGCAGCAGCTCCTCCTGGAGCTCCGCGCGGACCACGGGGTCCACCGCACTGAACGGCTCGTCCATGAGGAGCACGGGCGGGTCCGCGGCGAGCGCCCGCGCCACACCGACGCGCTGCTGCTGCCCGCCGGAGAGCTGCGCGGGGTAGCGGTTCCCCAGGGCCGGGGCCAGGCCCACCACCTCGAGGAGCTGCCGGGCACGTGCCCGGGCCTCGGCCTTCTTCACCCCGTTGAGCCTCGGTACCGTGGCGATGTTGTCCAGGACGGTACGGTGCGGCAGGAGCCCGGAGGACTGCATCACGTAGCCCATGGAGCGGCGCAGCTCGCTGGCCTTCCGCCCGGTCACGTCGCGGCCGTCGAGGAGGATCTGCCCGGAGGTGGGTTCCACCATGCGGTTGATCATCCGCAGCGACGTGGTCTTCCCGCAGCCGGACGGTCCCACGAAGACCGTGATCTTCCCGCGCTCCACGTCCATGGTGAGGTTCTCGACCGCCGGGCGGCCGCCGTCGTAGCTCTTGGAGACGTTGCGGAACTCGATCGCGTACGGGCTGGAAACCTGCTCGGGGTGGGTCATGGCAGCTGTGCCTTTCGTGGCAGGAGCTTCTCGGCCGGGCTGCACCCGCGGAGCGCACGCTCTCGCGGTGCGGCACCGGCTTGCCGTCTGGATACCTGCCGGGCGGGACGCCCGGCAGTCAGTTCAAGCTGTCGGAATGTCCGAGTCTAACCGTGAGGGCCGCCGGACACGACCGCAGGACGCTCCGGGCCTGCAGGTGCTACCGGGTGCGACGTCGGGAGCGCTGCACGAGCGAGCCGACGGCGAGGGCGGCGCACGCTGCGGAGACGAGCAGGGCGAACACCGTGACCGAGGTGTCCAGGCCCCAGATCCCCGCTGCCGCACCGAGACCGAGGACCGGGACGGCGCTGCCGAGATAGGTGATCACGTACACGGCGCTCACCGTCTGGGCGTGCAGCGCCGGAGCCACCTTGAGCGAGACCTCGTTGAACACCACGCGGAAGGCCATGCCCTGCCCGGCTCCTGCCAGGAGGCAGGCGACCACCAGCAGCGGGAGACTCGCGGTGACCTCCGCGAGAGGCAGGAGGCCGACGCCGGGCGCCACCCCCGCGCGCCCCGCCGGCGCCCCGAACCTGCCGCGCGGCGAGAGCAGCTGACTCGCCGCCGAGGACCCCAGCACGAGGGCCGCGAGCACGCCGACGAGCGGGCGCGAGGTGGTCCCGGCGATCCCCGCGAACCAGGTGGGGGCGAGGCTGAGCGTGAAGCCGAACACCGCGAAGCTGAGGAACCCCACCGTGGCGGCCATGCGGAAGGAGCTGCGCGCAGCCCGCGGGACCGCGGGCCGCCGTGGCCTGGGGACGGGGGGCGGGTTCGGGGGGGGGGCGGGCGTGGGGGCCGGCCGCGCCCGCAGCAGGACGAGCGGCACCAGCAGAGCCGCGAGCACCACGAGGTACACGAGGAACGGCGTGCGTGTGGGGTTCGGCAGCAGGGAGAGCAGCCCGCCGATCACCGGACCGGCGGCCACTCCCCCGGCGGAGGCGCGGAGGGGGAACCGGGAGGCCCACTCGGGGCGGGGGGGCAGGAGGGCGCGGGGCGCGGCGGCGCCCGCCCCGGGGGCGAGGGCCGCCGCGGCGCCCCGGCGCGTCCGTCCGGCCGCCCGCACGGGCAGCGAGGGTGCCGGGGCGAAGCAGGTGGTCCCTGCCAAGCCGGCCAGCACGGCCAGCACGAGCGCCGCACGGCGCCCGATGTGGTCCGACCAGTGCCCGGCGAGCAGGAGCCCCCCGATCAGCGCCACCACGTAGGAGGCGAACGCCACCGTCACCGCGAACGGGGACAGCTCGAGATCGACCTGGATCAGCGGGTAGATCGGGGTGGCCAGGTTGGCCCCGACCAGGAGCGTGGAGATCACCGTCACCGCGAGGGCGAGCCGGACCGCCAGGGAGGCGTCCCAGCTCCGGGGGGCCACGGGGGCGGGTCTCATGCGGATCTCGTCGATCACACTCATGGCGCTCCTCCTGTTCGGTGTCCCGGCACGCCGGTGACGGCTGACTATAGGATGAAGCCGGTTGACCGCCGTGCGACACATTCGTCCACCGGTTTGAGCACCGCGCGCAACACGAGCTGCACCGACTGATGGAGAGTGATCTTTGTGAGCAGTCTGGACTCCCTGGACCTCCGCCTCCTCCTGGAACTCGTCCGGGATCCCCGCGCCCAGGTGAGCGAGCTCAGCGAACTCCTCGGCATCGCCCGCAACACCGCGCAGACCCGGATCCGCCGCCTGCTGCGCGCCGGGACCCTGCGCCGCAACGGGCGCGAGCTCGACCTCGAGGCGCTCGGGTACGACGTCGTCGCCTTCGTCACCATCGAGGTGGCCCACCGGGAGCTCGACGGCGTGATCGCGGGGCTGCGCACCCTGCACCAGGTCCTGGAGGTCCACGAGATCTCGGGCCGGGGCGACGTCTGGTGCCGGGTCGCGGCCACGGACACGCACCACCTGCAGTCGGCACTGCGCTCGGTCCTGCGGATCAAGGGCGTCATCCGCACCGAGACCGTCCTCGCCCTGCACGAGCACATCCCCTACCGCACCGAACCGCTGCTCGAACGCCTGGCGCAGCGGCCCGCCGACACCTGACCCCCGAGGAGCACCATGACACTGCCGAGCACCGACACCTCCGTGACCTACCCCCGGGGGACGGTGGAGACCCCCGGGACGGTGCTCCACGTGGAGCACCTCGCCGACGGCCGGAGCGCCGTCCTCCTCGACACCACGGCGTTCCACGCCGTGGACTCCGCCTGGCCCGACCAGGGCGCCGACCGCGGCGAGCTGGTCTCCGGGACCTCCTCGTCACCGGTGGTGGACTGCGTGGTGGGGGCCACCGACGGCGCCGTCCTGCACCTCGGCGCCGATGTGCCGGTGCGCAAGGGTACGGAGGGCTGGGCGTTCGTCGTCGCGCACGTGCTCGAGGGCACCGCTCTCCGGGAGGGCGACGACGTCGTCACGCGCGTGGACGCCCGGCACCGCGCCGCGGTCTCCGCAGGCCACACCGGCTGCCACCTCGCCTCCCTCGCCCTGAACCGGGCGCTCGCGGACCGCTGGAAGAAGGAGGTGGCCCCCGACGCACTCGGCTCCCCGAACTTCGACGCCCTCGCGATCGACACCACCACCATCGGCGAGTTCGGCTCGGAGGACCACTACCGGCTGGGGAAGTCCCTGCGCCGGAAGGGGTTCACGGTGGACGGGCTGGACACCGGTGCCGTGGCCGCCACGGTCAACGCGACCCTGGCCGGGTGGACGGCTACGGGCGCCGCGATCGGCATCGAGGCGGACGGACCGGCGCTCACCGACCGCCGCCGCTGGATCTGCGACCTCCCCGGGCAGCGCGCCGAGATCCCCTGCGGTGGCACGCACCTGACGTCCCTGCGCGGGGTGGGGGTCGAGGTCTCACTGACCCTGGACGATGCCGACGGGACCGCCGTCCTCCGCATGGACACGCGCGTCACCACCGCGTAGCTCCCGGTCCTCGGCCCCTGCGCGGGCCAGCCCGCTCGTGCTCGCACGGGTGGAACCCTAGGCGCGGCGGCGCTGCAGGACGTTGTCGAGATCGATCCGGGGCCGCGGGACGTCGCTGATCGCCGCGCGCTGATCCTCCGACCCCGCGCGGCGGGCCGCGGCCTCGGCGGTCTTGTTGGGCGGCCTGGGCGACGCCCGCGGGACCTCCGGCCGCTCCAGCGGGCAGGCGCCGGGCGTTCGGCCTTCGCCGCCCCCACGTAGGGGGGGCGGGGGACCCCCACGGGGGCCCAGGAGGCGGGCGGGACCGGGGCGGCGTCGGGGGCGGCCCCGGCCTGCGCCGGCCGAACCGCGGACGGCGCGTCCTCTGCACGGTTGACGTCCGCCGCGGAGGAGCCGGGGGTGCCGGCGAGCGCTGCGGTGCGCAGCGCCATGGGACTGGCCTGCCGCGGTGCGGCGTTCTCGGCGTCGAACAGCACCGTGGGTCGCCGTGGCACGGCGGGGGCCGGCGGCTCCGCGACGGCGGGTCGTGGCGCGGGGAGGGTCATCGGGGCCATGGCCTCCGCGAAAGCCCGCGCGGCGCGGGCGTGCCGGTCACGGATCGCGAGCATCCGTAGACCCCCGACGGCGGCACCGACCACGACCAGGCACAGGAGAGGGACCAGCGGGGAGACGATCCCGAGCATCCCGAGGATCGCCGTGACCACGGCGGCGCAGAGGACCACCGCGCCGAGGAGTGCGAGGGCGATGCGTCCCCGGCGTGGCTCGGACGGCATCGACCACCCCCACGGCAGGGAACGCCCCGTCGCGTATGCCTCCACCGGCTCCGCGGCGACCCGGGCCGGGTTCTCCTCCGACGCTGTCGTCCTCATTCTGTTCCCCCCGGGTCCGGGCCCTGCTGCTGGTCGTCGTGCTCCACGGGTACCGCCCGCAGGATCACCACCGGGACCCTGCGGCCGGCCCGTCGCCCCGGCCGGGTCCGGGCTGCTGCCACGGAACCCGCCTCCAGCACCGTAGGAGCACATCAGGCGCTCGGGATGCATTGCCCGCGGTGTGTCGGTCACCAGTATGCCCCAGCGGGCATCCGTACGGCGGTTCAGCTCCGACGACGGGAGGATCCCTCCAACCACGGCTCCAGCAGACCGCGGGGGACCTCCTCAGCCGTCAACGCGAAACTGCGGTGGTCGGCCCACTCCCCGGCGATGTGCAGGTACCGGGGCCGGAGCCCCTCGTCGCGGAAATGCAGCTTCTCCACCACGCGCAGGCTCGGCCGGTTCTCCGGCCGGATGTTGATCTCCATCCGGTGCAGGCCGAGCTCGCGGAAGCAGTGGTCGGTGGCCAGCGCGACGGCGGTGGGGGCGATCCCGCGTCCGGCGCGCTCGGCGTCCACCCAGTAGCCGAGCGTGGCGGTCATCGCCGACCCCCAGGTGATGCTCGAGACCGTCAGCTGTCCCACGAGCCGCTCCCGGCCGCCCGCCTGCCGTTCCACGATGACGAAGGGCAGCGCGGAGCCGGCGCGTGCCTGGCCGGACAGCGAGCGCACCATCTGGTGGAAGGTGGGCAGGAAACCCTCAGGATCCGGGTTCGACGCCTCCCAGGGCGCGAGCCAGCGGACGTTGCGGTGCCGTACCGCCGTCCACTCTGACTTGTCCCTGTGCCGGATGGGCCTCAGGGCCAGCGAACCGGCCCTGAGGGTCACGGGCCAGCTGGTCGCCGACCACATGACGTGCTAGTCCGCGAGATCTTTGCTGAAGTCCTTGATCCATGCCCGGAGGTCCGGCCCGAGGTCCTCGCGCTCCGAGGCCAGCGTCACCACGGCCTTCAGGTAGCTCAGCTTGTCACCGGTGTCGTAGCGGCGGCCGCGGAACACGACGCCGTACACGCCCGCGCCCTCCCCCTCGGCGGCGGCGAGGGTCTGCAGGGCGTCGGTCAGCTGGATCTCGTCGCCGCGGCCCGGCTTCGTGGTCTCCAGGACCTCGAACACCCGGGGGTGGAGCACGTAACGGCCGATCAGGGCCAGGTTCGAGGGTGCGTCCTCGACGGACGGCTTCTCGACGAGGGAGTTCACGCGGACGTGGTCCTCACCGTCGACCTCGGTGATGTCGGCGCAGCCGTAGGAGCTGATCTGCGCCGGGTCCACCTCGATGAGACCGATCACGGAACCACCGGTCCTGGCCTGCACCTCGATCATGGTGCGCAGCAGCGGATCGCGCTCGTCGATCAGGTCGTCGCCGAGGAGCACCGCGAACGGCTCGTCGCCCACGTGCAGCTTGGCGCGGAGCACCGCGTGGCCGAGCCCCTTGGGGTCGCCCTGACGGAGGTAGTGGATGTCGCCGAGCTCCGAGGGGCGCCGGACGGCGGCGAGCTTGTCGTGATCGCCCTTGGCCTCGAGGGTCTGCTCGATGAACGGCACGCGGTCGAAGTGGTCCTCGAGCGCCCGCTTGTTGCGCCCGGTGATCATCAGGACGTCGGACAGTCCTGCATCCACGGCCTCCTGGACCACGTACTGGATGGCCGGCTTGTCCACGACCGGCAGCATCTCCTTGGGCATGGCCTTGGTGGCGGGCAGGAAGCGGGTCCCCAGACCGGCCGCGGGGATGACGGCCTTGGTCACGCGTGATTGCAGATTCATGGGCACCACACTACATAAGACGGACCTCCGGGCCGCGACGTTGCGCACAATGGTGATGTGATGTCGCCTCCTCCACCTCCTGCCAGGACACGACTGCGCGCCGCACTGCGGCGGGGCCCCGCACCCCCCCCGCCGCCGGGGCGGCCGGAGCAGTCGGATGCCCTGCCCCCCCCGGGGAGCGGTCACCTCCGTCCCCCCCCGGCCCGGCCCGGGGGCGGGGACGGGGCGGGCCATGCCACGGAGGACGCGGCGCCGGATCCCCCCCGGTCGTCCCCGCCTTCCTCGGGCCCCCGCCCGGGCCCGCCACGGAACCGCTCCTCGGGGAGCTCCATGAACTCGGCTTCCGGATCGTCCTGCCCGTGTGTGAGCCGGAGCATCGGCTCAGCTGGGTCTTCTGGACTCCCGGGGTCCCCCTGGAGCGCTCGGCATATGCCCCCGTGGACGAGCCGTCCGGCGCCCGCCATGCCTTCTCCGAGCTGGCCCACGTGGTCGTCGTGCTGGTGCCGGCACTGGGCACGGACCCTGCGGGCAACCGCCTGGGACAGGGCGGCGGGTACTACGACCGCTTCCTCGCGCAGCACCCGCGTGATGCTCCCGACGCCGTGCCCCGTTACGCGGTGGTGTACCGCTCCGAGCTGCTCCCCGCAGGGGAGGTTCCCGCGGACTCGTGGGACCAGCCGATGAACGGCGTGTTCACCCCCGACGGTCTTCTCGAGGTGCGTCCCTCCGCCCAGCCCGGGTAGCAGGGGTTCCCTCGCGGCACCGGAGCATCGCGCACCCGGTGTAGACTGGCACTCGACCCCGGAGAGTGCCAGAACGAGGGCAACCACGCAGGCCATCCGGAATCACGACACCCTTCCAGGAGGATCTCCATGCCCATGTACGCCTATGCCTGCAAGGACTGCGGCCACGCCTTCGACATCCAGCAGGCGTTCTCCGACGACTCCCTGACGGTGTGCCCCGAGTGCGGTGGCACGCTGCGGAAGAAGTTCAACAGCGTGGGCGTGGTGTTCAAGGGGTCAGGTTTCTACCGCAACGACTCCCGCGCGACCTCGACGAGCTCCGAAGCAGGATCCACGTCGGGTTCTGCGTCCGGATCGACCTCGGAGTCGGCCAAGGAGTCCTCCCCGGCGGCCTCCGCCAAGCCCGCGGAGTCGTCATCGTCCGCCCCGGCCCCGGCCACCTCCTCGACCAGCAGCGGGTCCACCGCCTCCTGACCTGGCGCTCCGCCCGTCATCGGATCCCGCTCCCCCTCGTCATCGGATCCCGGTCCGCGGCCTCCCGGTTCGCGGGAGCTCCGGCACGGAGGCCTCCCGGCCCGCGGGAATCCCTGTCGGCGGAGCCGCGGTGCACCGGGTTGTCCACATGACCGAGCAGCAGGACCATCGGGCAGTGCACGCTTCCTAGGGTGTGGGCATGGACCCGAGAAACCGTTCCCAGGGTGCGCCGCTGGGCCACCGCCTCCGCCGGATGCTGCACCGCCGCAAACGCCTGATCACCTGCCTGCTGCTCAGTGCTGCGGCCGGGGTCTCGGTGGAGGCACTCGTCGGGGACGGTTCGCCCACCACGCCCGTGATCAGTGCCTCCCGCGACCTCGCCGTGGGCACGGTGCTCTCCGCGGCGGATCTCTCCCTCGTCGATCTTCCGGTGGACGCCGTGGCCGGTCAGGGATTCCAGGGGACGGACGAGCTGGTGGGGCAGCAGCTCGCCGTACCGCTTCCGCGGGGCTTCCCGGTCCCGGCCCCCGCCCTGGGGGGAGCGGGGCTGCTGGCCGGGGCCGCCCCGGGTACGGGGGCCGTGCCCCTCCGCCCCGCCGATCCGAGCACCGTCGGGCTCCTCGCCCCGGGTCAGCTCGTGGACGTGATCCTCCGGACCGGCAACGGCTACGACGTCGCGGCGGACTCCACGGTCCTGGCCCGCGCCGCGCCGGTCCTCTGGACCGCACCGGGCGGCACGGGCACCACGTCCGGGATGTGGGGCGGTGGCGGTGAGGAGGCCGGGCTCGTGGTGGTGGCCGCCGGCCCGGAGGAGGCGGCCGCCCTCGCCGGGGCGTCCAGCGCGGGGGACGTCCACCTCATCCTCACGAGCGGCCGATGACGGACCACGCCGCGCTCAGCCGTCGCCCCCCATACCGCTCGCGGCCCGACGGCGACGTCAGGGGCTGGATCCGGACGGACGGTCGTGCCGGGCGGATCCCTCCGGACCGATTCCCTCCGCGCCGATGCCGGCGGACCGGTCACGCGCACCGGCTGCACCGCACCGTCTGCACCGCACAGTCTGCGTCGCACAGTCTGCGTCGGAGCGTCAGCGCACCGGCTGCGTCGAAGCGTCAGCCCCAGTGGGGCGGGCGCTGCCGGGGGGCCCGGCGGCGGGGTCGTTCGGCCGACCCCCCCGGGCCCGGGGCTCGTCCCCCCCCGCCAGCACGGGAACCGCCGGACCGCCCGGAACCCGTCCGGCGCGGGGTGTCCCCTCCGGGGGCTCGCCCCCCGGGGTCCGCCCCACCGGAGGCTTCCCGGCCGCCCCCGCCGTGACCCCGCCCGCTCAGCCCCGCTGTTCCTGCGCCCCCCGCCCCGGCAGTCCGATTACGGCCGCGGCGCGCTCAGCACATCCGTCGGGATCGGTGAACACCTCGATGGTCCACAGCGGCGAGTAGTGCCAGCCCATGCGCTCGAGCACCTGGGGGCGGAGGCGGCTCCGCTCGCGGACGGACATCGCCCCGTAGCGCGCGGTGCCGTCGGACTCGACGGCCAGCGGGGCAGGGCGGTGCGTGCCGGTTGCCGGCATACCGTCGGCCCGCCGGCCCACGGGTTTCGCGGCGACGATGTCCAGGACACCTGCATAGTGGTCCTGCACCTCGGCCCCGAGCTCGCGCAGACGGTCCACGAGATCCGCCACCAACGGGTCCTCGTTCCCGGAGGGGACGGGTACCTCGGCCGGTGCGCCCTCCTCCAGCTCACGCCGGACCAGTTCGAAGAAGTCCGCGGCCCCGGCGGTGAGTCGCTCGGGCTCCAGGTCCGAGGGCTGTACGCAGGTCACGATGTGGAGCCGGCTCCGTGCGCGGGTCATCGCCATCACGAAGGCACGCCGCCCGTCGCTACCGGACAGCGGCCCGAACGTGTGCAGGGTGCGTCCGTGGGGGGTCCGCCCGAACCCGAGGGAGAACACGATGTGATCCCTCACCAGCCCACCGGCCCGCTCCACCGGCACCACACGGAACGCCTCACGCCCCGGGGTGAAGAACTCCGACGCCCACGGGAACTGTCCCAGCTGCACCCGGATGGCCTCACCCACCCGCGCTGCATGCCGTGCACTCGCCGTGACCACCGCGAGGGAAGACCCGGGGCGTCGTCGGATGTGCTCGAAGACCAGTTCGACCACGCGCTTGACCTCGACGTCCACGCTCTCCACACCCTCGTGCTCCGAACTGGGCATCCCGGTGCCGTTCGGCAGGTACTCCACCACGAGACCTCGGCCCTCCCCGGTCACCTCGGAGGCCTGCGGGAGGCGGGAGAGCTTGCCGTCGTAGAACGAGTCGCCCAGGTAGGTGTCGAGGCTGCGGTCCACTGCCCGGTAGATCTCCGTGAGACCGCGTACCGGGAGGATCCGGCGCAGCGAGTCGAAGGCGCTCGGCGGGGCCTCCAGGGTGGAGGCGCGGTCGGCCGACTGCACCTCGATGCTGAAACGGGTGGGCGCCGCCAGGCGGTCGTCGCCGAACACGATCACCTGCGTGGACCGGGCGATGCACGGCACCGCGCTCTGCAGCGACATCGACTCGCCGTCGAGGATCACCGCGGTGTCGAACCGCTGGTGGTCCGGGACGGTCCCGCGGACGGTGAGCGGGCTGACCGCCCAGACGGGCAGCAACGCGGAGGTCAGCGCGGGGTGCAGCCGGGAGAAGGTCCCGAGCGTCAGGGAGCCCGCTCTCAACTCCTCGCGGAGCAGTTCCGCGTCCTCGGGGTGACTGTCCACCGCGGCGCGCCACTGCTCGGCCAGGGCCCACCGGATGCGGGCGGGGCCGGAGGCGATGTGCGCGTCGTCGGCGGCACGGAACTCCGACTCGAGCGTGCGGAGACTGTCGCCGTCGGACATCGCGAGGTAGTCGTCGCCGCTGATCATGGCCTCGAGCGCGGACTGCCACCAGGCGAGTTCCAGTTCGTCGCCCACGCGCTCCGCCGTGATCTCACGGGCCGCGAGGTCGTCCAGGAGCTCGCCGAGTCCCTGCTCACGCATCTCGTCCATCAGCAGGGTGCGCTCCGGCAGGGTCTCCAGGGTCTCCCTGTCCGCGGCGAGATCCGTCAGGAGGGCCTCGAGGTCGTCGAGGGGCAGCGCGCCGAGATCCGGATGCCTGCGCGTGGTGCGCAGGAGACCGGTCAGCTCGTCCAGCCGGATCTCCACGTCACGGTAGGAGGTGCGGATCTCCGCGAGACCCGTGGGGACGGACGGGTGCCGCTCCGTGAGTGCGTACTGGCTCCAGCGGGTGCGCTGCTGCTGCACCTCGAGCAGGGAGGTGTGGAGATCGGCGATGTGCACGCCGGGCCGGATGTACTCCTTGGCCACGCGCCGCAGCCTGGATCTCGTCATGGAACTCATCTCGATGTCCCGTTCCTTCCGCCAGGAGGACGGGGCGGTGGCCGAGATGAGATCGGTGACGGGGCGGTCGAAGATGTCCGCCGTGAACTTGTCGAGGCTCCCGCGCACGGCCACGAGGAGTTCGAGCTGCTCCCCCCATTCCCGGAAGGTGCCGCCGAGGGCGATCTCCGCGTGCTCGGCGACGCCCCGCACCTCGCCCCGGAGTGCCGGGATCTCCGTGGAGAGCTGCTCCGTCAGCGTGTGCGCGTGCTCGGTCTCCTTCCGGTTGAGCAGCTGGGCCCCGTACCAGGGGCTCCACGTGGAGGCCTCGGTGAAACTCCCCAGGTCCGCGGTACGCCGGAGCCGCTCGGTGAGTTCGCGCCGATCGGCGATCGAGTCGAGCACACTGCGCTTCAACCGGACCGTCGTGGACGGCGCGGGGTCGAGCGCGGTGAGTCCCGCGAGGGACTGCATCGCCTGGTAGGGGGAGCACCCCCACCGGCTGCGGACGTCGTGCAGACTCCGCACGTGCTCCAGGAGCTGGTACCGGTTGCCGGTCAGCGTGTCGTGGAGCTTCTCGAGCTGCGGTTCCACCGCCTTCTCGTTCCGGACCAGGGCGCGGATCACGGCCTCGCGGAGCTGCGCCGGCCCGGACCGGCTCCCGAGCTGCAGCACGAGGGAGCCGAGGTCCACGCCGTCGAGGTCCTGGACGAACTCGTTGAGGGTCCCGCGGCGCTCGGCGGCCACCACCACACGGCGTCCTGCGGCCGCGGCACGCACGGCCACGTTGAGTGCGGTCTGCGTCTGCCCCGTCCCGGGTGGGGTGGCCACCACCAGGCTCACCCCGGCCGAGGCGAGGTCGAGGACGTCCTGCTGCGCGCGGTCGGCATCGAGGACCAGCAGCTCCTCCGCGGGATCGCGCTCGTCCGGGTGCGGGAAGCCCAGGCCCTGTTCCGCGGACGCCAGGGCCGAGGCGGCGTCGTCGTCACCCCTCGCGGCACCCAGCAGCGCGGCGAGGACCGGGTGGTCAGCCTGCAGCGCAGGATCACCCTTGACCCCGGCGAGGTCGGCGAAGGTTGCCACGAGGATCCGGTGCTCCACGGACATGCCGCGCACACCCTCGCTCAGCAGGCGCACGCGCTCCAGCACGGGGTGCGGGTCAAAGCGCGCCGTGCCGTAGGCCAGACGGGCGACGGCCTGCGGGTCGAGGTCGAGCCCCTGCCAGTCACGCAGGTGGCGGACCAGGGCCGGGTTCATCCGGGCCTGCTCCGTGATCTGCAGTTCGTAGTCGTCCTGCGAGGCATGCACCGTGAGGGACACCGCGGTGAGGAGCACGGGGGCGTTCAGCGTCTCGGAGCGGCCCGAGGCGTCCTGGACCCGCCAGCTCGCCGTACCCGCGGCGAGGTATCCGACGTCGATCCCGCGCTCGGTGCCGAGTTCGAAGATCTTGGCGCGCAGGGCACGCGCGGCGGCCTTGGCCGCGCTGTACTGGACGGGGTCGCGCAGCAGCGTGGAGAGCCGGGTGCGGCGTCCCGCCATCATCTGCGCCAGACCGGAGGGGTGGGCCTGCGTCAGGTCGATGCTGGTGCCCGCGGACGGACGGAAGTGCAGGAGCGTGTCACCGCTGACCTGCGGACCCAGGGCATCGAGCCAGGACGCGAGGTCCTGCGCCGACGGGTCGGCGGCACCCGGGTCGGCGGCACCCGGGTCGGCGGCGGACCGGTCGGTGACCTCCGGGTCCGCGGCAGACCGGTCGCCCGCACCTGGGTCGGCGGCAGGCGGGACGGCGGTCTCCGGATCGCCCTCGGACTGCACCGGCTGCTCCTCACCCGGCTCCTGCTGCACGGATCCCGGCGAGGCGCCGTCGTCGGAGGGCTCCTGTGGCAACGGTCCGGGTATCACGGGTTCCGGCTGCTCCGGCGCGCCCGCGGCGTCCTGGGGTCGGTCCGCCGGTGCCTCTGCCTCGTCCCGAGGATCCTGCTCCGGCACCACAGCCTTCTTCCCTGCATTGTCACGTGCTGATCTCGACCAGATTGGCATGTCTTCCAAGCTATCCGACTAGCGAACGGGCCCCGCGGATAGCAACGCGGCCCGGGCCGGACCCGGGTGGGGTGGTCCCCCTCCCGGATGCGGCTACTCCCATTCGATGGTGCCCGGCGGCTTGCTCGTGACGTCGAGCACCACACGGTTGACGCCGTCCACCTCGTTGGTGATCCGGTTCGAGATCCGGGCCAGGAGATCGTACGGCAGACGTGACCAGTCCGCCGTCATCGCGTCCTCGCTGGAGACCGGGCGCAACACGATGGGGTGGCCGTACGTGCGACCGTCGCCCTGCACACCGACGCTCCGCACATCGGCGAGGAGCACCACCGGCATCTGCCACACCTCGTTGTCCAGCCCCGCCGCGGTGAGCTCGGCGCGCGCGATGGCGTCCGCCTTCCGCAGCAGTTCGAGACGCTCGTGGGTGACCTCACCGACGATCCTGATCCCGAGACCCGGCCCGGGGAAGGGCTGGCGCCCCACGATCTCGGCCGGCAGCCCCAGCTGGGCACCGACCGCCCGCACCTCGTCCTTGAACAGGGCGCGCAGCGGTTCCACGAGTTCGAACTGGAGGTCCTCCGGTAGTCCGCCCACGTTGTGGTGGCTCTTGATGTTCGCGGCGCCCTCGCCGCCACCGGACTCGACGACGTCGGGGTAGAGCGTGCCCTGGACCAGGAAGCGGATGGGCTCGCCGTCCGCGGCCGCCTCGCGGACGATCGCGCGCTCGGCCTCCTCGAAGGCCCGGATGAACTCCCGGCCGATGATCTTGCGCTTGGTCTCCGGGTCGGACACACCCGCGAGCGCGTCCAGGAAGCGCTTCTGCTCGTTGGCCACGTACAGCTTCACGCCGGTGGCCGCGACGAAGTCCCGTTCCACCTGCTCGGCCTCGCCCTCGCGGAGGAGCCCGTGGTCCACGAAGACGCAGGTGAGCTGGTCCCCCACCGCACGCTGCACGAGCGCCGCGGCGACGGCGGAGTCCACGCCGCCGGAGAGTCCGCAGATCACGCGTGCGTCGCCGATCTGCTCGCGGATCCTCCCCACCTGTTCCTCGAGGATGTCGCGCGTGCTCCAGTTGGGGTCGATTCGCGCCCCCTTGAACAGGAAGTTCTCGATGACCCGCTGACCGTGCCGGGAGTGCTTGACCTCGGGGTGCCACTGCACGCCGTAGAGGCTCCTGCCCTCATGGGCGAAGGCAGCCACCGGGGCGCCGGCCGTGCTGGCGAGCACCTCGAAGCCCTCGGGCGCGGCCTGCACGCTGTCGCCGTGGCTCATCCAGGCGTTCTGCTCGCCGGGGACGCCGTCCAGGATGGACCGTGACTCGCCGTCGGACCGCACGTCCGTGGCGCCGTACTCACGCAGCCCGGTCTTCGCCACGGTGCCGCCGAGCGCGGAGGCCATGGCCTGGAAGCCGTAGCAGATGCCGAGCACGGGCACACCGGCGTCGAACAGGGCGGGCTCCACCGTGGGTGCTCCCTCGGCGTAGACGCTCGAGGGTCCGCCGGAGAGGATGATGGCCTGCGGGTTCTTCGCGAGGATCTCCTGCGCACTGAGCGTGTGCGGCACGATCTCCGAGTAGACGTCCGCCTCGCGTACGCGGCGGGCGATCAGCTGGGCGTACTGCGCTCCGTAGTCCACGACGAGCACAGGACGGTGTTCGGAGCCGTTCTCTGGGGTAGTCACGCGTCAACAATAGTCTGCACGGAACCCGCCCCGCACACTGCGTACGGTGCCGTGCACGATGCCGGTCAGTAGCGGGGTGCGGCCTCGGGATGCGCCGCGAGCTCCTGCTCGGCCTGGCGGTGCACGCGCTTCTCGACGAAGAAGGAGAGCAGCGGCACCACTCCGCCGAGTGCGATCAGGACGAAGCGCCCGAAGGGCCAGCGCATGATCTGCCAGAGCCGGAAATCGGCGATCAGGTACACCACGTAGAGCCAGCCGTGGGCGATCAGCACCGCCGTGGAGAGGTTGAAGCCCCCGGCCGTCTCCGCGACCGTCTCGGGGAGGAACTGCAGTGCAGCCCCGCCACCGGCCACGATCTCGGTGCCGTAGCCGTACTTGGCCACCATCTCCACCACCACGAGCAGCAGCATCACGCCGGTGATGTACGCGAGGACCTTGTAGAAGGAGAGGGCCGAACGGATCTGCGCGTGCGTTCCACCGAACCGCCGCCTGGGCTTGCCCTTGCGTGGGGTCCCGCCCGCGGTCGGGGTGCGACCGTTCGCGGTGGCGGCGGTCCGGGGGGTGGCGGCGGTCCGGGGGGTGCCGGAGGTGGGATCGACGGTCGGCTGAGTCACGGTGGGTACGGCTTTCGTTCTCGGCTGGTCGCGGGGCGGCGGACGCCCCGACGGGGACGGTCGTGGTCGCCTCGGTGGTCGGCGGACGGGTGGTCATGGGATCGGCGGCACCGGTCCCGTCGTCGTCCTCCGCCGCGTCCGCCTCGTCCTCGAGGGTGCGGCGGTGATCGTCCGCGACGAGGCGCCACCAGAGGAAGAAGGCGAAGCCGGCGAAGACCACCCATTCGATCGCGTAAAAGATGTTGAGCCAGTTGACGGGCGTCTCCTGCGGCTGTGGTCCCACCACCACCTGCTCCATGCCGGCGGTGAAGGCGATCGCGGCGCCGTCGTCGGCTGCGATGTCCGTGGCCACCACGAACGCCGCGTAGGAGGGCAGGTCCCACAGATTGGTGAGCTCGGCCGTGGACATCGCGGGGATCTCCCCCTCGACGGGCTGCTGGACCCGGGGAGCTTCGGGCGGGATGAGCCGCCCCTCCACCGTGGCAGCACCCTGCTGCTCCGGGACGGCGCTGAGCTGCCCGGCGTCCGGCACCCACCCGAGCACCACGGGGATCACGCTGCCGCCGTCCGGTCCGGATGCCGCGACGTCAGCGGCCTGCACCACCCAGAGGCCGTCGCGGTCGTCGAGCAGGCGGTCCTGGACGAGCACCCGCGTGCCGGGTACGAACTCGGCGTCGAAGGAGACCATCTGGTCCGCCACGGAGGCGAAGAGCGGGGTTTGCGGCTCCAGCACGTCCGTGAGCGGACGGACCGCCTCGGTGTCGCTGGGGGCGGGAGGGGGCGCATCCCGCGAGGACGAGAACTGCCACTGGCTCAGGAGCACGAAGACCGCGGCGATCGCCATGGCGAGGATCAGCATGAGGATCCAGCGAGGCTTCAGGGCGGTCTTCAACACCCCTCAACGGTACTTCGTGCCTCTGTAGAACAACGAATGGCTACGCCGACGGCGGAGGACCGGGACAGGACGTGGAAAAGCGATTGGCAAACCTCTATGACTCGGCCGGGATCACGTCTAGGCTTGGTGCTCGTGCGTCCCTTCCCCTATCCCGTGACCGGTTCCCCGGATCTGCGCTCCCCCACCCGCTATCTGCTCTGGCTCGGCCGGCAGCAGAAGGCCACACTCGCCGCCGGCATGTTCTTCGGCACCCTCTGGATGGCGTCCCAGGCGGTGATGCCCTTCGTCCTCGGGCGGGCGATCGACGACGGCGTGATCGCCGGGAACGTCCGCGCCATCGCCTGGTGGGCGGCGGCACTGCTGGGCCTCATGGGGGTGCAGGCCGTGTCCGACGTCGCCGCGCACCGTGCCGGGGTCAGCAACTGGATGCAGGGCGCCTTCCGCTCGGTGCGGATCGTGGGGCACAAGATCAGCCGCACCGGTGACGCCCTGCCCTCCGCGCTCTCCACGGGCGAGGTGGTGTCCACGGCCGCCTCGGACGCGTTCCGGCTCGGGGAGGTCTACGAGGTGCTCACCCGGCTCGCGGGCGCCGTGGCCGCGTGGCTCGTGGTCACCGCACTGATCTGGCGGACCTCGTCCCTGCTGGGTCTCGTGGTGCTCCTCGGCGTCCCGGCGTGCTGCGCGCTCCTGCTGTTCGTGGTGCGTCCCCTGCAGGCGCGCCAGCGCGAGCAGCGCGAGGCGTCCGGGCGGATGACGGCGGTGGGTGCGGACACCGTGGCCGGGCTGCGTGTGCTGCGCGGCATCGGCGGTGAGCACATCTTCGTGGACCGCTACCGTGCCAAGTCCGCGGAGACCCGGGACTCGGGCATCCGCGTGGCCCGGTCACTGGCCGATCTCGAGGCGTCCCAGGTGTTCGTCGCCGGAGCCTTCAGCGTGGTGTTCACCTGGGTGGGTGCCATCCTCGTGCTCTCCGGCGAGATCAGTCCCGGCGACCTCGTGGCCCTGTTCGGGTTCTCCATCTTCCTCATGACCCCGATCCGCACGGCCGCCGATTCCGTGGCCCGCTTCATCCGCGCCCACGTCGGCGCGCGGAAGATCATCGCCGTGCTGTCCGTGGAGCCCGGGGTCACCGAGAGCAGCACGCCCGTGGCCGCCCCATCCGCCGGATCGGCGCTGATGGACGCGCGCCCGGGCCTCGTCGTGGAACCGGGACTGCTCACCGCCGTCGTCTCGCGTGAACCGGCGGAATCGGCGGGGGCGGCCCCGCGCCCGGGCCGCCCGGGGACGCCGCCCCGCCGGGGGGGCGGCCCGCGGGGGTTCCGCCGAGCTCCGGCACGCGCCGCTCGCCGCCATCCGCTCGCGCATCGTGGTCAGCGAGGCGAGCCCGCAGCTGTTCGGCGGCTCCCCCCGCCGCCAGCTGGACCCCCGGTCCCGGCACGACGACGCCGCGATCCTCGCGGCGCTCGAGGCCACGAGCGCCCTGGACATCCTGGACGGCCTCGAGGACGGGCTCGACCACGAGGTCACCGAACGCGGCCGCGGCTTCTCCGGCGGTCAGCGTCAACGCCTGGTGCTCGCCCGCGCGTACCTCACCGACGCCGAGAACCTGGTGCTGATCGAACCGACCAGCGCGGTGGACGCGCACACCGAGCAGCGCATCGCCGACCGCCTCGCGGGGGCCCGTCGTCGCGAGGGGCGCACCACCGTCGTCGTCACCGCCAGCCCCCTGGTCCTGCGGGTGATGGACCGGGTGGTGCTGATGGAGGACGGGCGCGTGACCGCCTCCGGCAGCCACCAGGACCTGATGGCCGAGAATCCCGCCTACCGGAACGTGGTGATCCGCAGTGAGTAGTACGAGTACCCTCCCCGTGGCGAGCCCGCGGGCGGTGCGGGCCGAGGCCACGCGCCTGATCCGGCACCACCGGCGCGGTCTCGGCGTGGTGATCGCGCTCTACGTGGGTTCGGCGATCGCCGGCCTGGCGGGTCCGCTGCTGCTGGGGCTGCTGATCGACGCCGTCACCGAGGGCACCACGGGCCGCGTCGTCGCCGTCGTGTCCCTCGCGGTGCTCGGTTTCCGCACCGTGCAGTCGGTGCTGG
>NZ_LGIU01000098.1 GCF_001187915.1 Arthrobacter sp. RIT-PI-e | reverse complement strand
GGTCCTACGAGCAGAACGTGCAACCCTACCTCTGACGCGCGAGGGCCCGGCCCGCATCGACCGGGCCGGGTCGGGTTCCTGCCGCCGACGGCCCGGGGGGCCGGCACGCCCCGCCGGGGCTGGTGACCACCACCGGCGGGGGCCAGGGGGTCGCAGCCGGTTCCCTGATGAGGGGGACGGAACCGGCTGCGATGTCCCCACTCTGCCGTGGAACCCTCAAGTTTCCCCGACCGATCGGCCGAAGGTTCGAGCAAGAACGGTGGACCGCTACGCCGCCGGGTGGGAACGGAACGCGACGACCGCATCCGCCACGGCGGCCGCCGCCCGGTGCTGCACCACGGGGGGCTGACCGTCGATCTCCGCGAACGAGCCCTGCGGTGCACGTCCGGCCAGCTCACGGCACCAGGGTGCGCGGGCGATCACGTCGCGGCCTCCGCGCAGCACCAGCACCGGGCGGCGGACCTGCCCCACGGCCCGCTCCAGCCGGTAGCCCATCATGGCCCGCAGCTGCCGCAGGTACCAGGGGATCCCGGTCAGGAGGTAGTCCGAGAACACCGCCCAGTTGGCGGAGGGACTCTCGCGGAGGGAGTCGACGCCGAGCGCCAGCGCCTGCTGTAGGATCGTGCGGCGTCGGCGATCCGCCGTCGGTCCGATGAGCACCAGGTGACCCACCTGCTCCGGGGAGCGCACTGCGGCGGCGGTGACGAACTGCGCCCCCATGGAGTGCCCCACGAGTGTGCACGGGCCTGTACCGATTCCCCGGATGGCCTCGATCAGCAGGGCCGCGTGGTCCTCGACGCCGAGGTGGGTCCCCGGGCGGGGATCGGCTCCGAAGCCCGGCAGATCGACGGCGTGGACGTCGGCGTCCGCCGACAGTTCCTCGCGCAGCCGGTCGAGGTAGCGGTGGGTCATGCCCAGACCGTGCACGAGCACGTAGGGGGCCCGTGGTGCGGCACCCTGACCGGTGGGTCCCGGCGTCGTCCGTACCCGCAGGGTGAGGCCTTCCACCTGCACGGTGCTGAGGATGGTGGTGGGCATGCGCGAAGTCTACGGGGCGCCCGTGGAAGACTTGGTGCGTGGCTCATCTCGACGTAACCGGCATCGACTACTTCCTCTCCGACGGCAGGCAGCTCCTCAACGGGGTGGCCTTCAAGGTGGGCGACGGCCACAAGACGGCGTTGATCGGACCGAACGGCACGGGCAAGACCACGCTGCTGCGCATCATCGCCGGGGACGTCACCCCGGACGAGGGCGTGGTGAGCCGCTCGGATTCCATGGGCATCATGCGGCAGTTCGTGGGTCAGGTTCGTGATGACACCACGGTCCGTGACCTCCTGGTCTCCTCGGCGCCTCCCGTGCCGGCCGCGGCCGCCAAGCGGGTGGACGACGCCGAGCTCGCGATGCTCGAGGCCGACGACGAACCCACCCAGATGGCCTACGCCCAGGCGATCGCGGACTGGGGCGATGCCGGTGGGTACGAGCTGGAGACCACGTGGGACGAGGTGACCATGGCGGCCCTCGGGATCCCGTTCGACCGCGCGCAGTACCGGGCGGCGTCGTCGCTCTCGGGTGGTGAGCAGAAGCGCCTGGTGCTCGAGGCGCTGTTCTCCGGCCCCGACGATCTGCTGCTCCTCGACGAACCGGACAACTACCTGGACGTGCCGGGCAAGCGCTGGCTGGAGGCGAAGCTCCGGGAGTCGAAGAAGTCCGTGCTCTTCGTCAGCCATGACCGCGAACTGCTGGCCAACGCGGCCACGCGCATCGTGACCCTGGAACCGGGCGTGCTGGGGGCGTCGTCGTGGACCCACGGCGGGGGCTTCGAGACCTACCTGAAGGCCCGTGAGGACCGCAACGCCCGGTTCGAGGAGCTCCGCAAGCGCTGGGACGAGGAGCACCTGAAGCTCAAGGAACTCGTCAACATGTACAAGAACAAGGCGGCCTTCCGCTCCGACATGGCCAACCGCTACCACGCGGCGCAGACCCGGCTGGCGAAGTTCCTGGAGGCCGGCCCGCCCGAGGCGATCCCGCTGGAGCAGAACGTGTCCATGCGCCTGGCCGGCGGGCGGACGGCCAAGCGCGCCGTCGTGGCGCAGAAGCTCGAGCTGACGGGACTCATGAAACCGTTCAGCACGGAGATCTGGTTCGGTGACCGCGTGGGCGTGCTGGGCTCCAACGGCTCCGGCAAGTCCCACTTCCTGCGCCTGCTGGCGGCGGGTGGCACGGACCCGGAGAAGGAGCACCTGCCGGTGTCCGACGTCGACATCGCCGAGGTGCCCCACGAGGGCTCCGTGAAGCTCGGGGCGCGCATCCGGCCCGGCTTCTTCGCCCAGACCCACTCCCGCCCCGATCTGCTCGGGCGCACCCTGGTGGACATCCTGCACCGCGGTGACGAGCACCGCTCCGGGCTGGGCCGGGAGGGCGCCTCGGCGGTGCTGGACCGGTACGGGCTCGCGTCCCAGGCCGAACAGCCCTACGACTCCCTGTCCGGTGGTCAGCAGGCACGGCTCCAGATCCTCCTGCTGGAACTCTCCGGTGCCACCCTCCTGCTGCTCGACGAACCGACCGACAACCTGGACCTGCACTCGGCCGAGGCCCTCGAGCGGGCGATCGACGCCTTCGAGGGCTCCGTCATGGCGGTGACGCACGACCGCTGGTTCGCCCGCGGGTTCGACCGCTTCCTGGTCTTCGGCTCCGACGGCAAGGTGTACGAGACGAAGGAACCCGTATGGGACGAGCAGCGCGTGGCGCGGGCCCGCTGACCGTCACCGGAGCGGCGTCCACACCGGGTCCACACGTTACCCACAGGGTTGTCCACACCTGTTGGTGAGAAGCGCGAGTTATCCACAACGGCGAGTTCCTGTCTGACCGTCACCCCCTTCTGAGTAGGGTGAATCGCGACGTCCTGCATCGCGACGTGCGTACCGACCGGTATCGGCACGGACCGGGGCGCATCGGCATAGGGAACCGAGGATCACCGGAGGGGAATACATGGGGCTGCACAGGGATAGCGGACCGGTGCCCGATCAACACCCGGCGGATCCGGATGCTCCCGGTTCCGCTGCAGCAGGTGCAGCGGTCACTGCCGGTGGAACCCCCGCAGCCGGCCCGGCTCCGACGGCGGCTCCGACGGTGACGGAGCGTGCACCGGGGGGCCGGCGGCCCTGGGAGGCGTGGCACCCGTCGGGGCGCGGCATCCTCGGTGCCGTGGTCACCGGGATCATCGCGTACGTGGCGGCCTGGCTCATGGCGTTCCTGGTGCTGGTCCTGACCCTGTCCTCGCTCGCCCGCTCGGGCACGGGGGAGCCCGGCGGCCTGCAGGAAGGCCTGACGGAGGCGGTCCAGGCCGGACCGGACCCCGATCCATCGACGGCGCTGGCTACCATCCTGGTGCTGCCCACACAACTGGTGGGCATGGCCTTCCTCGGTCCGCTGGACGTGCAGGTGGGCTTCGAGATGTTTGGTCTCGGCCTCGCCCTCGCGGGAACGCTGGCCTGGGTACCCCTCGCCGTGACCGCGACGGCGTTCCTCGTGGCGGCGGGCAGCTCCTACCTCGCGCGTCGTCGACGCCCGCTCGACCCGCGCCGCAGTACCGTCCTCGCCGCCTGCTCGGGCGTGACGGTCGCGGTGCTCGCCTGGGTGGCCACGGCTGCGACGGCCGTGGACCTGCAGGAGGAGGGCTTGAGCTTCTCCGTCTCGGCGGCATCACCGGTGGTGCTCCTGGGTGCGTTCCTCGTCGTGGCGGCGGGGGTGCTCGTCGGCGCCGCGGCAGCGCGCCGGGGTGGCTCACAGGCACCCGCGCCCGTCCGGTGGGTCGTCGCCGTTCTCCAGGTCCTCGCCCTCCACTACGTGCTGGTCACCGTCCTCGCCGGAATCGGTCTCCTCGTCGCGGTCGGTGTCCGGTCAGGGCCGGCGGTACTGCCGTCGGCGTTCGCCTGGCTCCCCACGACCACCGGCTCTGCCTACGGCCTCGTCCATCTGGCGCCGGTCTCCACCGCTCTCGGGGCGGAGACCGGTTCCCTCACCCTGTTCGACCTCCCGTGGTGGGGTTGGCTCTCGGCGCTCGTGGTGCTGCTCCTGGCCACCCTCGTCGGCGCGCTCGCCTGGGCGGCTCGGATGCGCATCCTCCCGCCGGTCCCCGCCCTGCTCTCCTGGGCGGTGCTGCCCGGGGTCTTCCTCGCCGGCGGCGCACTCGTCACAGCCCTCACCCGGGTGAGCGGTACCCTGCTCGGCGTCCCCGGGATCACCTCCGCCGAGTACGGACCGGTGCCCTGGACCTGCCTGGTCCTCTCCGGCTGGGCGCTGGTGATCACCGTCCTCGCCCGGTTCGCCGCGCCCGCGGTCCTCGCCACCTGGCCGCGCCTCGCGACCCTCCCGGTCCTCGGGAGCGGAGCCGGCGTGAAGGGAGCCGGTTCGATCGGGATCGGTCTGCAGGGCGCCGGGTCGGACGGAGCCGGTACCGGGACCACGCGTGCCGGCACCCCCTCACCGCGTCGGGTGAAGCTGCTGGTGGCCGCCGGGAGCACTGCCGTCCTCGTGCTGCTCGGTGCCGTGATCACCGTCAATCTCGTGAACGAGTCCGTGTACGGGCCGGACGAACCGGTGGAGGCGTACCTCGGCGCCCTCGTGGCAGGCGACGTCACCGCCGCCCAGGAAGTGCTTCCCAGCAACGTCGGGGAGGGCCGCAGCGCACTCCTGGACAGCGCCGTGTACGGGGCGGCGCAGCACCGCATCTCCTCCTACACCGTCACCGGCAGTTCGCGGACGGACGACACCGCCACGGTCACGGTCACGGTAGAGCTCACCCAGGACGGTGAGGTCAGCACACGCGATCTCACGCTCACGCGGACCGGCTCCACCGGCGTCCTCTTCGACGACTGGCGGCTCGACGGGCCCGAACCGGTGAACGACGTGAGCATCGCGGTACCCCAGGAACTCCGGGCCGTCACCGTCAACGGCACGGAGGTGGAACTCCCCGTGGGCGACGCCGACAGCTACACCGGACTGCGATCGGTGACGTTCCCCGCGCTCCCCGGCGAGTACACCATCACGCCGCCCGCCGCCTCGACCTATCTCTCCTACGGCGACGAGCAGAGTGTGCTGGTCCCGGCCGCTCCGGGCGGCACACCCCGGGGGGTCCTCTTCGCCAGTACGCCCACGCCCGCCGTGGAGGCCGAGGCGACGGCCCGGGTGCGGGAGGTGCTGACCGGCTGCATCGCCTCCACCGAGCCCTCCCCGCGAGGCTGTCCCAACCGGGCCTTCCTCTTCGGCAGCCCCGGCACGGTACGCGGGGCGAACTGGGTGCTGGACGCCGAACCCACCTTCACCCTCGACGAGTCCTACCTGCCGGGGGTCTACACGCTGCTGTCCGACGACGCCGAGGCCACCTTCTCCTACGAGCGCAACGTCGAGTTCGACCCGCGCAGGCCCGCGCGGTGGGAGCCCGAGGAGGACACCGTGCGGCTCTACCTCAGGGCCACGGTCACCGTCGCGGCGGAGAGCATCGACGTCCGGATGGACTGACCGGGTGGACCGACCGGGTGGCACCGGCGGTGCGCGGCCCCAGGGGGACCCCGGTGCGGACATCGCTTGGTGGACGCCCACCTCCCGCCTACGGTGGGAGGGTGAGACCCCATGTGCGAGCCGCGATGTTCGCCACCTACGCCATCTTCGGCCTCAACGGCCTCGTGTTCGCGAGCTGGGCGGCGCGGATCCCCGCGGCGTCGGCGACGCTGGGTCTCGAGGCCGGGCAGACCGGCGCATTGCTGCTGGTCGGTGCGCTGGGATCGGTGATCTCCCTCCCGCTCGCCGGGCTCGTCGCAGCGCGCTTCGGCATCGCCTCCACGGTGCGGATCGGTGGAACCTCCGCCGCGCTTGGTGCGTGCGCCATCGCGCTCGGGCTCTCCGACGCCACGGTCCCGGTGGTCGCGGTCGGACTGTTCCTCTTCGGCTGTGGCATCGCCCTGTGGGACGTTGGGCAGAACATCGAGGGGGCGGACGTGGAGCGGCTGGTGGGGCGCACCATCATGCCGCGTTTCCATGCCGCCTTCAGCGGGGGAGCGTTCATGGGCGCCCTGATCGGGGCGGGGCTGTCCGCGCTCGCCGTCGACCTGTCGGTGCACCTCCTCACGGTGGCCGTGCTCAGTCTCGCCGTCTCCCTGTGGACACCGCGTTTCTTCCTGCCCATGCCGGCGAGGACACCCGGCGGCCTCCCCGACGAGGCCTCTGGTCCCAAGGCCTCCGGACTGGGTGCGTGGACGGAATCCCGCACGCTGCTGATCGGGCTCGTGGTGCTCGGTGCCGCCCTGACCGAGGGCGCCGCCAACGACTGGGTGGCCAAGGCCACGGTGGACGGCCTCGACGCCATGGAGAGCACGGGTGCGGTCATGTTCGCGGTCTTCGTGGCGGCCATGACGGCCGTGCGCTTCGTGGGAGGGGGCCTGATCGACCGCTTCGGGCGCGTGCGTGTACTGCAGGCGAGCCTCGGATCCTCCCTCGCGGGGCTGGTGCTGTTCGTGCTGGCACCCGATGTGCCGCTGGCGGCACTCGGGGCCGTCCTGTGGGGCGCGGGCGCGGCACTCGGCTTCCCCATGGGGATGTCCGCGGCGGCCGACCAGCCCGAGCGGGCGGCGGCCCGCGTGGCCGTGGTCTCCACCGTCGGGTACCCCGCCTTCCTCGCGGGCCCCCCGCTCCTCGGGTTCCTCGGCGTCGTGGTGGGCATCCGCACTGCGCTGCTCGCCGTGGGTGTGGCGGGCCTCGCCTCCCTCCTGGGGGCACCGGCTGCCCGCGAGCGCACCCACGAGCCGGACGTGCCGCAGGGGGGTCCCGACCACACCCCGTAGGACTCGGACCCGGACCCGGACCGGTGTCGCAGGAATCGGGCGCCGAAACCCCTAGGAACGGGGCGTCCGGAGTCCTACCCTGTCTGCATGGCGATCATCGAAGCATCGGGTCTGACGAAGACCTACTCGTCCAAGAGCGGACCTGTCCATGCACTCGACGGCATGGATCTTTCCGTACCCCAGGGAACGGTCAAGGCACTGCTGGGCCCCAACGGTGCCGGGAAGACCACCGTGGTGAAGATCCTGACCCCCCTCACCCGCCCCACCGCCGGCACCGCGTTCCTGGACGGCATCGACGTGGTGCGGAACCCGAAGGCAGCCCGGCGCATCATCGGCGTGGCGGGACAGTACGCCGCGGTGGACGAGAACCTCACGGGGTTCGAGAATCTCGAGATGGTGGGGCGGCTCTACCACCTGGGGGCGCGTGAATCGAAGCGCAGGGCGCGGGAGCTGATCGAGCAGTTCGAGCTCTCCGAGGCGGGCAACCGTCCGGTCAAGGGTTTCTCCGGCGGCATGCGGCGCCGGATCGATCTCGCGGGCGCGCTGGTGATCGACCCCAAGATCCTGTTCCTCGACGAGCCCACCACGGGGCTGGACCCGAGGAGCCGGCTGGCGCTGTGGGGCATCATCAAGGACCTGGTGAGGAACGGCACCACCCTGCTGCTGACCACCCAGTACCTCGAGGAGGCGGATCAGCTCTCCGACGACATCGCGGTGATCGACGGCGGCAGGGCCATCGCCGAGGGGACGGCTGACCAGCTGAAGGCGCAGATCGGCGGGCACCGGGTGGAGGTGTCCGTCGTCGACTCCGCGGACGCCGCTGCCGCCCGCGAGATCCTGGGACGTCACGGCGAGGGCGAGCCGTCCGTGGGCGACGACGGCCGCACCGTCGAGGTGGCCGTTCGTCAGGGCCCGCGGGCCCTCCAGCTCATCCTCTCCGACCTCGGGGAGGCCGGGATCCCCCTGCACGACGCCGGGATGAGGCGCCCCAGCCTCGACGACGTCTTCCTGACGCTCACCGGGCGCCGCGCAGATGCCGCGGACGCCGCCGATGGTTCCGCCACCGAGGGTGACGACCACGGAGGACGTATCGGGGCCACCGAGCAGCAGAAGGAGCAGACGGTATGAGTGCATCGACGACGGCTGGGCTGCAGCAGGACGGCCGGCGCGTCCCGGGCCCGCCCACCGAGGGCCCGGACCAGTCCTCCGCCCTGTCGGGGTGGATGTCGGACGGCTGGACCGTCACCAAGCGGAACCTGACCAAGTTGCGGCGCTCGCCGGACATGCTGGTGTTCGCCGTGCTGCAGCCCATCATGTTCGTGCTGCTCTTCAGCCAGATCTACGGTGGGTCCATCCAGGTGGAGGGCAGCGACTACACGCAGTACCTGATGGCGGGGATCTTCGCGCAGACGGTGATCTTCGGTTCCACCTTCTCGGGTTCCGCCATGGCGCAGGACCTGAAGGACGGCATCATCGATCGCTTCCGCACCCTCCCCATGAGTTCCTCCGCGGTGCTCGTGGGGCGGACCAACAGCGACCTGGTGCTGAACGCACTGTCCGTGGTGATCATGATGGCCACGGGTCTCCTGGTGGGGTGGCGCATCAACACCTCGCTCGTCGAGGCGGCGGCCGGGGTCGGGCTGCTGCTGCTGTTCTCCTACGCCTTCAGCTGGGTCATGGCCCTGCTCGGGATGTCGGTGAAGTCCCCGGAGGTCATCAACAACGCCTCCTTCATGATCCTGTTCCCGCTGACCTTCATCTCCAACGCCTTCGTGCAGCCGCAGAGCCTTCCCGCCGTGCTCGAGGCCTTCGCGAACTGGAACCCGGTCTCGTGGTTCGTCCAGGCGGTGCGGGAGCTGTTCGGCAACACGGGCAGTGTCCCCGCACCCGACGTGTGGGCGATGCAGAACGCCCTGGTGACCATCCTGATCGGGATCGCCGTCATGCTCCTGGTCTTCGTGCCGCTGTGCATCCGGAAGTTCGCCTCGATCAGCAGCCGGTGACGCAGCAGCCGGGGCGGCGTGCGGGGAGGACCGGGGCCCGGCGTCGTCCGAAAGGCGTAGTCCCCCGAACCGCCGATCATCCCTCGGACCGGTGACCGGGACGCGGGCGGAGCCTAGGGTTGGTGGTACCGGACCCGCAGTTGCGCGTACCGCGTCACCACCAGCCGGAGGATGCACGATGATCGAGGTACAGGCCCTCTCGAAGCGCTACGGCGCGAAGACCGCGGTGGACGCGGTGTCCTTCACCGTGCAGCCCGGCAAGGTGACGGGCTTCCTCGGCCCGAACGGTGCGGGCAAGTCCACCACCATGCGCATGATCGTGGGGCTCGACAGCCCGAGCGCCGGTCGTGTCACCGTCAACGGCAAGCCCTACGCCCAGCACCGCGCCCCGCTGCGCGAGGTGGGGGCCCTGCTGGACGCCAAGGCCGTGCACACCAAGCGCACCGCCTACAACCACCTGCGGGCCATGGCGGCGACGCACGGGATCCCGGACAGCCGGGTCAAGGACGTCATCGAGCTGACCGGGCTCGGCCCGGTGGCCAAGAAGCGGGTGGGAGGTTTCTCCCTGGGCATGGGGCAGCGCCTGGGCATCGCGGCGGCGCTCCTCGGGGACCCCCACACGGTGATCCTGGACGAACCGGTGAACGGCCTGGACCCCGAGGGCGTCCAGTGGGTCCGCCACCTCGCCAAGGGCCTCGCCTCCGAGGGACGCACCGTGTTCCTGTCCTCCCACCTGATGTCGGAGATGGCACTGACGGCGGACCACCTGGTGGTGATCGGCCGGGGCCGCATCATCGCCGACGCGCCCATCCAGTCGATCATCGACGGACAGGGCAAGGCACGGGTCCGTGTCCGCGCGGACCGCCCGCAGGACCTCCTCGGATCACTCGCGGGCGACGGCGTGTCCTCCCAGCTGCTCGAACCGGAACTCATGGAGATCACGGGCGTGGACGCCCGCAGGGTCGCGGAGGTGGCCCTCCGGGAACAGGTGCTCGTGTACGAGCTGACCCCGCTGCACGTGTCCCTCGAGGACGCCTACATGCAACTCACCCAGACGGAAGTCGAATACCACTCATCCACCCCGCTCGCGGGCGAGCCCGTCGCGGCTCCGGAAGGACGCTGACCATGGCCACCTCGACACAGAACGCGCCCGCGCAGCAGCGCCCGCGGCAGAACCGGGACGACGGGACGGGCCTGAACTTCGGCCGGGTGCTGAGGTCCGAGTGGATCAAGGTCACCACGGTGCCCTCCACCGTGATCCTGCTCGCCTGCACCGTGGTGGTGATGGTGGGCCTCGCCGCCCTGTTCGCCTGGGCGATGGCCACATCGGCCGAGGCGATCGCCGGGTCCGAGGTGCCCGCGGAGTTCCAGGCTCCCACGGAGGGGCCGAACAGCATCGCGGGACAAGCGCTCACCACACCCTCCGCGGGCCTGTTGTTCGGGCAGCTGCTCATCGCGTCCCTGGCCGTGGTGCTCATCGCCTCGGAATGGGCCACGGGCATGATCCGCTCGACGATGGTCGCGGTGCCCAAGCGCATCCCGGCCCTGGTCGCGAAGACCGTCATCGTCGCCCTGATCGCCTTCGTCGTCGGCCTCGCCAGCGCCCTGGTCTCCTATCTCGTGGCCCAGCCCATCCTCCGGGGGCAGGACCTCGACTTCGCACTCACGCAGGACGGAGTGCTGGCGAGTGTGATCAACACGGGCACCTTCCTCGCCCTGGTGGCGGTCATCTCGATCTCGCTCGGCACCCTGCTGCGCAACACCGCGGGTGGTGTGGTGACCGCGGTGGGAGTCTTCTTCGTCCTGCCCCTGATCGTGCAGCTCATCTCCGGGCTCGCCGACTGGATCCCGAAGGCGGCGCGCTTCCTCCCCGGTGACGCAGGAACCCAACTGGTCATGGTCACCACCGTCGACGGTGATCTCACCCAGTGGGAAGGCGGCCTCGTGATGACCGCCTGGGCCCTCGGACTCCTCGTGGTCGCCCTGGTCGTCACGAAGAAGCGGGATGTCTAGCCCGGTCCGACCCCGGGCGTGAGGAACCCCTCGTGCCCGATCGACTCTCGGTGAGGGAGTCCGCGGAACGAACGGCCGCGGACTCCCTCACCGAGCTCAATGCGCGCCGGCTCGGTCCCGTGCGGCGCTTCTTCCGTGAGCACCCCCGCGTGATGGACGCCGTCGTGGTGGTGCTCTTCCTGACCGTCTCACTGCCCGACACGGCGTTCCTCGTCGCGGAATCGGGCAGTTGGGCCGGTGTGTCGGGAGTGCTCCTCGCCGCCGTGGCGCTCGCCTGCCGCCGGGACCACCCCGTGCTGGTCCTCACCGTCGTGGCCGTCATCGACACCCCGGTCAGCATGGCCACCGAGGGACGCGGCAGCGTGGCGCTGGCCACGGCGGTGGCCCTCTACACGGTGGCCTCCGTCCACCCGCTCCGCAGAACCCTGATCGCGTTCGCCATGGCGGCGACGCTGTCCGTGAGCGCCCTGTTCCTCGCGCCGGCCGGTTTCTCCCCGGACGTTCCCGGGCTGATCTGGTTCGTCAGCGGTTTCGTGGTCATGTTCCTCGTGATCGCGGTGGGTGTGGGCGTCACCGTGCGGCGCGATCGCGAGCACGAGCTCGTGCTGCGGGAATGGGCAACCCGGAACGCCCGGCTGGCCTCGGCGGGGGAGCGGAACCGCATAGCCCGGGAGATGCACGACGTCGTCGCGCACTCCCTCACCGTGATGGTGGCGCTCTCGGACGGCGCCGCCGTCGTCCTGAAGCGCGACCCCGATCGCGCCGCCGCCGTGCTGGGGGAGCTCTCCTCCACCGGACGCACCGCGATCGCGGACATGCGGCGCGTGCTCGGAGTGCTCCGGACGGAGGATGCCACCGGGCCGCTGGAGCCGCTCCCGGCGTCGAGCTCCGTGGCGCACCTCCTCGAGGGCTTCCGGGCAGCCGGCCTGCCGCTGCGGGTCGCCACCGACGGGCCGAACCTGCCCGATGACCAGGCCTTCCACCTCACGGTGTACCGGATCCTGCAGGAATCCCTCACCAACACGCTCCGGTACGGCAGGGGTACCACCCGGGTGGACGTCTCGATCACCCGGTCCGGGAGCGGGGTGTCCCTGCGGATAGCCGACGACGGGCGGGGGGTCATGGAACCCGGGGTGTCACTGGGATCCGGGCAGGGGATCGCCGGGATGCGTGAGCGCGCCGCCATCTATGCGGGTACGGTGAAGTGCGGCCCGCGGCCCTCGGGCGGGTGGGTCGTGGACGTGCACTTGACGGTGCCCGACGCCGACCACGGCGCCGGGAGTCAACGGGGGGAAGACAATGACGATGCACCACGATCCGGGCCCACGCATCAGGGTGCTGCTCGCTGACGACCAGCCGCTGCTGAGGATGGGCTTCCGGCTCATCCTCGAGGGCGAACCCGATCTCGTGGTCGCGGGGGAGGCCTCCACGGGGTCGGAGGCGGTACGCCTGGCGGCGGAGATCACGCCCGACGTGGTCCTCATGGATGTGCGGATGCCCGACGGCGACGGCATCGAGGCCACACGACGGATCATCCGCTCGGGATCGTGCTCCCGCATCATCATCCTCACCACCTTCGACCTGGACGAGTACGCCTTCTCCGGTCTGCAGGCGGGCGCCTCGGCGTTCCTGCTCAAGGACGTGGCGCCCGAGGACCTGGTGCAGGCGGTGCGGGTGGTGGCCAGCGGCGACGCCGTGGTGGCCCCCCGCGTCACCCAACGGCTCCTGGAGACCTACGTCCGCTCACTCCCCCCGGCGCAGACCGCGGCCCGGACGGCGGACCCGCGGCTGGCGGACCTGACCCCGCGGGAGCGCGAGGTGCTCGAAGCTGTGGCGGAGGGACTCTCCAACGCCGAACTCGCCGCCCGGTTCTTCCTCTCCGAGGCGACCATCAAGACCCACGTGCGGCGGATCCTCACCAAGCTGGGCCTGCGGGACAGGGTGCAGGCCGTGGTGTACGCCTACGAGCACGGGATCGTGGTGCCCGGTCCGGTGGAGCACTGAGCACTGAGCACTGAGCACTGACCACCGTCTCCCGGACGCCTCCCCACGGATCGGGCGGCGCGTATCTGGTTGAATCGGGGGATGAGCCCATCTCCAGCGCACATCACCGATCTCGGCGCCTGCGTGACGGCGTCGCCGTCGAGCTTCCACGCGGTGGCGGAGGCCGCACGCCGCCTCTCCGCAGCGGGTTTCCGGCCCCTCGCCGAGCAGGACGCCTGGGACGGTGGCCCCGGCCGGTACCACGTCGTCCGCGACGGCGCACTGATCGCCTGGCACGTCCCCGACTCCGCGGACGCCACCACGGGCTTCCACATCCTCGGGGCGCACACCGATTCGCCGTCGTTCAAGCTCAAGCCGAAACCCACCACCGGGAAGTACGGTTGGCTGCAGGCGGGGGGGGAGGTGTACGGGGGGCCGCTGCTGAACTCCTGGCTGGACCGTGAGCTGGCGCTCGCGGGCCGGCTCACGCTGCGCGACGGCAGCGAGCACCTGGTGGCCACCGGCCCGCTGCTGCGCTTCCCGCAGCTGGCCATCCACCTGGACCGCGCCGTCAACGACGGCCTGGCCCTGGACAAGCAGCGGCACATGAACCCCGTATGGGGTCTCGGTGATCACGCGGACGAGGACCTCCTCGGCGTCCTCGCGGCCGACGCCGGCGTGGACCCCGGGGAGATCGGCGGCTTCGACGTCGTGGTGGCGGACACGCAGGAGCCGCGCGTCCTCGGTGCCCGCGGCGAGTTCCTCGCCTCCGGCCGGCTGGACAACCTCTCCTCCGTGCATGCAGGCCTCACCGCCCTGCTCGACGCCGCGGAGCACGGTCCCGCGGACGGTCCGATCGCGGTGCTCGCGGCTTTCGACCACGAGGAGGTGGGCAGTGGCTCCCGCTCCGGCGCGAGCGGCCCGTTCCTCGAGGACATGCTGCTGCGCATCTCGCTGGGCCTCGGCGCGGGGACCGAGGAGCGGCTGCGCGCCCTGGCGTCCTCGTTCTGCGTCTCGGCGGACGCCGGCCACGCCGTGCACCCGAACTACGCCGAACGGCACGACCCGGCCAACCTGCCGGTCCTCAACCGGGGCCCGCTGCTGAAGATCAACGCCAACCAGCGGTACACCACGGATGCCCCGGGAGCCGCGTACTGGGCTGCGCTGTGCCGGGACAGCGGCGTGCCGTACCAGGAGTTCGTGTCCAACAACGTGATGCCCTGCGGCTCCACCATCGGCCCCCTCACCGCCACGCGGCTGGGCATCCGCACGGTGGACGTCGGCACGCCGCTGCTGTCCATGCACTCCGCACGCGAGCTGTGCGGCGTCGACGATCCGGGGCACCTCGCCACCGTGACCGCCGCGTTCTTCCGTGGCGGCCGCTGAACCCTCGTCCACAGGAGTTCGGTGACCGCCCCGCCGTCCGGTAACATTGGTTCGTCCGTGCCTCAGCCGGCCCGTGGTACAGACCGCAGGCGGTGGCCGGACCAACGCTGAAGAACCTCCTGTTGCGGAAAGACCGCGACCGCTCAGCCCGAAGGAGGTGGGTTCACACATGCGTGCATATGAATTGATGGTCATCATCGACCCGGACGTCGAGGAACGCTCCATCGACCCGACACTCGAGAAGTTCCTGAACGTGGTCCGCAACGGTGGCGGCACCGTGGACAAGAAGGACATCTGGGGACGTCGGCGTCTTGCGTACGAGATCCAGAAGAAGACCGAGGGCATCTACGCCGTCATCAACTTCACCGCGACGCCGGCCGTGGCGGCCGAGCTCGACCGCCAGCTGAGCCTCAACGAGACGATCATGCGTACCAAGATCATCCGTCCCGAGGAGCAGAAGGTCACCGCCGAGTAGTCTCGGCGGACCAGCACCCCACAACGTCCCGCCCCGGCGGGAAGTGACCCAAGGAGGCACCATGGCAGGCGAAACAGTCATCACGGTGATCGGCAACCTCACCAACGATCCCGAGCTGCGGTTCACGCCGTCGGGATCGGCGGTCGCCAACTTCACCATCGCGTCCACTCCGCGCACCTTCGACCGCCAGAGCAATGACTGGAAGGACGGCGAGACGCTGTTCCTCAGGGCATCGGTCTGGCGCGAGGCCGCGGAGAATGTTGCCGAGACCCTGACCAAGGGAACCCGCGTGGTTGCCCAGGGTCGCCTCAAGTCACGATCGTACGACACCAAGGAGGGCGAGAAGCGCACCGTCATGGAGCTGGAGGTGGACGAGATCGGTCCATCCCTGCGCTACGCCTCGGCGAAGGTCACCCGTACCCAGCGCTCAGGCGGTGGCAACGGTGGCAACAGCGGTGGCTTCGGCGGAAACTCCAACTCGGGCGGCGGGTTCGGTGGAAACTCCGGCTCGCAGTCCGGATGGAACGGTGGCCAGCAGTCCCAGCAGCCGGCGGACGATCCCTGGGGTGCACCCTCGGGCGGTAACTCGCAGGGCTGGGGCAACGGCGGCGACTCCGAACCTCCCTTCTAGGCGCTGCGGTCCCGTTCCCGGGATCCACGCCGCAGTCATGCAGATGACTGGCAGTACCCATCCCGCAGAATCGTTCTGCGGGCTCCGACGAGAAAAGGAGCACCACGATGGCTAAGGCTGAACTCCGGAAGCCCAAACCAAAGTCCAACCCCCTGAAGGCCGCTGACGTCACCGTCATCGACTACAAGGACGTAGCCCTGCTGCGCAAGTTCATCTCCGATCGCGGAAAGATCCGTGCGCGTCGCGTCACCGGCGTGACCGTGCAGGAGCAGCGCAAGATCGCCCAGGCCATCAAGAACGCCCGCGAGGTCGCTCTGCTGCCGTACTCCGGCGCCGGTCGCGGCTAGGAAAGGGACCCATAATGTCGAAGCTCATTCTGACCCAGGAAGTCACCGGCCTCGGTGCCGCGGGCGACGTCGTCGAGGTGAAGAACGGTTACGCACGTAACTACCTTCTGCCCCGCGGTTTCGCCCTGATGTGGAGCAAGGGTGGCGAGAAGCAGGTGGAGTCCATCAAGGCCGCCCGTTCCGCCCGCGAGCACGCATCGCTCGAGGACGCCCAGCGTCAGGCCGCCGCACTGTCGGCCAAGCCCGTCACCCTGACCGTGAAGGCCGGTGGCTCCGGCCGCCTGTTCGGAACCGTCAAGGCCGACGACATCGCGAAGGCCGTCGAGGCCGCCGGGCTCGGGAAGATCGACAAGCGCAAGGTTGAACTGCCTGCTGCCATCAAGTCGATCGGTTCCTACCAGGCGAACGTCCGTCTCCACGAGGACGTAGCAGCCGTGATCGATCTGGATGTCGTCGCCAGCTAGCAACGAGGGGCCCCGGACCCGCGAAGCGGGTTCGGGGTAGTTGCGAAGCGCTAGCAACGATGGGCCCCGGACCCGCGAAGTGGGTTCGGGGTAGTTGCGAAGCGGTGATGTCCGCATCCAGCAGTTCGGATCCTCAGGAAGCCCCCGCGGAAGCGGGGGCTTCCTGCAGTTGGTCACGGTGCAGCCGACATGTGGTGGATCACCCCCCGAATTCTCACCGCGACGCATACTGCTGCGCGTATCCGTGCCCCCCCACGATCTCCGCGACCCGTACCCGGCAGGGCATATGGGGGTGACGTCCGCGCCAGGGCGCCGATCGTCCGGCCGTCCCGCCCGGGCGGTTCGATTCTGTGGATATCCCGAGGGCCGACGGCGGCGACCGCACTGTCCCCACCGTCCTGTCAACAGTGCGCCTGTGGAAGAACGGACGCCCGAAAATAACCTGAGTGCACAGGGCGGGGATAAAGTTATCGCAGGTCAGGGCGTGTATTGAGCTCCACCCACAGAGTTGTCCACAGCTTTCTCCCCATCCTGTGCACAAGATACGGTGAGTAATCCACAGCTTATTCACACTTACCCACACCCCCTGTTGGTCCAGCGCTTTGCGGAAGAGCCGGCGGGGGTTACGGTTGCCGGAAGCTCCCGACAGTGAGGTTCCGGGTACCGGAGCTGATCCGGGACATCCACGCGGGCGTCCGCCGTGCATCCCGGTGTGCAGCGCTTCCAGAAGCAGGAAAGAGGCCCTCACATGTCCCTGGCACATGCAGATTCATCATCGGACACCCGTAACCCGGAGTTCTCCCGTACACCCCCGCAGGACCTCGTCGCGGAGCAGTCCGTCCTCGGGGGCATGATGCTCTCCAAGGATGCGATCGCCGACTGCGTGGAGGTCCTCCGCGGGATCGACTTCTATCGGCCGGCCCACGAGAGCATCTACGAGGCCATCATCGACCTCTACGGGCGCGGCGAGCCGGCCGACGCCGTCACCGTGTCCGACGAGCTCACCAAGCGCGGTGAGATCTCCCGCATCGGGGGCCCGGCGTACCTGCACACACTCATCCAGTCGGTACCCACGGCGGCCAATGCCGGTTTCTACGCGGAGATCGTGCGCGAGCGCGCGGTGCTGAGGCGTCTCGTGGACGCCGGCACCAAGATCGTCCAGCTCGGGTACAGCAACGACGGCGAGGTGGACGACCTCGTCAATGCCGCCCAGGCGGAGGTCTACGCGGTGGCCGAGCGCCGTACCGCGGAGGACTACGTGGCCCTGAAGGACATCATCGAGGGCACGGTGGACGAGATCGAGTCCGCCGGGCACCGCGGGGAGGGGATGACCGGTGTACCCACCGGTTTCTACGAGCTCGACGAACTGACGCAGGGACTCCACGGTGGGCAGATGATCGTGGTCGCGGCCCGTCCCGCGATGGGTAAGTCCACCTTCGCGCTGGACTGGGCGCGGTCCGCGGCGATCAAGCACAACATGGCCACGGTGTTCTTCTCGCTCGAGATGGGCCGCAACGAGATCGCGATGCGCCTGCTGTCCGCCGAGGCCACCATCGGTCTGCAGGATCTGCGCAAGGGCACGATCAAGGACGAGCAGTGGGGGAAGATCGCCACCACGATGGGCCGGATGAACGACGCCCCGCTGTTCATCGACGACAGCCCCAACATGTCCCTGATGGAGATCCGGGCCAAGTGCCGGCGGCTCAAGCAGCGCCATGATCTGAAGCTGGTGGTCCTCGACTATCTGCAGCTGATGTCCTCGGGCAAGCGCGTCGAGTCACGGCAGCAGGAGGTGTCCGAGTTCTCGAGGGCCCTGAAGCTCCTGGCCAAGGAGCTGAACGTGCCGGTGGTCGCGCTCTCGCAGCTCAATCGTGGATCCGAGCAGCGTACGGACAAGCGGCCGCAGGTGTCCGACCTGCGTGAATCGGGGTCGATCGAGCAGGACGCCGACATGGTGATCCTGCTGCACCGTGACGACGTCTACGACAAGGAGTCGGCGCGTGCGGGGGAGGCCGACGTGATCGTCGCCAAGCACCGCAACGGCCCTACCAAGACCCTCGTGGTGGGCTTCCAGGGCCACTACTCACGCTTCAACAACATGGCGGCGGACGGCGGGGGCTACTAGTCCTTCTTGGGGCCCAGCTCGTTGATGACCGTCTTCAGGCGGTCCCGCAGGTCCTCGGACGCCAGGCCCTCCTCGGCCATCAGCTCGTTCTCGATGTTCTTGGCCCGCTCGAGCGCCTTCTGCCCGGCCGAGGTGATGGTGATCCGCTGGCTCCGTCGGTCCGCCGTGTTGCGCAGCCGGGTCACCAGACCACGCTTCTCGAGGCGGTCCAGCGTGCGTCCGACGGTCTGGGCCTGCACATGGACCAGCTGCGCCAACCGGACGCCGGTCAGGGTCCCCTCGCGTTCGAGCACACCGAGGGTGGTGAGACCTGCATGGGTGATGCCGATGCCCAGGAGTTTCTCGTTCCATGAGTGCTCCACGATCCGTGCGGCCGTGGTCAGCAGGCGGCTGGTCGACCAATCGTTCAACTCCGGCACGATGGCGTTTCCTTCCCCTTGGTGATGCATTGTGCTGCGTGGTGGATGTTCCTCTGCTGACCACTCTAGACACCTTCGGCCGGAATAGACAGCTTGCTTAGCATCTTTCCTGCACGGTGGGCAAGAAGTTGACTTCGAGGAGTAGCAGGTCGCGGACGGAGGGGTGAGGTGCCTCCTGCCGGGCTGCCAGGAGTTCCGTCCACGAACGACGACGGCGGGCCCGGAAGTAGCTTCCGGGCCCGCCGTCGGTGATGCTCTAGGAGTTCGTGCCTCGGCGCGTGTCGTCCACGCCCTCGACCTCGATCTCTTCCTTGCGCACATCCGCGCTGACCGTCTCCTGGTCGGTGACCGTCTCCTTGTCGAGGCGGACGCGCTCGACCGCGACGGCTTCCTTCTCGACCACGGGGCGCTCCTCGGTGAGGGTCACCTCGTGCTCCTCCTCGCTGATCGCGGGGCCGTCGTAGGCGTCGCCGCGGTTGGCGTCGGTGATGGGCTCGCGCTCCACCCGGACCTCCTCGTGGCTGACGGGAACCGTCTTGGTGACGTTCTCGGTGGTCACGTACTTGCGCATGCGCGCACGGCCCGCCTCGCGCTTCTCGGTGCCGACGCGGAGCTGCTCCTCGGAGCGGGTCATGGCATCGTCCGTGGTGGGACCGGAGGTGTCGTGGCCCACGGTGTGGCGGCTGGTGTCCGTGGAGGAGTCCACCCCGGCAGTGGTGCGACCCGCGGCTGCGGCGTCGAGGTCGACGTCGCGCTCACCCTGGCCGACGGTCCCGGTGGTGGTCCCCGTCGTCGTGGTGGTGTCGTAACCGGCGGTCCCGGTGGTGCCCGTGGTGGTCTCGGTGTAGCCGCTGGTGCCGCCACCGATCTCGTAGTGGCTGTACAGGCGGTCCTCCTCCTCGGGGCTGAGGTTGCCGTCGGACTCGATGCGCGGTGCGTCCTTCACGTGCTGCTTGGTGTAGGGGACGCGTACGTCGTCGCCCTCGACGTCCGCACCCTGCAGGGGTACGAAGGACTCCGAGGTACCGAACAGGCCGGTCTTGGCGGTGACCCAGCTCGGCTCGCCGGTCTGGTCGTCGAGGTAGACCTGGCCGATCGAACCGATCTTCTCGCCGTCGGTGCCGAGGACGTTGCCGCCGTTGCCGAGCAGGGTGTCGATGTTCTCCTGGGTGATCATTTCCTTCTCCTTCTGAGTACTCTCACGTCGAGGGTATGGAATTCTCGGTTGTTGGTCCCATCCGGATACCGGACGAACCACCGACCCCTAGAGTAAGCACACTTAGTACCAGATGGGAAGCAGGCTTACCGTCTCAGTGCGGATTGTCCCCCGGCGGCCGGCGTGAGAGCGTCGAAGCAGGGTGTGCGGATCCGCGGTCCCGCGGCGATCCCAGGCCACCGAGCCGCCCTCCCGACTGGAAAACTCGGCCGGCACCGTCCGATCGGAGTCCCATGTCACAGTCCCAGGCCCACGCCACCTTCGAGGGTGCGGAGGGGAGGACGGCGCTGCTGGTCATCGACATGCAGAACGCCTTCTTCGAGGACCAGATGCTCGCAGCGGCCCGGCAGGAGCTCGTGGTGGCCTGCAACGCGCTGGTCCGTGCTGCCCGGGCCGGTGGCGCTCCCGTCCTGGTGATCGGTACGGAGCACATGCCGGATCGCTCCACCTGGACCGTCTCCATGCGGGACGACGACCAGGGCTTCATCTTCGGCGGAACCGACCAGGCCCGGATCGTCGACGGCCTGGAGGTGGAGGGGGAGGAGCGCGTGCTCAAGACGCGTGACAGTGCGTTCTTCGGCACCGGACTCGCCGAACGGCTCCGGGACCTCGGTGTGGACCGGGTGGTCCTCGCCGGCGTCTCCACCCACAACTGTGTGGCCCACACGGGCGCGGACGCTTTCGCGTCGGATCTCCGGGCGGCCTATGCCCGCAGTGCGATCGGGAGCACGAACACGAAGTACGCAGCGGCGATGCTAGAGATGCTCTCGGCGGAGTACCGCCAGCCGATCCTCTCCCAGGTAGAGGCCGAGGCCGCACTGGGCCGATCGGCAGGAACACCGGGCTGACGGGCGGTCGACCCGGCCGTTAGTGCCGCCGGACCCGTGCCATCCCGTGCAGCGCCTCCGTGCCGGGTGGGGCCGGACACGGCGACAGGCCGCCGGACTGCTCCGGCGGCCTGTCGTGCCGAACGGGTCAGCTGTGCTGGACGTTCGACTTCGCGTCCTGCGCGCTGCCCTTCACGTCACTGGCGGCCTGCTGTCCCTCGTCCTTGACGGTGTTCACCGAGTCGGTCGCGCTCTCCTTGACCGCCTGCACCGCCTGCTGCGCCGGTTCGCGGACTTCCTCGACCACGTTCTTCGCGGCGTCGGTCACGGCCTCCGTCAACGGCGCGGCCTGCTCCTTGAGCTGGGCCGTGGCCTGCTGCTCCTTCTGGCTGGCCGGGATCAGGGATGCAACGAGGAGGCCGGCGCCGAAGGCGATCAGACCGGCGGCGAGGGGGTTGCCCGCCGTCCTGCTCGAGACCTTGCCCGGGGCGTCGTGCACCGCGTGCTGCGCCTGGTTCACCCGGTCACGAGCTGCCCCGGTGGCGGACTGCGCCGAGTCCATGCCGCTCCCGGCCCTGGAATGGAGGGAGTCCTTCACGTCGTCCGTCTTCCCCAGTACTGAGTCCTTGACGTCCTCGGCCTTGCCCATGACGGTCTCCTTCACGTTGCTGAAGCTGTGCTTGACCTTCTCGGTCTGGCGGTGTGCGATGTTCGCCGGGTTGACCTTGTCGGCGACGGCGTCGACATCGGAGCTGAGTTCACGGCGTGTGCGCTCGATATCTGCACGAATTTCTTCTGGTGTCTGGCTCATCGTGTGTGCTCACCTGGTTTCAGTGTCGGCGGAATCTCTTTGACGGTCTCCGCGGTGTTCGGGAGCCCCTTGACCTGCTGCATCTCCTTCTTGCCGAGGAGTGCCAGTACTGCGGCGATGATGCCCCAGACGACGGCCACGATTACCGCGGCCCATCCGGTGGGCATGACCGCCGCCAGGCCCCACATGAGGCCGAGGGAGAGGAACAGGAGCACGAAGTGCCCGCCGACCGCGGCGCCGGCGAACATGCCTGCACCCTTCCCGGCCTGCTTCGCCGACTCGGTGGCCTCGGCCTTCGCCAGCGCCACCTCCTGCCGCATCAGCTTGGAGAAGTTGGCGGTGAGGTCCCCCATGAGCTCCCCGATACTCTGGGAATCGGCTCGTTCATGTGCTTCGGAGGGAGGCGGGACCGACGCCTGGTGCGCGCCCCCGGTGTAGGGCTGGCTCATCGGCGCAGTCCTCCGTCATCCGGGCGGGTGCCTACCGGAGGCGTGCCCGGCGGGATCGTGGGGTAGTCGTCCGCGGGATCGATCAGGGCGGGGTTGGACCCGGTCTGGGTGTCGGTCGTGCCACCCAGGTCGACCGTGGCGGGCGTGCCGCTGTAGGCGTCGGCGTCCACCTCCGTGTACCCGGTGGGGGTGGAGGTCGGGTTTCCCGCAGGGAGTGCGTCGTGTCGGGCCGATGCATCGGAGGAGCTGTGGCTGTCCGAGCTGCGGTTGGCGGCGGCACTGCGGGTGAGGCGGCCGACCACGAGACCGGCACCTGCCGCGAGGGCCAGGAACGTGCCCGGCTTGCGACGGGCGAACGCCTTGACGTCCTCGAGCACCTCGGAGGCATCCCGACCGTCCAACCAGCTCGCGGCACTGTGCCCGCGCTCGGAGGCCTGCTGGACGAGGCTCGAGACCATGCCGTTGTCGGACTTCTCCGCCATCGACCTCAGTTCGTCGGAGATGCCGCGGAGGCCCTCCGTGACCTTATGCTGCTGGGACCCGGCCTGCGTCCTGACCTCGGAGCTGACCGTGCTGAAGAGGTCCTTGGCCTGCGAGCTCGCTTCCGCTGCCACGCTCTTGGCCTCACTCGCCGCTGTACCCGCGACGTTCTTCGCGGCCTCCTTGCCGTCCTCGCCCACCTGCTTCGCGGAGTCCTTGGCGGCCGAGGCCTTGGCATCGGAGGTGGACCTGGTGGAGTCGGAGGTGCCGAGTTCGGTGGTCCCGAGGTCCGAGGTCGAGGCCTCGTTCCCGGTGGTGGACGGCACCAGGGGGTCTTGCGGCCAGTTCTGCGTAGTCATCAGTGTTCCTCACGTTGATTCTGCCGTTCCATGGATGCGCCATCGTGTACTCACCGCTTCGGTCCGATGGTGCGATCCATGTCCCGTACTGGACATGTCGTGCAAGCTAAGCATGCTTAGCATCACTCCTGCAAGGTTTTCCGACGAATTCGCAAGTCGAGGATAAGTACCCTTAGTACCTTCCGGAATCATCGTCGCGGCGTTAGCGTCGTGTCGACGAGGATCTCCCGTGACCACTTCCATAAGAAGTGGATCCATGCGTGGGAGAACCGGATGCGGGAGGAGATACACGTGTTTTTCCACAAGCAGGAACTCCAGTACAAGGCCACTCCGGCCAAGCCGGACGCCGTCTACGCGCGCAAGCTGCAGGAGGTGCTCGGTGGTCAGTACGGCGAGATCACCGTCGCGCTGCAGTACAACTTCCAGGCGTGGAACACGCACATCCCGGGCAAGTACCGGGACCTGCTCTTCGGGATCGCCGCCGAGGAGATGGGCCACGTCGAGATGCTGGCCACCATGATCGCCCAGCTGCTCGAGAAGGCACCGCTCGGGATCACCGACGACGCCGTGCAGTCGGACCCCGCGATCGCGGCCGTGGTGGGCGGGACGGACATGCAGCAGGCGATCGTGGCCGGCGCCGGTGCGCGCGCCGTGGACAGCATGGGCAACCCCTGGCAGGGCAGCTACATCACGGCGAGCGGGAACCTGCTCGCCGACTTCACCGCGAATGCCAACGCGGAGATGCAAGGGCGGCTGCAGGTGGCCCGGCTCTACCACATGACCGACGACCACGGCGTCCGGGACATGCTCTCCTTCCTCCTGGCACGAGACACGATGCACCAGAACCAGTGGATCGCCGCCGCCAGGGAACTACAGGAGTCGAAGATGGAGCTGCTGCCCGTACCCAGCAACTTCCCCCAGAAGAAGGAGGCCACCGAGGTCTCCTACCAGTACCTGAACTTCTCGGACGGCAAGGCGGCGTCCGAGGGCAGCTGGGCCTCCGGCCCCACCCCGGACGGCAATGGCGAGTTCTCGTACCACGAGGGCCCCACCACGAGTGCGCCGATGCCCCCGCCCACCCACGTGGACTCCCGTTTCTACGGCACCACCGAACTGCCCAACACCCTGGAGAAGATCGCGGGAACGGTGCAGGATAAGCTCAACCGCGAATAACCGGTCTCAGACGAAGAAAAAGGAAGAACAAATGACGAACGCGAACAACCGCACCGTTGACAGCGGCAGGACGACCCTGCAGCGCACCGCCCAGGCAGTGGGCGTGGTGTTCCTGCTGGTGGGGATCCTCGGCTTCATCCCGGGCATCACCTCGGACTACGACACCATGATGTTCGCCGGGCACCAGTCCGAGGCCCTGCTGCTCGGGATCTTCCAGGTCTCGATCCTCCACAACATCGTGCACCTACTCTTCGGCGTCGCCGGTCTGGCGATGGCACGCACCATCTCCGGTGCCCGTACCTACCTCATCGGTGGTGGGGTCATCTACGCGGTGCTCTGGATCTACGGCCTGGTCATCGGGCAGGACTCCGCCGCGAACTTCGTGCCGCTGAACAACGCCGACAACTGGCTGCACTTCGTCCTGGCCGTGGGCATGATCGGCCTCGGCGTGATCCTCGGCCGCAGTGCCAGGAGCACGGCGAGCCGGGTCTGACACGGCCGGGGGTTCCGCGACCCGTGCGGGAACGGACTGCACGGACCGGCGCGCACAGCGCCTGAGGAGGAGGACGACGTCGGATCGGCGGCACCTGGGGTGGCCGTCGGTCCGGCGTCGTCCTGCGTCCGGCACCACCCCGCCGTCCGAGTGTCACCGACCACAAGTAGGCTTACCATCGACAGCCCCGCTACGGCGGAACCGCGGACAGAAGAGGTTCTCGATGAAACAGCCGACCCCCCGCGGGGAGATCAGCGCCCTCGTGCTGGCGACGATCGCCGCACCCGCGCCCACCCAGGAGGAGTCGCTCGTGCAGCTCGGCACGCTCGTCGCGGAGCGGGTCTCCGGGACGCCGGACATCCTGCGGGACGACGACCTGCAGCTCGCGCTCTTCTGCCTGTACGAACTGCACTACAGCGGGATCGACGACGCCGGTGACGACTGGGAGTGGCACCCGGGGCTCCTCGGGATCCGCCGCCTGATCGAGGGGGCGTTCGAGCAGGCCGTACGGAGCCGCGTCGTCCTCGGCGACCTGCCGGACTCCTCCAGCGAGGCGGTCTGCGCGGAGCTGTTCCGGATGACCGGCGAGGATGCGGGCCCCAGCATGTCCCGGTTCGTGGCGCGGTCCGCCACGGAGGACCAGTTGCGGGAGTTCCTGGTGCACAAGTCGATCTACCAGCTCAAGGAGGCCGATCCCCACACATGGGCGATCCCCCGGCTGACGGGACGGGCGAAGGCCGCCCTGGTGGAGATCCAGGCGGACGAGTACGGCAACGGGCTCCCGACACGCATGCACTCCGCCCTCTTCGCACGCACCATGCGGGATCTCGGCATGGACGACACCTACGGTGCGTACCTGGACGCGGTTCCCGCCATCACGCTGGCCTCCAACAACCTGATGTCCCTCTTCGGCCTGAACCGCCGTCTCCGGGGTGCGATCGTGGGTCACCTGGCGGCATACGAGATGACGTCGTCACAGCCGAACCGCCTGCACTCGCGAGGCTTCAAGCGCCATGGCCACGGCGAGGAGGCGAGGGAGTACTTCGACGAGCACGTCGAGGCCGATGCCGTGCACGAGCAGATCGCGGGCCGGGACATGGCCGGCGGGCTGGTGGAGCAGGACCCCCGGCTACTGCCCGACGTCCTGTTCGGGGCCGCGGCGGGCATCGCTCTCGACGTCCTGATGACGCAGCACATCCTGGAGGCGTGGGAGGCGGGCCGTTCGTCGCTGCACCACGTGGGAGCAGTGGCCGCATGAGCGCCGAGCACGCGTCCGGCGCCGACCATACCCAGGGCGGTGAACGGGATGGCGCGGACGTCCCGCAGCGGAGCCTCAACTCCGGATCGGCCACGCCCGTCTCCGTGGTGGCCTGCGCGAACGGCCCGCTCCTCGTCCGCGGGGACTTCGAGCTGGTGGGCACGGACGGCCAGGAGCTGCCGCGCACCCGCCGTACCGTGGCGCTGGGCCGGTGCGGAGCCTCGGTCCTGAAGCCCTACTGCGACGGTTCGCACAAACTGATCGGCTTCACCACCGATCCCTGACGCGGAGGCCCGGCGCTCGCCCATGACGGCCGGCCGGCTGGCGGCCGCCCGCGGGTGCCCGGGAGGCCGGGGGCGGCTCCCCCGCCGCGACGTCGTCCGGGGCCGGCGTGCCCGGCGGGACCGGCTCGGCCGCCGGCGCGGGCGAGGTCCCGGGCGGGGGGGGCTCGGGCAGCCGCTCGCGGCCGTACTGGAACGCCACCATCCCCACGGCGATGATCGGGGGGGCCAGGAACGCCCCGATGAGCCCGAAGATCGTCCCGCCGGCGGGGACGGCGGGCAGCGCCACGGCGGGATGGTGCTTGAGCGACTTCCCCCCGAGGCTCGGCTGCAGCACGTTGCTCTCCAGCTGCTGGACCAGCAGCACGAGGCCCAGCGCGATCAGGGCGGTCACCCACCCGTTGGCCAGCAGGGCCACGAGGGTCGCGAGGATCCCGGTGCCCACGGCTCCGATGATCGGCAGGAAGCCGGCGAAGAAGATCAGGACCGCGAGGGGCAGGGCCAGGGGGACGCCGAGGATCCACAGGCCGAGACCGATGAAGACGGCGTCCACCATCGCGACGGCCGCCTGCGCCAGGATGTAGGCGGAGAGGGTCCTCCAGGACCGTGCAGCCACCTCACCGGTGTGCACGAACACGGTGCCCGTGGTCCAGCGCAGCAGCCAGCCCGAGAACCGGTCCCCGTCCTTGAGGCAGAAGAAGGTGAGGACGAGCGCCAGGAGGGCGGTGATGGAGACGGATCCCAGGGTGCCGATGCCCGAGGTGACCCCCGCCAGGATCTGCCCGGAATGATCCTGCAACCAGGTGAGTGCGCTGGTCAGGATCTGGTCCACGTCGGGGAGTTCGAACGGCACGTCCAGGGACGCCGCGAACTCGCCGATGCTCTGGATGTTCTCGACGGCGCTCTCGGAGAGGTCGCGCACTCCCTCGACGGACACCGAGATGGTGAACCACCCCACGGCACCGATGGTCCCGAGCAGGCCGAGGACGGAGAGCGCGGCCGCCAGCGCTTTCGGCATGATCTTCCTGAGCAGTCCGTTGAGCGGCCACAGGACGGAGGCCAGGAGGAGGGCCAGGAGCAGCGGGAGGACGATCACCCAGAGGGTGGACAGCAGGTAGAGCAGTCCGAGCACGGCGACCGCGAGGACCAGCAGCCTTCCCACCACGGCGGTGGTGGGCTGCAGGGCGGAGATCATGGCGCCGCGGCGGACGCGCAGCCGGGTCTCCTCGGGGGGTGAGGTGTCCTGCTCCTCCTCGGGAGGCGGAGCCGCGGAGGCCCCGGAATGCTCGCTCATGTGTCCACTCCTCGTGGTGTGTGTGGGATCGCCCTGGGATGCGGGTGGATCCCGCCGACCATGCGGCGTCGGACCTCGTCCGTCGGCGACGCCGGATGACACCGGACGTGCGCGTACTCGCCGGGACGAGCCGCGACGGTATATTTTTCAGCCTACGTCATGCGTGCTGCCGTGGATCGGCGCCGCCCACCGGTGACCGTCCGAGATCGTTGAACATCCGGGGTGTTCCATGACGCTCGACCGGGAACCTGAGAGAGAGGTCACAGATGACGATCGACCTGAACAGCGACGTGGGCGAGTCCTTCGGGAACTGGACCTTCGGCGACGACGCCCGGATCATCGGATCGGTCTCCAGCGTGAATGTGGCCTGCGGCTTCCACGCCGGGGACCCGGTGGGCATCAGGGCCACCTGCGCCGCGGCGGCCGCCGCCGGCGTGACCGTGGGCGCCCACCCCGGGTACCGGGACCTCGCCGGGTTCGGCCGGCGGTTCCTCGATGTGGAGCCGAACGAGCTCACGGATGACGTCGTGTACCAGATCGGGGCGCTCCAGGCCCTCGCGGCCGTGGCGGGGACGCGCGTGCGCTACGTGAAACCCCACGGTGCCCTGTACAACACGATCGCCGTGCACGAGCAGCAGGCGAGGGCTGTGGTCCGGGCCGTCGGGGAGGTCGACGCCTCACTGCCCCTGCTGGTGCTGCCGGGCACGGTCGTGGAGGCCGAGGCGCGTGCGGCGGGGCTCCGGACGGTGACCGAGGTCTTCGCGGACCGCGCCTACACACCCGATGGTGCGCTCGTGGCCCGGCGGGAGCCCGGCGCCGTCCTGCACCGCGAGTCCGACGTCGTGGCGCACGTGCTGCGCATGGCGGGCGACGGCGAGGTGGTGGCGATCGACGGGTCGCGTCTCCGCGTGGAGGCCGAGAGCATCTGCCTGCACGGCGACACCCCGGGCGCCGTGACCATGGCGGCCGCGGTACGGCGGGCGCTCGAGGCCGCCGGTATCCCGGTACGCGCTTTTGCCTGAGGGAGGGGCGCCGGAGCCCCGGCTGCGGCCCGTGGGTGATCGCGGCCTGCTGCTGGAACTCCCCGGACTCCCCGAGGTGCTCAGCGTGCAGGCGCAGCTGCAGGCGGACCCCGTGGCCGGGCAGGTGGACGTGGTCGCGGCGGCCTGCACGGTGCTCGTCACCGTCGAGGACGCCGCACAGGTGCGGCCGCTCGCGGAGCGCCTGCGCACCATCGACCCGTCGCTCCCCGCCGAGCAGGAGGACGCCCTCGTCACCGTCGAGGTGCAGTACGACGGCGCCGACCTCGCCGAGGTGGCACGGTTCACGGGTCTCGGGCAGGACGCCGTGATCGCCGCCCACACGGCGGAACCGTGGGTCGCGGCCTTCGGGGGCTTCGCCCCGGGGTTCGCCTACCTCACCGGTGGCGACCCGCGGCTGGAGGTCCCGCGCCGGGAGTCCCCGCGCACGGCCGTTCCCGCCGGGTCCGTGGCGCTCGCGGGTACGTTCTCCGCGGTGTACCCGAGGGAGTCACCCGGGGGGTGGCAGCTGATCGGGCACACCGCCGTCGCCCTCTGGGACACGCGACGTGCCGAGCCCGCCCTGATCCGGCCGGGCCACCGCGTGCAGTTCACCGCGGTGCGGGAGGTGGCCGACCTGCCGCCCCGTGCGGCGTCGGACGTGGTCTCCCGCGTGGACGCGGGTCTCGAGGTGGTGCACCCCGGGCTGTACAGCACGCTGCAGGATCTCGGGAGGCCGGGACGGATGGCCCTGGGGGTCGCGGGGGCCGGAGCGCTGGATCGGGCATCGGTGCGCCGGGTGAACCGACTGGTGGGCAACGCGGCCACGGACGCGGTGATCGAGAGCCTCAACGGCGGCCTGGTGCTCCGTGCCGTCCAGGACCAGGTGCTCGCCGTCACCGGCGCCGCCGTCGGCCTGCGGGCCGTCCTGCCCGACGGCGGTGAACGGGAGGTGCCGCTGTGCACCCCGTTCCTGCTGCGGGAGGGGGAGGTGGTGCACCAGTCCGCGCCGGAGTCAGGTCTGCGCGCCTACACGGCGGTGCGGGGCGGGTTCGACGTCGAGGAGGTCCTCGGGAGCCGCTCCACGGACTCGATGTCCGGGGTGGGCCCACCGGCGCTGGTCTCGGGTACGCCCCTGCCGGTGGGCCGGCCGGAACCGGGATCCGTGGTCGGGGACCCTGAGCCCGTCCCGACGTGGGCTCCTGCTCCGACGCTGCGGATCGTCCCGGGCCCGCGGGACGACTGGTTCGAGGAGGGCGAACTCGCCCGGCTCTGCGCCGCGCAGTGGACGGTCCCCGCGCAGTCCAACCGGATCGGGCTCCGCCTGGACGGCCCGGCGTTGACGCGGAGCCGCCGGGGTGAGCTCCCGAGCGAGGGGACGGTCCGCGGAGCACTGCAGATCCCGCCCTCCGGCCTGCCTGTGCTGTTCCTGGCCGACCACCCCGTCACCGGCGGCTACCCCGTGATCGGCGTGGTGGTCTCCGCGGACCTCGATCGTGCGGCGCAGCTACCACCGGGCAGTGTGATCCGCTTCACCGTCTGAGTGTTGCGCAGGCGCGGGCGGCGTACCGGGGCGTCCGCTCGGGGCCCAGCCGATCTCGAGAAAGCCGTGCGTCATCCCCGTTCCCCGCCTCCTCCGTGCCACTACCGTCCCGGCCCTCGTGCTGCTCCTCACCCTGACGGGCTGCACCGGCACCCTGCCGAGCCCGGACCCCACGGACACGTCGGGTCAGGACGTGTCCGCCGTCGTGCTGGCCTCCCCCGATGCGACGCAGCGGCAGGTGGTGACCGGCACCCCCGTCCAGGCCTCCGTGCACATGAGCGCCGCCCTGTTCGAGGCCAGTCCCGTGGCGGTGGGGCTGGCCCCCCCCCCCGGGGCCCCGGCCGGCGGGCCGGACCCGGCCCGGGGGCCGGCCGCGGCCGCCGCCGCCGGGCTGGGCGTGCCCCGGGTGCTGGTGGGCCCGGACGGCGAGGGGTCGGCGGACGCCACGGCGGAACTCGACCGGCTGGGCGCGGGAACCGTGATCGCGGACGGGGACCCGGCAGCCGACTGGGAGGCGCTCGCCGGGTCCCGGGAACTGCCGGCCGGGCCCACGGAGGCGGCCGCGTTCCAGGACGCCCTCGGCTTCCCGGCGGAGGAGACCACGGGCGCGGCGGCGGGGTTCGTGGACGCGCTCGGGCGATCGGAGCGGGAGGCGCCGCAGGTGGTCCGGATCGAGGGCGACGCCGCCACGGTACCGGGCGGCACGCCGGAGGCGTCGGGTGAGCCGTCGGAGGGAACCGCGCTGGCGGACCGGGCCACCACCACCGACCTCCCGGACTTCCGGGCCGCCACTGATCCTTCGGACGCGCTGGTGCTCGCCACCGGGTCCTCCGCACCGGCGTCCGTGGCCACCGCACGCGCGGCGGGGGCCGACGTCGAACTCCTGCCGGAGGGTGATCCCCGGACGGGCTCCGCCGCCGTGCAGGCGGTGCACGAGCACACGGACACGGCCGTCCTCGCGCTCGGGGACGAGTTCGGCACCCAGGAGGAGTTCGCGGTGCGGGCCGCCGCGGCGGCCACCGGCGTGGAGCTGCCCGCCGGAGGGCAGACCGTGTTCCCCGGGAGGCGCATGGGGGCCCTCTACGGCCATCCGAGCGGCCCCTACCTCGGAGCGCTCGGCGAACAGGGGATCGACGAGACGATGGTCCGGGTGCAGGCGCTGGCGGAGCAGTACCGGCCCTTCAGCGACGAGCCCGTGATCCCGGCACTCGACCTGATCGCCACCGTGGCCGGCGCCGACCCGGGCGCCGACGGCAGCTACTCGAACCGGACGCCCGTCGACGAGCTGCGGCCCTGGGTGGATGCGGCGGAGGCCGCGGGGGTCTACGTGGTGCTGGACTTCCAGTCCGGCGGCTCCGACTTCCTCTCCCAGGTGCGGGAGTACGAGGAGCTCCTGGTACGGCCCTCCGTGGGCCTCGCCCTGGACCCCGAGTGGCGGCTGGCGCCGGGTCAGCGTCCCCTCCAGCAGATCGGAACCGTCAGCGCGGCGGAGATCAACGAGGCATCGGCCTGGCTCGCGGACCTCACCCGGGACAACGCCCTCCCGCAGAAGCTGCTGATGGTGCACCAGTTCCGGATCGACATGATCACCGACCGCGAGGACCTGGACGTGTCCCGGACCGAGCTCGCCGTCACCCTGCACGCCGACGGCCACGGTACGCCGGGCCAGAAGCTCGACACGTGGAACGTCCTGCAGTCCGTACCTCCCGCCGGGATCTGGCCCTCGTGGAAGAACTTCTACGACGAGGACCAGCCCATGCTCACCCCGGAGCAGACGTACTCCGTGGTGGAGCCGAAGCCCTGGCTGGTCACCTACCAGTAGCCCTGGCACTGCCCGCGGCTCCGGCAGAATGCACGGAAAATTTCGCAGCCGGAAATACGGGTGAAACCCCCGCTCCCTAGCGTTGGGTGGACACCACGTCGTCAGGAGACCACCGTGCAGACTCTGAGGGTTCGCCATGTGCCCTGGTCCAACCCCGTGGGCCTGGGCCTCCGCGACGCGTTCCGGGCCGAGGTGGCCCGCGACCGCGCACCGGGGGGTGAACAGGTCGGGGGGCCGGACGACGGCGCCACGATCGCCACCTTCCTCATCGCGTACGAGCTCGCCACCGGGCAACCCGTGGGATGCGGGGCCCTCCGCCGCCTCGGGGCCGACCAGGTGGCGGTCGACTACGTCTACGTGCTCCCCTACGCCCGGTGGTCGGGGATCGCCTCGACCATCGCCGGTGAACTCGTGGCCTGGGCCCGGGTGCGCGGGTTCGTCCTCCGGGGCCCGGGGGAGTCGGTGCGTCTCTCCGGTGCCCTGACCTCCTAGCGGGCACGTCCGGCTGATCCGGCCGGGGCGGTGAGGGTCACCGGGTTCCGGACGGGCGCACGGCACCGGGTCCCCCCGCTCAGCCCCCGGCGACGGACTGCATGATCATGATCGTCGCCCCGGCGCGGACGGGTGTGCCGAGGAGGTCCAGGCGCCGCACCTCCTCGCCGTCGACGTAGATGTTCACGAAGCGCCGCAGCGCACCGGTCTCGTCGCGGATCCGTCCCTCGAGCAGCGGATGCAGTACACCGAGGCGATCGAGTACCGCGGCGACGTCGTGGGCCTCGTCCGGGTGGAGGGTCACCTCCTTCCGCCCGGCGGTGCAGGGCCGGAGGAGTGTGGGGATGAGGACGGTGACCGAGGTCATGGTGTGCCGACCTCAGCCGGGCACCACGGCGGCACGGACCGAGAGCACGTCCGGCAGGTGCCCGATGACCTCCTGGAAAGAACGCCCCTCGTCGGCGCTCGCGTACACCGATCCACCACGCGTCCCGAAGTACACGCCCGCCACGTCCGCGGTGTCCGTGCACGCCGCGTCCCGGAGCACCGCGTTGTAGTCGGGGGCGGGAAGTCCCGTGTCACCTGCCTCCCAGGTGGCACCGCCGTCGTCCGTCCGGTGCACGGCGAGGTGCCCACCGGGCGGGATCCGCTCGCCGTCGGACTCGAGGGGGATCACCCAGGCCGTCCCGCCCCGGCGGGGATGGGTGAGCATCACGAAACCGAAGTCGGCGGGCAGGCGCTCCGCGATCGACTGCCAGGAGTCGCCGCCGTCCCGGGTCGCGTAGACCCCGCGGTGGTTCTGGGCGTACAGGCGGTCGGGGTCCACGGCGTCGCGCGCCACCTTGTGGACGCACTGCCCGAAGTCCGGAGCGGGTTCCGGGAGGAAGTACGCGCTGATCCCCCTGTTCCTGGGGTGCCAGGAGTTCCCGCCGTCGTCCGACCGGTACACACCACCCGTGCTCATCGCGACGTGCACCGTCGCGTCCCGGGGGCTCGGGAGCACCGTGTGCGCGGCGGCCCCGCCGAACCCCGCGCCCCAGTCCGGGCGGTGCGGGTGGTCCCACAGCCCCCGGTTCAGCTCGAAGGTCTCCCCGTGGTCCGTCGAGCGCCAGACCGAGATCGGCTGGCACCCCGCCCACACCACGCCCGGGCGGTCCTCGGAGTCGGGCTGGATCTGCCAGATCCGCTCGAGTGCGGCGCCGTCCGCGGGACCGAACCGGATGCTGCCCTCGCGCGGCTCGGTCCAGGAGGCACCGAGGTCGTCGGAGTGCACGAGGCAGGGGCCGAAGTGCCATGACATCCGGCCCGCGAACAGGCGCACCCTCCCGCCGCGGACGTCGATGGCCACGCTCGGGATCTCCTCCATGAGGAAGTGCGGCTCGGACACCGTCCAGGTCCTCCGGTCGCGGCTCGAGGCGAGCCACAATCCCTTCCTGGTGCCGATGGCAAGAAGTGTCGATCCTGCTGCTGACATGATCACCTCATCTGAACTACCCGTTCGAGAATCACGAAGTGACGTGCATCACACAGAGAATGCCATGCACCACTCCACTTGTCCAGGTCCGACTACCCGGATCGGCCCGATCCGCGGCCGGCGGGTGGGGCGCCGTGCCACAGTGGGAGAAGTCGATCGCTGGGGAGCGGATCCATCCGTCCATCCTGGAGGCACCCGTGGAACAGCGCGCTCCCGCGAGAACCTCCTGCAGGGCCTGCCCCGGCCACGGACACGCGCCGGGATGGCGCGGCAGGTGCACGGCGAGCTACTGCATCGAGGCACGGCACGGCCTGCTGCTGCACTGGTGGGCGCCGTCGTCGTTCCTCACGGCCCCCACCATCCTCTCCTCCCTGGAGGCCTACCGTGCGTTGTCGGACGGCTACGCGCTGCCGGTGGTGATCCACCTGCAGGAACCGCGGGGCATCTCACCCGCGGGGCGCGCCGCCATGCTGGAGGCCACCCAGAACTCCCGCGTGGCCCTCGTGGGGAACGGGCCGGTGGACCGGGTGCTCACCGCGTTCTCCGAGGGAGGCCTCTCGGACACGCGCTACTTCGAGTCGGTGGTCCACGCCGAGCTCTGGGCGCGAGGTGCCGGAGTGCTGAGCTGAGTATCGCGTGGGGGATCAGTGGCTCTCGTTGTAGGCGTCGACGATGGACCTCGTGATCCGTCCGCGTGCGCTGGGGTTGTAGCCGTTGTCCTGCGCCCACCGCCGGATCTGCCGGGTCTGCTCACGCGACGCCTTGTCCGTGGAGGGCGACGACGTGGCGGGCCGTCCGCCGGATCCCGCCTTCCGGCCCCTGTCCACGTAGCCGGCGAGGGCGGACCGCAGGGCCTGCGCGTTCTGCCCCGTGAGATCGATCTCGTACTCCGTGCCGTCGAGGGAGAACCGGACGGTCTCCTGGGCGCCCTCGCCGCTGACGTCGTCGACCAGGTGCACCTGTGCACGTCGTGCCATGATTCGCTCCTCGTTGCCCGCTGATGATCGCTGTCTCCTGCTCCGACTCTAGCCGGGAGGAGGGGCGGGCGGACCGTCCGGATTCGCCCGGACGGGAAGGTCTGACCAGGGTCGGGTCACCTTCACGAGCCGTTCGGGGGGACGCATGGCCGCATCGACGTCCGGAAGACCGAGGATCCTGCGCGTACTCGAGGTCCTCTCCTGCATCTACGTCCTCCTGACGGTGCTCGGCGTGCTCGTAGTCCTCGCCAGGATCCTGCTGTCCGAGGCGGCCGTCACGGTGCAGCTGCCGGTGCAGCCCCACAGGCCGCTGCCGGTGCCCGGTATCGAGATCACTTCCCCGCCGCCCGCGGAGATCACCGGCGGTGGATTCCGTCAGGGGAGTTCGACGTCGTGGGGCTGAGTCTCGCCACGCGCCTCTGGTTGGCGGCAGGTGCCCTCGCGCATGCTGCCGTGGGAGTGCTGCTCGGGATCACCGTCCTCCGCATCTGCCGGGGCGGCACCACCACCTCCTTCCCGCTCCGGTTGGCCGGTTCGCTCAGGATGGCCGGGATCACCGTGCTGGTGGGCGGCGTGGCGTGGCAGGTACTGAGCGGGATCGGCCAGGCCCAGGCCGCCCGCGAAAGCCTCTTCGTCTCCGGGTTCACGATGGTCCATGCCGATGCGGATGCCGATGCCGATGCGGCCGCTGATCCCGACCGGACCCCCTCGAACGCGGGGCTACCGCTGCCGGGTGTCATGCCCTCCGTCGAGTTCACCCCCGCCCTCATCGGACTGGCCCTGCTGGGGACCTCCGCCGCGGTGGTGCACCACGGACGGAGGGACGAGCCGGTTCCGCCGTCGCCCTAGACTGCTGGTCATGGCCGTCCTGATCGACCCACCCTCCTGGCCCGCGCACGGCACCACGTTCTCCCACCTCGTCTCGACGTCGTCCCTCGCGGAGCTCCACGCCTTCGCTGCCGCGGCCGGGATCTCCCGGCGGGCGTTCGACGAGGACCACTACGACGTCCCGGAGCACCGCTACGGGGATCTCGTGGACCGCGGGGCGCTCGCCGTCGGCGGGGCGGAGCTGGTGCGCGCGCTGGTGGCCAGCGGTCTCCGGGTCCCCGCACGACGACGCCGCCCCAAGCTCCGCGCGGCACTCACCGCGCGCTGGGCGGCCCTCCTGCCGGGTGCCTCCGACGTCGGCGCCGAACTCCTCGACCGCTGGAGCGAACCGCACCGCGAGTACCACACGCCCACCCACCTGCTGGCGGTGCTCGAGGGTGCGGAGGCACTGCTGACACCTGCGGACGCAGCGCTGCGGCGGCCGGTGCTGCTGGCGGCGTGGTTCCACGACGCCGTGTACGAGGGCGTGGCGGGGGAGGACGAGCGGGCCTCGGCCGAGCTCGCCGGAGCCCGGCTGCGCGGTCACCTCGACGCCGGTGAGGTGACCGAGGTGCAGCGCCTGGTCCTGCTGACGGCGGACCACGCACCGGCGCCGGAGGACCGTGCCGGAGCGCTCCTCTCGGACGCGGACCTCGCCGTGCTGGGCGGCACCCCGGAGGAGTACTCCCGGTACGCCGCCGCCGTCCGCGCCGAGTACGCACGGCTTCCCGACGAGGTGTTCACGGCCGGCCGCCGTGCGGTGCTGCGCACCCTGGTGGACCTCGACCCGCTGTACCGTACGGCGGAGGGGCGCGCTCTCTGGGCCGCACCGGCTCGCCGCAACCTGCTCCGCGAGCTGGAGCTGCTCCAGCAGGTCTGACGCCGCAGGGCCGCCACCCGCCGGAACGGGGGCCGGGCCTGCAGAAGGATCAGCCGGTGACGACGGCGACCTCGGTCGGGGTACCCGGCAACTCCTCGGAGGAGATGATTTCCTCGGTGGAGAGGTCCACCGCGTGGATCCGGTCGGTGGCGGGATCGGTGATGTACGCCGTGCCGCCGAGGACCTTCAGGGCGGGGTGCGGATCCTGCCACTCGACGGGCCCTTCCCAGGCGTCGATGACGGGCAGCGAGTTCGTCACCTCGCCGGTCTCCGGGTCGATGGTGTGTAGTGCGCCGTCGGTCCCGATCAGGAGGATCTCCCCGGCCGGACCGCGGGCCACGTCGCGGAAGGTGTACTCGACGCCCTCGGGCAGCTCCACGACCTCCATGGACGTCGCCCCGGTGTCGATCAGGACGAGCTCCGAGAGCAGGTAGCCCTCGGAGTCGGGGTCCGAGTTGTAGTCCCCGGCCACGATCGCGCTCTCGTCGCTCACGTAGGCATTGCCCATGCGCCCGTACTCGTCCGGGGCGGGAAGCTTCGTGATCTCGCCGTCGTCGTACACCAGCACGCCGTCGCTGCAGCCGAACACCACCACCTCGTCCGCAGTGGTGCCCTCCCCGTGCACGGACGGGCACTCGTCGCTGGAGGCGATCTCCTCGCGGTCCGCGTCCAGGGCCTTGATGCCGGTCCGCCCCTCGGAGGTGCCCACCGTGGTCAGCAGGGTGCCGTCGTCCAGGAGCACCGAGACGCCGTGGTGGGCCTTGGTCCCCTCGACGGTCTCCGTCTCGGGCAGATTGCCGCCGGGGAGGAGGTCCGCCGTGGTGAAGATGGTGGTGTCACTCGTGCCGTCGGCGTAGAGCACCGTGTGGTCGTGGTGCTGCACCACGTGGCCGGCAGTGTCGGCCTCGAAGACCAGGTCGGTCAGCTCGGGGTCGGCCAGCTGCGAGCCGGAGTCGTCCGTCCAGGTGCCGAGGTCCAGGACCTGGAAGCCTGTCGGCACGGTCACCAGCGCGTGGCGTCCGTCGCCGGCGGGGTTGAGGCGGGTAAAGCCCTCGATCGGGAGGTCGCCCTCCACGGCCAGGGTGGTGCCGTCCACCACGACGATGCCACCGTCGTAGGTCAGCGCGACGCGCGGGGTCCGGATGTCCGAAGCGGCAGCCGGTGTCGAGGTGCTCGGTTCCGGGGCCGAGCCCGAGCCGGACTCGGCGGTACTGCAGCCGGAGAGCAGCAACGCGGAGGAGGCGACGGTCGCCGCCAGGGCCAGATGCCTCCGTCTGGTGAACGGGTTCGCTGTCATGATTTTCCTTCTGTCTCTGGCTCTCAGGGTGAGAGGCCGGCGGAGATACGCTCGGTGTTCGTGCGCATCATGGTGAGGTACGTCTCTGCGCCCCCACCGGGGTTCGTGAGGGATTCGGTGAAGAGTTCCACCACGTCGACGTCGATGTCCGCGCCGTCCGCGAGGACCTGGACCAGCCGGTCCGGCGAGGAGGACTCGGCGAAGACGGTAGTGACCTGCGCGTCCTCGATCGCGCTGACGAGATCCCGGAGATCGGAGGCGCTCGGTGAGGCGAGGGTGGTTCCCCCGGGGATCACCGCGCCGATGACCCGGAAGTCGTACCGCTCGGCGAGGTACCCGAACACGTGGTGGTTGGTGACGAGATTCCGCCGGTCCTCCGGTATCGCCGCGAAGGCCTCCACCATGGCGGTGTCCAGGTCTGTGAGCTCCGCGCGGTAGGCGTCGGCGGAGGCCGTGACGATGTCCGCGTCCATGCCGTCGATCCCGAGGACGCGCTCCTCGAGGGCGTCCACCACCGCCACCATGAGTCCGGGATCGGTCCAGAAGTGCGGATCGGGTGAGCCCTCGGCATCCCCCTCGGTGTACGCGAGGGGCTCGAAGGCATCGCCGGCCACGAGGACGGGCACCTCCTCCGCGTCGGCGCTGTCGATGTGCTGCTGCAGGCCCTCCTCCAGACCCAGGCCGTTGGTCACGATGAGATCGGCGGCCCGCATCATCGCCCCCTCCTGCGCCGAGATCTCGAAGGAATGCGGATCGGCGTCGGGCTGCATGAGCACGCGGACGTCCGCCTCCCCGCCCACCACGTTCTGCACCACGTCCCCGAGGATGTTGGTGGTGACCACGATGACCGGTTCCTCCGAGCCCTCGGAGGAACACGCGGTGACCCCCAGGACCACCACCGAGGCCAGGGCCAGGCCGAGGGTGTGCCGCATCCGTCTCATCGCCCTGTCTCCGTGAAGAAGACCGGGGCGTCATCGGTCGGGAAGGTGCGCGCGATCCGTGCATCGTCGGCGAAGTCGATCTCGTACAGCTGCTGCTCCGCCGGGGCATTGAGGTAACTGCGCTGCTGGTCGGTCACCAGTTCCACGCCGTCCAGCAGTGTGGGATCGGCGATGGTCTCCTCCAGCAGGGGTTCCGTCTCGCCGATGGTCTCGCCGGTCCCGGACGAGAGGACGAGCACAGTACCGGCGTCGGTCAGCGCCACCACATGGCCTTCGCGGTCGTCCACGGCGGTCACCCGGCGGAGCGGCTGCTCGGTGGCGAGGAACTGCCACTCGCGCTGCCGGGTGTCCAGCAGCCACAGGCCCTGGTCCCCGGCGACGGCGGCCACGGTGGGGCGCCCCTTCCGGGCGCTGAACCCGGTGGCCCTGTCCACGGCGATCCCCGCCGGATAGGCGATCCGCTCGAACTCCACGTCGCCGTTCGACACCGTGGCGAGGAGAGCGCCGTCGTCGCAGCCGATCACGGTACCCACCCGGGTGGTGATGGTTCCCTGGGCGTCCACGCACTCCGCGCTCGCATCCGGGACGGCCCGGCCGTCCGCGTCATAGGCCTGCACGGTGTCCCCGGTGCCGTCGGGGCCCGCTCCGGTGAGTAGTTGCAGGGATCCGGGGAGCGGTACGAACATGCCGGTGTGCGGGTCCGTGCTCACCTGCGTGACCGTGGAGATCTCGCCCTTGCCGAGCGCGTCCTTGTCGAGGATCATTCCCTCGCCGCTGTCCGGGAAGAACACCCCCGTGCCGGAGTCACCGGGGGTCACCACGGCTTCTCCGTCTCCCTCGACCGTCCCGACGATCCGCGGTTCCGCCCGGTAGTAGTGGAAGTGGTCCTCGTGGTCCCAGGTCCACACCCCGCTGTCGATGACGGTCAGTGTGCCCTCCGCGGACGAGGCGAAGAGGTAGCGCCCGTCGGTGGAGGTGGCAGTGGTTCCCGGGACCTCGCCGAGGGTGGTGCGGGTCTCGTCGGCGAGATCGAGCAACTCGACCGAACCCGCGGGGTCGAGGGTGATGAGGTGCAGCTGTGGCTCGGCCACCTCGGCGGCACCATCGATGGCGCCGTGGCCGTCACCGAGAGGAGGCTCGGCGGAGCCGCCGGCGGGATCCTCGGCCGCGGTTGCCGTGGACGGTGCGGGATCCGCAGGATCCGGCGCCGAGCAGGACGTCAGGGTGAGGGTGATGAGCAGGGTGAGCGGGACGAGCAGTCTGTCAGGCGTCGGCACGGAGGTCTTCCTGTGATGCGGCGGAGGGACGGGAGGTGGTGCGGGGAACGGACGCCGGCGAGGGCCGGCGGCGCGTGAGGCCGCGGAGCAGGGTGGAGAGTGCGGCGGAGGCGATGGCGGACAGGGCGATCGAGGCACCCGCCGCGGTACCGAGGTACCAGGAGAGGAGGAGACCGCAGAACACCGCCAGCGCGCCGATCCCGGCTGCCAGCACCATGGTGCCGGGGATGCGGGTGGTCCAGGCCGCCGCGGCGACGGCGGGGGCCAGGAGCAGTCCGATCACGAGCAGCGCACCCACCGCCTGGTAGGAGGCGACGACGGCGAGGGTGACCAGGCCCACCAGGAGCAGCTGGGCCGTGCGTGGCCTCAGCCCCATCACGTGTGCCACCCGGCGGTCGAAGACGAGGGCCACGAAGGCCCGGTGGAAGCCGGCGGCGACGGTGATCGTGACGAGGAGGGCTGCGCCCAGCAACCACAGGTCGTTGCCGCTGATGGCCAGCACGTCCCCGAAGAGGATCGCCGTGGCATCGGTGGCGAAGCTGCGTGAGTGGGAGATGATGATCACCCCCGCGGCCAGCATGCCGACGAAGAAGAGGCCGATGCTGGTGTCGTGCGAGAGCCGCCCACGCCGGGTGAGGATGCTCACCCCCAGACTCATGACGATCGCGCTCGCGGCGGCACCCAGGACCACGGGGAGGCCGGACAGGGTGGCCAGGGCCACACCGGGGAGCATGCCGTGGGCCATGGCCTCGCCCAGGAAGGCCATCCCCCGTATCACCACCCAGGTACCCACCACGGCACAGACGGCCGCACAGAGGGACCCACCGATCAGCGCGCGCAGCATGAAGTCGGCGCTGAAGGGATCGAGGAGAACGAGCATGCGCCACACTAGGCACAAATAAGACTCATTCTCAACCGTGATAGGTTCTGGTGATGCTCACCACCGGACCCGGCCCGCAGCTCTCCCTGCCTCCCGCGGGAGGCGGCATCGTCCTCGACGACGTCTGGGTGGACCACGACGGCGTCGATGCACTCCGCGGGGTGTCCGCCAGAATCCATCCCCACTGCATCACCGCGGTGGCCGGACCCAACGGATCGGGCAAGTCCACGCTGCTCGGAGTCCTCGCCGGGATCCTCCCGCCACGCAGCGGTGGAGTCTCCCTGCCTCATCGGAGGAGCACCGCCCTCGTGGTGCAGCGCAGCGAGGTCCCGGACCGCATACCGCTGACCGTCCGGGACGTGGTCGCCATGGGCAGATGGGCCGACGTCGGACTGTGGCGACGCCTCCGGCGCACGGACCAGGTCATCATCGACGACTGCATCGGCCTGGTGGGGTTGGACGGGTACCGGGGCCGACCGCTGCACGCGCTGTCGGGCGGGCAGCGGCAGCGGGCCTTCCTCGCGCAGGGTCTGGCCCGACAGGCGGATCTGGTGCTCCTGGACGAACCCACCACGGGGCTGGACTCGTCATCGCGCGCCGTCGTGACCGAGGTGCTGGCGGCCGAGAAGTCCCGGGGAGCCACCGTCGTCTGTGTCTCCCACGACGACGTCGCCCTCCGGGCCGCCGATCATCTCCTCCGACTGGACGCCGGCTGTGTGGTCACCGGTCCGGGGACTGCCGGTTCCTGACACCCGGGTGCCGCGTCCTCGGCTACTGCTGCGGGGTGCGGTTCCCGATCGTGGTCCGGAGATCGTCGATGAGGGCGTCGACGTCCTCCGTCCCGGACGGGTGCGTTCCTGCGGAGGTGCTCGAGGACGCGACGCGGGAGCCGTGGGCGCCCACCCAGGAGGCCAGGGCCTCCGGGGCCAGGGGCCGGCTGTAGTGGAAGCCCTGCGCCAGGTCGCAGCCGAGGTCCAGCAGCGCGGACTGCTGACCCGGTGTCTCCACGCCCTCGGCCACCGCGCGGATCCCGACGGCATGGGCCAGCTGGAGACGATCGCGCTGTCGCCGTCGTCCCCACCGAGTCCCTGGACGAACGAGCGGTCGATCTTCAGCTCGTCGATGGGGAAGTCCTTCAGGTAGGTCAGGCTGGCGTACCCCGTCCCGAAGTCGTCGATCGCCAGGCCGACACCGAGGTCCTTGAGTGCCGTCAGGATCTCCAGTGCCATCACGGGATTCTCCATGAGCGCGGTCTCCGTGATCTCGAGGGTCAGCTGACCGGGATCCACCGCGTGGCGGCTCAACGCACCGGAGACCAGTTCGAGCAGTTCCGGGTCGAGGAGCTGGCGGGTGGAGAGGTTGACCGCCATGTCCACCGGTTGCTGCTCGGGGGAGAGATTGCGCCAGCGAGCGCTCTGCGCCACCGCTTCCTCGAGCACCCACGCCCCGAGGTGACGGATGAGACCGGACTCCTCGGCGAGGTCGATGAAGTCCACGGGTTGCAGGAGGCCCCGGGTGGGGTGCTGCCAGCGTACGAGCGCCTCGACACTGTTGATCCTCCCCGTCGCCAGATCCATGCGGGGCTGGTAGTGCAGACGGAGCTGGTCGGCGCTGATCGCGGTCCGCAGCTCACCGAGCAGCTGCAGCCGGTTGACCGCCGGATCCGCCTCCGTGGGATCGTGGGCCGTCCACGTGTTCCGGCCGTCGGCCTTCGCCTGGTACATCGCGATGTCCGCGCCACGCAGCAACCGGTCCAGGGTGGTGTGCTCCCGGTCCGCGAGGGCGACGCCGATGCTCGCGGAGCACACCACCTCGAGACCCTCGATCACCATGGGGGCGCTCAGCGTGTCGAGGATGCGATCGGCGAGGTGCCCTGCCTCCTCGAGCCCGGCCACGTGTTCGAGCACCACGAACTCGTCCCCCGCGAACCGGGCCACGGTACTGGAGGTCCGCACCGTGGCCGCCAGCCGTTCGGCGACGATTCCGAGAAGTTCGTCCCCGGCGCCGTGCCCCAGGCTGTCGTTGACCGCCTTGAAGCGGTCGAGGTCCAGGAGGAGGACCGCCAGTTCCGATTCCAGGGTCCCGCGCTCGGCCAGTGCGGCCTCGAGCGTGGAGGCCAGGCCCGCCCGGTTCCGGAGGCCGGTGAGGGTGTCGTGGAGGGCGAGGTGCTGCAGGCCGGCTTCCGCCTTGGCGCTTCGCGCCTCGGAGTCCTCGGCACTGCGCCGGGCCTCGACGAGCTCGAGCTCGTACTTGCGCCGCTCATGGGCGCTGAAGACGATCACCTTGGTGCTTCCCGGCCCGCCCGTCCCGCCGGTCCGGACCGCGGTCAGCAGGGCGGCCCTGCGCTTGCCCTCGACGTCGAGCACCTCCAGTGACACCTCCGACACCGCACCGGAGAGTTTCAGCTGGGGCACGCAGTGCGTGGAGAAGAGGAGACGGTCACCCACGGGGAGGAGCCGTTCGAGCTTGCTGCCCACCAGGTCCTCACGCCGATGACCGGTCCAGTGCAGGAAGGTGTCGTTGACCATCCCGATGGATCCGTCGTCGTCGAGCAGGAGGTAGCCGCAGGGTGCCTGCTGGAAGAACTGCTCGTAGTCGGGATCCGTCACGGCTGCCGCTCCAGGTACCCCAGGATGGCGGTGGCCGTCTCCTCCGGGGCACTGGCCTGGGGCACGTGGCCCGATGCCCGCAGCTGCACGAGCTCGCTCCCGGCGAGGTGCTCCTGCAGGTACCGGCCCACCTCGAGCGGGGCCAGCATGTCGTCGGAGCACTGCAGGATCAGCGCGGGTGTCCGGACCGAGGCGAGACTGTCCCTGATGTCGGAGAGGAACGAGACCCGGGCGAAGTTCCGTGCGGTGTCGGGATTCGTGCGGCAGAAGCTCGCGGTGAGCTCCTCGCCGAGCTCCGGCGTCCCGGGGTTGCCCATGACCATGGGCGCAACGGCGGCGGACCATGCGAAGTAGTTGCTGTCCAGCGAGTTCAGGAGGTCGTCGATGTCCGTCCGCGTGAAGCCGCCCACGTAGCCGGCGGCGGGGTCGTCGATGTAGGAGGGGGACGGCGCCACGAGCACCAGCCGGGAGAACCGCTCCGGCTCCGCCCCGGCGGCCACCATCGCCATCATGGTGGCCACGCTGTGTGCCACGAGCGTCACGTCGCGGAGGTCCAGGGCCGCGCAGAGCTCCAGGATGTCCGAGACGTACCCGTCGAGATCCGAGTACTTCCCGGCGTCGTACCCGGCCTGGTCCGAGTTGCCCGAGCCCATGTGGTCGAAGAGCACCACCTGGTACCGGTCGGTGAAGTGGGGGAGCAGGCGCTGCCACATGTTCTGGTCGCACCCGAACCCGTGGGCGAACAGCAGCACGGGGCCTGCGGGCTGTCCGGTGACCGTTACGTGGTGGCGACGCATCGCCTCCATGTGCGCAGGGGACAGGACGGAGTCGACGGTCATGGAGTTCCTCGGGGCTGACGGCAAAGATGTTCCCTGGGCACTATCGGCCGGTGGACAGGAAGCGTCACCCTTCGGCGCCGGGTGTGAGCGGGAACATCCGAGGAGGGCCGCAGGGCCCGGTGTCCTGCCACCCCGGGCCCTCAGGAGGCGGCGGACCGGCCGATCACCGGGACACCGCCTCCCGAGGGTGGATCAGACGTCCTGCATCTGCCGGGCGCGGATCTTCCGCGTGATGCCGTAGACCATCACCAGGGCCAGGATGCCGTAGAGGGTGATGGAGATCCCGCTGGAGATCAGCACGGTGGCGTCCCCGCCGCTGGAGGCGAGGGCGTTGCGCAGACTCGTCTCGGCCAGCGGGCCGAGGACCACGCCGATCATCACGGGTGCCAGGGGGAAGCCGTAGCGGCGCAGCAGGAAACCCACGAAGCCGATCCCGAACACCAGGAGCAGATCGGACACGGCGGCCGAGGTGGCGTAGACGCCCAGGGCGCAGAACACCGAGATCCCCGCGTACAGGTAGGGCTTCGGCACCAGGATCAGCTTGGCCCAGATCGGCGCGAACGGCAGGTTCAGGATGAGCAGCATCACGAGCCCCACGAAGAGGCTCGCCAGCAGCGCCCACACCAGGTCGGGGCTGCGTTCGAACAGCAGCGGCCCGGGCTGCAGGCCGTACTGCTGGAACGCCGCGAGCATGATCGCCGCCGTCGCGGAGGTGGGCAGGCCGAGGGCCAGGAGCGCACCCATCGCCGTACCGGAGGTGGCGTTGCCCGCGGCCTCCGGGGCGGCCACACCGCGGATGGCGCCGCTACCGAACTTCGGGGTCCTGCGCTTGCGGTCCAGGGTGCGTTCCGTGCCGTACGCCATGAAGGTGGGAACCTCGGCCCCGCCCACCGGGATCACACCGAAGGGGACACCGAAGGCGGTTCCCCGGAGCCACGCCGGGAGTGCCTCGCGGAACTCGGCCTTCGAGAGGTACGGGCGGGCCGAGATGGCGATCGAGGTGAGCACGGGGTCGCGGTGGATGCGGGAGGCCACGTGGAACACCTCGCCCAGGGCCAGGATGCCCACGGTGATCACGATGATGCTCACGCCGTCGAACAGTTCCGGGACACCGAGGGTGAAGCGGGCGGCACCGGAGATGCCGTCGATGCCGATGACGGCCAGGGTCAGCCCGATCACCAGGGCGGACAGTCCCTTGGTCACGGAGTCGGAGACCACCGACGCCGTGGCCACGAAGGCGAAGATGGCCAGGGCGAAGTACTCGCCCGGTCCGAAGAGGACTGCCAGCTCGGCCAGGCGCGGGGCGAAGAACACCACGAGGGTGGTGGCGATGATGCCACCGATGAACGCGCCGATGGCCGAGGTGGCCAGGGCCTGGGGCGCGCGGCCGTCCTTGGCCATCCGATGGCCCTCGAAGGTGGTGGCGATCGCGGTGCTGCCACCCGGGGTGTTCATCAGGATGCCCATGGTGGAGTCGCCGAACAACCCGCCGAAGTACACGCCGGCGAACATGATGAACGCGCCCACCGGGTCGAGGCTGAAGGTCACGGGCAGCAGCAGGGCCACCGCCATGGCCGATCCGAGGCCGGGGAGCACCCCGACGGCGGTGCCCAGGAACGCCCCGATGAACACCCAGAGCAGGTTCATGGGGGTGAGGGCCTGCGCGAAACCGCCGAGCAGGAGATCGAGGGAGTCCATCAGAACATTCCTTCCAGGATGCCGGAGGGCAGGGCGAGTCCCAGTCCGGCGGAGAACGCCACCTGGATGAAGGAGGAGAACACGAGGGCCAGCGCGGGGTCGAAGTAGCGTCGGCGACTACCGAGGGCGTAGGAGATCGCCCAGAACATCAGCGCCGCCGAGAGGATCCAGCCCACGGGTTCGAGGAGGAGGCAGAACGCCAGGAAGGCGACGAGAACCATGCTGAGGGACTTCCAGTCACTGTGCGTCCTGTACCGGGGGGCGGACCCGGCCGGGGCGGCAGCGGGAGCGCTCGCCGGCTCGGGATGCCGGAAGGTCTGCACGGCGAGGAGCGCGGCCAGCACGAAGGAGGCGATGGCGATCAGCACGGGGAAGAACTGCGGGCCCGGGGGCCGGGCACCCGGGGGGACGTCCATCGTGACGACACCGATGGTGAGGTAGGCCCCCACCCCGGCGACGAGGAGGGCCAGGACCAGCTCGCTCCGCCCGGCGAAGAAACCGCGCGGGGGCTCCTGGCGTGCGGCGTCGGGCGCGTGCTGCGTGGTGTCAGAACTCATCGTGCGCGGCCTTCACGGCGATCACGGGGACGCGTGCGCCGAGCAGGATGCGCTGGGCGTTCGAGCCGAGGAGGAACTTGCCCACACGCGAGCGGCTGCGGAGGCCGATCACGATCGTGGTGGCATCGAGGGCCTGCGCGGCGTCCAGCAGCTCGTCCGGGGCGTCGTCGCTGCGGTCACTGCGTGCCAGCCAGCGGTGATCCACACCGCTCTGCCGGACGCGTGCCACGGCGGGGGAGTCCGCATGTGGTGTGTAGACGCGGTCGGCGTCGGACGTCTTCTCGTCGAGGTCGAAGACGATCAGCTCCACGCCGTCCTTCAGGGCGAGCCCCACGGCATGGTCCAGGGCTGCTTCGCCCTCGGGTGTGTGGGCGTAGCCCGCGAAAATGCTCATGATGGTGTTCCTCGGCTTGCTGGGTGAGTGGGAAGGGTGGGTGATCAGTAGCCGAGTTCGGCCCAGATGCCGTTGACGAACTCGGTCTCCGCCTCGAGGCTCCGGCTGAACTCGTCCCCGACCAGGAACGTGTCCGTCCACTGGTTGCGTTCGACGGCGCTCTGCCACTCCGGCGTCTCGACGGCCTCGGAGACGATCGTCTCCAGTTCCGTCCGCTGCTCGTCAGTGATGCCCGGAGGCGCGACGATGCCCCGCCAGTTGGTGAGGGAGACGTCGTACCCCAGCTCCACCAGGGTGGGGAGATCGATGCTCTCCACCGGTTCCGGAGCCGAGACGGCGAGGGCACGCAACGAGCCGGACTCGACCTGCGGGGCGAAGTCGGTGTTGCCGCTGACCGAGGCCTTGATGGTCCCCGAGAGCAGTGACGTGGCCAGTTCGGCACCGCCCGAGTAGGCGATGTAGTTCACGTCGCTCGGGCTGATCCCGCTCTCGCGTGCCAGCTGGCTGATGATCATCTGGTCCACGCTCCCGAGGGATCCACCACCGAAGGCGAAGGTCGCCGGGTTCGCCGTCCAGGCCTCGATGAGGTCCTCCATGTCCTGGATGGGGGAGTCCGCGGGGACGACGACGACGTCGTAGTCGTCCGCGAGACGCGCGATCGGCGTGACGTCCTGGAGGGTCGAGTCGGAGCTGTTGATGGCGATGGCACCGAGCATGGTGATGCCCGTGACCATCATCGTGGATGCCTCGCCCTCCATCCCGGCGACCTGACTCAGGCCGATCGTGCCACCTGCACCCGGGATGTTGACCACCTGCGGGTTGTTCACGATCCCGGAGGAGCGCATGGAGGTCTGGAGTTCCCTCGCCGCGGTGTCCCATCCGCCGCCTGCCCCTGCGGGGGCGATCAGGTTGAGCCTGGCCCGGGCGTCGTTACCGGTACCACTGGTCGCCGCGTCGGTGACCGCGGCACCCACGACGGTCGCCCCGACGAGGATTCCGAGGATGGCGAGGACGCCGGCCCGGCCGGTACGGTGGACGGTGGTTCGTGGAGCATGTGCCAATGTGGTGGATCCCCTACGGCGTCGGAAGGTGAAGCCGTCTCCCGGTGGAGCCGGGAAGCAGCAAGGGACTATAAGTTATAACCGAAGTCCTGTGATGTCCAGCACGTTACGACCCTCATGCACCACGTGTCGCCCGGTCCGGCGTCGATCCGTCCTCCAGCGCCGTGATCGCATGGCGTCCGAAACTGTGCCTGACGTGCAGTCGCATGGCGTCGTGTGCCCTCGCGGAGTCGCCCGCCGTCACCGCCGCGAGGATCTCCTCGTGCTCCCCCTCGATCCTGGTGCTGTCGTCGGGGGAGTCGGCTCTCGCCCGCAGGCCGATCAGGCGGTACCGGTCGGACTTGTCCCACAGGTGCTCGAGGATGTCCACGAGGATCGCATTGCCCGAGGCGCGGTACACCGCCCGGTGGAACTCGCGGTGCGCCATCAGGGCATCCAGGGTGGTGGTGCTCCGCAGCGGGGTCAGCTGACGCAGCGCCTGCCCCATCAGCTCCAGCTGCTCCTCCGTCCGGCGCTCGGCGGCGAGTCCGGCTGCCAGCGGATCGACGCTCTCCCTCACCTCGTGGAGGTGCTTGGCCTCGTGGGCCGAGACGGCGCTCACCCGTGCATCCCGATGAGCCTCGAGCAGGATCATGCCCTCCGCCGCGAGGCGGCGGATGGCCTCACGCAACGGTGTGGTGCTCACGCCCAGCTCCTGGGCCAGTCGGGCCTGGCTGATCACCGAGCCGGGTTCCAGTTCTCCCGTGAGGATGCGGGAACGTACTTCGGCGTAGGCGTAGTCGTTCTTCGTGAAGATCCCTGTCGTCAACGACATCGCCCCTGCTCCTACGTCCGATGGTGTGTACCCCTCGGTATTGTAGCCAGGACTTACAGGTTATAACCTATAACTCAGTCATATGCCGTTCTGTAATGGAGGAGGACCAGTGGGAGAGCCCGGACCGAGTTCCGCGCACACCGTGCTGCATCGGCCGGGGGCCGATCTCCGGGTGACCGATCTCGCCGCCCTGGCCGGTGGTGACCTGCAGCGCATGCCGGTCGTCCTGCGTCTGCTGCTCGAGAACATCGGCCGGACGATGCGGGGGAGCGAGCGGGAGCAGGCGCTGTCCGCGCTGCGGGGCTGGGTGGGGAGACGCAGCAGCGCGGCGGAGATCGACGTCCTGCCTGGAAGGGTCCTGATGCACGACACGACGAGTACGCCGGCCCTGGTGGACATCGCGGCGATGCGCGACGCGGTCGCGGAGGCCGGCGGTGATCCGGGAGTCCTCAGTCCCCTGCTCCCGGTGCAGATCTCGGTGGACCACTCCCTCGCGGTCGAGGAGTTCGGGCGCGCCGATGCCCCGGGACGCAACCTCCATCACGAGATCCGGCGCAACAGGGAGAGGTACCGGTTCCTGAAGTGGGCCGCCGCATCGATGGACGGTGTGCACATCAATCCCCCCGGCACGGGCATCATGCACACCATCAATCTCGAGCAGCTCGCGACCGTCGTGACCACCGAGGAGCGCGACGGTGTGCTCTGGGCGGTCCCGGACGTCATGATCGGCACCGACAGCCACACGCCCATGATCAACGGGCTCGGCGTCCTCGGCTGGGGCGTCGGCGGGCTGGAGGCACAGACGGTCATGTTCGGCATGCCCACCACCATGCGGATCCCCGACGTCGTCGGCGTCCGGCTCACCGGCTCCCTGCCGGCCGGGGTGCTCGCCACGGACCTGGCCCTGGCCGTCACCCATGAGCTGCGCGCCATGGGCGTCGCGGGGGAGTTCGTCGAGTTCCACGGGCCTGGCGTGAGCACCCTCACCGTCGGGCAGCGTGCCGTCGTCGCGAACATGGCCCCCGAGTACGGGGCGACGACCGGCTACTTCCCGATCGACGACCACACCCTCGCCTACCTACGATCCACCGGACGCGATGCCGCCCACGTCGATCTCGTCGAGGCCTACGCCAGGCAGATGGGCCTCTGGTTCGATCCTGCCGCGACCCCGGCCTACACGCGCACCCTCGAGATCGATCTGGCCGGGCTCACCACGTTCGCCGCCGGCCCCCGCCGTCCCCAGGACCTCCTGCCCCTCGGCCAGGTCCCGCACGCCCTCGCACAGGAACCGGCTCCCCGGCTCGCGACCGGGTCCGCGCTCCCGGACTTCCCCGTGGCCATCGCCTCGATCACCAGCTGCACCAACACCTCCGACCCCGCCCTGCTCGTCGCCGCAGGTCTGCTCGCCCGCAGGGCACGTGAGCTCGGGCTCGTCGTCCCCGACTGGGTGAAAACCTCCCTGGCCCCCGGTTCGCCCGCCGCCGCCAGCTACCTGTCACGTGCGGGTCTCGTCGAGGACCTCTCCTTCGTCGGGTTCGACATCGTGGGCTTCGGATGTGCCACCTGCATCGGCAACTCCGGGCCGCTGACCCGCACCATGGACGACGCCCTCACCGGCGGGTACGCCGCACCCGTCGCCGTCCTCTCCGGCAACAGGAACTTCCCCGGCCGGGTCCACCCCGACCTCGACCTCGGATTCCTGCTGTCCCCACCCATGGTCATCGCCTACGCCCTCGCCGGAGATGCCCGGCGCGACCTCACCACCGAGCCCGTCCAGGTGACGGCCGGCGGTGTCCCGGTCCACCTGGATGACCTGTGGCCCGATGCCGCCGACGTCGAACGGGTCCTCGCCTCGGCGACCGATCCGGCCGACTATGCACGGGATTTCCGCGCCGCCACCCAGAACAAGCTGTGGGCGGAGATCGAGGCGCCCACGAGCGACCTCTACCCCTGGGAGGAGACCTCCACGATCCTGCGCCGGCCCCCGTTCGCTGCCCCGTCGCAGGGGAGCCTGCTGGGCAGCTACCGTGCGCACCCGCTGCTGGTCCTCGGCGACGACATCACCACCGACCACATCTCCCCGGCCGGCGCCATACCGGCTGACAGCGCCGTGGCCGATCACCTCGTCGAACGGGGGGAGCAGCGCGATGACCTCAACGTCTTCGCCTCCCGCAGGGGCAACTGGGAGGTCATGGTCCGCGGGGCCTTCCACAACAGGTCCCTTCACAACTACCTCGCCCCCGACGCCCCCACCGCACACACCGTGCACGCGGGCACCGGGAGGATCCTTCCGATCTGGAAGGCGGCGCAGCAGTACGCGGCGGCAGCGGACTCCGTCGTCATCATCGCCGGCGACCGCTACGGCATGGGGTCCTCCCGCGACTGGGCGGCCAAGGCCCAGCGGCTCCTCGGTGTCCGTGCGGTCCTCGCCACCGGGTTCGAGCGGATCCACCGGTCCAATCTCATCGGGATGGGCATCCTTCCCCTGGTCATCTCCCACGAGGACTACGCCGTCCTGCGGAACATCGCCCCCGGCGACCAGCTGGGCATCGACGCCGAGCCCTCCGCCCTCACCCCGCGATCGACCATCACCGTCGATCTGCGGACACCCCATGGGACGGCCGGCACGTTCAGCGCGCAGGCCGCGATCGACACCGATCTCGAGGTCCGGCTCCTGCGGGACGGCGGCGTCATCCCCACGATCCTCAACCGCGTGCTACCCGACCGGCCCGACCTGTCTTCGAGACTCCCAGCAGCACCTCCATCCCCCTTCACGTGACGAGGACCCAGATGACCATCCACACGGCAGACATCTACGACCAGTACGGGGAGACCCTCCAATCCGTCAGCACGCCCTTCGAATCCCTCGGAGGCGAGCATCACTTCCACGGGCCCGTCCGGACCGTCCGCTGCTTCGAGGACAACACCGTCCTCAAGCACCTCATCACCATGCCGGGGGACGGAGCCGTCATCGTCGTCGACGGAGGGGGATCGCTCGCGTGCGAGCTCATGGGCGGCATGATGGCCCGCACCGCGGCGGAGAACAACTGGACCGGCGTCATCGTGAACGGTGCCGTTCGTGACCGCCACGAACTCGCCACCACCCCGCTCGGCATCAAGGCCCTCGGCAGCAACCCCCGGAAGAGCAGCAAGAACGGGTCGGGGGAACAGGACGTCGAGGTGGTCTTCGGAGGCGTCACCTTCCGCCCCGGCGCGATCGTCTACTGCGACGACGACGGCATACTCGTCCGGGACTGACAGTAGGCCGAGAAGGGTGATCCCCGCCGTCCGCCGTGGCGCTCGTCCCGGGCGAGTGCTGCGGCGCCGGGGGAGCGGGCGATCGAGCCCTCAGGCGTCGTCCACCGGGACGAGCTCGCCGTCGACGACGTGGAACCAGGCGGCCCGGATGTGGGTACGCCGGTGGGCGATGGACGGTCCCACGGTGTCGAGCTCCGATCCGGACCACTCCGGGTGGGTGAAGTGGACCACCGCGGCACGGGACCCCTGCACCACGACGTCGGCGTGCCGGGCGACCACGGGATGCCCGCCGAACGTCTCGGGGGCGGTGAGGACGAGACCCTCGTCGCGGCCCTGACGCGCCCACCCACCGGTGCCGTCCGCCGATCTGTGCACCGCCAGCCCGCGCCACTCGTCGGTGATCATCCAGTACCAGCACCCCAGCCGGAACACCTTCGGGCCCTCGTGGGCGCGGCCGTCGATCACGAGTCCTTCGAGGCGCCAGCTCCCGGGCAGCCACGGGGTGGCCGAGGTGGCTGCGAAGGTGCGGGAACCGCGCGTCTCGTCCTTGAACCACAACCGGTACAGGCCGTCCTCGCAGCGGGCCACGGCGGCGTCGATCACGCGTTCGGAACCGAGGTCCAGGTAGGCCTGGAACTCCCAGGAGGAGAGGTCGTCGCTCCTGTACTGGGCGATGACCGCCCGCCCGGTCCACTCCTCGTGGTGACCGCCCAGGAGCGTGAGGAACATGTACCAGCGGTCCCCGATCCGCACGACGTCGGGAGCCCACCGGGTGATCGGGTGCTCCAGTCCCGGGGCGTCCAGGTCAGCGGTACCGGCGTAGGACCACGTCTCGCCGCCGTCATGTGATCCGGCCACCCCGATCTCCGAACCGTGGACCCACTCGACACCGCCGAGGTCCTCCTCGGAGGCCCTGCGCTGGGTGTAGAACATGAGCCACCGCCCGTTCTCCCGGTCCTGGACCAGCACGGGATCCGTGGCGCCGTCGAACCGGGGGTCGCGGTACGGCTCGGTGAGCAGCTGATCGGAGAGGGCGGGTTCCCGGCCGGGCCCGGTGCTGTGCATGATTCGTTCCTCCGCGTCGTAGATGGTCCCCTGCATCATCTCCCATCGCGATCCCGTCCTGCCCGATGGTGGGGACAGGAGTACCGTACTGGTCGCTCACCTAGCACATGCCGGCAGTGGCCACCACTTCACCCGTTCTCGTAGCGGGCACGGTACGGCGGGACGGCGGGTGTCAGAATGGATCGGACCGAGGCCCCCGGAACCTGGTGGCGCCGTCCGACGTCCATGAAGCCGGCCGTCGGAGGGGGCCCCCCATGCTGCTCCGGAGCAGGAGCTCCGGCCCGGCTGCGCACGTACGTCGTCCGAAGGGTCCACCCGATGCAGAGCCTCCACACCCGCACGGCCATGGGGCACGCCGAGCTGTCCATCGCCTCCGTCTGGGACCACTTCGTGAACATGGGCGGGATCGTGGGCGAGATGGAGGTGGAGGCCTACCTCCACGGCCTCATGGTCCTGTCGATGCAGGAGCGCGACTGCGTGGCGCAGGCCGTCAACGAGCTGCTCGACGACCGGGCGATGACGGGAAGCGCGCCGTGCTGCCGTGCACCCTACAGCTACAGTGCGTCGTTCGACGCGCACGGCCGGACCTCCCCGGCGTCCGGTGCCCCGGGCGGGAGGCAGCCGGGGCGCCGCGAGTCGTCCCCGATCGCCCGCCCGGACGATCCGGTCCCCCTCCGACCACGCTCCCACCGGACCCGGTAGCCGGCCCGCCGCCTCCTGCCGGTGGGCGGACCGGGTGCAGGATTGGGTAGTATCACTGTGGTCGTTTAGCAGCAGGCGACCCATCACCTTCCCCCCGCCCCCGCATCGCGCGTGACGGCGGGTCGAGTCAAAGGTTTGCCGGTTGGTTGATCGTGGGAAAGACGGGGGTCCCGCGGCCCCTCGCCTGTTGCAGGACATGGTGCTCGAGAGCGAGGACGTCGAGGAGTTCCTGACCAAGCTGGTCACCATGGCAGGGCACAGCCTGTCCAGCGGCGACGACGAAGTACTGTGCGGGGTCACCCTCGTCAGGGCGCGCACCAAGGTGACCATGGCGAGCAACAGCCCCACCGCCCAGCGCATGGACGAACTGCAGTACGAGTACAACGACGGCCCGTGCCTCCGCGCCGCCCGGGAGGACGCCGTCTACCACGTCCGGGACTTCGCCGCCGAGGAGCGGTTCGTCGAGTACAGCAACGCCATCAGCGGACAGGGCATCCGATCCGCCCTCGGGGTACCGATCCCCCTCGAGGGTGACGCCGCCGCGGCCCTCAACTTCTACTCCCCGAACGTCGACGCCTTCAGCGACGAGTTGATCTCCGAGGCGGAGAAGGTCGCGGAGGAGGTGTCCGCCTCCCTCCGTCTGGCCGTCCGGATCGCGAAGCTGACGGAATCGCGCGCGGACATGCGCGCCGCCATGGAGAGCAGAACCACGATCGACCTGGCCGTGGGCGTGATCATGGGACAGAACAGGTGCTCTCAGGAGGCTGCGATGACCATCCTGAAGACGGCGTCCAGCGCCAGGAACGTGAAGCTGCGCGACGTCGCGGCGTCCGTGCTGCAGTCACTGGGTCAGGGACCCACGACCACGCACTTCGAATGAGTGGCCCGCCACGACGGCACCGGACTACTCAGGATCCCGCGTGCTCCTGCGCAGCGGGTGCTCACGCCAGGTCTCGGACTGCGAGGACGCCGGCCCGTACCCGGGCCGCAGGAGCGGTTCGTCCGGATCGTCCTCGGGGTGGGTACGCGGCGTCCCGTTGCGGTGCGCCAGCCAGTACCCGCGCCCGATGATGGCGACGGCGGCGAGGATGATCAGCAGGCCGATCACCAGGAGGAACGGCGACCGGTCGGGGACCGGGGCGCCGGTCGAGGCCGAATGCGCGAAATCGGCGACTGCCTGCGGCACGAAGAGCGTGCTGAGGAACAGCAGGGCCAATCCGGTGAGGTAGTGCTTGACGTGGAGTTTCATGGCTTCCCTGGCTGGGCGGATGATCCTTCCCCAGGTTAAACCCTGGTGCCGTCGCGCCTACTCTGGTCAGGTGTCCGAGACCCTGCCCACCAATCGTCAGCTGAGCCGGAGTATCCTCCGGCTCGCCGTCCCGGCACTGGGTGCTCTCATCGCCGAACCACTCTTCCTGCTGGCAGACTCGGCGATCGTGGGGCACCTCGGCGTCGACGAGCTCGCCGGGGTGGGCCTCGCGAGCACGGTGTTGCAGACCGCCGTCGGGCTCATGATCTTCCTCGCCTACTCCACCACCCCCGCCGTGGCCCGCCTGCTCGGCGCAGGGCGGCTGCCAGATGCGCTCGCCGCGGGGCGCGACGGCGTGGGCCTCGCCGTCGTGCTCGGGGTCCTGCTGTCCGTCGCGGGGTGGATCGGTGCGCCCACCGTGGCCTCGCTGCTCGGTGCCGAGGGCGCCGTGCACGCCTTCGCCGTCGACTACCTGCGGTGGTCCATGCCCGGCCTCACCGCGATGCTGGTGGTGCTGGCCGCCACCGGCGTGCTGCGCGGGCTGCAGGACACGAGGACGCCGCTGATCGTGGCCGGCGCGGGATTCGGGGCCAACATCGTGCTCAACTACGTGCTGGTGTACGGGGCGGGGATGTCCGTGGCCGGTGCGGCGCTCGGCACGAGTCTCGCCCAGTGGGGCATGGCCGCGGTGTACGTGGTGATGATCGTGCGCGCCTCGCGCCGGGAGCGGGTTCCGCTCCTGCCGACCCTCCGGGGTGTCCGCGCCACGGCCCGGGTGGGGTCGTGGCTCATGCTCCGCACCCTGTCCCTGCGGGTGGCGATCCTGGCCACGGTGGTCGTGGCGACGGCGCAGGGGCCCCTGAACCTGGCGTCCCACCAGCTGGTCATGACGGTGTTCTCCTTCCTCGCCTTCGCGCTCGACGCCCTGGCCATCGCCGCGCAGGCCCTGATCGGGAAGGAACTCGGCTCCGGGAACAAGAACCTCGCACATGCGCTGACCCGGCGCATGATCGGCTGGGGTGTGGGTTTCGGTGTCCTCACGGGTGCCTGCCTTGCTGCCGTGGCCCCCTTCATCGGCTGGATCTTCACCACCGATCCCGCCGTGCAGGCCGCGTTCGCCGCGGGGCTCTGGGTACTGGCCGCCTCCCAGCCGGTCGCCGGGCTCGTCTTCGTGCTCGACGGCGTCCTCATCGGCGCGGGCGATGCCCGCTACCTGGCGATCGCCGGCCTGGTGACCCTGGTGGTGTACCTGCCGCTGCTCCATCTGGTCCGGGTCGCAGGGCTGACGGGGAACAGCGGGATCGTCTGGCTGTGGCTCGCCTTCGGCGTGGGGTACATGCTGGCCCGGGCGGCGACACTGGGCTGGCGGGGCCGGGGCGATCGCTGGGTGGGCACGGGCGCCACCCGGGGGGGGGGAACGGGGCGTCGGGGCCGGCCGGCGGGCAACGGCGGTGCGGGGTGAAGGACTAAACTGAGGACGCCGGTCACCACCCGGAACCCGCACCCCACTCCCGGAAGGTCCTCGATGGCCGACGCATCGCCCGCCCAGGGTGCCCGCCCCGCCGCCGAGTTCTCGGTGTGGCGGCCGTTCCTCGCGCGTGCGGTGATCAGCGGCGTGTTCGGGCTGGTGACCATCTTCTGGCGTGAGCCGACCACCGCCGTGCTGGCCGTGGCGGGAGGTCTGTACCTCCTGTTCCTCGGCGCCGCGCATCTCTGGACCCACCGCGTGGTGCGCATGCGTCCCGGTGCGCTGCAGTTCGTGGGCGGGACGTTCCTCGGCATCGCCGGCGTGGCCACCCTGATCCTGGTCGAGGACGGCGTGTTCGCCTACGCGGGCGCCGCAGCCCTCGTGGTGGCAGGGTGCGCCGACCTGGTGCGGGGTCTGGCGGTGCGGGGGCATGCCGCGGCACGGGATCTCGTCACCGCGGGTGTGGTCACGGCGGCGACCGGCGTGCTCCTGCCCTTCTTCGAACGGCTGGGCGCGCACGCGCTGCTGGGCGTGACCGGCGGGGGGGCGCTGATCACCGCCGTCCTGCTCGGTATCGCCGCCCTCAGCCTCCGACACGATTCAGCGCTCAGCGCACCGGTATCCCCCGGTGCCGCTCAGCGGGAGAACCCCGTAAACTAGCACCTCTACGCCCTGTAGAAGACACGTACCACCGGAAGGAGCCCCGTGGCCAGGAGTCAACCCGGGAAGCCCAGGCAGGGACGGTTGCGTCACGGTATCAAGGCACCACTCGTATTCTCCGCAGTGCTCGCCGTGGTGGCCGGGGTGGCCACCTCGATCTTCGCCACCGGCGGTGGGAGCCAGGTCCTGCGCGTGGACCTCGGTCTGACCGCCGCGGGTATCGCGTTCATCGTCTCCCTGGTCATCCTCGCGATGCTCATGATGGCGGAGACACCCAACGCCGAACACCTCAGCAGGGGGTCGGGGGTCAACCGGTCCTCGGCCAGACCGGACCGCCCTGCTCCGACCGAACCGACCGACGGGCACGACGACGAGGAACCCCGCTACGGCGAGCGCTCCCCCAGGCAGGACACCTAGGACCTCCGCCGGGCGGGTGGTGCGAGGGCTCGGAGGATCCTCGGGAGCACAGGGACCAGGGTGATCATGCCGAGGAGTTCCACGAGCGTCTGCGTCACCACCACCAGGGGCACCAGGGCCAGAGGTTCGGGTAGTGCCAGGGCCAGCGGGAGGACCACGAGGGAGTTCCTGGTGGCGCCGCTGAACACCACGGCGGTGGTGCTCCCGGCATCCAGGCGTGCGATGCGCGCGGCGAGCAGTCCCACGGGGACCATGACGAGCAGGAACGCCACGTACACCGGCACCACCGCGAGCAGTGAGCCCAGCTCGATCCCCACACCCACGATCTGGGATCCCACCACCACGGCGAGGGTGAGCATCATCAGCGGGACCATGAGGTCCTGCATCAGCGAGGTGAGCTGTCGTCCAGCCGGTGCGCGGCGGGCCCATCGCTGGGTCAGGGCCGCCGCCGTGAGCGGCAGGATGATCAGCACCACGAGGGCCTCGACGAACGGCCCGGGTTCCACCGCCGAGACGAGACCGGGGCCGATCAGCACCAGCAGGTAGAGCGGCAGCAACAGCATCTGGGTGAGCATCAGCAGGGGTGCCGCGGCCAGGAGGCGGTCGCTCGAACCACCGGCGAGCCCGGAGAACACGATGACGTAGTCGATGCACGGTGTGAGCAGGACCATCGCGACCCCGACCAGCAGGGCCCGGTCGTGGGCGACGAAGCGGGAGAGGCCGAGGACGACGGCGGGTACCACCAGGAAGTTCAGCACCATCACCGTGCTCATGAACCTCGCATCGCGGAGGGCCTGCCCGATCCTCGAGAACGGGACGCCGAGGAAGGTGGCGAACAGCAGCAGCCCCAGGACCGGGGTGATCGCGCTCCCCAGCGGTCCGCCGGCCGCCGGGATCCACCACCCGATCAGGCCGCCGACGAGGATCGCGCCGAGGTACAGGAGGACCTGGTGCCGCTCCATGCCCTCGACCACCCGCTGTCCTCCCACGCTGCAAGCCTAAGCGTGCGTCGGGAGTATTCCCGGTCCGACCCCGGCCGGTCACCGGGCGCTGTTAGACTGCCGCCGACCGTGCGGTCCGAGGGAGAGCAGAGGGTGATGGTGGACGCGAGCAGCGCCTGGGACTCCGACGACCAGGGGTGGGTGCGGGACAATCTCCGTGAGGCGATCGACCACCTGGTGAGCGAGGGGTACACGATCCGCGGGGGCGAGGGCCAGGATCCGGAGCTGGTGGACCCCGGGGGATCCGCCGTGGAGACGTGGCGGGAGGACTACCCCTACGCGGAGCGGGTCACCCGGCAGGCGTACGAGCTGGAGAAGTACCTGCTGCAGATCGAGCTGCTGAAGTTCCAGTACTGGGCGCAGGACAACGACCTGCGGCACGTGATCGTGTTCGAGGGCCGGGACGCCGCCGGCAAGGGCGGCACGATCAAGCGGTTCACCGAGCACCTCAACCCCCGTGCCGCTCGCGCGGTGGCGCTGGGCAAGCCCTCCGACCGTGAGCAGGGGCAGTGGTACTTCCAGCGCTACGTGCAGCACCTGCCCACCACGGGGGAGATCGTCATGTTCGACCGCTCCTGGTACAACCGGGCCAATGTGGAGAAGGTGATGGGGTTCTGCACGCAGGAGGAGTACGAGACCTTCATGCGGCAGGCACCGGACTTCGAGAAGATGCTCGTGGAATCGGGGATCCACCTCACCAAGTTCTGGTTCTCCGTGACGCGTCGTGAGCAGCGGACCCGCTTCGCGATCCGGCAGATCGACCCGGTGCGCCGGTGGAAGCTCTCCCCGATGGACCTCGCGTCCCTCGACCGCTGGGACGACTACACGGAGGCCAAGGAGGCGATGTTCCTCCGGACGGACACCGACCACGCACCCTGGATCACCGTGCGGTCCAACGACAAGAAGCGCGCGCGCATCAATGCCATGCGGTTCTTCCTCGACCAGTTCGACTACGAGGGCAAGGACACCTCGGTGATCCACGCCGTCGATCCGCTGATCGTGCGCCGTGGGCGCGACGCCGTGGGGGACTGACGCCGGGCTCCCTCGCACTGCGCGGGAGCCGATCTTCCTGGCCGGGACGTCCATGATGCCGCGGACGTCCCGGCCTCTGGTACCGCTGGCGTGACGAGGTGCTCCTCCCGCTGTCAGCGGCCTCCCCGACGCTTGCTGTAGACGTCGAAGGCCACGGCCAGCAGGAGCACGAGTCCCTTGATGACCTGTTGCCAGGCCGCGTCCACCGAGAGGATGGACAACCCCTGGTTGAGGACACCCATCACGAGGCCACCGATCACCGCACCGACCACGGTGCCCACACCACCCTGGACCGCTGCGCCACCGATGAAGACGGCGGCGATGGCATCGAGTTCGAAGCTCTGCCCGGCCGAGGCCACAGCACTGCCCGCGCGGGCGGTACTGACGACTCCGGCGAGACCGGCGAGGAACCCCATGTTCACGAAGATGAAGAAGTTCACCCACTTCGTCTTCACACCGGACATCATCGCCGCATAGAGGTTCCCTCCCATGGCGTACACGTGGCGACCGAAGACCGTCCGCGAGAGCAGGAACGAGTAGAGCAGGACGAGCGTCGCGAGGATGACGAGGATGATCGGCGTACCGCGGTTGTAGGCGAGCAGGTAGCACAGGTACATGATGGCGACGACGGCGATGACGATCTTCAGGACGAAGGACACCGTGCGCTCACGGGGAAGATTCAGGCGGCGCAGGTCGGTGCGTCCCTTGAGCTGTTGGACCACCAGGGCCAGGGACGCCAGGGCCCCGATACCCAAGGTGATGAGATCAGGTGTACCGGTGGCGGGAAGCGTGCCGGAACCGATGGAGTTGAAGGCCCGCGGCAGACCGCTGATCGTCCCCCCGGTCAGCAGCACGAGCGCCACACCGCGGAAGACGAGCATGCCGGCCAACGTCACGATGAATGCCGGTATGCCCACGAAGGCGACCCAGAACCCCTGCCAAGCCCCGATCAGTGCCCCTACGAGGAGCGACAGTGCGACGGCGGCACCCCAGGGAAGCCCCCAATTGTTCATCGACAGCGCGGCGACCGCTCCGACGGTGGCGACGATCGATCCCACCGACAGGTCGATGTGGCCCGCGATGATCACGATCACCATCCCGATGGCAAGGATGAGGACGTAGGCATTCTGCTGGATGAGGTTGCTCACGTTGCCGGGGTACAGCAGGCGGCCGCCGGTGAGGACCTGGAACAGCAGGATGATGACGGCCAGGGCGGCGAGGATGCCGTACTGGCGCATGTCGACCCGGCGTCGCTTCTTCCGTGCGGGTTCCGGCCGTGGCGGCACGGGGCTGGTGGCTTGCTGTGGGGTGGCGGTGGTCATGAGGCCTGAACTCCTGTGTTCCGGGCGGCGGTCATGTGGCGCATGAGTTCCTCCTGGCTGGCATGGGCGCGATCCAGCTCGCCGGTGAGCTTGCCTTCCGCGATGGTGTAGATGCGGTCCGAGAGCCCGATCAGTTCGGGCAGCTCGCTCGAGATGACGATCACGGCCTTGCCCTGGGCTGCCATCTCGTTGATGATCCCGTAGATCTCGTACTTGGCACCCACGTCGATGCCCCGCGTCGGCTCATCGAGGATCAGCACGTCCGGCCCCGAGTAGATCCACTTGCTGAGCACGACCTTCTGCTGGTTCCCGCCGGACAGGGTGCCCACCACGGACGAGACACTCGGCGTCTTGATGTTCATCTGCTTGCGGTAGTCGTCGGCGACTGCGTACTCCCTGTTGCGGTCGATGATCCCGAGCCGCGCGAGTCTCCCGAGAGCGGCCGCCGAGACGTTGACGGTGATGCTGCCGATCAGGTTCAAGCCGTAGCGCTTGCGGTCCTCCGTGACGTAGGCGATCCCGCTCCGGATCGCCTCACCGACGGTCCGTGTCTGGATCTCCTTGCCGTCCTTGTAGACCCGTCCGGAGATCCCGCTCCCGTAGGAACGTCCGAAGATGCTCATCGCCAGTTCCGTCCGACCCGCTCCCATGAGTCCGGCGAAGCCGACGATCTCGCCTGCGCGGACGGAGAAGGATGCACGATCGACGACGACACGGTCGACGTCGATCGGGTGGTGGACGGTCCAGTCCTCGACCCGGAACTTCTCCTCGCCGATGTCAGGTTCCCGCGGTGGGAACTGGTGGTCGAGGGGCCGCCCCACCATGGCGCGGATGATGCGTGTCTCGATGTCGTCACTGTCCGTGACCCGGAAGGACTCGATGGTCCGCCCGTCGCGGATCACGGTGACCGTGTCTGCGATGGCGCGGATCTCCTTGAGCTTGTGGGAGATGATGATCGACGTGATGCCCTGGGTGCGCAGCTGCTCGATCAGTCCCAGCAGGTGCGCTGAGTCGTCGTCGTTCAGGGCTGCCGTCGGCTCGTCGAGGATGAGGAGCTTGACATCCTTCGACAGCGCCTTCGCGATCTCGACGAGCTGCTGCTTGCCCACGCCCAGTTCGAGGACCTTCGTCGCCGGGTTCTCCTGCAGTCCCACGCGTGTGAGGAGCTCGGTGGCCAGGAGATTCGTCCTGTTCCAGTCGATCACCCCGCCGCGCTGGACCTCATTGCCCAGGAAGATGTTCTCGGCAATGGACAGGTACGGGCTGAGCGCCAGTTCCTGGTGGATGATGACCACGCCGTCGCGCTCGCTGTCATTGATCGAGCCGTAGGCGACGGGCTTCCCGTCGAGCGTGATCGTCCCGTCGAAGCTGCCGTGCGGGTAGACACCGCTGAGCACCTTCATCAGAGTGGACTTGCCTGCCCCGTTCTCGCCGCAGATGGCGTGTACCTCGCCGCGCTCCACGCCTACGGAGACGCCGTCGAGCGCCCTGATGCCGTTGAACTCCTTGACGATCTCGTCCATCCGGAGGATGACGTCACTCATGCTGTTCTCGCTTCGCTGGAGGGGAGGAACGGGGTGCGGCCCTGGCCGTACCCCGTTCCGGGAGGTCAGAGACCGACGTCTGCCGCCTTGACGAAGCCGGACTCCACAAGGGTCGACTCGACGTCGTCCTTCGTCACCACCACGGGATCAAGGAGGTACGAGGGGACGACCTTGGTGCCGTTGTCGTACGTCTCGGTGTCGTTGACCTCGACCTCGTCACCCGCGACGATCGACGTGATCATCGACTCGACCTGACTGCCCAGTTCACGGGTGTCCTTCCAGACGGTCATCGACTGCTGGTCCGCCAGGATGGCCTTGACATTGGCGACGTCAGCATCCTGCCCGGTGATGATGGGCCAGTCGCTACCCGGTTCGTAGCCCGCGGCGTCGAGGGATGCCTCGATGCCGAGCGCGAGGCTGTCGTTGGGCGAGAGCACGACATCGACCTTGTCGCCGCCGGTGTAGAAGGACTGCAGGCGGTTGTCCATCTCGGCCTGGGCGTCGTCGGAGCCCCAGCCGAGGATGCCGATGGCCTTCCAACCGTCGTTGTCCGTGGGTGACTTGCCGGAGGGGACGACCAGCTTGCCGGACTCGACGTAGGGCAGCAGGACGTCCCAGGCCCCGGCGAAGAAGAACGCGGCATTGTTGTCGTCCGGGCTGCCGGCGAAGGGCTCGAGATTGAAGGGACCCTCACCGTCGGCGAGTCCGAGCTGCTCCTCGATGAACTGGCCCTGGAGCTGGCCCACCTTGTAGTTGTCGAAGGTGGCGTAGTAGTCCACGGCCTCGGTGCCGTTGATCAGGCGGTCGTAGGCGATGATCTGGACGTCCTGCGACGCGGCGTCCTCGAGTGCGGGGCCGAGGGTCTGGCCGTCGATGGCTGCGACGACGAGGATCTTCGCCCCACCGGCCACCTGGTTCTGGATCTGGCTGATCTGCTGGTCGGTCTTGTTGTCCGCGTACTGCAGGTCGACGGTGCAGTCGGCTGCTTCGAGCTTCTCCTTCAGCCCCTCACCGTCGTTGATCCAGCGTTCGAGGCTTCGTGTGGGCATGGAGATCCCCACGTTGCAGGTGGCGGCCTCTCCCTCGGCAGCGGGGCTGCTCGATCCTGCAGGAGCGCAGGCGGACAGTCCGGCGACGAGGCCGGCGGCGAGGAGGACGGCCGGGAGTTTCTTGGTCATGGTCATGGGTTGAACCTTTGAGAAGGATCCGACCGATGGGTGGAGCCGTGGCATGGTGCCGGCAGGAGCGGCGAGATGCGTATGGTTCGCCTTGTGGCTGGATCGAGCTGATACAGACTCTGTAGCACCCGGCCGATGTCACCATCGACAATATGTAGGCGAAGACAACTTATCCATCACACAAGCAATCATCAAGCATCGGGAAAATCGTTATATATCCGAGATGTCCTGCCTGACATCGACGGAGAAAGATCCTTTGGAGCAGTGCTGAGCTCCCTACGCCCCGAAGTTCCGCAGGCGCAGGGAGTTCAGCACCACGAGCACCGAACTGGCTGCCATGGCACCACCGGCGAGCATCGGGTTCAGCAGCCCGAGCGCGGCCACGGGGATGCCCACGGCGTTGTAGAGGAAGGCCCAGAACAGGTTCGCCCTGATGGTGCCGAGGGTGCGGCGGGAGAGCTCGATCGCCCGGGCCACCTGCTCCAGGCTGTTGCCCATCACCGTGAGGTCCGCCGCCTCGATGGCCACGTCGGTGCCGGAACCCATCGCGATGCCGAGATCGGCCCGGGCGAGTGCCGCGGCGTCGTTCACGCCGTCGCCCGCCATGGCCACCGTGGACCCGGCGTCCTGCAGTGCGCGGATCACCTCCACCTTGCCCTCGGGGCTCACCCCCGCATGCACGTCCTGGGCGTCGATGCCGACGGCGGCGGCCACCTGCCGTGCCACCGCGGCGTTGTCCCCGGTCAGCAGGACGGGCCGCAGCCCGAGCCCGCGCAGGCGCCCGATCGCCTCCCGGGAGTCGTCCTTCAGCGTGTCGGCGAGGGTGATGACGCCGGCCACCGCATCGTCGAGGGCCACCCACACCGCCGTCCGGCCGCTGTTCTCGGCGGCGTCGAAGGCGTCCGCCTGGTCGGAAGTGGGACGGATGCCGTGCTGCTCCAGCCACCCGGTCCGGCCGGCGGTCACCACGGCGCCGTCCACCCGTGCCCGGACGCCGCCGCCCGGTGCGCTGGTGAAGTCCGCTGCGGTGGGGATCCTGCCGTCGCGGACCGCACGGCGGGTGACGGCCTGGGCGATCGGGTGCTCGCTCGCCGCCTCGACCGCACCCGCAAGGCGCAGCACCTCGGCCGCGGAGGTGCCGGAGAGCGGCACGACGTCGTCCACGGCCATGACGCCCGTGGTGACGGTCCCGGTCTTGTCCAGCACGATCGTGTCCACGGTCCGGGTGTCCTCGAGGACCTGGGGTCCGCGGATGAGGATGCCGAGCTGTGCGCCGCGGCCCGTGCCGGTGAGCAGGGCCGTGGGCGTGGCCAGGCCCAGGGCGCAGGGGCACGCGATCACCAGGACCGTGACGGAGGCGGTGAAGGCGGCGTCGAGATCCCCGCTCAGCAGCATCCAGAGGAGGAAGGTGACCACCGCGATCCCGAGGACCACCGGCACGAACACGGCGCTGATGCGGTCCGCGAGGCGGGCGATCCGCGCCTTCCCGCTCTGCGCGTCACTGACCAGTCGGCCCATCGAGGAGAGCACGGTGTCCGAGCCCACCCGCGTGGCACGCACCACGAGCCGGCCCGAGGTGTTGATCGTGGCGCCGGTGACGGCGTCGCCGACGCCCACCTCCACGGGGACGCTCTCACCGGTGAGCAGCGCGGTGTCCACCGCGCTGTGCCCGTCCACCACCACGCCGTCGGTGGCGATCTTCTCCCCGGGACGCACCAGGAACTCGTCGCCGGGGATCAGGGTGCCCACCGGGAGGGTGACCTCCGTGCGCTCGCCGTCCACGGTGCGCAGCACGCGTGCCTCCTTGGCGCCGAGGCCGAGGAGCGAGGTCAGGGCGTTACCCGCCCGCTGCTTGGCGGACGCCTCGAGGGAACGGCCGAGCAGGAGGAAGGTGACCACCACGGCGGCCACCTCGAAGTAGAGCGAGTGCTCGGTCATGGACATGCCCACGTGCTGGGTCATGGACGGATCCGCGAGGAGCTGCCAGGCGGAGAAGAGGAACGCGGCGCTCACGCCGATCGAGACGAGCGTGTCCATGGTGGAGGAGAGATGACGCGCGTTGAGGGCGGCGGCGCGGTGGAACGGCCACGCGGACCAGGTGACCACCGGGAGGGAGAGCACCAGCACCACCCAGCCCCAGCCGGGGAACTGGAGCGCGGGCACCATCGAGATCAGCAGCACCGGGAGGGACAGGACGGCGGCGACGTCCAGCCGTGCAGCGAGCCGGGGTGCCGCACCGGCGTCGTCCGCGGGGGCGTCCTCCGGGTGCACCACGGAGGCGCCGTAACCGGTCCGCACCACGGTGTCCACCAGGTCGGCGTCGCTGACGGAGGCCGGGACGCGCACCACGGCGCGCTCCAGCGGCAGATTCACGCTGGCCTCGACCCCGGGAAGCTTGCCGAGCTTGCGCTCCACCCGGCCCACGCAGGAGGCGCAGGTCATGCCCTGGATGGAGAGCTCCACCACGCGCTGCTCCTGCATCGATAAGTCCTGCGCCCGTGGCTGCTCGGTGGTGCGCCCGGCGGTCATCTCAGCCGTCGATCCGCTGGACGGAGTACCCGGCCTCGTCCACGGCCGCCTCGAGGGCCGCTGCGTCCAGGGGCCCGGAGGAGGACACCGTGGCGACGGACTCGCCGCCGTTCACGAGCTCGACGTCGACGCCTTCCACTCCGGGGAGCTCGGAGACCTCGCTCGTCACCGCGCGGACGCAGTGCTCGCAGGTCATGCCGGTGATCGTGATCGTGGTGGTGTTCATGGTTCTTCTCCTCGGTGGCTGAACTCGGTGTGTCTAGCGGAGCAGGCGGCCGATCGCCGCCGTCGCCTCCTGGACCTTCTCCTGCACGGCGTCGGTGCTCCCGGTGACCTGCGACTCGCGGGCGGCGCCCACCACGCAGTGCGAGATGTGCTCCTCGAGCAGGCCCATGGAGACCGCGTGCAGTGCCTTGTTGACGGCGGCCACCTGGGTGAGGACGTCGATGCAGTACTTGTCCTCCTCCACCATCCGCGCGATCCCGCGCACCTGGCCCTCGATACGCCTCAGGCGCTTCAGGTAGGCATCCTTGTCCGCGGTGTACCCGGGCGCTGCCGCAGCGCTTCCCGGATCGTCCGCCGTCGTCGTCACTGTCGTCCTCGCATGTGTCCAAGGTACCCCTGGGGGGTATGCAGGACAAGTCGGCGGCGCGGTGTCCGCTCCTAGGGAACATCCAGCGCTCTGCCGTAGCATCACCCACTGGTACATCACCGATCCAAGGACATCCATGACACTCTCGCTGCCGCTCTGGCAGAGGCGGATCCTCCTGATCCTCGCCGGGATCGCCGTCGTCGCCCTCTTCGCGCTCGCGTTCACCGCAGGCCGGGTCTCCGCCGGTCCGGACCACCCGAACACCACCAGTGCCGACGCCGGGTTCGCCCGCGACATGCAGGTGCACCACCACCAGGCCGTCGAGATGTCCCTGATCGTCCGGGACAAGGTCGACGACGAGGTCCTCCGCACCGTGGCCTACGACATCGCGACCACGCAGCAGGGCCAGGCCGGCCAGATGTACGCGTGGCTCGAGGAGTGGAACCTCCCGCAGAGCACCTCCCAGCCCCGGATGGAATGGATGGCGGGAGCCTCGGGGGGCCACGCGGGCATGGGGATGGACATGGGCTCGGCCGGGGAGTCGATGCTGCTACCGGACGGTCGCATGCCGGGGATGGCCTCGAACGAACAGCTCGACGAGTTGCGCGCCGCGACCGGGGACGACGCCGCGCGGTTGTTCCTGGAGCTCATGATCACCCACCACCGGGCCGGTGTGCAGATGGCCGCGGCAGGTGCCGAGCTCGCGGAGACCGATCAGGTACGGGATCTGGCGGAGAAGATACAGGTGGGTCAGCAGTCGGAGATCAACCTGATGGAGGGCCTGCTGGCAGACCTGTAGCCACGTCCGCGGTGAGGCGCCTGCACGGGGTCCCGCCGCCGCCCCGGTAGATTTGTCCGTGGAAACACCCCGTTCGCGACGCACGCCGCCGTCGTCCCAGCACCGAAGGACACCCCTTGAACAAGAAGAGGTCTCAGGAGAACCAGGACCGCCAGGCGCGACTGGCCGCCGTCCAAGCCCAGCAGCGCGCGGGTGAGCGTAAACGCAACGCCGCCATCTTCGGCGGGATCGGTGCGGTCATCGTCGCGGTCATCGTCGCGGTGGTCCTCGTGATCGTGTCCCAGGTGAACGAGAACCGCGGGCGCGACGAAGCGGCGGCACAGGACATCGAGGGTGTGCAGGAGTACCCGGACGTGACCTTCGAGCACGTCGCCGGACCCGTGGAGTACGAGCAGTCACCGCCGGTGGGAGGCAATCACAACTCGATCTGGACCAACTGCGGTGTGTACACGGAGCCGGTCCCCAACGAGAACTCGGTGCACTCCATGGAGCACGGGGCCGTCTGGATCACGTACGACCCGGAGATCGGACAGGATCAGATCGACACCCTCACCGAGCTCGTGGGAACCCGCTCCTACGTGCTGCTCAGCCCCTACCCCGCCCTCGACGTCCCCGTGGCCGCCAGTGCCTGGGGCCTGCAGCTGAAGGTCGACTCCGCGGACGACCCCCGGCTCCAGACCTTCCTCGACAAGTACGTGCGGGGCGAGCAGACCCGCGAGCCGGGCGCTGCGTGCTCGGGTGGCCTCACCCCTCCGGGGCTGGCCTCCTAGGGTCCGTGTCCGCGTCCGGTGGGTCCGGTGCGTCCGGGGCGGACGCCTCTCGAGGAGTGTCCGTGAAGATGACCGTTCCCACGGCCGTCGCCACCCCTGCGGTGGTGATCGACGCCATGGTCCTCGAACGCAACATCGCCTCCATGGCGCAGTCCGTCCGTGAGCGCGGGCTCGCCCTCAGGCCGCACGCCAAGACGCACAAGATCCCGGAGATCGCCCGCCTGCAGGTGGAGGCCGGCGCCACGGGGATCACCGTGGCCACCATCGGGGAGGCGGAGGTGTTCGCCGACGCGGGGATCGACGACGTCTTCATCGCCTACCCGCTGTGGGTGGACGCTCCCGCGGCAGCGCGTCTCCTGGCGCTGGCGGACCGCATCCGGATCTCGGTGGGCGTGGACTCCGCGGACGGTGCACGGCAGCTGGCCTCGAACCTCGGAGCCGGCGTCCGGCGGATACCGGTACGTGTGGAACTGGACAGCGGCCACCACCGCAGCGGCGTGCTCCCCGACGGCGCCGTCGCGGCGGCGAGTGCCGCGCGGTCCGCGGGCCTGACGGTCGCGGGGGTGTTCACCTTCCCGGGTCACAGCTACGGCCCGGGTGCCGCCGCCCCGGCCGTGGCCGACGAGCAGGATGCCCTGTCCGCGGCCGTCACATCCCTGCAGGACGCCGGTTTCACGAGCCTCGACGTCAGCGGTGGGTCCACCCCGTCCGCGCACCTCACCGCAGGGGGCGCCGTCACCGAGCTCCGGCCCGGCGTCTACGTGTTCGGTGACGCGCAGCAGTGGGAACTGGGGCACTGCCGGCCCCAAGACATCGCGCTGACCGTGCTGACCACGGTGGTCAGTCTCCGGCCCGGTGCGGACGGTGCGCCGGACCGGTTCGTCGTCGACGCCGGCAGCAAGGTGCTCGGCAGCGACCGCGCGGCGTGGGCCACCGGGCACGGGCGGCTGCTCGGGAATCCGCCCCACCGCGTGGCGTTGTCCGAGCCCCACCCCCCCGTCGGGGTGCCGCACGGTGAGGCCCCCCCGCCCCTCGGCTCCCGCCTGCGCGCGGTACCCAACCGCGTCTGCCTGACCGTCAACCGCGCGGACGAGGTGCTCGTGGTCCGGAACGGTGCCGTCGAGGCCGTCTGGACGGTGGCGGCGAGGGGCCGGAACAGCTGACAATGGACGCGACGAGGGGAGCGCGGCCATGATCGGACCGAGAACCAGGGGGCTGTGGGCGGGGGTCCTGCTGACCCTCGCGCTGGCGGGGTGCGGCGGGGGGGACCCCGCAGGGGGCCCCGGCCCCCCCCCCGGGGGGGAAGGGGGCGACGCCCCCGGGGGCCCGACCCCGCAGGGGGGGGCCGCGCTCTCGGCGGGGAACGACCCCGCGGACAAGGGGGGCGGCGCCCCGCGGGGGGGCGGCCTGGCCCCCGCCGGCGCCGTGGGGGAGACCCGCGTCCCATCCCGGGCTGGGGGGCTGGGGTCGTTCGTCCTCTC
>NZ_LGIU01000034.1 GCF_001187915.1 Arthrobacter sp. RIT-PI-e | reverse complement strand
TTCTGGTCGATGATTTCTCCTGTCACAGGATCGATCATCGTCTCTGTTGCTTCGGTCGTGAAGTCTTTCACGGCCATCTCCTTTCGGATCAGGCCGGACCCTCACACACCGTTATTCAGACAGTCCCAAGCGTCGCGTCGGGGTACACCTCGACGCCATAGTTCTGAACTGCTGTGCGAGCGTTGTTCCAGGGTCCTTCTCCGGGTTCTGCAACACTTCCGTGCGCAGGTCCGGACATGACGCGACATCTGGGGCGGCGCTTCGCATTTCATCGCATGTCTGGCTGATCTAGTGGGCGGTTCTGTGGTTGATGAGTTGTTCGGAGACCTCCCACAGTCGGCGGGCGTCATCCATGTTCTGCGTGGGTGCCCAGTGCGCCTGGGCGGTCGGGGGTCCGCCCAGGGTGTGTCCGGGTCCGAAGAAGTGGTCCCCGGTGTCGGGGGTGGTGGCTGCCATGAGCGCGGGTAACGCTGCGTTGTCCGGGGTCCCGACCACACCGATACGGGAGAGGGCGCCGATGATGCGGCGTTCCGGGGAGACACGGTTGCGGCCCATCCCGGGCTGGGCGGCGAGGAGGTTCGTGGGTGTGATGCCGGGATGTGCGAGGTTGCTGCTGATACCCCATCCGTTGGTCCGGCTTCGGGCGTCGAGTTCCCGAGCGAACAGGCCGATGGCGATCTTCGACGCTGTGTAGGCCTTCATCATGTTGTAGTTCTGCTCGTGGTCGAGGTCCTCCCAGTTCAGGGTGCCCTTCCGGGCAGCGATGCTGCTCTGGTGGGTGATGCGGGCTCGGCCTTCGCGAAGGAGCGGTAGCAGTCCCAGGGTGAGGGCGAAGTGGCCGAGGTGGTTCGTGCCCCACTGCAGTTCGAACCCGTCCAGGGTTTCCTGTCGTACGGGTGGGTGCATGACGCCGGCATTGTTGACCAGGATGTCGATGGGCCTGGCTTCACCGGTGAGATCAGCGACGAGTGCTGAGACGGACTTCAGTGAGGACAGGTCCAAGGAACGGATGCTGATCTTCGCGCCACTGACGTCGGCGTGTATTCGTCGGGCTGCTGTGGTGCCTTTGTGCTGGTTGCGGACGGGCAGGATGACCTCGGCACCAGCTGCAGCGAGGCGGCGGGCGATCACGGTGCCGATGCCGTCGCTGGCGCCGGTGACGACAGCGAGCTGTCCGGTCAGGTCGGGCAGGGTCAGGTCGTGAGTGTGCGGCATCGAAAAGTATCCTTCGATTGAGGGTTCACGGTCACCGGATGGGTACCTGATCCGATGGTGCACCGGGTGCCGCACCCTATCCAGGACCTGTCGATCCATGGATGGCCGATCAGTGGATACCGGACCGCCGCGTCCTAGGGGCCGGTGGTCTGCGCACCGAGGACGCCGAGTAGCTGCAACTTCTCGTAGCTGTCGCTACCCGGAGTGGCTGTGTAGACGAGCAGGCGGTGGGATTGGTCCGGGTCGAGCAGGGTCTGACAGTTCAACTCCAGGGGGCCCACTGCCGGGTGCAGGAATCGTTTGACCTCGGGCGGTTCCAGCCCGACGTCCTGGGCATCCCAGACCTGGCGGAAGCCCGCGTTGTCCTGCAGCAGCGCCGCGAGTTCAGCGGCTCGCGAGCCCGGTCCACGTAGTGCGATGAGTTGTCGAAGCCCTGAGGCGTAGACGCGGGAGAGCTGGATACGTTCCTGCGATGTGTAGGCATCTTGTGCTGTGGGGTCGGTGAACCACCGGTATCCGACGCTCCTGCCTGCCCCCGATCTCTGGGATGCGTCGCCGAGGAGGGCGGCCGCCAACGGTGTCTGACGGAGTGTGTCACCGACCTCGCTGACGATCTCCGCCGGGGTGTCGGTCAAGCGGTCCAGGATGCGCAGGAGTCCGGGGCCGACGAAGTCGCTGGCCTGCCCCTGCACCGGCGGATGGTGTCCGGCGAGCCAGAACAGATGATCACGCTCTCCCAGGCTCAGGTGCAGTCCTTGGGCGATCGAGGTGATCATCTGCTCGGACGGGCGAGGTCCTGTGCCACGCTCCAACCGGGCGTAGTAGTCGGTCGACATGTGACACAGTCCGGCCACTTCCTCCCGCCGAAGACCTTCCGTCCGCCGTCGTTGACCGCGTATCAACCCCACGTCCTCTGGTTGCAGTGCTTCACGCCGGTGTCGCAGAAACGATCCCAGTCCCACCCGATCGAACACATGAACTCCTTCTGCCGTCAGCCCTATGTCTAGCGCCTGGCCCGTTACTTATCCACGGCTTGCTGATCCACCCCACAGCGAGGTCACGGGCACCGACCCCCGTCACGGCGAACGACCGTTCCCAGGACACCGCTCGGCAAGGGCTCTGAGAGCGGCCTGTCGGCATGGACCCGTACGCGCCGGGTCCGAGGAGGCACCGGAGGCGAGCCATGCGAGGATGGTCGGCGCGTTGTCGTAGGTGAAGGACGAGACGACGCCGATCGAGGCGAGGGAGCCGCCGTCGTAGCTCTGCGGTAACCGCAATGTGGACCCGGTGCCGTACTGGTCGTGACGCGCTGCGAGGAAGGCGTACGCCGCGGCGCCGATTGACACACACTGTGATCGCCTCCCGTCGGGTGCGAGAGGAGACGGACTCACTCGACGGGATCCTCGTTGGTCCCCCGACCTGGGACCTACCCGTTGGGAGGAGTGCCGCCGGGTCCGCCCGTGCCTCCGCCGGGGCCTCCGGTCATGCCGGTGGATGCTTCCTGGGTGACGCTCCCTGCGTAGTCGTTCGTGGGGTCGCGGTAGATGGTGTGGATGTGGCCCCACCCGCCGGTGGTGTAGCCGGTGACGTCGGCGCCGGCGGAGCCCTGCTGGTTGGAGAACTCGATGAAGACGTCCGGCCCGGAGATCTGGAAGTAGATCCCCTCGCCCTGGGTCATGTCGTACACGGTCGCACCGGACCAGGTGACGTACGTCTCATCCAGGGTCGCCTCGATCTCCGCCAGGGCATCAGCGGTGGTCTGCTCGTCGGCCAGGCCCACCCAGTTCTCGATCACGTCCAGGAGCAGCTGCTTCTGCGCGTCCGTGAGGTCGGCCCCGGCGATGCCGGTGCCGGTGGGGAAGTCGCAGGTGTCCCCGGGTGCGCAGGTGAGGTTCGAGACCTCCTCGCCCTGGTAGAGAGCTGCTTGCTGGTCGGCATCGAGGCTGTCGTAGAACGCGAACGCCGTCTCGTACATCCCGGCCAGGGGCTGGACCTCGTTGCCGTCCTCGTCCGTGTAGACGGCCGGCTGGGAGCCCAGGTGGGTGGGGGCGAACGTGATCGTGCCGGCAGTTCCGTCGAGGGTCGCGTTGATGCCGAGGTGGTGGCCGCCGAACTGGACCTCCCACGCGCCGGTGTCCGAGGGGTCCCCGAAGAACGCGATGTAGTACTGCCCGAGCGAGTCCTCGGTGCTCGAGCTGTTCTCGAGCAGGAACTGGTCCCCGCCCATGATGCCGGTGACCTCGGTGTAGGCGTCCTCGCTGAGGAGTGCTTCGAGGACGTCCAGGGCGGCGGCCTGCTGCTCCTCGGACAGGTCCGTCAGGTTCAGCCCGGCCCGCTCCACGAAGGTCACGGGGAAGTTCGACCACGACGTCGTCCTCGTCGCGTCGTCGTAGGAGTAGAGGACCTGCTCCTGCTGCTCAGCGGTCAGCGTTGCCAGGAACGCCTGTGCCGCGGCTGCCGTGTCCGTGACCGTCCGGGCCGTCGTGGTCGCGTCCGCCGTCGTCCCTGCTGCTGCGGTGTCCGCGGACGTCGTCGATGAGGCTGCGGTGGACCCGGAAGAGGTGGAGGTCGCACTGGACGTGGCGCTGGTCGTGGTCCCGGTGCCGATGGTGGAGGGATCGGCGGTGGTGCCGCAGGCGGCGAGGGAGCCGGCGAGCGCCAGGGCGGCGATCGAAGCGGCGAATCGGGTCCAGGTCCGGCGGGGGGAGGGGAGTGAAGTAGTCATGGGAAGAGTCAAGAGCCCGATCCTTTTCCAGGTGTAGCTCTGCCCTGTGCCCTGCCTGTGAGCCACTCACCTGTCGGCGGTGCGGGAGCCTCCTCCCTGTTCCGCACCGGGGACAGAGCGGTGCACGGCCGACCGTGTCGTCCCGGCGGTGGGGCCGTCCTACGGGTAGAGGTGCATGGCGTCGGCGGGGGCTCCCAGGTCGGTGAACCCCCGCGATTCGTACAGGCGGCGGCCGGGTGGGTCGGCGGTGAGGCTGACGTAGGCGCCCCGTGGTGCTCGGGTGCGGATCTCCTGGAGCAGGCTGTCCAGCACGGCACCTCCGACGCCGCGTCGCTGGTGCTCGGGCAGGGTGGCCATGTCGGCGACGACGAAGTACCAGCCCCCGTCCCCGATCACGCGTCCCATGCCGACGGGCTCCCCGGCGGGGCCGACCACATGGGCGAACGCCCACGATCCTGCGATCGCCGCTCCGCCCTGCTCGGGGTTCCGCCGGGAGAGTCCGCTGCCCGTCCTGAGCCGGAGGTAGTCCTCCAGCGACGGAGCGGCAGGAACGAGGTGGTACGACGGGTGGAGCGGCACGCGACAAGCTTATCCAGCAGGCCCCGGTTTCACTCCTCCGGATCGTCCGGAGCCTCGCCGGGGTGAGGCCGGACGGCACGAGGCCCCCGCATCGCGGGGGCCTCGTGGTCATCGTCCTGCGTGTCGTCGCAGTGGTGCGGAGGTCAGTGGCGTCCGCCGCCTCCCAGGAGACCGAGGTCCACCGCCTTCGCGGCGCCGTCGGCCTCGGCCCGGGTGAGGGACCCGTCGGCGACGGCGGCGTCGAGGCGTTCCTGCACGGCGGCGGTGCGTTCGGCCTGCTGCTCGGTCCTCAGCTCGTCGAGGGCCGTCCGGACGGTCGCCTCGTCGACCCCGAGTGCCTCTGCCAGCGTCGTGACCAGGGAGGTTTCCATCGCCTCCCGGTCCGGCCTGGCACCGGGGTCGGCGCCGGCCTCCGGTCTGCCGGCGTCCCGTGCCGCCTGCAGTGCGTCGCTGACGGCTGTCTCGTCGACGCCGAGCTTCGCGGCGAGCTCTGCTGCGTCGATGCCGCCTCCACGGGGGCCGTGGCCCCCGCCCATGCCGTCCCGCATGCCCTCGCCTCTGCCGGGACCGTCATCGGTGGCGGACGACGACGTGCTGGGTGTCGGTGCGGTGGTGGCGGCAGTGGCCATCCCGGTGACTCCCAGGCTCAACCCCAGGGCGACTGCGGCCGCACTGGCTCCGAGGGCGATCTTCTTTCCGTTCGTCATGATGGGTGTTCCTCGCTCTGCCGCAGTGCGGCGTCGGTGGTGGTGGCCCGGTGGATGGGCTGGAACCAGCATGGAACGGCAGGATAAGCCGCTCCTGTCGCGAACCTTTCCTCCACCTGTGAAACATGCCCGCTACCTGTGCCGGCCACCTGCGCCTCAGGCGGGAAGGGTGACGGTGAACTGCGTGCGGCCGGGTCCGCTGGTCACCGTGACGGTGCCGCTGTTGGCCTCCACGAGGGCCTGCACGATGGCCAGACCGAGACCCGTGCTGCCGGTGCCGGACGATCGGGCGGCGTCGCCCCTGCTGAAGCGGGAGAACACGCTGTCCAGCAGCTCAGGTGCTATCCCCGGGCCCGTGTCCGTCACGGCGACGGACGCGGCGGACTCGTCCCCGCGGAGACTCACGGTGATGCTCGTGCCGGGGGGCGTGTGCTTGTGCGCGTTGGCGAGCAGATTGATGAGCACCTGGCGGATCTCGGTCTCCACGGCATGCACCTCGACCGGCTCCTCGGGCAGCTCCAGGGCCCAGGAGTGGGTGGTGGCCGATACCCGCGCGTCACTGGTCGTCTCGATCACGAGCTCGGTGAGATCCACGGGGGAGGCCGCCTCGCGCTGACCCTCGTCGAGGCGGGCCAGCAGGAGGAGGTCCTCGACCAGGGAGGACATCCGCCGGGACTCGCTGTCCACGCGTTCGAGGGCGGAACGGCCCGCAGCGCTCACCGGCTCGCTCATCAGGATCAGCTCGGTGTAGCCCCGGATCGAGGTCAGGGGCGTGCGGAGCTCATGGCTGGCATCGGCGACGAACCGGCGGACCTTCGTCTCACTGGCCTGCCGTGCGCGGAGGGCATCGGTGACGTGGTCGATCATCTCGTTCAGTGCGATCCCGACGGCCCCGACCTCCGTCCCGGGCTCCGCGGCCGACGGCGGTACCCGGACGGCGACGGCGACGTCACCCGAGGACAACGGCAGCTGCGAGACCGACGTCGCGACGCCGGAGAGTTCCTCGAGCGGGCGCAGTGACCTGCGGATGATGACGGTGCCCACCACGCCGGTCAGGGCCAGGCCCGCGAGGGCGAGACCCGCGATGATCGCGTCCAGGGAGGAGAGGGTGCTGTCCCGTTCGGTCGTGGACAGGCCCGTGACCAGGATGCTCCCGTCTGCATCGGTGGGTAGATCCGCGGCGTCCACCCGGTAGCGCCCCGAGCTCAGCGTCACCTCCTCCGGTCCTGCCGCCGGGTCCAGGGTGGCGAGGATGCCGAGGTCGGCGTCGGTGAGCGGTTCGGTGCTCCCGTCCTCCTGCACCAGTGCCGAGGTCCGGGCCCGGCCGTCGTCGAACACGACGTTCAGGGTGCCGGGGCGTTGCCCGGCGGCATTACCGGGATCGAGGCTGCGGAACGGACCCCTGCCATCGCGCGAGTCGCTCCCCGGTGGCGGCCCGTCCGGGAAACCGGCCCGGCCCGCCGCGGGGGTGAGGGCGCGATCGAGCTGGGCCGTGAGATAGGTGCTCATCGCCACGTGGCCGAACACGCCGATGGCCAGGCAGATCGCCGTGAGCAGGGCCAGGGTGGCGAGGACCAGCTTGGTGCGCAGGTGCAACGACCGCCGTGTGGATGACCGAGGGGGATGCCGGGGGTCCGTCATGGGGCCGGTTTGAGGACATAGCCGGCGCCGCGCATCGTGTGGATCATCGGGGCACGTCCGGCGTCGATCTTCTTGCGCAGGTAGGAGATGTAGAGCTCGACGATGTTCGCCTGCCCGCCGAAGTCGTAGTTCCACACGTTGTCGAGGATCTGGGACTTGCTGACCACACGGCGCGGGTTCTCCATCAGGTACCGCAGCAGCTCCCACTGCGTCGCGGTCAGGGTGATGTCCTCCCCGTCGCGGGTCACCTCACGCGTGTCGACGTTCATCACGAGGTCCCCGACCACCAGCTCGGCCGAATCCGACGCCGCGACCCCGGAGCGCTGGACGAGACGGTGGAGGCGCAGCATGAGCTCCTCCATGCTGAAGGGTTTGGTGACGTAGTCGTCGCCCCCGGCCGAGAGCCCGGCGATCCGGTCCTGGACGGCGTCCTTGGCCGTGAGGAACAACGCCGGCACGGCAGGGGCGAACGCGCGGATCTTCTTCAGGGCCTCGATCCCGTCCACGCCCGGCATCATCACGTCCAGGACCAGGATGTCCGGGCGGAAGTCCCGGGCGGCAGCGACGGCGCTGGTCCCGTTACTCGCGGTCGTCACGCTCCACCCGGCCATCCGCAACCCCATGCTGACCAGTTCCGCCAGGCTCGTCTCGTCGTCGACCACCAGCGCCCGGATGGGAGTGCCGTCGGGATGCGCCAACCGCGGCAGATTGTCGGTCGTCGAGTGGTGCGAGGCGTCGGTCATCGTGTCTTCCTGGGTGGTGTCATCACTTCTCGTACGCGTGCCCGGTTCTTCCTGACGCGGTTGCTGGCTCCAGTATCACGCACCCGGATCGTCCGGGTACGTGCGCGGGAACGACGGCGGCGGAACCGGCCGGGACCTCAGCCCCGCAGCAGATCCGTCGTCGTCCCGTGGTCCGTGGCCCCGCCGGCACCCTCACGGCGGGGGGTGCCCCGCCCCGCGGGCGCCCCGGTCTCGAGGGCCGCGGCGCTCGCCGTGGTGCCGTCGGCCGCAGTGGCGTGGACCTCGACCGGACCGAACGCCGCGGTGCCGACCACAGCAGCCACCATCATCGCTCCGAGGGCTGCCCGGAAACCTCTGCGTCCGGTGGTGAGCTGAGGTGCGGGGCGGTAGCTGATCATCGTGTCCTCCTGGCGGGTCCGTCCTTCACCACCACGGTGGCGCCCGTGCTTAGCGCCGGGCTGTCACGGAGCTGTGCGGCCGCTGTGCAGGGAACGCCGGGGATGAACGTCGGCCGACCACCGGAAGGACGGAGCACGGCGTAGGCGGCATTCTTCCCGTGAGACTCGCGGGTGACGCACAGCTGCGTCTTCGACCCGGCCTCGACGCCGGAGCCATGATCGACACCCTCGTCGGCCGACGATCGGCGTGGTCGGTGTGGGCATCGGCGCGGTGATCCGCCGTCGGATGAGTGGGGGGGAATTCCTTTCCCAATCCGGATCATTCGATTCGTCCGACCGGACTCATTCCCGCGGCTGGAGCGCCGAAGTGCAACGCGCTCGAGCCGTCGAACCCCATCGGCTCACTGCTGCGTCGATGTCGTCCTCTGTCGCAGCGAACGCGACGTGATCGATATGACTTGTTCACGACGTGTGACCCGGCGGGGCGGAGATGATGGCGCGAGCGTCGCCCCTGCGCCACCGGAGCAGGCCTGTGCGAGCATTGGGCCCATGGCTACCCGCTACGTCAGCGACACCGCCCGCGCGAATTGGAGCTCGCTGGTCGCGGGTCTCGTGGGCGTCGGTGCGGTGACGGCTCTTCTCCTCGCCGGCGTCATCCCGGTGGATGGCGACGTTTCCAGCACCCTGATCCCGTTCTACCTCGTCACCTGGCCGGTCTTCGTCGGTGTCTACCTGTCCTGGACGCACCTCGCCTATTCGCGGCAAGGACCACGCGGTCTGAGTACTACCGCCCACCGCGAGGCGCGGAACCTGAAACGCTGGTGGATCAGGGCGTTCGGGTACGGCGGCGCCTCGAGCTGGACCCTCATGGGCGCCCTGGCCGCGGTGATCCTGACCATCTTCATCGCGCAGAACGAATCGTTCCGTGACGACTGGCGCTTCGTCCTCCTGGGGTTGCTCACCGTCGCCGCTTCCTGGGCGATGATGGTCTACTCCTTCGCCCTGGAGTACCTACGGCTGGCCGCCACCGCCCCGGACGGACGGGAAGCCATCACGTTCGAGGTCGAGGAGGATCCGCGGTTCACGGACTACCTCACCCTCGCCGTGCTGCTCTCCACCATGGCGGCGACGGTGTCGGCCACCATCCGTTCACGGCGGGCATGGACACTCGTCCGCCTCAACGTCCTCTTCGCCTTCACCTTCAACTCCGTGATCGTCGCGATGATGGTGTCCCTCCTCTTCGGCGGCCTGATCGGCTGACCGGGCGGCGGAAGGGCGGACCCCACCGCATCAGGGGGCGTCGAGGTTCTCCGCAGCGAAGGTGTCGCAGGATCGGATGTCCCCCATCTCGAAGCCCTCGGTGAACCAGGCCTGGCGCTGGGCGCTCGAACCGTGCGTCCACCCCTCGGGGTTCACCTGCCCCGTCGCCGCCTCCTGGATGCGGTCGTCCCCCACGGAGGCGGCGGCCGAGAGGGCGTCCTGGAGGTCCGTGGTGGTGAACGGCCGGAGGAACGGCTCGCCAGAGTCCGGATCGGGGACCGACGTCGCATTCGCCGCCCACATGCCGGCGAAGCAGTCCGCCTGCAGCTCGACGCGCACGCCGCCGGACTCGGGTCCGCGCGGATCCTGTTGTGCGGCGTCGAGCGTCCCGATGAGCTTCTGGATGTGGTGACCGAACTCGTGGGCCACCACGTACTCCTGCGCCAGCGGGCCGCTGGAGGCGCCGAACCGGGTGACCAGCTCGTCGAAGAACGCGGTGTCGTAGTAGGTCTGCTCGTCCACGGGGCAGTAGAACGGGCCGACAGCGCTCGTCGCCGCTCCGCACCCGGTATTCGTGCGCCCGGTGAACAGTTCCACCTCGGGCGGGGTGTAGGTCACGCCGAACCGGTCGAGGTAGGGGAGCCAGAAGCTGTCCAGGCTCTCGGCCGTCGCGACTATGCGGCAGTCGAGCCGTTCATTGGCCTCCGCACCACTCACGCAGTCGGTGATGGCACTCTCGCCGATCTGCTCCTGCGTGGTCGTCGTGCCGTCGGTGAGCCCGAGCTGGTCCACCACGCCGGGGCCGAAGATCAGGGACAGGATCAGCAGCAGCCCGCCGCCCACACCGCCACCCACCGCGGCTCCGCGGCCGCGTCCTCGACGGTCGTTGACGCGTGACGGGTCGATGCGCACATTGTCGTTGAAGCTCATGCCTCGATGATAAGCCGACTGATCTTCCCCGTGTCGGGCGGACGGGTCACAGTGTGGCCAGGAACCCGGTCCATGGGAGGGCGAGGCTGCGGTGACCACGGAGGTGATGGTCACCGCAGGGCGCTCGCCACCGTCGATCAGGAGTCACCGGCCCCCGACGTCATCGCCCGTTCCTGCGCGAGTTGCTCCCGCACTACACGGGGCGGCTGCCCCGAGATCCACACGTAGGTGCCCGCGCCCGCGATCACGCCGCCCGCGATCACCATCCACCACGGGAAACCGGGCAGATCGGGTGCATCGCCTGCGGCATCGAGATCGGCCTGCGGGGTGGGGACCACGCGCTCACCCGTGACCAGGATGCGGTGACTGTTGATCCCGAGCGGGGTGCAGGTGACCAACGTCATCAGGTCGCGGCCGGGCTGGATGAGGAGACTCTCGGTGTCCTCGGGTTCGACGACGAGCGTCTCGATCACGCGGTAGGCGATCGTCTCCCCGAACACCTCGATGGTGAAGGTATCGCCGACCGTGACCTCATTCAGGTTCGTGAAGAGCTCGGAGGTGGCAAGGCCCCGATGCCCGGTGATCACGGAATGGGTGGACGGCCCGCCGACGGGCAGCGCGGTGCCCTCGAGGTGACCGATGCCACGCTCGAGGACGGCATCGCTCGTCCCGTGGTAGACGGGCAGATCAGCTTTGATCGAGGGGATCCGGATCCGCGCCATGAGCCCCTCCGAGTCCCCCCGGAGCATGGAGGAGTAGTCCGGGGCGTTGTCGGGGCGCGGTTCGTCGGCGAGCGGGAGGCGCTCGTTCGCCGCGACGGCGGCGCCACCGCCGCTGAGGTTCCGGTTGTACTCGCGTGCTTCGGCCAGTCGCTGCCGCAGGGTCTCGGCCCCGAGGTCGTTGATCCCTTCGGTGAGCTTGTCGATCTCCCGGGATTGCTCCACCGAGCTGAACCAGGCGGCCGTCATCGGGTAGAGCAGTAGTGCGGCCCCGGCGATGATCGCCAGTGCCACCAGCAGCGGCACCACGGGGAGCCGCCAGCGGAACTGACGGCCCCCCGCGATGGACCTCTCACCGGGTGAGGACGGGGCGTCCCGATGACGCCCCGCCCTCCCCTTCACGGTGCCACTCAGGCGACGGCGGGTGCCAGGACGGCACGACGGCGGGACGCCACGATACCGGTGCCGAGGGCAGCCGCGATGAGGCCGACACCACCGATGGTGAACCACAGGGCGCCGTCACCACCGGTGAGCGGGAGCGCGAAGGCCGGAACCTGGTCGTGCTCGAACTCGACGTAGTTCTGCACCGGTGTGGTGGTGGACGTCGGGCCGGCGACCACCTGGGTCTGCACCTGGCTCGGCGTCGGCAACTGGAACCCGGAGGGCGGTGTCAGCTCGCGCACGTAGTAGTTGCCCGGCGTGATGATCGGGATGGCGACGAAGCCGGTGGTTCCGCTATCCGTGGGGAGCGCGGTGGTCCAGCTCTGGATGCCGTTGATGGACACCGGGTTCTGGTTGAGGTTGGCGTCGTTCTGGTTGAGGAAAACCTGGTACACGGCGCCTCCGAGCGGGGTCCGCACGTTGTTCTCGCTCTGGAAGGAGAAGACCGTGAGCTGACCGATCGGGGTGCTTCCGCTCACCGTCTCGGTACTGCCGTTCACCACGCTCGTGGCAGTGTTCGTGATGATGCCGGTGGAGGGGATCGTCACTGCACGGCTGAGCACGGAGAGCGTGACGTCTCCTCCCGGCAGAGCCCGCAGGCGGGTGAGACCGGGGGGGGTGGAGGTGGCGGGGAGATTACGCGGGGTGGCGGCGTACACCAGCGTGTAGTCCGTACCGGCGGTGAAGGTCTGGGGGACGTTCGCGGCATTGGCCACCCGCACACTGGTCGGGGCGACCCCGGAAGGGCCGGTCTCGAGGTAGGTGAGGTCCGTGGGAAGCGTGTCGATCAGCGTGAAGGTGCTGAGGGGGTCACCTGCTGCCAGCGTCGGTATGTCGGAGTTGATCGCCCAGCGGATCAGGTCGGGGTTCCGGGCTTCCTCGGAGTTGGCCGGGGCCGGGACGCGTGTCTTCGTCAGATCGGTGACGGCGTTCTTGGGATAGGCGTGGACGTCGTAGATCCACTGGTTGGCCGGTGCGCCGTTGGGGCCGGTCGGGAACGGGAGTGTCACGAGGAACGGTGCGGCCGGGTTGGTGGCCCCGACCGGCAGCGCGGTCTCGGTCACGAGGTAGAGACCGAGGGGGAGGCTGGCGCCGTTGGCGAAACGCGCGAGCCCGTTGGTGTCGCTGGTGGCCGTGAAGTTGTCGGCGGTGGTGACCCGACCGGCCGCGGTGGCGGGAGTGAGGGTGGCGACCGCGTCCCAGCCCGCCGGAGTGGTGAGATCCACGTCCTGGACCCGTGCGGCGGTGAAGGTGGCGCCGGCGAGCGGCGTCCCCGGAACGGTGACTTCCTGCCCCGTACCGAGCTGCTGGCCGTTCTCGGCTCCCAGCGCGTACTTGTGGAGGGTGAGGGTGCGGGGTGTGTCCGGGTTGATGTTGCCCGGGTTGGTGACGGCTGTCGCCGGTGCGACGGCGACGAAGGCGGCGGCTGCGCTCAGCGCCAGGACGCCGACTGCAGCGGAGAACCGCCGGAGGATGGGGATGGACATGGGTTTTCTCCTATGAGTGAGATGCGAGTTGTGTGGGAGAGGGCGGAAGGGCAGGGGGGTGTCATCACCGGATGGCGCCCCGCATTCGTCGACGCCGTTGCCACAGTAGGAGGGCGAGTGCCAGGACGAGCAGCACCCCTCCTCCGATGTAGAACGCGTCTGCGCTCGTGCCACCCGTGAGTGGCAGTCTGGTGGGTTCCACCGGGGCGAGGACGAAGCGGTAGACCGCCGTCTGCCCGGCCGCCGGAGCGGAGATGGTTCGTGACTGCACCGCGGTCCACGTCGATCCGGTGAGACGTTCGAGACGAAGTTCCTGGTAGGCGAGCCGCCGCTGCGGATCGGTGGCGGCTTCGGAGAGCGTGTAGCCGTGACCGGGCCGGACGTCGAAGGTGCTGGCCGGGTTGCCCGAGGTGGTGTACTCGGCTCCGAGCCGGCTCTCGGTGGGCAGGACCCCGCCCGGTAGCGCCGCAGGGGTCGCGGTGACCCTCCAGTCCGCAGGTTGGAAGCCCGTCCGCGGGTCGATGACCTGATTGAGCAGGGTGAGGGACGCCGTCGCATTCGTCACCGTGCACGTGATCGCCGCGCCCCCGGGCGGGGTGATGTCCCCTGCCGCCGTGACGGCGACGGGAGCCCCCGCCGCTGAGCGGCACTGCCAGGTACCGGTCTGCACATAGGTGAGCGGTCCGCCGCTCTCGGCCAGACGATAGGCGACACCGGGAGTCACGGGAACGTTCGAGGCCGTGCTCGAGCCGGAGCGCCCGAACGGGCCGGGCAGTGCGCTGCCGGGGCCCGTGGCGCTGAGGGCCCAGTCCGTCGGCAGTGCGGAACCGAAGGTCACATCCTTCACGAGGGTCAGGAATGCGGTGGGCCGATTCACCATCGCGCACTCGACGGTCTGACCAGGGACCACATTCGCAACGTCGGCACTGACGACCTGCCCCGCCTGGGTGAAGGCGACGGTACGATTCACGCCGTTCACGGTGCAGGAGCCGCTGACGAAGGCGAAACCCTCCTGCTGGATCTCGGAGACGACGACGGTCGCCCGCGACACCGCAGAACCGTACACCACCTGCCAGCCGGCCTGGCCTGCGGCATCGGTCTGCTGCCGGGGCACCTCGCTCGGTGTCGCCGTCGCGGATCCCGCGGTCGCCGTCGCCGTCACACCCACGGTCCAGTCCACGCCGGGACGCGTGAGGCCCGAGGCCTCCTGGATGATCTTCGTGATCCGCACCCTCGACTCCGCGACAGGACCCGGTGAGTTGACGAACGTGCAGGTCACACTCACGCCGAGGCCGCTCGGCATCGTGACGGTGCCTGTCGGGGTGCTACCCGCGCTCAGTCGCACCCCGTTCGCCCAGCAGTCGTAGGAGGTCCGGTAGCTGTTGAGCGCCGAACCGGATCCCGCGGCCATGGACTCGGAGATGGTGATAGTGCTGCCGGCTGCGGCGGGGAAGGGGCCCAGCTGCTCGGTCTGGCGCCCGGCAGCGGCTCCGGAGGTGGTTGCCGTGGCGATCGTCGACAGCGGTGATCCCGTCGCTGCCGTCAGGGTGAACTGATCCCCGGGGACCTGACGTGCCACCACGTTCTTCTGCACGGTGATGGTGGAGGGCGTCGTGCAGCTCGCCAGGTCTGTGGAGTTGACGGCCACCCGCGGGGTGCCCGGAACTCGCTGACCGGTGTTGGCATCGAACTCGTAGGCGCTTCCCGCATTACCGAGGTAGAGGGTGCCGCGTGGTGAGAAGGCAACACCGTTGGCGGCCGCGAAGGGCGCATCCGTGCCGGTCAAGGTCTTCGGCGTCGAGGCGCCGACCGCCAGCGAGCCGCCGTTCGCCGCGGCGAGCGTGGCCCTGGAGATCGTGTAGATCGTCGCGGTGCTCGTGGTGGCCGTGGTGTCGGTCGGAGGTGTGCCGACCACGTACAGGTTGCCTGCGGCGTCGAACGCCATGTCACCGTTCGCCGAGGTGCTGGCGGCAGCGAACGAGCCCACGTAGGCGAAGCGGGGGGCTGTCGTGTTCGTCTCGGTGAAGCTCCAGATGTGGAACCGACCGCTGTTGAACTTGCCGAAGAGGTAGCGGCCGTTCGAGAGGTCGACGGCGCCGGCGACGATGCTGCCCGGTACCCTCGCCCCGTTGGTCGTGGCCACGGTGGTGTAGGCCGTTCCGGGCAGCTTCACGAAGCCGCCGCCCGGGGTCCACTTGAGAATGGACAGCACGTCGCTTGCGTCAGATGACCGGTCGAGCGCATAGGCGGCGCTCCCACCTGCGCCGATGCCGAGGGCATTCACTGATGACACGCTCGTCCAGGTCCCGACGGTGGCAGGAGGACCTCCCGCAGTGATATCTGCCTGCTCCAGCGCGCCGGTGGCCTGGATCGAGTAGAAGTGGTTGGTGTCGCAGAACAGGCGTGGCGTCTGGGTGGCGTTCGTGAAGGTGCAGGTGACCTCGGCCCCCGCCTCGTTGGGCACGGTGATCGTGCCGGATCCGCCGGATCCGCCGGATCCGGAGGCGATGACGGTGCCGGACCGGGTGCACTCGTAACTGTTCGAGTAGCCGATGCCGGCGCCGTTGGTCGATGCTTCGGAGATCGTGTAGGTGGAGCCCGGCCGGACCACCGAACGGGAGATCTGCGCGGCCTGGATGCCGGTGGCCGTGCCACTGGTGGTGGCTGACGCGAGTACCGTGGATCCCTCCCGCAGTGACAGGGTGAACTGGTCCGCCGTCGCGGTCCGAGCCGGCAGGTTCTTGCGCACGGTGATCGTCGTGGCGGGCACCACCGTGAGCTCGGCCGCCGGCGAGACGATGAGCCCGGTCGGGGTCACGATTCCGCTGGTGTAGGTCCCGGGGGTGCCAGCCACCACATCGAGCGAGATCGTGCACGAGACTGCACCCGCGGCGAGGTCCCCGCCGACGGCCGTGATGCTGCTCGACCCGGCCACCGCGGTGACGGCGAAGGCGGCCCCGGCGCTGTTCGTGCACGTACCTGCCACCGACGGGGTCGACGCCACGGTGAGCCCGCGGGGGAGCGCTACGCTGAAACCCCAGTCGGTCTTCGCGAGCAGGTCCGTGGTGTTGGTGATCGTGTACGTCAGGGTGGTGGGGACGGTCGCCGTGCCTTCCGCGGCGTCGAAGCTCACGTCGAGTGCGGGGGTCACGTCGAGCACCCGGAGGTCGTCGACGCCGAACCCGCTGCCGGTACCCGTCACGGTATTCACGAGCTGCACCCGGGCGGCGGAGATCTGTGCGGGCGTGAGGAGTGCGGTGTTCGTCCCGTTGTAGGTCGATGCGCGGACCGACGGTGACAACGCAGGATCGGCGACGCCGGAAACCGTTCCGAGGGTGGCCTGGGCCGGGGAGGTGTAGTAGACGTTGCCCGTACTGGAGCAGGGGACGACGGGCGCTGCGAAGCCGGACAGGAGGGTCGTGGTGCCTGTGAAGAGGCTCAGGGAGAGCGATGCGTTGTTCGTGCCGCAGCGCGCGCCCACGGCATTCATCGTCAGCGCGTAGAACCGCGGGTCGGGAGCCGTGATGCCGATGGCGCCTACGGACTGCATCGTGGTCGTGCCACCGGTGACCGCGGTGTACGGCAAGGACACGAGCGCGTGGTTGCGTTGCGTGCCCGTCGCGGTCGAACCATTGGCAGGGGCGGTGGCGGAGGCGGGGCCGGCCACGCCCGCTTGCACCTGCCCGAGCACATCGGCCATACGCCGGATGTCGCGTGCCGCGAGCGAGGACTGCCCGAGGCCGTTCGGCTGCGTCGGGCAGAATGCGGGGTTGGGATAGGGCGCAACATAGTTGACGAGGACTCCTGTGCAACCGGTCCCGTTCACCCAGCCCGTCGATGCCGTGTACCTGCCGCCGGCATAGGCGGGAAGGCCGCTGGCGGCATTGGTCAGACCCTGTTCGAAAGACCCGATCCCGATCTGGCGGGGCTCCCCGGGCACGCCCGCGGCGAATGCGCTGATGCGTGCGAAGGGCCCGAACATGTCCGCTGCGTCCTCCGCCGGTGGCCCGCGGTCGGACTCGGTGATGGGCTGATCGACCGGTTCCTCACGATCCGGGTTCCCGGTGGGCTCGGGCGAGGGGACCGGTTCCGGTGAGGTGGACGGGACGGTGGGGACCGGTTCGGGCTCGTCCGGTGTCGGCTCGTCGGTGCTCGTGGGTTCGGCCGACGGCTCCTCGGGTACCGCGGTAAGCGCGGGTGGAGGTGCCTCGGACTCGATTGCGGTTGCTGTGGGCTCGGGAGCCCGGGAGGGTTCTGCGGGTGAGGGGACCGACGTCGCCTCGGCGGGTAGGGCGGCGGCAGCTGATCCCCATCCGCCCACCACGACCACGAGCGCGACGGCGGCCGCGATGACGCGGAGGCGGCGCGGTGCGCTCGATCGGGCACCGGTGTGCCGCGGGCCGTTCGGATCTTCCACCGGGCAGCGAACCTTCCGAGGACGTGGCGGAGATGCAGCGCTCATCGTGGGAACCACGACGGGGGCGGCTTCAGGGAGGTGGGGCCGGGACATTCCTGGAAGTCCCATGGGCAAGCTAGAGCTCCGGCGGTCACCGGAGCAAACCTCGGAGCCGATCTTTCGGACAACCTGAGCTTGTCTTGGGGAAATCGCCCTGGACAGGGATCACCACCCCGGTGGTCGAACCACCGGTGTCAGGGCTGCCACACGTTCAGGGCACCGGCTGCAGGACGCGCGAGGCGGCACGCTCCACGGTGCGGGTGACCAGATCCATCAGCGGCGAGTCGATCCGCCACCGCTGCCAGTAGAGCGGGACGGTCAGTTCGACGCCGGGGGCCAGCTCCACCAGGGTTCCGCGGTCCAGCTCCTGCCGGCAGAAGGGATCGGTGAGCAGCCCCCACCCCAGATCCTGCAGCAGTGCCTCGGTGTACTGGGCGGAGGCCGGCACGTAGTGGGCCGGCGAGGCCAGGGTCCGTCCCAGGTGCTCGCGCACGAAGCGGTGCTGGAGGTCGTCGGCGCGGTCGAAGACCAGCACCGGGATCTGATCCAGGGCCGCGAGGGTCTTCTCCACACCGCCGTGGCGGGCGACGACGGCGGGTGTCGCCACCGCCCGGTAGCGCATCGTGCCGAGGGTCGAGACGGTGCACCCCTGGACGGGCCGCGGGGTGGCGGTCACGGCGGCCATCACCGTACCGCGGTGCAGGTGGTCGGCGGAGTGCTGCTCGGCCTCCAGGTGCACGGTGAAGGTGGCCCCGGTCTCGTCGTGCACCGCGGCCATGACGTCCAGGAACCAGGCGGCGAATGAATCCGGGTTGACCACCACCGGGATCTCGGTCCGCACGCCGCTGCCCGGAAGGCCGAGCTCCTCCAGTGCGTCGTGCTGCAGCCGCTGGATCTGCCGGGCCGTGCGCAGCAGCGTCTCCCCGGCCGGGGTCACGCCCACCGGCAGCGTGCGGCGTACCAGCGCGGTGCCGCAGCGGGCCTCCATCGCCTTGACCCGCTGGGACACCGCGGACGCGGACATGTGCAGCTCGGCGGCCGCGGCGTCGAAGGAGCCGTGGTCCACCAGGGCGATGAGCGTCTCGAGGTGTTCGTGCTGGAACGGGAACATGAGCACACCTTAGGAGGCTTCAGATTCTTTCGCTGGCCTTGATACCTTCCACTTCATAGGGTCGGGGACGTGCTTCCCCTCGACGTGACCACCTCCACGGCCCTGACGGCCGCCCTCACCGGCTTCGCCACCTGCCTGGCCCTGCTGACCTCCCTGGGTGCGCAGAACCTGCTGCTGATCCGCCACGGGATGCAGCGTCACCGGCCGGGACTGGTGGCGGGGGTCTTCCTGGCCTCCGACGTCGGGCTGGTGGTGCTCGGCGTCCTCGGCGTCGCCGGGGCCCCCGCCGCGGCGCCGCTGCCCCGCGAGGTGCTGACCGTGCCCGGCGCGGGTTTCCTGTTTTGGCTCGCCGTAGGAGCCGCCCGCCGTGCCCGGACACTGCGTGCCCGCTCCCGCAGGACACCGGCTGTCGCAGGGGCAGCCCTGACCGTGGCGCCCTCGACGCCGGCCGAGGGCGCGGAGCCCGACCACCCGGAGGCCGACGGGCCGGCCCGCAGGAGGGGCGCCTGGGCGGTCGCGGGGACCGCCGTGGCGGTGACCTGGCTGAACCCGCAGGTGCTGCTGGAGACCATGTTCGTGCTCGGCACCGCCGGGAGCTCCCACGGCGCGTCGGGCCGGTGGTGGGTCGTGGCCGGTTCCGTCCTGGCCAGCACCGTCTGGTTCTGCGGGATCGGCTACGCCGCGCGGTCCCTCGCCGGCCTGCTGCAGCGGGCCCCCATCTGGTACGTCCTCGAGGTGGTCCCCGCGGTCGTGATGCTGGGGATCGGCGTCGGTCTGCTGCGCAGCCTGTGGTGAGAGGTCGGTGAGCCTGCTCCGTGATCAGCGCCATGACGGCCCCCGCCCCCTCAGAACAGCGGCCAGGGGACCGCCGGCATGTCGCCGCTCGGGCCCGGGAACCGGCCCGCTGCGCGCAACCGGTCGCAGCGTGCGGTGAGGGCCGCGATCTCCTCCGCCGTCAGCAGCTCCGCCAGCTGCCGGCCCAGCTCACCGTCCAGGTCCTCGCGGACCCGGCCGACGCCGTCGAGCTCCTCGGTGGTCAGCGTCTCCCCGACCCATCCCCACAGCACCGTGCGCAGCTTGTGCTCGCTGTGGAAGGTGAGCCCGTGGTCCACCCCGTGCCGGTGGCCGTCCTGGAGGGCGAGGATGTGGTCGCCCTTGCGGTCGGCGTTGTTCACCACGACGTCGAACACCGCCATGCGCCGCAGGGCCGGGGTGTCCTCGTGGACGAGGGCGACGATCCGCCCGTCGTCGTCCTGACCCTCGAGCACCTGCTTCCACCCCGATTCCGGGACGTCGTCCGCGGCGACCAGGTCCACGGGGTCCTGCTCGGGGTCGATCTCCTGCCAGAGCTGCACCATGCCCTCACCCAGCGGACCCTCGCGCAGCCAGGTGCGCGGCACGATGTCCCAGCTCAGCACCTCGGACACGAGATGGGCGGCCACCTCGCGGTGCGCGAGGAAGCCGTCGGGGAAGTCCCACAGCGGCTTCTCGCCGCGCATCGGTTTGTACACCACCGCGGTGTCGCCGATGGTGCCCACGAAGGTGGCGTTCGACGCCGTCCTGATGCGGCCGGTGAGCGTCAGCTCGTCGGTCACGAGGTCGGGCGCGGGCATCAGACCTCGGGGATGGCGCAGATGTGCCCGTCGGCGTCGATCGGCTGACCGCAGATCACGCAGAGCGGCCTCCCTGCGCCCACCACCTCGTGCGTCCGCTTCGTGAACGCGCGGGCGGTCCCCACCGGCATGCGGACCCGCAGCACCTCGGTGGCCTCGTCGTCATCGTCGTCGAGCAGTCCGTCGTCGTCCTCGTCCACCTCGGTGATCGGGTAGGCCTCGATGACGATCTGCGCCGTGGACGGGTCCCAGCCCAGGCTCATGACCCCGGTGCGGAACTGCTCCTCCACCGGCTCGAGCTGATCGTTGTCCACGAGCTCGATCGGCGTGCTCGCAGGGACGCTGAACGGGTTCCCCTCGAGGGTGACCAGCTGATCCAGGATCTCGTCGATCTTCTCCGCGAGCTGCGCCGACTGCTGCTTCTCCAGGGCGATGCTCACGATCTGCTTCCCCGTGCGGACCTGCAGGTAGAACGTGCGTTGCCCCGGGACGCCGATGGTGCCGACGACGACCCGGTCTGGCCAGGCGAACTCGTGAACGGTTGTAGGCATGGACCTATTTTAGGCTCATCCGGCCGGTGGCGCCGCGTGCCCGGCACCACCGCCCACCGGGGCGTCACCCGTACCGGCGGTGTTCACCAGCCAGGAGAGATCCCCGGCGTCGGTGTTGGTGGTGAAGACGGTGGGACGGCTGCTGCCGTAGCGCACGATCGACACGGAGGCGGGGCCCACGGTGATGCGCTGGAACAGGTCGAGGTGCGTGCCCAGCGCGTCGGCGAGGATGGCCTTGATGATGTCGCCGTGGCTCACCGCGGCCCAGACGGCGCCCTCGCCGTGCTCGGCCTCGAACGCCGCGTCGAGGCGCCGGACCGCCGCCACGGACCGGGCCTGCATCGCGGCCATGGACTCGCCCCCAGGGAAGACGACGGCGGAGGGCTGGGACTGCACCGTGGACCACAGGGGTTCGGTGGCGAGGTCCACGAGCGTACGGCCCTGCCACGTGCCGTAGTCGCACTCGGTGAGATCGGGGTCGATCGGCGCGTGCGGGGCGCCGGTCTGCCGGTCGAGGATGTACCCGGCGGTCTGCCGGCAGCGCTCCAGGGGGCTCGACACCACCCCGACCAGGGGGACGGCGGCGAGCCGGGTCCCGGTCGCGGTGGCCTGGTCGCGGCCGACGTCGTCGAGGCTGACGCCGTCGGCCCTGCCGGCCAGCACTCCGGAGGCATTCGCTGTGGTGCGGCCGTGCCGCACGAGGATCACTGTGGCCATGGGCCCAGCCTAGCCACCTCCACGGAGACACCGGTGTCCTGGAACTTCGCGATCTCCGCCGGGTCGGCGCCGTCGTCCGTGATCAGCGTCCACGGCAGGGGGAGGCGGGTCCAGGCGTGGAAGGGGCGCAGCCCCAGCTTGGCCGAGTGCGCGAGGACGTAGACGTGCTCACTGCGCCGCGCGGCGAGTTCCTTCAGCCGCGTCTGGGCGTGGTCGGCCTCGCAGATCCCGGAGTCGGCGGTGACCGCATCCGCGCCGATGAACGCGCGGTCGAAGCTCATGCGTTCGAGGGACGCCTCGGCCAGGGGGCCCACGAAGCTCTGGCTCAGGCTCCGCATGCGCCCGCCCAGGCAGTCGATCGTGACGCCCTCCGAGTCCGCCAGCTCCTGCAGGGTGTTGATCCCCGGCGTGGTGACGAACAGGTCCTCGAACGACCGCAGCTCGTGGGCCAGTGCGCCCACCGTGGAGCCGGCGTCGAGCATGATGCTCTCACCGCGACCCACCAGGGCGGCCGCGAGGCGCGCGATGGCGTGCTTCTCCTCGAAGGCCTCCCCGGTCCGTTGGCGCAGCGACGCCTCCGGGTGGGCGCCCAGGGCCATGGCTCCGCCGTAGGTGCGGGCCAGGCGTCCCTGGCCGTTCAGGCGGGCGAGGTCCCGGCGGATCGTGGAGGCGGTGACGCCGAACCGCGCGGAGAGGTCCTCCACGGAGGCGAGGCCCGTGGTGACCGCGAGGTGGTAGATCTCTTCTCGCCTGGCGCTGGCCGTCGCCATGGGTACCCGCTTCCTGTCGGCGTCCGCCCCGGGAGGATCCCGAGGGGGTCCGCTACCGGCCTCCCCGCGACGTCCTCGTGGGCCCACCGTCCTACGGTGCGCCTCAGGCGGTGACGCTCGGGCGGGTCGCCATCTCTGCGGCCTGGTGGAGAGCTTCCACCATACTGCGTGGGTCGGCGATGGCCTTGCCCGCGATGTCGAAGGCCGTGCCGTGGTCCACGGACGTGCGGATGACCGGGAGCCCCACGGTGATGTTCACCCCGGCCTCGATCCCCAGCACCTTCACCGGGCCGTGCCCCTGGTCGTGGTACATCGCCACCACGAGGTCGTAGTCACCGCGCCCGGCCAGGAAGAAGAGGGTGTCCGCCGGGAGCGGACCGGTGACGTCGATGCCGTCCGCGGCCGCCCGCTGCACGCCGGGGGCGATCTTCTCGGCCTCCTCGCCCTGCCCGAAGAGGCCGTTCTCACCGGCGTGGGGATTGATGGCGCACACCCCGATCTTCGGTGCGGGGACACCGGCCCGCACGAGGGCGTCGTGGCCGCGCCGGACGGTCCGTTCCACGAGATCGGGGTTGATCTTCCGGATGGCATCCACGAGGCCGATGTGCGTGGTCACGTGGATCACCCTGATCTTCGGGGTGGAGAGCATCATGGACACCTCCTCGGTGCCCGTCAGGTGCGCCAGGAGCTCGGTGTGGCCGGGGTAGACGTGGCCGGCCGCGTGCAGTGCCTCCTTGTTGAGCGGGGCGGTGCAGATGGCGTGCACCTCCCCGGCCATCGCCAGCTCACTGGCCACCCGGATGTACTCGTACGCGGCATGCCCGGCCGTGGCGGAGAGCTCACCCCAGGCCAGGTCCTCCGGCAGCAGCGCGAGGTCGATCACGTTGACCCGGCCCGGCTCGAAGACGGCCTCGCCCACGGTGGTGATCGTCCGGATGTCGGCGCTGATGCCGAGGACCTCCGCGGCCTGCCGCAGCCGGCCGGCGTCCCCGATGACCACCGGGCGGCACTCGGCGTTGCTCTGCGGGTCCAGGACGGCGGCCACCACCACCTCGGGGCCCACCCCTGCGCCGTCGCCCATGGTGACGGCCACCAGGGGCAGGTCGTTGCGGATCTCTGTCGGGTCGAGCGTCGTGGTCATGGTTGCTCCAGGGTGTAGACGGAAGATGCGGTGGTGTCGGTGGTCGATGGATCGGCGGCGCGAACGTGCCGGAGGAGGTCGTGGAGCTCGGCGAGCGCGTCGTCGTCGCCGAAGCTCCCGGGCTTGGTCCCCACGAGCGTCCCGTCCCCGGTGCGGCTGACGACGGCGCCGTGCTGGGCCGCCCGCAGCGGTACCAGGCCGCGGTGCCCGAGGACGGTCAGCACCTCGCGCGCCGGCCCCCCGCCGGGCAGCAGGAGATCGGGCGGCGAGGGGCCGCCGGCCACGCGGGCGGCGACCCGCGCGGGGGAGGCGGCGGCGGGGGCCGGGCGGGCGGGGACCAGGGCGGCCGCGGCGGGGGTGACGACGCGGCGGAGCCCGCGGCCAGCGCGGGGCGGCACCGCAGCAGGGCCTCCTCCGGGGCGGACGGGTCCGCTGCGGGGATCCGGAGCCGGAGGAACCCGCGCTCCCCGGGCCTGCCGAGCTGCCGGTGCGCCGGGGCCGAGGCGGTTCCGACGACGGCGAGCCCCGGTCGGCTGCGGGGGCCCCGCCCGCCCCCGGGCGCCTCTGGTGTCCCGGACGGGACATTCTGCGCGTTGTGCGCATCAGCGTGGTGCTGAGCGGCAGGGGGTGCGCAGCGGTCGGCGAGGGCGACGGCGGCGGCGCCGGTGCCGGCGAGGACCACCCGCCGCCCACCCGCGCCGGAGCCGCCGCCCAGCAGGAACTCCACCACGAGGTCGAGGTCGGCGTCGGTCTCGCCGTCCACCAGCAGGACCACGGGATCCGGGCCCGAGAGCCGTTCGGCCAGCCGGGAGGCGCGGTCCGCGGAGCGCAGGAGTGCCAGCGGGAGGTGGCGGACCTGCTCGGGTGCGTCGGGGCGGAGCAGCACCCGGAGGTCGGTGGGGGGTGGGGCTGCTTCCGCCTGCCACCGCTCCGTGGCGGCCAGGGGGACGCCGTCGACGACGGGCCGGCCGTCGAGCACCGCGCGGCCCAGGTGGGGAAGGGCCCCGGCGACGACGACGTGGTGTCCGGCCGCGGTCAGGGCGGAGATCTCCGCGTGGATGTTCCCGCGCCAGAGGGAGTCGATCTTCTTGAGGACGAGCGTGTCCGGACCGGGGGGAAGGTCCCGGAACACGTCGCCCGTGCGGCGCCGGGCCTCCGCCGCGCCCGTGCCGCGGGGGTGGGTGTCGTGGACGACGACGTCGGCCTCGGGGGAGTGCGCGGTGCGGTCGCCGGAGGAGGCCCCGTCCCGGGCCAGGACGAGCACGGTGCGCAGACCCCGACGGACGAAGCACTGGGCGGTCTCGGCGGCTCCAGAGAGATCGTCGGCCTGCACCACGATGTGCGTCACTGCGTCCCTCCTCGTTCCCGGCCGAGGCCTTCGAGGGAAGGCCGTCGTGACCATCATCATGACAGTTATGCGCGATATGCGCCATACCTATTGCGTAAAACACGCAGTGATGCGACAGTGATGGAGATTACACGGCGGCCTCGCAGACGAACCGCCCCACCGCTCTATCGAGAGGTCAACGATGACCGGCCTTCCCCACGGCTCTCAACTCTCCCGCCGTCGTCTCCTCCAGTTCGGGGCCCTCGCCGGCATCCTCGCCGGTTCGGGGAGTCTGGGCGCGTGCGCCGGCCCCACGGGACTCCCGGGGCGCGACACCCTGACGCTGGCGCTGAACCGGTCCCTGGTGAGCCTGGACAACAAGCTGAACCAGTTCGACGCCGCGGTCACGGTGCAGCGCGCGGTCCGTCAGGGCCTCACGGCCATCGGCCCCGACACGAGCGCCGTCCCCGTCCTCGCGGAGTCCTTCGAGCAGACCGGTCCGCTGCAGTGGACGGTGCGCCTGCGCGAGGGGGTCTGCTACTCCGACGGCAGCCCCGTCACGGTGGAGGACGTCTCCACGGCGCTCGAGATGTACCAGCAGGTGCAGGGCTCCTTCGTGGCCGGGTTCTTCCCCGAGTTCCCCACCGTGGTGCCCGTGGACGAGCGGACCTTCCGGATGGAGTCCGAGCAGCCGATCCCCATCCTCGACTCCCTGATGAGCATGATCCTGATCACGCCCGCGGCGCAGAACAAGCCGGAGGAACTCCAGGAGGGCCTGGGATCGGGGCCCTACCGGGTCACCGGCTCCAACCGGGGTGCGGGCACCTACAGCCTGACCCGGAACGAGAACTACTGGGGCGAGCCCGCCGAGGTGGAGAACGTCGAGGTCCGGTTCCTCCCCGAGGAGTCCAGCAGGGTGATCGCCCTGCGCAGCGGCGAGGTGGACGTCATCGACTCCATCACCCCCGACTCACGCGAGCAGCTGGCGGGACTCCCCGGTATCCGGCTCCAGGAGGCATCGAGCCTGCGGCTGAACCAGATCTTCTACAACTTCCGGAAGCCGACCGGCCACCCCCTGGCCGATCCCCGCGTGCGGCAGGCGCTGAGCATGGGGATCAACGGCGAGGCACTGGTCCGCGACGTCCTGGTGGATGCCGTCACCCAGGCGGAGGGCGTGACGCCGTCGAGCCTGACGGGGTCCGTCAAGACCGGCGACTACGTGTACGACCCCGAGCAGGCGAGGTCTCTGCTGCAGGACCTCGGTGCCACCGGCCTGTCCCTCAAGATCATCTGGGAGACCGGCGAGTTCGCCGGTGACGTCTCGGTGATGGAGGCCCTGGTGGAGATGTTCGGCGCGATCGGCGTGAGGACCGAGCTCCAGCAGTTCGAACCGGGCGGCAACATCCTCTCCTGGCGCCAGGGCAAGGAGGGCGACTGGGACCTGCTGGGGAACGGCTACTCGAGTCCCACGGGTCTGGCGATCACCATGCTGCAGGGGATGTACGCGGGGACCCCGGAGAAGGAGGAGACGCGGGACACCTACCAGGGGTACGTGATCCCCGAGGTCACCACGGCCATACGCGCCGCCGCCACGGAACCGGACCCGACCCGCAGGCAGGAGCTGCTCGGGAACGCCCAGCAGGCGGTCTGGGACACCTGGCCCTGCGCCTGGGCGTTCGTGCCGAAATCCGTTCTCGCACACCGCGAGCGGGTCTCCGAGGTGGGGCTCGCCACCACCAACTCCTACCCGCTCGCCACTGTCCGGTTGGAGGCCTGACATGAAGACCTACGTCCTCAAGCGCATCGGCCAGGGCCTGCTGACTGTCTTCCTCACGGTCTCCACGGTCTTCATCCTCATCCGCCTCGCCCCCGGGGACCCCGCCGCGGCCTACGCCGGGCCCCTTGCGACCTCGGAGCAGCTCACCGTGGTGCGGCAGCAGTTCGGGCTGGACCGCCCGGTGATCGAGCAGTACTGGATCTTCCTGCAGCAGCTGTTCACCGGCAACCTCGGGCAGTCCTACTCGTTCCAGGCGCCCGCGCTTCAGGTGGTCGCCGAACGCATGCCGTACACGCTCACCCTCGCCACCGCGGCGATCCTCCTCACCGCGCTCGTCGCGATCCCCCTCGGCGTCTGGATGTCACGGCGGCCGGACACGGGGCGCGAGTTCGGCGTCAACGTCCTCACCATCGCGGGACAGTCCATGCCGGACTTCTGGACCGGCATCATGCTCCTCACCGGGTTCGCCGTGCTGATCCCGGTCTTCCCCGCCTCGGGCTTCGCCACCTGGGGTGGCCTGGTACTCCCGACCATCACCATCGCCATCCTGCAGATCGCCCTGATCTCACGGATGGTCCGCCGGGAGATGACCGCGAACTTCGCGGCACCGTACCTCACCGTGGCCCGCTCCCGGGGCGTGCGCAACTCCGCCCTGACGTGGCGTTACGCCATGAGTAACTCGGCCATCCCGGTCTTCACCGCCCTCGGCACCCGGTTCGCCGCCATGCTCAACGGGGTGGTGGTGGTCGAGGTGGTCTTCGCCTGGCCCGGCGTCGGCTCCCTGATCGTCCGCGCCCTGGAGACCCGCGACTACCCGCTCATCCAGGCCACGGTGCTGCTGACGGCGTTGCTCGCCGTGACGGTCCAGCTGGTCATCGACCTCGCCTACCCGCTTCTCGATCCCCGCGTTCGTCTTGGAAAGGCGGCAGCAGCATGAGCCTCAGCGACACCACGAACCCGGCCGGCGGGAGTACGCCGGCACCGGCGTCCCGGGAGCCGAGCCCCACCGCCGTCACCCGGCAGCTGATCGCCCGGGCGGGAGCCACCCGGCGCCGGAACACCTCGCGGAGCAAGATCGTGGTGGGTGTGGTGTGCACCCTGCTGGTCATGGTGCCGATCCTGCTGGCCCAGCTGCTCCCGATCCCGGACGCGAACTTCCAGGACCTCTCCGCGCGGCGTCTGCCCCCGCTCACGGACGGGCACCTGTTCGGCACGGACCAGCTGGGCAGGGACCTGCTCTCCCGCGTCCTGCACGGCGGTCAGGTCTCGCTCACCATCGGCATCCTCGCCGTCCTCGTCTCGGGGGCCATCGGCATCGTCCTGGGATCGGCCGCCGGCTACTTCGGCGGCTGGATCGACACCATCGTCTCCCGTCTACTCGAGGCCCAGATGTCCCTGCCCCTGCTCATGATGCTGCTCCTGGTGGTGGCGCTCTTCGGGCCCTCCATCCCGGTCATCACCTTCGTCATCGCCATCGCGCAGTGGCCCGAGGTGGCGCGCCTGACCCGCTCCATGGTGCTGGTGGAACGCGAGAAACCCTACGTCTCCGCCGCCCGGATCCTCGGCCTGCACCGGGTGCAGATCCTCGTCCGCCACATCATCCCCAACGTCATCAAGCAGGCCACCCTGGTGGTCCTGCTCCTGCTGGCCCAGGCCGTGCTCCTGGAGAGTGCGCTGAGCTTCCTCGGTGCAGGTCCCCAGCGTCCCTTCGCCACCTGGGGCCGCATCATCTCGGACGGACAGGACTACATCACCACCTCCTGGTGGATGGTCACCATGCCGGGTCTGTTCATCGTGCTCATGGTGGTGGGCGTGAACCTCCTGGGAGACGGTCTGCGCGACCGCCCCCGCCGCAGGAAGAAAGGTGCCTGACATGACGGTCCAGACCGAGACCAGCAACCGGAGCACGCACCGGGAGGAGGCCCTCCTCGAGGTGCGGGACTTCCAGGTCGAGCTCATCACCGACGCCGGGATCGTCCGCGCGGTGGACGGCGTGAGCTTCCGGATCGACCGCGGCGAGACGGTGACCATCATCGGCGAGTCCGGCTCGGGCAAGTCCACCACCGCCATGGGCGTGCTCGGGCTCCTGCCCAAGGACCTCGCGGTGCTCTCCGGCACCGTGCTCATCGACGGCGTGGACACCACCGCGAGCCCGAAGGCCATCGAGAAGGTCCGCGGACGCACGGTGGCCCTGATCCCGCAGGACCCCATGACGGCGCTCAGCCCCGTGCACTCCATCGGCTCCCAGCTCACCGAGGCCATCCGGATCGCCGGTGCTGCCTCGAAGGAGCGCGGTGCACTCGCGGCACGGGCCGTGCGCCTGCTGCAGCAGGTCCACATCCCGACGCCGGAGAAGCAGCTGAGGAAGTTCCCCCACCAGCTCTCCGGCGGCATGCTGCAGCGCGTCCTGATCGCCATCGCCCTGGCCAGCGAGCCCCAGCTACTGGTCGCCGACGAACCCACCTCCGCCCTCGACGTCACCGTGCAGGGCGGGATCCTCGACCTGCTCCTCGAGCTGCAGGAGCAGCGCGGGATCGGGATCCTCATGATCACCCACGACCTCGGTGTGGCCCGGCTCATCTCCGACCGCATCCACGTCATGAAGAACGGCTCCTTCGTGGAGTCCGGTGACGTCCAGCAGATCGTGGACCACCCCGCCACCGAGTACACGCGGTCCCTGCTCGCGGCCATTCCCACCCTCGGCCCCTGGGACGAGACGATGCCCCCGACGACCGGTGGGCGGACGCCCACCGGTCACGGCAGTACCGCCGCCGCGCACAGAAACGGAGCCGACCATGGATGAGCCCTTCCTCTCGGTGGAGAACCTGGTGGTGGACTACCAGGTTCCCGGCGGATCCTTCCGGGCGGTCGACGACGTCTCGTTCTCCGTGGACCGCGGCAGGACCATCGCCGTCGTCGGCGAGTCGGGCTGCGGGAAGTCCACCATCGCCAAGGCGGTCATGCGCCTGATCACGCCGACCAGCGGTGCGATCAGGTTGGACGGCACCGACATCGCCTCGCTCCCCGAGTCCAGGCTCAGGTCCATGAGATCGAGGTTCCAGATGGTGTTCCAGGACCCCTACGGCTCCCTCGACCCGCACATGACCGCCCAGGAGATCGTCGCCGAACCGCTCAGGCTCCAGGGCGTGCGCTCGAAGGCGGAGCGGCACCGCGCCGCGGCCGAGCTCATCGACCAGGTGGGCCTACCCGTGGCGTCCCTGGACAAGCACCCCTCCGAGTTCTCCGGCGGCCAGCGGCAGCGCATCGGGATCGCCCGGGCGCTCGCGTCCAAACCCGAGCTGCTCGTCTGCGACGAGGCGACGAGCGCCCTCGACGTCTCCGTGCAGGCCCAGGTGCTCGGACTGCTGCGCTCCATCCAGGAGGAGACCGGCATCACCTACGTCTTCATCACCCACAACCTCGGGGTGGTCCAGGAGATCAGCGACACCATCATGGTGATGCAGCGCGGGCGCGTGGTGGAGGCCGGGCGCACCTCCACCGTGCTGACCACCCCGGCCGAGGACTACACCCGCAAGCTCCGCCGGGCGGCGCTCGACCCGTCCACGATGCAGGGCGTCAAGCCCCGCCACCTCGTGCGGTCCCTCTCCCTGGCCGGCTGAGGCCGATGCGCCCTCCCCTCCCGTTCCCCCCGACCAGTACCAGGAGCCACTCATGACCACGACGTCCTCCGCCGCCCGTCCCGTCCCGGCAGCACCGGCGATCTCCCGCCTGGTGCTCGGCACCATGACCTTCGGCGACACCGTCGACGAAGCCACGGCGGCGCGCATGCTGGACGAGGCGTTCGACGCCGGGATCACCACGGTGGACACCGCCAACGCCTACGCCGCCGGCGTCACGGAGGAGATGCTCTCCCGGCTGCTGGCGGGGCGACGCGACGGCGTCGTCCTGGCCTCGAAAGCCGGTATGCCGCACCCCGACCACGGGGAGCACAGCCCGCTGTCCGCGGACGGTCTCCGGGCGGGCGTGGAGGGCAGCCTCCGCCGGCTCGACGTGGAGCGGCTCGACCTGTTCTACCTGCACCAGCCCGATCGCGCCGCCCCTCTGCACGAGACCCTGCAGACGGTGGCGGAGCTGGTCCGCGAGGGCAAGATCGGCGCCCTCGGGGTCTCCAACTTCGCCGCCTGGCAGATCGCCGACGTGATCCACGTGGCCCGCGAGGTCGGTGCCCCCGAACCCACGGTGGCCCAGCAGCTGTACAACCTGGTGGCGCGCAGGGTGGAGGAGGAGTACCTCGAGTTCGCGGCGGTCCACTCCCTCCACACCATGGTCTACAACCCGCTCGGGGGAGGCCTGCTCACCGGGAGGCACTCCTTCGACGCCAAGCCCTCCGAGGGCCGCTACGGCGACTCCCGGCTCGCCGCCATGTACACCCAGCGGTACTGGGACCGCCAAATCTTCGACGCCCTCGGTGAGCTGGCCGCCATCGCCGCGGACGCCGGGATGCCGCTCACCGAACTGTCCTTCCGCTGGCTCTCCTACCGGGACGGCGTCGGGTCGATGCTGCTCGGCGGCTCCAGGGTGGAGCAGCTGCGCAGCAACATCCGGGCCGTCGCCAACGGTCCGCTACCGGCCGACGTGGTGGAGGCGTGCGACGCCGTGGGCGCGACGCTCCGCGGCCCCATGCCCGCCTACAACCGCTGACACCACACCCTCCATCCCCGACGAAAGCAGGCTTCCCATGACCTCCGACCTCGCCCTCGAGTTCGCCCGCACCATCCGCGCCCGGGAGAAGGCCGTCGGCTACTGGGCCGTCCTCGACGCCCCGGTGGCCACCGAGCGCATCGGCCGGCTCGGGTACGACTACGTGGCGCTCGACGCCCAGCACGGCCTCCTCGGGTACTCCGGGGTGCTCGCCGGGCTCATGGCCGTCGACGCCGGGCACACCGCGGTGGGCATGGTGCGGGTGGAGGAGAACTCGCCGGTCGCCATCGGCAAGGCCCTCGACGCCGGTGCGGTGGGGGTGATCGTGCCCCTCGTCGACACGGCGGAGGACGCCGCCGCCGCGGTGGCCGCGGCCAAGTACCCGCCCCTGGGGAACCGTTCCTACGGTCCCATGCGCTCGGCGCTGCGGATCGGCCCCGTGCCCGCCGAGGCCAATGCCGCGACCCTGGTGTTCGCCATGATCGAGACACCGGACGGCCTGGCGAACGTGGCGGAGATCTGCGCCACCGAAGGACTCGACGGCATCTACGTGGGACCCTCCGACCTCACCATCGCGGTGGGCGGGAAGTACCCCGGGGACCCGGACGTCCAGGAGGCGTTCGGTGAGGCGCTCGCCACGGTCGCGGCCGCCGCCGCGGCGGCCGGGGTGGCCGCCGGGATCCACACGGCGGCCGGGGAGGTGGCCGCCCAGCGCCTGAGCCAGGGCTACACGTTCGCCACCGTGGCCTCCGATCTGACCCATCTCGAGCAGATCGCCAAGAGCCACCTCGCCGCCGCGACGGCCGGGAGGTAGGGCGATGCCGGAGCTCGACGCGGACTACAGCACCATCACCCCCGACGGTGCGGTGAGGAGGGCCGGCGGCGTCGCGTACGCGTCCCTGCCGGCACCCACCGTGCAGAGCCACGCCGCGAACCTGCTGACCCTCCCGGACGGCCGGCTCGGCTGCGTGTGGTTCGGCGGCACCCAGGAGGGGGTGCCGGACATCTCGATCTGGTTCTCCACCCTGGACGAGGGGGCCGAACAGTGGTCCTCGCCCGAGCAGCTCTCCCACGATCCCGCGCGGTCCGAGCAGAACCCCATCCTCTTCACCGCACCCGGTGGTGATCTCTGGCTGCTCTACACGGCGCAGAAGGCGGGCAACCAGGACACCGCGGAGGTGCGCCGTCGGATCTCCACGGACAGCGGCCGCACGTGGGGGGCCGTGGAGACCCTCTTCGCGGCGAACGCGACGGGCGGGGTCTTCGTCCGTCAGCTGCCCGTGGTCCTGCCCTCCGGCCGGCTGCTGGTGCCCATCTTCCGGTGCATCACCGTGCCGGGGGAGAAGTGGGTGGGCAACAGCGACGACAGCGCCGTCATGTACTCCGACGACGGCGGTGTCACCTGGAGCGAGCAGGTGCTCCCCGGGAGCCTGGGCTGCGTCCACATGAACATCCAGCCCCTCACCGACGGCACCCTGCTCGCGCTGTTCCGCAGCCGCTGGGCGGACTGGATCCACGAGTCCCGCTCCACCGACGGCATCACCTGGAGCGAGCCCGTGCCCACCGAGCTGCCCAACAACAACTCGTCCATCCAGTTCACGGCCCTCACCGACGGCCGCCTGGCCCTCGTGTACAACGCGAGCCGGGCGGAGGAGGGCACCGAGCGCCGGCTCTCGCTGTACGACGAGATCGACGACGACGGCCTCGCCGACGAACAGGGGCAGCTCGCCGAACCCGAACCCGGGGCAGCGTCCGTCGGTGACGAGCGCAGGGCCTTCTGGGGGACGCCGCGCTCGCCCATGACCCTGGCCGTCTCGGAGGACTCGGGGCGCAGCTGGTCCGTCCGCCGGGACCTCGACGTGGGGGACGGCTACTGCCTGTCCAACAACTCCCGTGACGGGCTCAACCGCGAGTACTCCTACCCCTCGATCCACCAGGGGCCGGGCGGCTCCCTCGAGATCGCCTACACCTACTTCCGGCAGGCCATCAAATGGGTGCGGGTGGAGCCGCAGTGGGCGTACGAGGGCACCGGTACTCCAGGACAGGCAGCCGCCCATGACGGCTGAGCGGCGTGCGGTGGTCACCGGCTGCAGTTCGGGGATCGGTGCGGCCATCACCCGGCAGCTGCTGGCGGACGGGTGGTCCGTGGTGGGGCTGAGCCGGACCCCCACCGATCTCCCGGGTTCCTTCGAGTGGCGGGGGGGGGGCCCCTCGGCCCTCGGCCACGTCGTGGACGTGGCCGCGGGCCTCGGCGGGAGCGACGCCCTGGTCCACGCCGCGGGGTTCCAGCGGTCCGCGCGTCTGGGAGACCTGGATCCCCGGGCCCTGGAAGCGATGTTCACCGTGCACGTGGCGGCGGCGAGCGTGCTCGTGAACGCGGTGGTCCCCACCCTGACCGACGGCGGCAGGATCCTGCTCCTGGGGAGCCGGACCGCCACCGGGGTGGCGGGGAAGAGCCACTACGCGGCCACGAAGGCCGCACTGCTGGGGCTCGGACGGTCCTGGGCGCAGGAGCTGGCGGGCCGGCGCATCACGGTGAACGTGCTCTCGCCGGGACCCACCGACACCCCGATGCTGCACGATCCCGGGCGAGCGGCCACACCCGTGAGGCTGCCCGCGCTCGGAGCGCTGGTCGACCCGGAGGATGTCGCGGCGCTGGCCGGTTTCCTGCTCGGTGTCCACGGGAGGTCCATCACCGGCCAGAACTACGTGATCTGCGGAGGAGCGTCCCTCTGACAGGTGGTCCTGCGGCGGACTTGGCCGGTTCGCCGCAGGTGGGTTAGGGTTCTTCCATCAAGGGGAGTACTCCCGTCTGTGATCGGCTCGTCAGTACGGATGCTGCGAATGCGTCCCGGGCCCATCGGTCCCGGTTCCACCGGGGCGGAGGAGACCTTGGCGTCCTGTCATCACGCCTACCCCTTGGGAGCCTTCCATGGAGATCACCCCCCTGGTCTGGACCATCACCCTCGCAGTGACGGTCCTGTTCTTCGTCTACGAGTTCTTCGCGCACGTGCGCACCCCCCATGAGCCGACCATCGGTGAGTCCGCCCGCTGGTCCGCGTTCTACATCGGCCTCGCCCTGCTCTTCGGCGTGGGCATCGGCGTCGTCTCCGGGTGGGGGTTCGGTGGCGAGTACTTCGCCGGGTACCTCACCGAGAAAGCACTCTCGGTGGACAACCTCTTCGTGTTCCTCATCGTGATGACCGGCTTCGCGGTGCCGAAGAAGTACCAGCAGAAGGTGCTGATGATCGGCATCATCATCGCCCTGGTCCTGCGCGGCGGGTTCATCGCCATCGGTGCCGCCCTGATCGACAACTTCTCCTGGATCTTCTACATCTTCGGCGCCCTGCTGCTCTTCCTGGCGTACAAGCAGGCCTTCGGCGGCGACGACCACAACCCGGCCGATGGCAAGTTCATGCGCCTGGTCCGCCGGATCCTACCCATCACGGACGAGTTCCACGAGGACAAGCTGACCGTGAAGCTGGCCGGCAAGCGCTTCGCCACCCCGATGTTGCTGACCATCATCGCGATCGGTTTCATCGACCTGGTGTTCGCCGTCGACTCCATCCCTGCGATCTACGGGCTCACCAACGAGGCGTACATCGTGTTCACCGCCAACGCCTTCGCGCTCATGGGCCTGCGGCAGCTGTACTTCCTCATCGGCGGACTCCTGGAGCGCCTGGTCTACCTGGCCCAGGGCCTGGCCGTGATCCTCGCGTTCATCGGCGTGAAGCTCGTGTTCCATGCCCTGCACGTCAACGAGCTGCCCTTCGTCAACGGCGGGGGGCCGCCCCCGTGGGGGCCGGGGATCCCCCCCTGGTTCTCGCTGCCGTTCATCGGGGCCGCCCCCCCCCTCGCCCCCCTGCTCAGCCTGCGGAAGACCCGCGGCGACCGGGACAAGAACGACCGCGGCCGGGTCGACGGCGAACCCGTCATCGCAGCGCCCGAATCGAATCATAAGTCCCAGTAGCGAGGTGGCAGCACTGCCGTAGGCAGGCGGACACATTCCTACGGGGTCGATGTCAGTCCAGGGTGTGGACGGTCCGGCGGTTGAGCCGGACCGTCCTGCCGTCCGAGAACAGATGCGGCACGGCGGCCCTGATGCGTTCGATGTCCTCGAACACGGCCCTGAGGTGAACGCGCAGAGCACCGATCGCGGTGGCTGCGTCACGGCTCGCGAGTGCATCGACGATGTCGGTGTGCTGACCGACGAGCGTCGAGATGGGGCGCGTGTCGATCAGGCTGAGCCGGCGTGCCCGGTCCAGGTGGGCTTTCGCGGAGGTCACGGCGGCCCATGCTGACTCGTGTCCCCCGACGGACAGCAGCTTCCGGTGGAACCGCTCGTCCAGGGCGAAAAACTTCTCCACGTCGCCCTCGATCTCGGTTACCTCCTGCTGCGCCAGGATCGATCGCAGTGACGTGAGGTCCTCCTCCGTCACCCGAGCGACGGCGTCGTTCAGCGACGCGCACTCGATGGCCTCACGGATGAACTGCGCCTGCGTGACGCGCTCGATGTCCACGAGGGAGACGAAGGTCCCGATCTGGGGGAACACCTGGACGAGAGCCTCCTGCTGCAGCAGGATCAGGCTCTCCCGTACCGGTGTCCGGCTCGTGTCGAGGCTCTGGGCGAGTTCGTTCTCCGACAGCGACGTTCCCGGCGCGAGTTCCAGGGTGACGATCTTGCGTCGCAGGGTCTCGAGGGTCCGGGACCGTGCGGAGTGCGAGGGTGCTTTCGGGCTACCGCTGCTCGATGCTGTCATGACGTAAGCCTACCTATTGACACACTAGTATGGCAGTGCTTGTATGGTAGCCGTCGTCATGGGCACGAGGCGGCACGAGCAAGGCCTCACGGTTCTTCCCCGTCCTATGCGAAGGAGCATGGAATGTCTGCACACACACCACCCACCACACAGCACCCTGAGCGGTCCACCAAGGATCTGGCCAAGGTCGCCGCCTCGGGTTGGCTCGGAACGGCCATGGAGTTCATGGACTTCCAGCTCTACTCCCTGGCCGCCGCCCTGGTGTTCAACCGCCTCTTCTTCCCCGATGCCAGCCCGGCGGTCGGTCTGATCGCCTCGATGGGTGTGTACGGGGTCGGCTACGTGGCCCGTCTCGCGGGGGCGGTCTACTTCGGCCGCATGGGGGACCGGCTCGGCCGCAAGAAGGTCCTCTACATCACGATCGCCCTGATGGGGGGGTCCACCACCCTGATCGGTATCCTCCCCACCTACGCCATGATCGGTATCTGGGCACCGATCCTGCTGGTGGTCCTGCGACTGGCCCAGGGATTCGGTGCGGGCGCCGAGTTGGCCGGCGCGACGGTGATGCTCGTGGAGTACGCCCCCGTCAGGCGAAGGGGCCTCATCGGCTCCCTGGTCTGCCTCGGTACCAACTCGGGCACCCTCGCAGCCTCCGGCATCTGGGTCCTCCTGGTGGCGACACTGTCCGAGGAGCAGCTGCTCAGCTGGGGCTGGCGCCTTCCGTTCCTGTTCAGCTTCGTGCTGCTCATCGTGGCCGTATGGGTACGCCGTTCCATCAAGGAGAGCCCGGTCTTCGAGGGTCGCGACGACGTCGTCGACGGCGTGGCACTCACGAAGGAGCAGGCCCTCGCGGACGCGAAGGCCAACGGTGAGAGCACCATCGAGGCCGCCCTGCACCAGAAGAAGGGCAGGGCGTTCCTCATCGCCGTCGGACTGCGCTTCGGCCAGGCCGGGAACTCGGGATTGATCCAGACCTTCCTCATCGGTTACCTCGCCACCACGCTGCTCGTCGACCGGTCCGTGGGCACCACCGCGATCCTGTACGGTTCTCTGCTCGGCTTCGTCACCATCCCCGTCGTGGGGCTGCTCGGTGACCGGTTCGGGCGGCGTCCCATCTACATGGCCCTGACCACGCTGACCATCCTCTTCGCAATCCCCATGTTCATGATGCTCAACAGCGGGGACACCGGGCTGATCACCCTGGCCATGGTCCTCGGGCTCAACATCGGCGTCCTCGGACTGTTCTCCCTGGAGGGTGTCACCATGGCGGAGCTCTTCGGCGCACGCACCAGGTTCACTCAGCTCGCACTGGCCAAGGAGATCGGTGGCATCCTCACCACGGCCATCGGCCCCGTCCTCGCGGCGAGCCTGACCGTGGCGACCGGTCACTGGTGGCCGCTGGCCGCCATGATCATCGGCTACTCCATCGTGACGTTGACCGCCACGATGCTCAGCCCGGAGACGCGGGGCCGCGACCTCGTGAAGCTGGAGGACGCGATATGAGGGCCGTCGTCGTCCACGGACCCGACGACCTGCGCGTCGACACCCTCCCTGAGCCGCAGGCAGGTGAGGGAGAAGTGGTCATCGACGTGGAGTGGGGAGGCATCTGCGGTTCGGACCTCTCGTACTGGCGACACGGGGCGTCCGGCACGGCCGTGCTCGGCGCTCCTCTCGTCCTCGGTCACGAGATCGCGGGCAGGATCTCCGCGCTCGGTCCGGGGGTCACCGGTGTGAGCATCGGGCAGCCCGTCACCGTCCACCCGGCCGAGCTCGTCGGCGACGGGGAGATGCCCGAGCGCCTGGCGGGCAGGACCAATCTCTACCCCGCGGTGCGGTACTTCGGGTCAGCGGCCTTCACCCCGCACACCGACGGCGGGTTCAGCCAGCGCAAGACCGTCCGCGCCTCCCAGCTGCGGCCGCTCCCGGACGGGGTGAGCACCCTCTACGGCGCGCTCGCCGAACCCCTGGCCGTCGCCATGCACGCCGTCAAGCGGGCCGGCGACCTCTCGGGCAGGGACATCCTGGTCAACGGTGCAGGTCCGATCGGCTGCCTCGTGGTCGCGGCCGCCAAGCACGCCGGGGCCCGCAGCGTCACGGCCACCGATCTCAGCGACACGTCGCTGTCCATCGCCGCGGCCATGGGCGCCGACATGGTGCTGAACGTGGCGGACCCCTCCAACATGCCCGCCGACGCCGAAATGGTCTTCGAGGCATCCGGGGCACCCGCGGCCCTGGGCAACGTGCTCCGTGCCACGGCCCGCGGCGGTACCCTCGTGCAGGTCGGCAACCTTCCCGGCACCCCGGCTCCGGCCCTCCTGGGCGATCTGGTCACGCGTGAGATCACCTGGATCGGCTCCTACCGGTTCGTGGAGGAGATCACCGATGCCCTCGAGGCCATGGCCGGCGGACTGGACGTCTCCCCCGTCATCACCCACCGCTTCGCCCTGGACGACGCCGACCACGCCATGCGCGTGGCCGCGGATCGGACCTCGGGCAGCAGCAAGGTGATGCTCGACCTCGGCTCTGCCGCCTCGACCTCCTCCACCGGCTCCGACGAAAGGCCCTCCTCGTGAGAATCACCGATGCCCGAGTGGTGGTGTCCTCCCCGGGACGCAACTACGTGACCCTGATCATCGAGACCGAGGACGGCGTCGTCGGAATCGGCGATGCAACCCTCAACGGACGCGAACTCTCCGTGGCCTCTTACCTGAGGGACCACCTGTGCCCGCTACTGATCGGTCGCGACGCCCGGCGGATCGAGGACACGTGGCAGTACTTCTACAGGGGCGCCTACTGGCGGCGCGGTCCGGTGACCATGACCGCCATCGCTGCCATCGACATCGCCCTCTGGGACATCAAGGGGAAAGCGGCCGGCATGCCTGTCTACCAGCTCCTCGGCGGCGCTGCACGCGACGGCGTCATGGTCTACGGACATGCCAGCGGAGCCGGTCTCGACGACCTGAGCGCCGACGTCCAGCGCCACCTCGACCTCGGATACAAGGCCATCCGCGTCCAGGCTGCCGTCCCAGGTCTGGACAAGACCTATGGGATCGGCCCGGCCGACCGCAGCGTGTACGAACCGGCAAGCGGGGACGCCCCCCAGGAGGACGTCTGGGAGACCACGTCTTACCTGGACTTCGCACCGAAGATGATGGCCCACGTCCGGCAGGAGTTCGGCTACGGGGTGCACCTGCTGCACGACGTCCACCACCGCCTCAGCCCCATCGAGGCCGGACGGCTCGGAGCTGCGTTGGAGCCCTACCGACCCTTCTGGATCGAGGACCCCACCCCGGCCGAAGACCAGTCAGCCTTCCGCCTGATCCGCCAACACACCACCACGCCCATCGCCGTCGGTGAAGTGTTCAACTCCATCTGGGACTGCCAGCAGCTCATCACCGAACGTCTCATCGACTACATTCGCACCTCCGTGTCCCACACCGGCGGCATCACCCATCTGCGTCGCGTGTTCTCACTTGCCGACCTCTACGGTGTCCGTTCGGGCTCCCACGGTGCCGGCGACCTCTCCCCGGCATCCCTGGCCGCGGCGCTTCACGTGGACATGAGCATCCCCAACTTCGGGATCCAGGAGTACATGGGCCACCGCGACGAAGCCGACGAGGTGTTCCGCAGCAACTACTCCTTCAGCGACGGATACATGCACCCCGGCGATGCCCCCGGTATCGGTGTGGAGTTCGACGAGGAGGCCGCCGCTGCGTTCCCCTTCGACCCGAAGTACCTCCCCGTGAACCGACGTCTCGACGGGTCGGTGCACGACTGGTGAGCAGCGTACCCGACACCGAGCCCTTCGACGTCGTCGTCCTGGGCGAGATCCTCGTGGAGATCTCCACCGAACAAGCCTTCGGGCACGGGGTCCCCGCCGAGATGGGGATCTCCGGGGACGCACTCAACGTGGCCGCCGCCGCGGCAGGAGCGGGGGCCCGCGTGGGCCTGGCCGCAGTACTCACCGACGACGAACTCGGCGCCGCGATCACCGAGCGCGTCCGGGAGCTTGGCGTCAGCACGGATCTGCTGCGCTACCGCCGCGGACAGCAGGGCGTCTACCTGGTCCACGGGGACCCGGACGGGCAGCGGGAGTTCTCCTACGCCCGCTCAGGCAGCGTGGGCTCCACCCTGGGTCCGGAGGACCTCGACGACGACGTCCTACGCTCAGCAGGCGCGGTGGTGGCCAGCGGCATCGCCTGCGCCATCTCCGACACCGCACGCGACGCCGTCCACACCGCGGCGCGTCTGGCGACGCGCTTCGTGTACGACCCGAACTACCGCCCGCGCCTGACCAGCGCCGACACGGCAGCGGAGGTGCTCACCGACCTAGCGGAGCACTGCTTCCTCATCACGCCGTCCTTCCCGGGGGAGACCGAGGCCCTCCTCGGTGTCGCCACCGCGGAGCAGGCCGCGACAAAGCTCCTCGCGGCAGGCTGCGATACCGTCGCCGTCACCTGCGGGGCAGAGGGCGTCCACCTGCAGGACGCCTCCGGCAGCACGTGGCTGGACGCCGTCCCGGCCCCGGCCGTGGTGGACCAGACCGGAGCCGGTGACGCGCTGGTCGGTACCCTGACGGCTCGTCTCGTCCTCGGCGACAGCTTGGAGGACGCGGCGGCTTTCGCCGCGGCCGCTGCATCGCTCGTGGTCGGTGGCAAGGGAGGAACCGGCTTCGTGCCCACCTTCGAGCAGACCCGGGCACATGCCGACAGCCACGCAGGAGGGCGATCCACATCGAACGGCTGAGCCTCTCCACCTTCCCAACACCGGCAATCGACCGCGGCCAGCTCGGCAGCGGGATCGTCCACCTCGGCGTGGGCGCCTTCCACCGCGCCCACCAGGCGGTCCTCACCGAGGACGCGATGCTCGCCACCGGGGACACCCGGTGGGGCATCACCGGTGTCACCCAACGCTCCCGGACGGTCGTGGAGCAGCTCGGGCCGCAGGACGGCCTGTTCACCCTCAGCCAGCGGGGTGCCGGTTCCGGTCTACTCCGGGTGGTCAGTAGCCTGCGGGACATCATCCCCGGTCACGAGCGACCACAGCAAGTAGTCGACGCCATCTCCGCGGCGACTACCACCGTGGTGACCCTGACCGTCACGGAGAAGGGGTACCGGATCGACCCCCGTACCCGCAGACTCGCGCTGCACGACGCCGCCATCCAGCAGGACCTCGCCGGCGGTCCCGCACGAACGGCCATCGGGCAGATCGCCCGGGGTCTGCAGGGACGGTTGCGGACCGACACCGGTCCGATCAACATCATTTCCTGTGACAACCTGCCCTCGAACGGCGCGTTGACCCGCACACTGGTGCGGGACTTCATCGCCGCGCTCCCCGGCGGCGAGGCGGACGCCCTGGATGCATGGGTGCGGGAGAACGTCGCCTTTCCCGACACGATGGTGGACCGGATGGTCCCGGCCACGACCGTGGCGGACCTCGACGCCGTCGAGCAGGAACTCGGTCTCCGCGACGAAGGTGCGGTGATCGCGGAGCCGTTCCGGCAGTGGGTCATCGAGGACCAGTTCGTGGCCGCCCGTCCCGCATGGGAGAGAGCCGGTGCGCTGCTGACGGCGGACGTGCTGGGGTGGGAGACCGCCAAACTGCGGCTCCTCAACGCCAGCCACTCCCTATTGGCCTACCTGGGGTTGGCCGCGGGACTGAGGACGATCGCCGACGTGGTCGCGGACGACGCATTCCGGACGGCCTGCTCCCGCATGATGATCGAGGACGTCCTGCCGACGCTCGACCTGCCCGAGGGGCTCGACGGCCGACAGTACATCGAGACCGTGCTGGAGAGGTTCGCGAATCCTGCTCTGGGGCACACGACCGCCAAGGTGGGCAACGACGGGTCCCAGAAGCTCGGGCCACGCCTCCTGGCGACCATCACGGCCGCTTTGGCCGCCGGCCGTCCTCCGCGCTGGGCCGCCCTCGCGGCCGCGGCGTGGATGCACCATGTCTCCACCGCGGACGTCGCGGAGCTCGACGACCCCCTGGCGCGATCCCTCAAGGACTCACTCCCTTCCTCGACGAACAGCGCCAGCATCGTTCGCGCACTTGTGAACCACCTCGACATCTTCACCCCAGAACTAGCAGCAGACACCACCTTCACCGGCCTGCTCACGCACTGGTACAGCATCATCGACAAGCACGGGCCCGAGGGCCTGAGGAAGGAGATCACCCATGGTTGAGAGTGCCCAGTTGTTCGAGGTCTCGCCCGTGATCCCCGTGGTCACCATCGAGGACCCGGCCGACGCCGTCCCCCTGGCCCAGGCCCTGCTCGACGGCGGCATCCGCATCATCGAGCTGACCCTGCGCACCGACAGTGCCCTGGAGAGCCTGCGGCGCATCAGCACCGAGGTGCCGGACATCCTCATTGGAGCGGGCACCATCCTGAGCCCGTCGCAGGCCGACGCCGCCATCGCGGCCGGCGCCCAGTTCCTTGTCAGCCCAGGGACGACGCCGGCGCTCCTGGACCACCTCCTCGCACAATCCGTGCCCGTGCTCCCCGGCGTGGCCACGGTCAGCGAGATCCTCACCGTACTCGAGCGGGGCATCACCACATTGAAGTTCTTCCCGGCAGCGCAGGCGGGGGGGCAGGCCTACCTGAAGTCCGTCGGTGCCCCGATTCCCCAGGCCCGCTTCTGCCCCACCGGTGGCATTACGCTCGCGACTGCCCCCGACTTCCTGGCGCTCCCCAATGTCGCCTGCATCGGCGGCAGCTGGCTGACGCCGATGGACGCCGTGCAGGAGAAGAACTGGCAGTACATCACCGATCTCAGCCGGGAGGCGATGACCCTCGGGCGCTGATCCGGCCGAGCTTCGGCGGACACGGACGACGGCGGGCGTGGGCTGCGTCGCCGCGGCAGCGGATGCCCGCGCAGCATCACGAGAAGCTGGTATTCGTCAGAGGTCTCGTACCGCCTCGAGGATGTCCGCCACCTCGGTGCGCGTGGTGTAGTCGGTGTGCACGTCCATGAACCGGACCGTCCTCGAGGCGTCGACGACGGCGACCGTGGGGAACGGGATCGCGGCGGTGTCATCGGCGTTGCTGTCCGAGACCTCGAAGCCGAGCTGCGTGTGGGCGCTGCGGGCCTCCGCGCTCGGCTCGGTGACGATGCCGATCGCCGCGGCGAGGCGGTTGCCCGGGTCGGACAGGACGTCGAAGTCGAGCTCCGCGTCCTTCGCGGTGGCCCCGCTGCCCTCCGGGTGCTGGGGGCTGATGGCGACGAGCTTGATCCCCTGCTCCACCAGGGACGGCAGCAGCTCGCGCTGGTAGGTCCGCAGCGTGATGTTGCAGTAGGGGCACCAGGCGCCGCGGTAGAACACCAGTACGCCGGCCGAGGATCCCAGGACCTCCGTGAGCTCCACCTCCTGGCCGTCCGCTCCCAGCAGCGTGGCTTCCGGCAGCCGGTCACCCGCCGGTACAACGCCGTCCGGGTGCCCCGCCGCGCGCAGGTCCGCCTGCTCCTGCGCGAAGGTCCCGGAGAGCTCCGGCCCGATCTGGGCCTCGAACCCCCGGTTGAACTCCGCGATCTGCGACTCGATGCTGGTCTGGGTCATGGCTCTCCTCGATGGTCCGGTCAATCCGTCAGGGGCTGCACTCGAAGGATAGGAGACGATCCGGGGAGCAGTCCCGAGGAGTGTCACACACCGACATACAGGCCGCGGGCGAGGCGGTGTCCCGCCGGGGCGTCGGATGCGTGTACCACTTGTGACCGGTGCATGGACGGCGTGGTCCGGTCTTGGCGGCCCGGTCACGCGGGTATCCAATGGGTGCATGAGCAGAGCATGGGTGGCAACGGACTTCGGCGGCTTCGACGTGTTCCAGGAGGTCGACGTCCACGTTCCGGAGCCACGGCGCGGGGAGGTGACCCTCCGGGTCCTCGCCGCCGGCATGAACCCCGCGGACTACAAGCACGTGGCCTCGGGCTCCGGCCGGGAGCTCCTTCCCGTCCGGGTGGGGTACGAGGTGGCCGGCGTCATCTCCGCCGTCGGACCGGGTACGGAGATCGCGTCCGGCGGAGGAGCGGTGGGGGATGAAGTGCTCGCCTTCCGCATCTCCGGCGGCTATGCGGAATCGGTCACGGTCCCGGCACGGGACGTCTTCGCGAAACCTGCGTCCCTCGACTTCCCGCAGGCCGCCAACCTCCTGCTCGCGGGGACCACGGCGGCCGAGATGCTGCACGTCACCGGTGCCGGACCGGGCGACGCGATCGTGCTGCACGGGGCATCCGGCGCCGTCGGCGTGAGCGTGCTGCAGCAGGCACGGCTACACGGCATCCGGGTGATCGGCACCGCGAGCGAGCACAACGCGGACGTGGTCCGGGAGTTCGGGGGCGAGCACGTGGTGTACGGGGAGGGACTGGAGGGCCGGCTCCGCGAGCTCTCGCCGGAGGGGTACGCAGCGGCCCTCGACGCGGTGGGGACCGACGAGGCGATCGACGTGTCGCTGGCACTCGTGCCGGACCGCGGGCGGATCGTGAGCATCGCCAACTTCGGACGTGCCGAACGGGACGGCTACCGAGTGATCCGGGGCAACATGCCGGACAGCGCGGCGTTCCGGGACGAGGCGCGGGCCGGGTTGATCGAGCTGGCCGGATCCGGCGACCTGGTGATCCCGCTCGCCCGGACCTACCCTCTCGGCGAGGCGGTGGCGGCGATGACGTTCCTGAGCGACCAGCACCCGGGCGGGAAGCTGGCCCTGCTGCCGTAGACGCGGAGGGTGATCAGCCGTGGCTGATCACCCGGTTCCGGCCGGCGAGCAGTCCGCTGCCGGTGAGCGCCACCATGAGCACCGCGGTCACGAGGAGCGGGAGCGTCCAGTCCCCGCTGAGATCACGCAGCGCGCCGAAGACCACCGGTCCCAGCGCCCCCAGGGCGTAGCCCATAGACTGCGCCATGCCGGACAGCGACGCCGCCTGCGGGGCGTCGACGGTGCGCAGGCTGAACAGCGACAGCGCGATCACGATGAGGCCCCCGCAGCCGATCGCCCCGAGCACCACCCACAGCAGCACGAGCCCCGGGGCCACCGCGAGGCCCACGAACGTGACCACGGTGAGCACGCTGCCCATGAAGGACACGAGGCGTTGGTCCGGTCCGCGGTGCAGGATCTGCCCGGTGGCGAGACTGGCAGCGACGCTGATGACGAGGAAGACGGAGAGATGCGTACCCGCGGTGGCGGCCGGGACCCCGTGGCTCTGCTCGATCGTGGGCAGCCACGCCATGAGGACGTAGAAGGCGATGGACTGCAACCCCATGAACACGGTCACCTGCCAGCCCAGGGCGGAGGACCACGGCGAGCGGTGGGGCGCCGTCGTCGTGCCGGTGCGCCCGGCGTCGGTGCGGCGCCGGCGTAGCCACGGCCACAGGACCGCCAGCGCGATCAGGGCCACGCCCACCCAGATCCCGAGGGCCAGCCGCCAGCCGCCCGGCGAGGTCTGGGCCACGGGCACGACGACGGCGGTGCCCACCGCGGCCACCGCGGCCTGGACGGCGGTGTACCCGCCGGTGAGCTGGCTGACCCTGTCCGGGAAGTCCCGCTTCACGAGGGATGGCACGAGGACGTTGAGGAACGCGATCGCCAGGCCGATCAGCGCCGTCCCTGCCCAGACCAGGCCGGCGCCGGGGAGCGAACGCGTCACGATCCCGACGGCGAGGACCAGGAGGGAGAGCCAGAGCGTGCGGTCGAGGCCCATCCTGGACGCGATGGCCGGTGCCAGGGGCGAGAAGACCGCGAAGGCGATCAGCGGAAGACCCGTCAGCAGTCCTGCAGCGGAACTCGACAACCCGAGGTCGCCCGAGATGTCGGTGAGGACGGGCCCCACGCTGACGAAGGACACCCGGAGGTTGACCGCGATGAGGAGCACGCCGATGAGGGCGAAGCCTGTCCTGGCGGTGCGCTCTCCGGTGGGCCGAGTGGCGGTGGGCATGGTGCGTCCTTCATCCGTCGGGTCCGCCGGGCGCGAACTGGGAGTCGTCCGCCGTCGTGCGGTTCCTCCCAGCATGGCACCGACGCCGGACTCCGCCGAAACCCCTGTGGTCAGGAGCGGAACAGTCCGCTGTAGGCGTTGAGCGCGAGCTGGCCACCCAGGTGCGCGTAGAGCACGTTGCTGCTCGCCGGGATGTCCCGGCTCGTGACGAGGTCGATGAGCCCGGCCAGGGACTTCCCCTCGTACACGGGGTCGGTGATCATGGCCTCCATCGAGGCGCCGAGCCTGATGGCCTCGAGGGTCGAGTCCACGGGGATCCCGTACAGGTCCCCGGCCCAGCCCTCCAGCACCGTGATCTCGTCGTCGCGCAGGTCCCGTCCGAGCTCGATGAGTTCCGCCGTGTTCCTCGCGATGCGCTCCACCTGTGCCCGGGTCTTCTCCAGGGTGGCGGAGGCGTCGATGCCGATCACGCGGCGTGGGCGGTCCTGCCCGGCGAACCCGGCGATCATGCCGGCGTGGGTGGAGCCGGTGACGGTGCAGACGATGATCGTGTCGAAGAACACGCCGAGCTCGCGCTCCTGCTGTTCCACCTCGTAGGCCCAGTTGGCGAAGCCCAGCCCGCCGAGCCGGTGGTCCGACCCACCGGCGGGGCCGGCGCGCGGCCTCCCCCCGGCCGCCTCCCCCCCCGCGATCGCCGATTCCCAGCTGCTGCGGATCCCGATGTCGAAGCCCGCGCTGTCGAGCCGGACATCGGCACCCATGATCCGGGAGAGCTGGATGTTCCCCACGCGGTCGGTCAGCGGGTCCGGCCAGTCCACCCAGTTCTCCTGCACCAGGCGTGCCTTCAGGCCGAGCTTCGCGGCGACGGCGGCGACCTGCCGGGTGTGGTTGGACTGGTACCCGCCGATGGACACGAGGGTGTCCGCCCCCTGCGCGAGGGCCTCCGGCACGAAGTACTCGAGCTTGCGGGTCTTGTGGCCGCCGAACGCGAGCCCGCTGTTGACGTCCTCCCGCTTGGCCCAGAGCTGCGCGCCTCCCAGGTGCTTGGTCAGACGGGGCAGGGGGTGGATCGGGCTGGGCCCGAAGGTGAGGGGGTAACGCTCGAAATCGCTGAGACGCATGGGAACTCCTTCGTGTCTGGCCGACCTGACATCGGGTGGCACCATGATGCCCGAGCGCTTCCGAGCAGTGATATGCAATATATTGCTTGCTTCGACATGAGGCGTCAACTGTTCTCACCCGGTGCAGAGGGCTGGCTGCCCCCTCCGATCGGCGGGCTACAGCGTTCTGCATGCCCACCCCCGCCGGCCCCGGCCTCCACAAGCGGACGCTCCTGCGGGACGACGTCTTCGAGACGCTGCGGGACGCCATCGTGGACGGCACCTACGCTCCGGGGGAACGGTTGCGGGACGCCGAACTGGGGGAGTGGCTCGGGGGCGGCAGGACCCCCGCCCGCGCGGCGCTCCCGCGCCTGGGGCACGTCGGGCTCGTGATCGCGCTCCCCGGGCGGGCCACGATCGTGGCCCCCTACGATTCCGCATCCACCACCAGCACCCAGCAGGTGGTGGCCGCGATGCACGAGCTGGCAGCGCGGCTGGCGGTCCCCGTGCTGACCCCGGCGGAGATCGAGGAGATGGTGGTGGCGAACGAGAGCTTCGAACGCGCGCTGATGGACCTGGACGTGGAGGCGGCGCTGAGCTCGGACGACGCCTTCCACGCGGTCTTCGTGACGGCGAGCCGCAACCCCGTGATCGGGGAGGTCCTCGAGCAGACCACGCCCGTGATCCGCCGCGTCGAGCGCATGCGCTTCAGTACCTTCGCGGCGCGGGGTTCGGTGGCTCAGCACGCCCACATCATCGACCTCGCGCGTCAGGGGGACGCCGACGGTGCTGCGCTCGCCACGCGCGAGAACTGGATGTCGCTGCGCTTCACCGCCGAGGAGTGAGCACCGTTCCACGGCCGGTGGCCGGGACGTTCTGGTGGCTGCCGCTCCTCCACGCACACGTGCTCGCCCTCCACGAGCGCATCGATGCTGCCGACGTCGAACGCGATCCCGGGGTACTCGGCCCGGGCATGATCGACGAACGCCGGCACCAGGTCGACGCCGCTGACGGGCACCCGGTGCTCTGCGAGGAAGGCGGTCCAGTGGCCGGGACCGCAACCGGCGTCGATGACCGGCCCGCTCAGCCGTTCCGCACAGCCCGTCACGAGCAGGCGATCGGCGGGGTGCACGCTCTCGATCGATCCGAGCAGCTCCGTGTACTCCGCTGCTCGATGCGAGTAGGCCTTCTGGATCTTCGAGCTCATCCACCGAGCCTAGGGTGCAGCACGACGGTCGACGACTCATCGATGCGTGCTCCCTCCCGGAACGCGCTGGGCACGCGTGGCAGGCTGACGGCATGACCGACACCGCATGGACCCGGACGATCGACCACTTCTACGCCCACGAGTTCGACGACGCCGACCCGCAGGGTTCCGTCGCGAGGATGCGGGAGATCGTCGCGGAACGCCCGGAGGGTGACGCCGAGGCGCTCTTCGAGCTGGCGGGGGTCCACGACGCACTGGGGCTGGAGGAGGAGGCGATCCCGCTGTACCGGCGGGCGATCGAGGCAGGGCTCGAGGGCGGGAGTGCACTCCGGGCTCCCATCCAACTGGCCAGCACCCTGCGCAACGTCGGTGCTTCCGCCGAGGCCGTGGCGATCCTGGAGTCGATGCCCACCCCGGGCAGCGATGAAGGGGCCCGTCAGGCGTTCCTCGCCCTGGCGCTCCACGACGAGGGGCGACACGGCGACGCGCTCCGCACCGCCCTGCTGGCGCTCATCCCCACACTCGACGGGTACAGGCGGTCCCTCACCGAGTACGCAGCCGAGCTCCGGGGTGCCCGGGCCGGTGGTGATGGCGGCGCAGACGGGCCCCGATCCGCAAGGGAGGCGGACAGTGCGGCCCTGGGATCCGAGCTCGATCGGATCCTCGCGGAACGGGATCGGGATCACATGCAGCCCACCATCGATGCGCTGCTGCCCCTGTACGAAGCTCACCCTGACCATGCGCGGGTGCTCTACGAGGTGGGTGGTGCCTACGACACCGCCGGTCAGGAGGACCTCGCGCGGAGTTTCTACGAGCGGGCCCTCACCGCCGGGTTGGAGGGTGATCTCCTCCGCCGCTGCTACCTCCAGTACGGATCCACGCTGCGGAACCTGGGCGAGTACGAGGCGTCGCTCGAGGTCTTCGCGCAGGCCCTGGGAGCTTTCCCCGGGTCGCCGTCGCTGGCGGTCTTCGAGGCCATCACCCTCCATGCGGCAGGTCGATCGGACGCCTCGGTCGCATCGCTGCTGGAGATCGTCGCGGGATCCGTCAGCACTCCCGACGTCGAACGCTATCTACCCGCGATCCGCGCCAATGCAGCTCATATCCGTGTGCTGGACGAGGTGAGCGGGCTCGACGACGCCCGGTGACCTCCGGCGCGAGGCTGCGGATCCGCCGTCGTCGTTGCCCATCAGTGATCCGTGCGGGATATTCGATGCATGACCTCGATCATCCGGAACATCTCCGTGGACTGCGCGGATCCCTGGGCCCTTGCCTCCTTCTGGGACCGGGTGCTCGACCGTCCGCTCGATCCGGAGACGAGCGAGGGCGACGGCGAGGTGGGGGTGGTGCTGCCCGACGGCTCAGAGCTCCTGTTCCTCGCGGTCCCCGAGCCGAAGAGCAGTAAGAACCGTCTGCACCTGTGCCTGGAACCGGACATCCGGCGCGACGACGAGGTGGAACGGATCCTCGCACTCGGGGCCACTCTGTACGACGACCGGCGAGCGGAGGACGGCACGGGATGGGCCGTGCTCCGTGATCTTGAGGGCAACGAGTTCTGCGTACTGCGCAGCAGCGCGGAGCGCACTGAGGGCACTCTCGCGACGGACGTATGAGCGCCACCGCGCCGTTCCGTGAGCAACGGACGTTGCTCACGGAACGGCTGCGCCTGGAGCCGCTCGGCCCCGAGCACTTCGACGGGATGTGGGAGGGGCTGCAGGACGAGGAGGTCAGGAGACTCACGGGCACGCACGCCGTCTTCACCCGGGAGCAGATCGCCGATCACCTGGGTTCCCGGGCCGCGGCGCACGACCGGGCCGACTGGGCGATCATCCGGCTCGAGGACGATGCGTTCCTCGGAGAGATCGTCCTCAACGATCTCGACGCCGACAACCGCTCCCTGGGCATGCGCATGAACCTGAACTCGGCGCCGCTCTTCGGCCGGGGGTACGGCACCGAAGCGCTGCGGGCCGTGATCGTGCACGCGTTCGACGACGTCGGCGTGCACCGGATCTCCCTCGAGGTGTTCGCCTTCAACCCCCGGGCACAGCGGGTCTACGAGAAGTGCGGGTTCACGGTGGAGGGCCGGCAGCGGGAGGCCCTGTTCTGGGACGGCACCTGGCACGACGTGATCCTCATGGGCATACTCTCCACCGATCCACGGTACGTAGGCGGTGGGTGAGGCACAGGCCCCGGGAACCGCGCGTCGTCGGCTCGTGGTTCCCGGGACTGTGAGGTCTACGAGTCCTGCAGTTCGCGGGAGCGGACGGGGCCGGTCCTCACGTGGGTGGTGTAGATGACGAACCCCACGAAGGTCAGGCCGCCCACGAGGTTCCCGACCACGGTGGGGATCTCGTTCCAGACCAGGTAGTCCATGAGGGTGAACTCCCCGCCGAGCATCAGCCCGATGGGGAAGAGGAACATGTTGACGATCGAGTGCTCGAAGCCCATGTAGAAGAAGAGCATGATCGGCATCCACATGGCGATGACCTTGCCGGGCAGGCTGTCGGACATCATGGCGCCGACCACCCCGGTGGAGACCATCCAGTTGCACAGCACGCCGCGCACGAAGAGCGTGAGCATCCCGGCCATGCCGTGGTCCGCGTACCCGACCGTCCGCCCCTCCCCGATGTGCCCGATCGCCTCGCCCACCGCACTCGGTGGCGTGGAGAACCCGTAGGTGAACACGATGGCCATGAGCACGGCGGTGGTCAGTGCTCCGCCGAAGTTGCCGAGGAACACCAGGCCCCAGTTGCGGAGCATCGCCCGCCCCGTCACCCCGCGGCGTTTGTCCAGCCACGCCAGCGGTACCAGCGTGAAGACACCGGTGAGCAGGTCGAAGCCGAGCAGGTAGAGCATGCAGAATCCGACGGGGAACAGCACGGCTCCCAGCAGGGGTGACCCCGTCTGGACGCTGACCGTGACGGCGAACGCGGCGGCGAGCGCCAGGATCGCCCCGGCCATGTAGCTGCGGATCAGGGTGTCGCGGGTGGACATCAGGGCCTTCGCCTGACCGGCGTCGACCATGCGGACGGCGAAGTCCTTGGGGGCTACGTATGACATGGGGTCCTCGATCTCAGGTTCGGTCTACCACTGGTACTTGAGGAACTTGCCGTCGATGACCACGCGGACGCGGTCGCCTTCCGGGTCCTCGCGACGTTCGACGTCGACCTTGCAGTTGATGGCACTCATGATGCCGTCGCCGAACTCCTCGTGGATGGCCTCCTTCAGCGCCGGCCCGTACACGGCGAGGAGTTCGTAGAAGCGGTAGATCGTCGGGTCCTCCTTGAGGGATTCGCCGTCGATCCGGTACGGCTGCTCCTGCAGGGCCAGCACGGTGTCCTCGTCGAGCTCGAGCAGTTCGCCCACCGCCTTCGCGGTCTCCGCCGGGACCGGGTGGGAGCCGAGGAGCGCGGCGATCGTCCACAGCAGCGGGCGGTCGATGTGCTCCGCCACGGCGGCCCACGTGGTGCCGTTCCTCTGCAGGGTGGTACGGATGGTCCGGGTCGCGGTGTCGCGGGAAGTGTTCCAGGCAGTCACAGTGTCTCTCCAGGTGGGTGTCCGCAGGCGGGCCGTCCCGCCGCTCTGCCTCGACCTCAGCAGAGGGAGGCGTCCGGCTACCAGGCCATGTGCGCAGAGCACCCTGCAGGAAGCGCACCGGGCAGCAGAGTTTACGCTCGCGAAACACCTCCGCAACTCGCAGGGGAGGTCCGGGCACGTACCGTCGGGTCTTGGAAGAGGAGGCCTCCGATGATGCTCTCAGCACCTGCACGGACGGCCGGTGGCCTCCCCGACACCTCGCTGCTGATGGGCGTGGTCCGCGAAGCGCCGGTGCCGCTCTGGGTGATCGGGCCCACGGGCGCCGTCGTCCTCGCCAACCGTGCGGCCCTGGCCTTCCTGGGGTACCGCGGCGAGTCCGACGTCGTGGGCGGCCCGAGTCATGAGCTGCTCCACCGCTGCCACGTGGACGGGTCCGCCTACCCTGCTCACGAATGCCCGATCGTCGGCGCCGCGGGGGCGGGGGCCGGCACCTCCGAATGGTTCGTGACGAGGGACGGGGACCCGCGCGAGGTCTCCTGGTCCACCCGGGGGATCGACGACGTCGGGAGCACCCTCCTCAGCTTTGCCGCGTCCGCGCCGGGGACCACACGATCCGTTGCCGAGGCGCCGCGACACGACGCCGTGCGCGTTCCCGTTCCTGCCCGCTCCCGGGAAGCGGCACGTGCCGGACTGTACATCGTGATGCGACGGCGTTTCACGGACCCGCTGTTCTCGGTGGCGGAGCTGGCGGCGGAGGCGCATCTCTCCACGCGGTCGGTCCAGACCCTCTTCCAGGACGTCGGCCGGTCACCGGCCGCGGAGATCCGCCGCCTCCGCCTCGATCATGCCCGCAGCATGCTGGAGCGGGGCCACAGCGTCCAGGTAACCTGCTTCAGCAGCGGGTACGCGGACCCGGGATCGTTCACCCGCGCCTTCCGGCTCCGCTTCGGATGTGCCCCCACGCAGATCCGGCGGAGTGCGGAACAGGATGTCCGGGCAGCCAGGGTCACCGCCTCCGTCTGAGACGGTGACCCCTGCCGGTCAGACGGACACGGTGCTGCGGCTGAAGAGCCGCTCCGAGGCGATCCGGGCACCCTCCCCCAGGGTCTGGAGCTTCGCGGCCGCGATGTGCGGGTGGATCCGCCCGCCCAGGCCGCAGTCGGTGGAGCCGATGACGTTCTCCCGGCCCACCAGGCCCGCGAAGCGCTCGATGCGCTGGGCCACCAGCTCCGGGTGCTCGACGACGTTCGTGGCGTGGGACACGACGCCGGGGGCCAGGATCTTCCCCTCGGGCAGTGCCACGTCCTGCCAGATCGTCCACTCGTGCTCGTGGCGGGCGTTGGCGGCCTCGAAGGAGTACGTGCCCGCGTTGATGCCGAGCACGAGGTCCACGATGTGGCGGAACTCGATGTCCGTGGTGTGCGGGCCGTGCCAGGAGCCCCAGCACACGTGGAAGCGGATCTGCTCCTCGGGCAGTCCGCGCAGGGCGTGGTTCAGGGCCTCCACGCGGATCCGGGTGAAGGCCTGGTAGTCCTCCACGCTGGGTTCCGGGTTGATCTGGTCCCAGTTCTCGGCGATGGACGGATCGTCGATCTGCACGGTCAGCCCGGCGTCCACGATGGCCTTGTACTCCTCGCGCAGGACGTCGGCCCATGCGTAGATGAACTCCTCCTCCGTGGCGTAGTGCTCGTTGCCGATCCTGCTCGCCGATCCCGGCGAGAGCGCGGTGATGAACCCGGTACCGAGGTCCGCGGCGGCCAGACCCGCCTTCAGGTTCGAGATGTCACGGGCCAGGGCGTCCTGGCCCGTGTAGGAGAGGGGGCCGGTGGCGCTCGGGAACGCGGTGGCGTTCCTGCCGATCTGGATCCCGCTCTCGGGGTCCTGGTAGGCGTCGGCGAAGCGGGTCCAGTCGCGCCGGTCGGCGAAGGAGGTGAGGCGGATCGCCCCGGGTCCGCTGTGGACCGCGGGGGCGTCGATCGGGTTGAAGTCGGTCAGCTCCAGGCCGGCGGTGCGCTGGAAGCTGTAGGTCCACCAGGCGCCGTAGTCGACGGCGTTGGACATCGCCTTGCCGTACTCGCCGTCGCCCGGGATGGTGATCCCGGCGTCGTGCTGTCGGCGCACGAGGTCCACCACCGCGTCGGTGAGCAACCCCTCGAACTCCGGGGTGCGCTGCAGGGTGAAGCCGTCCTCGGCGAAGGTCCGGGCCGCGTTCGCGGCGATCAGCTCCGGGGTGCGCGGCAGGGAGCCGGCGTGGGTGGTGTGGATGCGCTCGTTCGTCATGGTGCGTTCCCTTTCCATCGTTCCTGCCATTAGCACCGTTCCGGACAAGGGGTCCGGGGGAAGCTGCAGCGTCACGGAGGCAGGTCTCTCGGCTGCTCTGGATGGTGTGGCTCAGGGCTCTGAATCCACCGGTGGCGTGAGATGACGCCCTCTCCACGACCACGGGCCGAGCACCAGAGGGAGAGGCTGGTCACCATGGTGGACGATGATCGGTGCCCGTGGGAAGACGTCGTCGTCATGTTTCCTCACACAACGGGTCCGTGACGTGCCGATCCGGAGCGCATCCGACCCGGCGCCCGGGTCAGGGGATTGGCGCCCAGGGCTGCCGCTCGGCCCGGATCGTCCCGCCGGTCTCCGCCGCCTCGTGGATCAGCAGACCGAGATAGGTGTCCTGGGCGGCCTCGGCCAGACCGTAGAACTCCGGCCCGCCGGCCACGTGCTCGCTCATCCGCCGCAGGCACATCGCGATCGCGAGTTCGTCGTCGTTGAGCCGGCCCGGGAGGAACTCGTTCCGGTACACCCACGCGTCACCGGCCACGAGCCCGCGGAGGAACTGGCCCTCGAGGTTGCCACCCTCACCGGCGCTGACCCGGCGGATCTCGTGGAACATCGGGGTGCGGAAGTCCTGCAGGTAGCGGACCTCGGTGTCCTTGACCTCCCCCCGTTCCCCGCGGATGAGGAGACGGTTGGCGCGGATCCACGAGAAGTACTGGTCGGAGGCGAACTCGTACACGCCCAGACGGTCGCCGAAGTCGAGCCGGGCGGTGATCTGGCGGGTGGTCACCGTGATCTCCTCCTGCGGTTCACCGGCCCTGCTCGGTCCCTTGACCAGGGGGTGGTCGAAGGTGTCCGCCGTGATCACGGGGCTCTCGAAGCCGACGCCGAGCGCACGCCGCAGGATGCTGACGCCGTGGTAGTCGTGGCACTGCGCCACGAGCGCCTGGCTGACGGTCCCCAGCCGGCCCGAGGCGGCGATGGCCAGCTGCGCGTTCAGCAGGGGCGAGAGGTGGTACTGCTCGGCCACCTGGATCACCGCACCCTCCTCGACCAGGCGGAGCAGCCGGAGCAGACCCTCGAGGTCGGGGGCGGGCGGTGTCTCGGCGAGCACCGGTACACCCAGCGACACGGCTTCCTCGATGACGTCCGGCGCCACCGTCTTGGTGACGGACACGACCACGAACTCCGGGGTCACCGATCCGAGGAGATCGGGCAGGGAGCGGAAGACGGGAACATCCCAGGCGGCATCGATCCTCCGGGCGGACTCCTCGCTCCGCGCCACCACCCCGCACACCTCGAACCGCTCCGGCAGGGCACGCGCGATGCGCTGGAAGAAGAGACTGCGCCACCCCGTGCCGATGATCGCGAAGCGGATCCGATCGTTGCTCTGTTCCATGGTCCTCGGGCTTTCCGTGTAGGGGCTCGCGATGCAGGGGCTCTGCCGGTCAGCCTACTGTCCGGCGGATCGATCCGTCCCCGCCGTAGAGTGCAGGCATGATGCCTCCCTCTGCCATCGCCGGGTACGAGGACTGGCCGGCCTTCTGCGAACGGCCGCGCCATCGCGGCACCGGTGAGCGGGCGGACCGGCTCGTCGCCGTCCTCGGTGTTCCCGCGCAGGCCGGGACCCCTGAAGTGTCCGTGGTGTCCGAGCACGTGGTCGACGGCGTACGGCTGCGGGAACTGGGCTGGCAGCTGCCGTTCGGTCCTCGCACCACCGCCTGGTCCCTGGAGCCGGAACAGCACGACGGCGCCCTGCCCGGCGTGCTGTGGCTGCACTGCCACGGCGGGAACAAGTTCCTCGGTGCGGAGCGGCTCGTGGACCGCGGCGCCGGAACGGATCCGTCGGTCCGGCGGTTCCAGGCCGAGCTCTACGAGGGCAGGGCCGTGGCCAACGAGCTGGCCCGTGCAGGGTTCGCCGTGCTGGTCCACGACCCCTTCGCCTGGGGCAGCCGGCGCTTCCACCTCGATCCGCCGCCCACCCGCACCGCGGAGCTGCTCGCCGTGCAGCAGGCGGCCTGGGCGGCTGCCGGAACCGTCCCGGACGCCGCAGCCGTGTACAACGCGGCGGCGGCGTACCACGAGAACACGATCGCCAAGACCGCCGGCATGCTGGGGACCAGCTTCGCCGGCATGGTGGCGCACGACGACCTCGCGGCGCTCGCGGTGCTGAAGGGTCTCCCGGGTGTGGACGCGCACCGGATCGGTACGGGTGGATTCTCCGGTGGTGGCGGGCGGGCCCTCGTGCTCGCCGCCCTCGCGCCGGAGGTCCGCGCGTGCGTGGTGGCCTGCATGATGACCACCTTCGCCTCCCTGGTGCCGTACCACCTCGAACACCACTCCTGGTTGCTCAACACCCCCGGGCTCGCCCGCGCGTCCGAGTGGCCCGGGGTGGCCGCCGTGTCCGAGCACGCCCGGTTCCTCGTGCAGTTCGCCGCGGAGGACGCCCTCTTCCCCGTCGACGGCATGCAGGAGGCGGACGAGGAGCTGCGCAGGCTCTTCGAGCACGACGACGGACGGTACCGGGCCGCCTGGCACCCGGGTGGGCACGTGTTCACGGCGGCGTTCCTCGAGGAGGTCGCGGACTTCCTGACGGAGGTGCTGGGGGAGTAGACGGCGCAGTCGCCCCGAGTGCTTCGGATGCTCGGGTAGTACGGTGCCCGACCGGGCCGGCCGTCGGGGGCCGGCCCGGGAAGTGCTCAGGCGAAGGCCGGGACGACCTCCTCGACGAACAGTTCCAGTGAGGCCTTCTTCTGCTCGTGCGTCATGCTGTTGTCGATCCAGTAACCGAACTCGTCGACGCCGAGCTCCTGGTAGTGCTTGATCCGCTCGATCACCTCGTCGGGTGTGCCGATCATCGCCGACCGGTGCAGGCTCTCCGGCTCGAACTCCGCCCGGCCCGCGAACTTCTCCTCGGGCGAGGGTTCGAGGAAGCCGTCCGTGGGGGTGGTCCTGTTCCCGGCCCAGGCATCGAAGGTCCGGTAGTAGCGGTTCACGGCGGCTGCGGCGTCGCGCCATCCCTCGGGGTCGTCGGCGCTGTGCACGTGTGTGTGGCGCAGGCACATGATCTCGGGCTTCTCCGCCCCGGGGAACTTCGCCACCGCGTCCCTGGTCTTCTCGGTGAGGTCCGCCACCTCGGCGTCGTCCTTCATCAGGGGAGTGACCATGATCTTGTAGCCGTTCTCCACCGCGAACTCGTGGGACTCCGGGGAGCGCGCCGCCACCCAGATGGGGATCTGCTCCTGGACGGGCTTCGGCACGCTGGTGGAGGTGGGGAACTGCCAGATCTCGCCCTCGTGCGCGTAGTCGCCCTGCCAGAGGGCCTGCATGGCGGGCAGCAACTCACGCAGGTGCTTGCCGCCCTCGGCCGCCGGCATGCCGCCCGCGAGGCGGTCGAACTCGAACTGGTAGGCGCCACGCGCTATGCCGAGCTCGAGCCGACCGTTGCTGATCACGTCCACCAGCGCGGATTCCCCGGCGGCCCTGATCGGGTTCCAGAACGGGGCGATCAGCGTACCGGCGCCGAGTCGGATGGTCTCCGTCTTCGCCGCGAGGTACGCCAGGACGGGCATGGGACTGGGTGAGACGGTGTACTCCATGGCGTGGTGCTCGCCGGTCCAGACGGTGGAGAACCCGCCCTTCTCGGCGAGCTGGACCAGCTCCACGAGATTTTCCATGAGTTCGCGGTGACCCACGGTGGCGTCCCAGCGTTCCATGTGGGCGAAGAGTGAGAATCGCATGTGTAGTGCCTCCTGTGGTGGTTGCAGATGGTGAAGTTCGCGTGTGCGGAGAACGTCAGGCCGGGTCCGGCCCGGTCCTGAGCTCCGCGATGGTACGGTCCGCCTTGGACCAGTGGGTGGAGGGCACCTCGCGGATGATCACGGTGGTGTTCTCCGGGAGTGCGCCGACCGTCTCCTCCGCTGCGCGGTGGAGTGCGGAGACGAGGGCGCGCAGCTGTTCCGGGCTGCGTCCCTCGGCGATGGACACGTCGATGAGCGGCACGGCTGATCCCTAACCGCGCATCACGAAGGGGTCCGCGACCGGATCCTCGTCCGTGTTGATCCACACGCTCTTGAGGTGGGTGTACTCGTGCATCGACTCCAGCCCGTGCTCGATCCCCACGCCGCTGCTCTTGTAGCCCTGGCGCGGGGACATCGGTGACATGGCCCGGTAGGTGTTCACCCACACCGTGCCCGCCTCCAGCCGGCGACTCATGCGGTGCGCCCGGGCGAGGTTCTGGGTCCACACCCCGGCCGCGAGCCCGTAGTCGGTGTCGTTGGCGAGCCGCAACACCTCCTCCTCCGTGTCGAAGGGCATGATCGCTGCCACGGGGCCGAAGATCTCCTCGCGGGTGACACGCATGGAGTTGTCCACCCCCGTCAGGACGGTGGGCGAGTAGAAGTAGCCGGGGAGGTCGACGTCGGGGCGGTTCCCCCCGGTGAGCACCGAGGCACCCTCGGAGATGCCCAGCTCCACGTAGGAGCTGACCTTGTCCCGCTGCGCCTCGAACGCCAGCGGGCCGAGCTCGGTCTCGTCCAGCAGCGGGTCACCGATCACGATGCTCCGTGCCCGTTCCGCGACGCGTTCCAGCAGCTCGTCGTAGACCGAGCGGTGCGCGAAGACGCGGCTTCCCGCGATGCAGGTCTGGCCGGCGGCGGCGAAGATGCCCGCGACCACGCCCATCGCCGCATTGCCGACGTTCGCGTCGTCGAAGACGATGTTGGGGCTCTTGCCCCCGAGTTCCAGGGTGCAGCCGATGAAGCGGGCGGCGGCCGAGGCCGCGATCCGGGATCCGGTGAGGGTGGATCCGGTGAACGAGATCTTCGCGATGTCCGGGTGGTCCACGAGGGCGGCCCCGGCCTCCGCCCCGAAGCCGCTCACCACGTTGACGACGCCGTGGGGGAAGCCCGCCTCGACGGCGAGTTCGGCGAGGCGGAGCACGGTCCGTGAGGTGTACTCGGAGGGTTTGATGACCACCGTGTTCCCGGCGGCGAGCGCCGGGGCCAATTTCGAGGTGGTCAGCGTCAGCGGTGAATTCCACGGCGTGATGGCACCCACCACGCCGAGGGGCTCACGCTGCGTGTAGTTGAGCATGAACACGGAGTTCGTGGGGATCTGGCTGCCCTGGACCTTGTCGGCCAGCCCGGCGTAGTAGTACAGGTACTCGGGCAGGGTGGTCAGTTGCCCGCGCATCTCCCGCAGCAGCTTGCCGTTGTCCCGGGACTCCATGCGTGCGAGTTCCTCGGCGTTCTCGCCGATGAGGTCACCGAGGCGACGGAGCAGATGCCCGCGCCGGGTAGGGGAGAGGTCACGCCAGGAGGCGTGCTCGAAGGCCCTGCCCGCAGCCGTGACGGCGGCATGGACATCGGCCGAGGTGCCGCGGGCGGCGGAGTAGAGCACCTCCAGCGTGGCGGGGTTGGTGCTCTCGAAGTACTCGCCCTCGATGGGTGCCACGTACTGCCCGCCGATGAAGTGGTCGTATCGCTCAGCCATGATCTTCTCGATTCGGTTCGGTGATGAAGTGGTGGATGATGCGCGCCAGCTCGTCCGGCTGCTCCACGGGGAGCATGTGACGGGCACCGGGGACGACGACGGCCCGGGTCCCCGGGATCGCTGCCTCGAGCCGACGGGTCATCTCCGGGGTGGAGCCCGGATCGAACTCACCCGTGACAGCCAGGGAGGGCACGCGGATCCGGTGGAGCTCGGTCCCGATCTCGGTATCGGCGGTGGCGAACACCTCGTAGGCGTGGAGGTAGGACTCCACCGGGTTGGCCAGGAGCGTGGCGCGTGTCTGCTCGATCCGATGCCGGTCGACACCCTGACCCTCCGGGTACCACCGGGTGATCGAGGCCTCGACGCTGCCACGGAAGTCCGACCTCGCGGCGTCGAGCCGCCGGCGCACCTGCATGGACTCCTCCGGCGTGCGCCGGCAGACGGAGCTCACGCTGGCGAGGGAGGCGACCAGATCCGGACGGTGCACGGCCAGGTGCTGTGCGATCAGCGCACCCAGCGAGAACCCCACGATGTGGGACCGTCCCGGCAGCCGCCCGGCGACGTCCTCCGCGAGGTCCTCCAGCGAGACCGGTGCGGTGAGCGCTGGTTCACTGCCATGACCGGGGAGGTCGAGGGAGACGACCGTGCGGTCCGTGAGCTGCCCGAGCGCGGTCTCCGCGGGCTCCCACATGGTCCGGTCCAGCCCGACACCGTGGAGGAGGACGATCGGGAGGGGCTGGGACTCGGTCACTGTTCGCTGCTCAGGGGGGCCAGGCGTTGCTGGGGGCGCCCCTGGGCAGCTGCCGCGAGGGCGATCACGATCTCCCCGGCGTGCGGCGCGTCGGCCAGGCGTACCTCGATGCTCTGGTGGTGGGAGCGGATGGTCGCGTCGGTGATGTGCTTGAGCGGGATGTCGAAGGTCACTCCGGCGGGTCCGCGCTTCTCCACCGCCGGCAACAGTGTGGTGGCGGAGGCGGCGTCCCGGAAGTGGTTCCCGAACTTCAGGGTGTGGATGAGGGCCGAGCCGTGCTCGATCTCGCCGTCGAGCCCCACGATCGCGGCCTTGCCGAAGGCCTCCACGGGTGCTCCGAGGGCTTCCACCACGCGCGCCGCCAGCAGCGCACCGACATCGGATGCCGTGGCCTCGATGCCCGGGTTCAGGTCCTCGACGAAGCCCTGTCCGGCCCATGGGTTGGCGATGACCGCGGCGACCACGGCCACGCGTGCTGCCGGTTCCACCGGGCGTCCGCCCTCGGCGAGGACCTCCTCGACCAGGGTGACGATCTTCCGTGTGCTCATGCGGGTGCTCCTTCGAGGATGGTGGAGGTGACTGCGGGGTCGGTGTTGCGGTCCCCGATGCGGGGATGCGGCCGGGGGCCGGTGGAAGCCGCGACGACCACCACGATCTCGTCGGGTCGCGGCCCGTCGCCGACCCGGGCGGTGATGGTCTGGTAGTGGCTGCGGGTGGCGGCGTGGGTCTTGTGCCACATGGGCACCACGAGCGGCTGACCCGCCTCGGCGCGATCGTCCGCGAAGCAGATGATGGAGGTGCCCTCGAGGAACTCGCGGACCAGGTTGCCGAAGTACGGGGTGTGGATCAGGGCGGCGGCGTGCTCCAGCTCGCCTGCCGTGCCCACGATCGCGGCCTTGCCGAAGGCCTCGACCGCGTCCGCGCCGCCGAGCCCTTCGAGGAGCCGGTCGGTGAGGGCCAGGGCGAGCTGCGGGGCCAGGGACTCCGTGGTCGCAGCGAGGTCCGTGTCCGGTCCGGTGCCCGACCACGGGTTGCGGACCACCGCCGCCACGGTCGCGCGCGTGATCGAGGCGGCTGGTCCCTTCCCGTTCTCGGCGATGATCTCCTCCTGGTAGTAGACGATCTTGCGGATGCCCGATCCGGGAACCCGTTCGGCCACGTGCGGGGTGAGGGTCATGTCAGGCCCTTTCGATGCTGGGTGGTGACGGTGTGCGGTCATCGGCCCCGCCCCGGGGCCGATGCATCAGGTGTGCAGCTGCACCGGGGCCGTGCGGGCGTCGGTGAGGACCTCACGTGCCGAGGCGTGGACATGGTTCCGCATCGCGGCTTCGGCTCCGAAACTGTCCTTGTCCCGCAGCATGCTCAGCACCACCCGGTGCTCGCTGGTGGACGCCTTGATCCGGCCCGGGTGCTCGGCGGTCCGGAGGACGAGCCGATGGTAGGCGAGCTGGTTCATCAGACGGTCGTAGTGCTCCACCAGCTTGGAGTTGTCGGCTCCGGTGATGATGGTGCGGTGGAACTCGTGGACGAGCTCCGCGTACCGGACGGCGTCCTCCGCGGACGTCGCCCGGTCCGACTCCTCGATGTTGTGCTCGAGGACATCCAGTTCCGGTACGGGGCCGCGGCGGGCCAGGAGGCCCGCGGCGAGGCCTTCCAGGCTCTCCTTGATCTGGAAGAGCTCCACAATCTCCCTCCGGGTGGGTTCCCGGATGAAGGTGCCGACCTTCGGGCGGATGTCCACGAGCCCCTCGTGCTGCAGTTGTTTCAGCGTCTCGCGGATCGGGGTGCGGCTCACCTCGAAGGCCTGGGAGAGGAAGACCTCCGAGAGTGGTGCACCCGGTGAGAAGCTGCCGCTGAGGACGAGCTGCCGTACCCGGTCGAGCAGTGGCAGGTCATCGATCACTTCATCGTCCTTGAAGTTTTCGGTCTGTTGCATGCAACGAACGCTAGACGGCGAGCGTGGTGATCGTCAAGAACCGTAAGAGGGTCAGCCTTTATGGCCACCTGGAAAAACTTTTCTCCATATCCCTTGTAGTTGATTGTGATCTGGATTACGTTCACTACCATGCAACAGACCTTCCAAGAGACTCTTGATTCCACCTGGCAAGCTGCTTGGGACCACGGCGACGTGGGTGCCCTGGCGTCGATCGTCACCCCCGAGTACGTACGTGTCAGCCGTTCCAGCGGGAACAGCTCCACCCTGGCGGACCTGCAGGGTGAGATCACCGCCATCCGCTCCGGGTTCCCCGACCTGGTGACCACCATCGACGCGGTGGTCGTCGAGGGTGATCAGGCGGCGATCTTCTGGACGTCCACGGGAACCCATACGGAGAACTTCCTCGGTGTACCGCCCACGAACCGTCGGGTCCAGACCCGTGGCTGCAACCACGCGAACCTGGTGGGTGGCAGGATCGCCCGGGAGGAGGTCACCTGGGACGGCTCCGAGCTGCTCCACAGTCTGGGGGTCCGCCACCTCAGCGACACGCCCTCGACCCCGCCCGAGGTGACCGTCGAGGACTTCTCGGGCGACCCCGACCCGCAGGTGATGAAGACCTTCAACCGCCAGTTCATCACCGGCGTGACCGTGGTGACCACCCAGGACGGCGACACGCCGCGGGGTCTGGCGGTCAACTCCTATGCCTCCGTCTCGCTGGAACCACCCCTGGTCATGGTGTGCATCCAGAAGACCTCCTCCACCTACCCGGCCCTGTTCGCGGCCACCCATCTGGGCATCAACATCCTGGGGACGAACCAGCGGGAGACCATCGCGACCTTCGCCTCCAAGACCCCCGACAAGTTCGCGGAGGTCGACTGGCACGCAGCCCCGAACGGCAGCCCGCTGATCGACGGCTCGCCGGCCTCGCTGGAGGCCGAGATCCGCGAGCGGTTCCAGGCGAAGACCCACACCGTGTTCATCTGCCGGGTCCGGCACGCCGAGGTCGTCGAGGCATCCCCCATCATCTACAAGGCCGGCCGTTTCTACGACAGCGACGACCTCACGCAGCTGTGATCCATCCCCAGCAGTAAGTCCACCCTCCTCGTCAGAGAAACCGGAGAAACCCGTGGTCCAGCATCTCGACAAACCAGCCTCGACGCGGTCGCGCAGATACACGCCGAGCACCCGGCCCGGGGCGGTGTTCATCGCGTCGATCGCCTTCATCGTGGCCTTCGTGCTCTGGGCCGCGCTGTCCCCGGAATCGCTGAACAGCACCATGACGGCGACGATCGACTGGACCACGGGTTCGGTCGGGTGGAGCTACCTGATCGTGACACTGCTCAGCATCGGTCTGCTGCTCTACCTGGCGTTCAGCCGGTACGGCAGCATCCGGTTGGGCACGGACAACGAACCACCCGAATTCAGCACCTGGGCCTGGCTGGCCATGATCCTCTCGGCGGTCATGGGGGTGGGGCTGATCAGTTACGGCGTCGCCGAGCCGATGTCCCACTTCATGGCTCCCCCGCATGCGCTCGCCGAGCCCGAGACCATGGACGCGGCGGTCCTGGCCATGCAGTACAGCTTCTTCGACTGGGGACTCCACGCGTGGGCGGTGTTCGGTGTGTTCGGCCTGGCCATCGGGTACTCCACGCATCGCAAGGGCCGCCCGGGGCTCGTGTCCCCGATGCTCCGCCCGGTTCTCGGCAAGCTCGTGGACGGCTGGGTGGGCAAGGCGATCGACGTCTTCGCGATCATCGCCACGCTGTTCGGCACCACCACGTCCCTCGGCCTCGGCTCGTCGCAGATCGCCGAGGGCCTGAGCCGCATCGTCGGCCTACCCAATACCCTGTTCACGCAGATCGTCATCATCGCCGTGATCACGATTCTCTTCACCCTCTCGGCGCTCTCCGGGGTGGACAAGGGCATCAAGTACATCAGCGAGATCACCATGGGACTCTCGGCGCTGCTGGCGGTCTACGTGTTCGTCGCAGGTCCCACGAACTTCATCACCAATCTCTTCTTCCGCTCGGTGGGCCAGTACGCCACCGAGTTCTTCACCACGAGCCTGACCACGCCCTCGACACCCGACGACCTCCAGTGGATGCAGTGGTGGACCTACTTCATGATGGCGTGGTGGCTCAGCTGGGGTGCCTTCGTCGGCGTGTTCCTCGCGAAGATCTCCAAGGGCCGCACCGTCCGCCAGTTCGTCACCGGTGTGCTCGTGGTTCCGAGCCTGGTGTTCTTCGCCTGGTTCACCATCTTCGGCGGCTCGGCCATCAGCATGGACATGCAGGGCGCGAACATCGGCGAGGCGACCACCGCCAACATCAACTCCGCCTTCTTCGCGATGCTCGACCAGCTACCGCTGACCCAGGCCACGGCGGTGCTGACGGTGATCCTGGTGGCCCTGTTCTTCATCTCCGGTGCCGACGCGAACACCTACGTGCTGAGCATGCTCTCCTCGAAGGGCACGCTGAACCCCACCAAACCCGTCCTGACCCTGTGGGGTGTGCTCACCGGTGTCTGCGCGGTGTTCCTCCTCGCGCTCGGCGGGCTCGTCGCGCTGCAGCAGGCGGCGATACTGTCGGCGCTGCCCTTCACGATCATCGTGGCGATCCTCGGGATCTCCCTGATCCTGGAGCTGCGCCAGGACCCGGAGTTCCAGCCCCTGCGCCGGGCCCGGCTCAATGACATCCCCCGGCGGACCTCGAGCACCCACGACGGCTGAGGCGTCCTGCTCCCCGACAAGATCCCCGGCCCTCGTCCCAGCGACTCCACGAACGGAAGAGACCCACATATGAGCAGCACCACCCTCGACGCATCCACGCTCGGCACGAGGATCGATGGCGTCCTGCAGCGAACCCCCACCGGACTCCTCATCGGGGGGCACTGGCGGGAGGCCTCGGACGGCGGCACCTTCGACGTCGAGAACCCGGCCACCGGTGAGGTGCTGGCCACACTGGCCTCGGCCACCCGCGAGGATGCGCAGGCCGCGATGGATGCCGCCGCGGACGCCCAGGAATACTGGGCGCGGACCTCGTCCCGGTCCCGGTCGGAGATCCTCCGCCGGGCCTTCGACCTCGTCCAGGAACGGGCCGAGGACCTCGCGCTGCTGATGACCCTGGAGATGGGCAAGCCGTTCCCGGAAGCACTCGGCGAAGTGAAGTACGGCGGGGGGGTCCTGCGGGGGGTCTCCGAGGAGGCCGGCCGTGGCTACGGCCGGGACAGCGAGGCCCCCGAGGGAACCCTGCGCATGCTCGTGAAACGTAAGCCGGTGGGTCCGTGCCTGCTCATCACCCCGTGGAACTTCCCGCTGGCGATGGCCGCCCGCAAGGTGGCCCCGGCCGTTGCGGCAGGCTGCACCATGGTGTTGAAGCCGGCCCGCCTCACGCCGCTCACCTCGCAGTACTTCGCGCAGCTCATGATCGACGCCGGTCTGCCGCCCGGGGTGCTCAACGTCGTGGCGTCGGCGTCGGCTGGGAACGTCTCCGAACCGATCCTGGCGGACCCGCGCCTGCGGAAGATCTCCTTCACGGGCTCCACGCCGGTGGGCAAGCAGCTGATGAAGCTCGCCACCGACAACGTGCTGCGGACCTCCATGGAACTCGGTGGGAACGGTCCCCTGATCGTCTTCGAGGACGCGGACATCGACAAGGCCGTCGCGGGCGCCATGGCGGCCAAGATGCGCAACATGGGTGAGGCGTGCACGGCGGCCAACCGGCTCCTCGTCCACGAGGACGTCGCGGAGGAGTTCGTGACCGAGCTGGCCGCGCGGATGTCCGCCCTCACCGTCGGCGACGGGACGCGCGAGGGAGTGGACGTGGGCCCCCTCGTGGAGGCGAAGGCACGGGACTCCGTGGAGGAGTTCGTGAAGGAGGCCGTGGACGGCGGGGCGAGAGTGGTGGTCGGCGGGTCGCGTGTGAACGGACCGGGGTACTTCTTCCAGCCCACCCTGCTGACGAACGTGTCCAGGGACGCCCGCGTGATCCGCGAGGAGGTCTTCGGCCCCGTGGCACCGGTGATCACCTTCGCCACCGAGGACGAGGCCGTGGAACTGGCGAACTCCACCGAGTACGGACTGGCCTCCTACGTCTTCACGGAGAACATCTCGCGCGGGCTACGGATCGGTGACCGCATCGAGTTCGGCCTGATGGGGTTGAATGTCGGCGTGATCTCCAACGCCGCCGCCCCGTTCGGGGGAGTGAAGCAGTCCGGCATCGGCCGTGAGGGTGGTGCCGAGGGCATCGCGGAGTACACCACCCTGCAGTACGTCGGGATCGAGAACCCCTGGGACGCGGCCTGAGCAGCGTGACGACGTCCGGCCCCGCCTCCACGGGTCGGCGGTCGGCGACGGACAGGAACCCGAAGGGCAGCTCGAGCAGATCCAGGGCCCCGGGAACCCGGGCCCCTCAGCCCTCCTCCGGCTCCGTCCCGAGGAGCTTCACCAGGGCGGCGTCGTCGAGCTTCATCCAGGGCGAGGCGTCCGAGCCCTGCTCCGCCGCCTCGGGGCTGTCGCGCTGGCTCCACCACTTCGCCTCGTACACGCGCCCGTCCACGAGGATGCGGTCGCCCCGCCCGTACACCGTCTCCGGATCCCACTCGGGGTAGAGCCCGGCGGGGGCGGTGACCACGGGGACGGGCCGCTCGTTCGGCAGCACCGGTCCCAGCAGCGTCCACGGCGTCTCCTCCGCCTGCAGCACGGGGTTGTCCGGGACGTCGCCCTGGGTCCAGTACTTCGCCACGTACACGTTGCCGTGCCACACCACGCGGTCCTCCGTGCGGTAGGTGCCGACGTCGGACCAGATCGGGTACGGGCTGGTCTCGGGATCGTCCTCCACGAGGGCCTCGGGAGTCTCCTCGACCAGCGGCTCGTCGGAGAGGGTGGCGGCGCGGCCCTCGAAGTCCGCCCCCAGGATCGGCGCGAACGCCAGGCCCTGCTGGTCGATGCCGCTGCAGGAGTCCGAGACCACGGTGGTGTCCGCGTAGTTCTGGCTGCAGGTGGCGTCGCGGTTGAGGGACCACATGGACATGCGTCCGGCGCCGCGCTCCAGGGCGAAGGCGTTGAACGCGACGGCGTCGTCGAGGGTGAACACCTCGCCCTTGACGTCGTTCTGCCCGATCATCGGGGTGATCCCGATCTTCCGCCACGCGGCCTGCGGACCGATGTCCTGGCCCGCCCGCTGGTACAGCACCTGGAGCTGCCGGTGCGTGGCCTCGGCCGCGTTCTGCGACGCGGTGAGCATGCTCATGCCCTCCGTGCGGCTGCCGCCGTAGTCCATGGTCATCACGTTCACCCCGGCGAGGTCCACCCCGGCGGCCAGGAACTGCGCCACGGCCGCGGTGCCGTCCGCCGTCAGCCCGGTGGGGGCCACCGGCAGGGTGAGCCACACGTTCAGCGGGCGGTCCGTGCCGGCACGCTCGGCCTGCAGCGCGGCCATCGCCTCCGCGCGGCGCTCGCCGGCCTCCACGTCCTTGAGGTTCTCGCCCTCGATGTCGAGGTCCACCGTGCTCAACCGGTAGCGGTCCACGACGGCGGCGTAGGCGTCCTGCAGAGCGTCGGGATCGGTGCAGGCGGTGCCCAGCTCGTCGTTCAGCAGGCCGCCGAAGGAGACGGTGACCTCCCCGCCGTCCTGCACCAGGCGTGCCACCCGGCGGTCGAGGTCCAGTGCGGACTCGGCCTGGTCCAGGGTGTAGTAGGTGCCCCAGGACGGGACGCAGGGCCGCTCGGCGTCGGCCACGATGAAGGAGAGCATCACGGACCCTCCCGTCTGCACCGCGGGGTCCTCGAAGGCGTACGTGGGCGTCGCGGTGACGTCCACGTACCCGGCGAAGAACGCACCGGTGCTCTCGGCCGCGCGGGCGTCCTCGTACCGGTTCCACCCGAACAGCATGCTGTAGCCGGCCACGCCGACGACGACGGCGAGGACGGTGAGGCGGAGGACGGACAGTTTCCTGCCGGGAAAGCGTGCAGACACGGAGAACCCCAGATCGGTGTGGGAGCAGCGGAGCCGATGCGCTTGAGACCGCGAGAAGCTGCTCGAGGCTCAATGCTACTGGGGTTGCCCCCGTCCGCAATGCCTAACGGGTGGCGTCCCGGGTGCCGAGAGTTGCGCACGACACCGGGTCCCCGCATGGGGTGGGCCCCGGCCGGAACGTGTCCGTCAACTGCTGGGTAGCCATGTCCAAACACCGCACCACCGCGCCGTCCTCCCGGCGTGCCCCCGCCGCCGGTCGGACGACGCCCGACGGGTCCTCCGCCGTCGACCCCGTGCACCCGGAGGCGGGCGGGCCGTCCGCCGTGAAGCGCGGTCCGAGGCGGCGGACCAGTGCTCCCGTCCAGCTCCCCGCGCCGGAGACGGCGTCCACCCGGCGCCGGCAGTGGGGTGCGGAGCGGCGTTCGGAACCGCTCTCGATCGTGCACCCGACGCCGTCCTCGCGGAAGATCGCCCTCGGTCGGCTCGCGATCGTCACCACCGTGCTCGCCTGGGTCACCTACATCATCACCACGATCGTGCGGCAGTTCGCGGACAACCCGAATGCGGGGTTCCGGTTCCAGATCGAGGCGGTCTCCTACCTGATCGTGGTCACGTTCCTCACCTTCTCGGCCCTGCTGTACCTGGTGGCACGCCAGGGTGCGCTGTACCGGTTCCGGGACCACACGCGCGTGCCGCGCGGCGAGCTGGACCGGCACTTCGCCCACCACGCCGAGGGCATCACCGTGCTGGTGCCCTCCTATGCGGAGGAACCCGCCGTCGTGCGTGCCACGCTGTGGTCCGCGGCGCTGCAGGAGTTCCCCGACATCCGGGTGGTGCTCCTCCTCGACGACCCGCCGTCCCCGACCGATCCCGTGGTCAAGGAGCGGCTGGATGCCACCCGGGCACTGAGCCTCGAGATCGAGTCGGCGCTCCTGGAACCCTCCACGCAGGCCACCCGGGCACTCGCCGCCTTCGAGGAACGGCTCGCGGCGGCGGCGGACCCCGCCCCCCCCCGCGGCGACCACCCGCCGCTGATCGCGGCCTACGAGTCCGCCGCCGTCTGGCTCGAGGACATGGCCGACGCCGAGAAGGTGGAGGACCACGTGGACGAGTTCTTCGTGGACCTCGTGGTCATGGGGCTCGCCCGGGAACTGCGCCTGACCATGTACGCGCTGAACGCGGCCCTGGTCCAGGAGCAGTGCCCGGAGCCGGACCGCGTCCGCGAGCTGTACGTGCGGCTGGTGCGGATCTTCAACACCCGGTTGGAGACGTTCGAGCGCAAGGCCTACGCCTCGCTCTCGCACGAGGCCAACAAGGCCATGAACCTCAACGCCTACATCTCGCTGATGGGGCGGCGGTGGCGGAGGGAGCAGGTGGCCACCGGCACGGTGCTGCGTCCCTTCGCGGACGGCGAGGGGACGGGGGACGACGACGTCATCGACGTCCCCGACTCCACCTACCTGCTCACCCTCGACGCCGATTCGCTGCTGCTGCGGGACTACTGCGTGCGGCTCGTGTACCTCCTGGAGTCGCCGGGCAACGAGCGGATCGCCGTCACCCAGACGCCGTACTCCTCCTTCCGCGGTGCTCCCACGCGCATCGAGCGGGTGGCGGGTGCGACGACGGACATCCAGCACATCCTGCACCAGGGGATGTCCTACTACGGCGCCACGTTCTGGGTGGGGGCCAATGCCGTGATCCGGAAGCGGGCGGTGGAGGACATCGTGGAGGTGGAGAACGTGGGCGGCTTCGAGGTCAAGACGTACATCCAGGACCGCACCGTCATCGAGGACACCGAGTCCAGCGTGGACCTCGGCACCCACGGCTGGACGCTCATGAACTACCCCGAGCGCCTGAGCTACAGCGCCACCCCACCGGACTTCGGGTCCCTCGTGGTGCAGCGCCGCCGCTGGGCCAACGGCGGTCTGCTCATCCTGCCGAAACTGTGGGTGCAGCTCGCCCGACGGCGTCACCTGCGTGAGCAGATCCTCGTCCGCGAGGTGCTGCTGCGCGTGAACTACATGGCGTCGATCGCCTGGGCGAGCTTCGGGCTCGTGTTCCTCCTCGCCTATCCGTACGACAGCCGGCTCCTGAGCCCCGTGGTGTTCCTCGCCGCGGCGCCCTACTTCCTGGCGATGGGCAGCGACCTGCGCGACTGCGGGCACCGGTTCTCGGACATCTTCCGGATCTACGGCTTCAACCTGGTGCTACTGCCGGTCAACCTCGCCGGTGTGCTGAAATCCATCCAGCAGGCGTTCACCGGGGACAAGATCCCGTTCGTCCGCACCCCGAAGGTCAAGGACCGCACCGCCGCCCCCGGGTTGTACGTGGTGATCCCGTACGCCATCGTGATCTTCTCGCTGCTGACGCTCGCGCGGGACGTGTCCGAGCAGAACTGGGGCAACGCCGCCTTCGCCGGGCTGAACGCCACCCTGGCGGCCGGTGCCATCCGCGCCTACATCGGCATCACCGACTCGCTGGTGGACATGTGGCTCGGTGTCCTCAACTGGCTGTACGTGAAGCCGCGGGTCAGGAAGGTGGAGGTGTCCAAGGTGGTCGCGAAGACGGCGGCGGAGGCCGACTGGGCATCGATCCTGTACCACGGCGACCGCCGCCTCAACCGGGACCTGCGCTCCGGGAACGACCGCCGTCGTCGGGCAGGGGTGCGGTAGCCGCAACGCGGAAGGCTGCTGGGTACCGGCTTCAGGTCCCGCAGTACGTCGTGTACGCGCCGAAGTCGTCGGGTGCCCCGGCAGCGTAGCGCTCGAGGCCCGGGCGCTCCTCGAACGGGTGGGCCAGGACGCCGTGCAGGCGCTCCAGGGGCTCCAGGTCCCCCGCCGTCGCGGCGGTCAGTGCCTCCTCCACGAGGTGGTTCCGCGGGATGTACACGGGGTTCACGCGGTCCATCGCATCGGCGTCCGGGTGCAGTGCCAGCCAGCGCTCGGCCCAGGCGTCGAAGCCGGCGACGTCGAGCACCTGGTCCCGCGCCGGCCGCGCGTCGCCGCGCACCACGGACCCCAGTCCGCGGAAGAAGGACGTGTAGTCCACGTGGTTGTCCTGCAGGAGGGTGAGCACGTCGTCGGCGAGCGGGGAGGCGATCTCGTCCGCGACGTCGTCGGGCAGTCCCAGCTTCGCCTTCATCCCGGCCAGCCATGCGGCGCTGTACTGCGGGCGGAACTCCTCCAGCGCCGCGACGGCGAGCTTCACGGCCTGTTCCTGGTCCGTATCGATCAGCGGGAGCAGGGTCTCGGCGAGGCGCGCGAGGTTCCACTCGGCCACCAGCGGCTGATTCGCGTAGGCGTACCGGCCACCGTGATCGATGGAACTGAATACGGCGGAGGAATCGAACCTGTCCAGGAACGCGCACGGGCCGTAGTCGATGGTCTCGCTCGAGACGGTCATGTTGTCCGTATTCATCACGCCGTGCACGAACCCCACGAGCATCCACCGCGCCACCAGCGCGGCCTGGGCCGACAGCACGGCGCGGAACAGTGCCAGGTACGGGCGGTCGGCGCCGGCGATCGAGGGGTGGTGGCGGGCGATCGCGTGATCGGCGAGGCGCGTCAGAAGGTCCCGGTTGCCCGAGGCCGCGGCGAACTGGAAGCTGCCCACGCGGAGGTGGCTGCTCGCCACGCGCGCCAGCACGGCGCCGGGCAGTTGCGTCTCCCGGCGCACGTCACGGCCGGTGGCCACCACGGCGAGCGCCCGGGTGGTGGGGACGCCGAGGGCGTGCATCGCCTCGCTGACGAGGTACTCGCGGAGCATGGGGCCGACGACGGCGAGCCCGTCGCCACCCCGGGCGAAGGGGGTGCGGCCCGAGCCCTTGAGGTGCAGGTCGCGGAGCTGCCCGTCGGTGTCGGTGAGCTCGCCGAGGAGCAGGGCCCGGCCGTCGCCGAGGCCCGGGTTGAAGCTGCCGAACTGGTGGCCGGAGTAGGCCTGCGCCACCGGCGTCGCGCCCTCCGGCACTGCGGTGCCCGTCAGCAGGGCCAGGCCCGCGGGGGAGCGGAGGAACGCCGGGTCGAGGCCGAGCTGCTCGGCGAGGGATTCGTCGAGGGCGAGGAGCCGTGGCTCGGGGGCGCTCTCCGCCTGCCACGGAACCGCCATCTCGGGGAGGTCCCGTGCGAAGCGGTGGTCGAAGGTGACCCTGGAGGTGAGAGGTGCGCTCATCTCTCCACGGTACGCCCGGTGTTCACGGCGATGACATCCCGAAGGTGCCGGTTGCGCATCCTGCCTCCGGTCGGGAACCGGGCGGGAATAGCGGCCGATCCCGCTGAGGTTGTGCAGGGCATGCGCATAGAGATCTGGTCCGACGTGAAATGCCCGTGGTGCTTCGTGGGGAAGCGCCGCTTCGAGAAGGCCCTCGCGGACTTCCCCCACAGGGAGGACGTCGAGGTCACCTGGAAGAGCTACCAGCTGGACCCCACTCTCCCCGAGCACTACGACGGCACCGAGGAGCAGTACCTCTCCGAGCGTAAGGGCATCGCCCCCGAGCAGCTCCGCCAGATGTGGCAGCACCTCTCCCAGCAGGCCGAGGGGGAGGGCCTCGCCTTCGACTTCGACCGGATCGTGGTGGGCAACAGCTTCACCGCGCACCGCTTCCTCCACCTCGCGAAGGCCGCCGGCCGGGGCGACGCCGCGAAGGAGGCCATCATGTCCGCCCACTTCGAGCAGGGGCTCGACACCTCCGACGTCGACGTCCTCGCCTCCCTCGGTACCGGCATCGGTCTCGACGAGGCGGAGATCCGCGAGACGGTGGCCGGTGACCGCTTCGCCGACGACGTCCGCCGCGACACCCAGGAGGCCCGGACGCTCGGGGTGCAGGGCGTGCCGTTCTTCGTGGTGGACCGGAAGTACGGCATCTCCGGTGCCCAGCCGGTGGAGGTGTTCCGGCAGGCCCTCGACACCGCGTGGCAGGAGGCCCACCCGCTGGTGTCGCTGACGCCGTCCGCTGACGGCCCGGCCTGCGGGCCGGAGGGCTGCTGAGGATCAGCCGAGGCCCGAGAGCTGGGTGAGCGTGGTGCCGCCGGCGTCGATCTCGGAGATGGCCAGGGCCACCCCCGCGACGGCGTAGAACGAGATCGGCACCAGCAGGCACCACTCGCGGGCGGACCCGGCGTTCCCGAGGATCGGCACGGCGATGTTGCCGCCGGGCCGCCACATCCGGGAGATCACCGGGACCTTCGCGAGGCTCCGCGGGCGCTTGACGCGCAGCGGGTACAGGGGGTTGCAGCCACCGGTGGTCAGCAGGTCCCCGAGGATGTGCACCACCACCCCGATGCCCATGGCCAACGGGAACCAGAACTGCTCCTCGGGGGCGAAGGCCGTGACGAACGCCCCGGCCGTCAACCCCACCACCCAGGGGAACTTCCGCAGGCCGTCCGGGATGATCTTCAGGGCCTTCGCCGCGAAGGAGACCAGGAGCACCGTCAGCACACCGGCCCCCGGATAGACGGTGCCGAACGTCCCGGTCTCCACGGTCCACAGCCCGGCGACGAACGCCACGGCCACGAAGGCCACCACGCCGAGCAGCGAGTGGGTCCCTTTGCGGTGGCCCCCGGACACGGCGCCGATCGCCGAGCACACCACGTTGGAGACCGGCGGGAGCGAGTGGGCGATCGTGGCGTTGTGGTGGTCGGCGTCGGGGAGCAGCGCGGCTCCCGCGGTGACCAGTGCGCCGGTGACCACGCCCACCGGGCTCACCTCCAGCAGCCGGAACCCGAGGTCGAAGGAGTCGGGCAGCACCGGGACGACGGCGCTCAGTGCGCCGAGGTCCACCTCGATCTGCGTGGTGGCGGCAACCCAGGCGGCGGCGCCGCAGGCAGCATGGTGGGCGCCCATCATGGTGGGGGATCCTCTCGGTGGGACGCCCCGGGCCTCGGTCGGGTCCGGTGACGACATCCCATCCTCACCCGTACCACCGTCATTATCGGATCCGGCGCCGAGGAATGCCGCTCCCTGCCGTCCGGTTCCCCTGGTATGCCCCTTCCTTTCACCGGTCTGTCCGTCCTCGACCGGGCCCAGACCCGTGCAGGGGACTCCGAGGCGGCCACCCTGCGGCGGGGGGTGGGGCGTGCGCAGCGGGCCGAGCAGCACGGGGACCCGCGCCTCTGGGGGGCGGAGCACCCCGGCGGCCCGGGGGTCGCCGGCCCTGCCCCGGCGGGGCTCGCCGCCGCGATCGCCCCCCGCACCCCCTCGATCCGGGGCGGCCCGGGCGGCATCATGCTGCCCAACCACCGGCCGCTCGTGGTCGCCGAGCAGGCTGCCACCCTCGCCGCGCTGTCCGGCGGCCGATTCGATCTCGGGGTGGGCCGCTCGCTGGGATTCACCCGGCCGGTCCGCACGGCCCTCGGCGCGGGCAAGGAGGACGCCGCGCGCTTCGAGGAGGACATGATGGAGCTGCTGGACTTCCTGGCCGGCGAAGCGTCGGTGACCGCGCGTCCGCGGGACGGCGGGCGCACCCCCGTGTTCGTGCTCGCCACCGGGCAGGGCGTGGACATCGCCGCGCGGGCCGGTCTCGGCGTCGTCCTCGGTGGACCCGGCCTGTTCAGGGAGGAGGATCCGGCCCTCCGGCGCTACCGCGAGGCCTTCCGGCCGTCACCGTGGTGGGACGCTCCCCACGTCTCGGTGTCCCTGAACGTGGCCGTGGCCCCGACGACGGCGCAGGCCCGGGACCTGCTGCTCCCGGAGGCCCGGGCGCTCGCGGTGTCCCGTACCGACGGGTACTTCCCGCCCCTCGAGGGCCCCGACCGCAGGCAGCTGACCTCGCGGCCGGAGGCCCGGGTGGAGAACGCACTCGCCACCGCGGTGTCCGGGGCGCAGGCCGAGGGGGCGGGTGGGGTGGGAGAGCTGCACGCGCGCACCGGTGCCGACGAGCTCCTGGTCAGCGGCGGGGCGGGGGGCCCCGAGGCGCAGTCGCGGTCGGACGCGCTCCCGGCGGATCTCGCGGCCCCCTGACCGGCCGGCTTCCGAGGTCCGGTGGTACCGGGTGCGAGGCGTCAGCCGGTGTAGGTGTAGGTGCCCCCGCTCGGCGCTGCCGACGACGTGCTCACGTAGGTACCGCGGGTCGCAGGGGCGAGGGGGCCGTGCTGCGAGAAGGCATCCGTGCGCGTCACGTAGGCGCCCTCCGTCGCCGGGCGGGCTGAGCCGGTCGTCACGTAGCTGCCACCGAAGGGAGCCGGGGCACCCTGCTCGGGAACGGAGGGTGAGGCGGTGGGGCGCCGTACGGGCAGTGGTCGGTCGAGGATAGTCATGGGGTGATGTTCCTTCTGTCGGAGGGGATGCACGGCATCGTGGACACGGCGGGCCGGGAGCATGCCGGGGGTCGTGGTCGAGCGGGACCGCGGATCGTGGTCGAAGTCGCTCGTCGATCTCCGCGGTGTGATCGGGAGACCGTCTGTCTCGAGCCTAGGCCTTATTGTGATCTACTCAAAATAAATGAGACGTCAGTTCCGTCACACCCTGCGGACCCCCCCTGCTCCCACGTGGGCGGCGCCGCTCCCGCGATGACGGGCCGAGGCGCCGGTTCCCGCAATAGTAAGTGTGCTTGTCATCGTGTGGACGGTCGACCTACGCTGACCGTGGATCGCCGATCGACGGCGGACGAATCCGATGACAGGACCACGCATGCTCACGATGGACGACCTCGATCCCCTGCTCGACTCCCGGACGGCGGTGCTCACGCACCAGGGGGAGGGGATGGGCCCGATCGGCGAGGTGTACCTGGACGAGACCGCCGAGCAGCCGGTCTGGGTGACCGTCCGCACCGGCCCGTCCGGTACCCCGAACTTCGTGCCGCTGCGGGGCGCCACGGCGGAGGGCGACCACCTCGTCGTCGTCCCTCCGCGCGCGCTGATCGAACAGGCTCCGTCGATCGACGGTGACGGCCACCTCGGTGCCGAGGAGGAGGCCGCACTCGAGGCGCACTACGGGCTGGCGGGCGGTGCGGGGGCGGGCGGGCCGGACGGGGCGGTGCGGGACGACGACGGTGCACCCTGGATGATCCGCTCGGAGGAGCGGCTCAGGGTGCGGACCGAGCGGCACGACGCCGGCCGGGTGCGGTTGCGGAAGTACGTCGTCACGGAGGAGGCCCGGGCAACGGTGTCCCTGCGCAGGGAGCAGCTCCGGGTCGAGGTCGAGCCGATCACCTCGGCGCACCCGGACCTCGACGAGGACGCGTTGTTCCAGGAGCGGTCCGTGGACGTGGTGCTGCGGGAGGAGGTCGCGGTGGTCGGTGTGGAGACGGTTCCCGTGGAGCGGGTGCGGATGGACACGGTCACCGTCGCCGGGCGGGCCACGGTCCGGGAGGAGGTGCGGAAGGAACGCATCTCCACCAGTGTCGACGGCGAGCCTGCGCCCGGCGCCGTGTCCGGGAAGGCGCGGAGAACCACGGGGAAGGCCTCCCGACGCCGGACGGAGGGCGAGAACTCCTCCGACATCGTGCGGAACCGTCCCAATGCCCTCCTCAAGGGGAAGAAGCGGCGCTGACCCATGGCGATCGATCCCACGCCCGACGAGCTGTTCGCGACGTACGAGTCGGCCTTCTCCGAGCTACCCGGGTTCCTGAACTTCGCGAGCTACGGCCCGCCGTCCACCAAGGTCCGCGATCACGTGGCACACCTCATGGGGATCGCCGGGGAGGCCGGGCCCGACGCCGTCGAGCTCCTCTTCGCCGAGGAGGTACGGGCCCGTGAGGCCTTCTCCAGGTTGAGCGGCTTCCCCCTCGATCAGGTGGGACTGACCGGCAGCACCTCGCTCGGTCTGTTCCAGGTGGCCTTCGGTCTCTCGCGCGGGACGGTGCTCGTGAGCGCCGGCGAGTTCCCGTCCAACACCTATCCCTGGCTCCGGAACAGTGAGGCCGGACGGGCGCGCGTCGAACTGATCGGCGAGCCCGGCACCCAGGTGACCCCCGACGTCGTCGCGCGCGGGTTGACGGCGGACACCGTGGCGGTGAGCGTCAGCGCCGTCGACTTCCGCACCGGGTACGTCGCGGACCTGGCCGGTATCCGGGAGGTCATCGGGCCGGACCGACTGCTCGTGGTGGACGGCATCCAGGGCTTCGGCGTCGCGGACCTCGAGTGGACCCTCGCGGACGCGCTGATCGCCGGCGCCCAGAAGTGGGTGCGCGGTGGCTGGGGCATGGCAGGGCTGGCCGTGTCCGAGCAGGGCCTCGAGCGGATCGAGCCCCTGCTCACGGGCTGGACCGGGGGGGCCGGGGCACACCGGTACAACGGCGAGGGACCCCCGCCGCTGCCGGGTGCGGGGCGGTTCTCCGTCTCGAACCTCTCGCCCTACGCGACCGGATCCTTCGCCGAGGCCCTGGAGCTGGTCGAGACGGTGGGCGTGCAGGCGCTCCAGGGTCTCGTCGCGACGCACGCCGGCGCACTGATCGACCACCTCGATGCGGCCGGGGTCACGGTGCTGTCACCGAGGGAACGGGACCGCCGCGCCGGGATCGTGGTGGCCGGCGTCCCCGGGCGGGCTGCGGAGGCACGGGAGGCGCTCGCCGCCGCCGGGATCACTGTGACCCGGCACGGGGAGGACCGCATCCGTTTCGCCGTCCACGCGACCACCCGGTCGGAGGTACTCGGCGAAGCCGCCGCCGTCGTGGCCGCCTTCACCTGACCGCGGAGGCGGCGGGGGCCGGCCGGGGATGACGACCCCCGCCGTCGCACGGACGGCGGGACC
>NZ_LGIU01000038.1 GCF_001187915.1 Arthrobacter sp. RIT-PI-e | reverse complement strand
TCAGGGTCCGGGGCGGGGGGGCGGTGGCGGGCGTGCTCATACGGCCACCGGTGCCTTGATGGTGGGGTGGTGCTGGTAGTCGAGCACGGCGAGGTCCTCCAGGGTGTAGTCGAAGATGCTTGCGGGCATGCGCTTGAGCTCCAGGCGCGGGTACGGGAACGGGGTCCGGCCGAGCTGCTCGGTGACCTGCTCCACGTGGTTGTCGTAGATGTGCACGTCACCGCCGGTCCAGATGAACTCCCCGGGCTCCAGCCCGGTCTGCTGGGCCACGAGCAGGGTGAGCAGGGCGTAGGACGCGATGTTGAAGGGCACGCCGAGGAACATGTCCGCCGAGCGCTGGTACAGCTGGCAGGAGAGCTTCCCCCGGGCGCCGTCCTCGCCGGGGGTCACGTAGAACTGGAAGAACACGTGGCAGGGAGGCAGCGCCATGTCGGCGACCTCGGCCACGTTCCAGGCGGAGACCACGTGCCGCCGGGAGTCCGGGTTCGCCTTCAGCGCCTCGACCACCTGGGCGATCTGGTCGATGTGCCCGCCGTCGGGCGTGGGCCACGAGCGCCACTGGACGCCGTAGACCGGGCCCAGCTCGCCGTCGTCGTCCGCCCACTCGTCCCAGATGGACACGCCGCGCTCCTGGAGCCAGCGGACGTTCGAATCACCGCGGAGGAACCAGAGCAGCTCCAGGGCCACGGACCTGAAGTGCACGCGCTTGGTGGTGATCAGGGGGAAGGACTCGCCGAGGTCGAAGCGCAGCTGCCGGCCGAAGACGCTGCGGGTCCCGGTACCCGTGCGGTCGCTCTTGGCCGCACCGTTGGCCATGACGTCGCGCAGCAGGTCCTCGTACGGGGTGGGGATGGGGGTGTTCACGTGCCCAGTGTAGGACGGACGGCGGGGTGCGGTCAGGCCGGTCGCTAGACTCGGATGCCGGGTGGTGGGCCCGTCGCAGCAGGCGATCACCTCCCGTTCACCTCTCTTCGGAAGACTTCCCCCGTGACCAGAGACACCTCCACCGTCCACGCCGCCTCCGCCCCGTACCCGGCGCAGCTCGTCGCCTCCGATCGTGCCCCGGCGCCCCGCACGCTCGTGGACGTCCTGCGCGCCACCGCGGCGGCGCACCCCGAGGCGTCCGCGCTCGACGACGGCGTCCGGTCCCTGAGCTACGCGGAACTAGTTGCCGCGGCGGAGGAGTTCGCCGTCGTCCTGCGGAGTGCGGGCGTGCGCCGCGGGGACACCGTGGGCGTCCGGATCCCCTCCGGCACCGACGAGCTCTACATCGCGATCCTCGGGGTGCTGGTGGCCGGGGCCGCGTACGTGCCGGTGGACGCCGACGACCCCGACGAGCGCGCCCGCGTGGTGTTCGCCGAGTCCCGCGCCGTCGTCGTGGTGGGGGAGGGTCTCCGCCTCACGGGAGGCGCCGCCGGGCGGGGAGCGGTGCAGGAGCACGACGGCGATCCGGCGCCCGAGGACGACGCGTGGATCATCTTCACCTCCGGGTCCACGGGCACGCCGAAGGGTGTGGCCGTCAGCCACCGCTCGGCGGCGGCCTTCGTGGACGCCGAGGCGCACCTGTTCCTGCAGGACGACCCGATCGGACCGGGCGACCGCGTGCTCGCGGGTCTGTCCGTGGCGTTCGACGCCTCCTGCGAGGAGATGTGGCTCGCGTGGCGGAACGGGGCCTGTCTCGTCCCGGCGCCGCGCGCCCTGGTGCGCACCGGCATGGACCTGGGGCCGTGGCTGATCGCGCGCGGCATCACCGTGGTGTCCACGGTGCCCACCCTCGCCGCCCTGTGGCCCGCGGACTCCCTCGAGAACGTCCGCCTGCTGATCTTCGGCGGGGAGGCCTGCCCACCGGAACTGGGGCAACGCCTGTCCATGCACGACCGCGAGGTGTGGAACACCTACGGACCCACGGAGGCCACCGTCGTCGCCTGCGCCGCCCGTCTCGGCGGTGAGGGGCCCGTGCGCATCGGGCTGCCCCTGGACGGCTGGGACCTCGCCGTGGTGGACGAGACCGGGACGCCCGTGCCCGAGGGCGGCACCGGTGAGCTGATCATCGGTGGCGTGGGCCTGGCCCGCTACCTGGACCCCGCGAAGGACGCCGAGAAGTACGCGTCCATGCCCACGCTCGGCTGGGACCGCGCCTACCGCTCCGGCGACCTCGTGCGCCTGGAGTCGGAGGGGCTGATCTTCGGTGGACGCGCCGACGACCAGGTGAAGCTCGGCGGCCGGAGGATCGAACTCGGGGAGGTGGACGCCGCACTGCAGGCCCTGCCCGGCGTCGTCGGCGCGGCCGCCGCCGTCCGGACCACGCCCACGGGCAACCAGCTGCTGGCGGGCTACCTGGTGCCGGCCGGCGGGGGGCCGGATCCCCCCGCGCTGCGGGCGCTCCGCGCCGACCCGCGCCCCGCGGCCCTGGTACCGATGCTCACCCTCACCGGCTCCCTGCCCACCAAGACCAGCGGCAAGGTGGACCGCAATGCCCTGCCCTGGCCGCTCGCCGGGGCGGAGGATCCGGGTACCGGGGCCGGGGAGCTGGATCCGCGCCTGCGGTGGATCGCCGACCAGTGGGCCGCGGTCCTCGGGACCGTGCCCGCGGACGCCGATGCGGACTTCTTCCTCCACGGCGGCGGATCCCTCGGTGCCGCCCGCCTCGTCTCCCTCATCCGGGCGCGCTATCCGCTGATCACCGTGGCGGACATCTACGCCCACCCGCGCCTGGGCGCCCTGGCCGAGTTCGTCGCGTCCACCGGCGACGGCGGAGTACAGCCCGAGACACCGGAGCGGGACGTGCGCCGCACCGCCCGGAAGTCGCAGATCTTCCAGACCGTGATGGGCATCCCCCTCCAGTTCCTCGCCGGCATGCGCTGGCTCACCTACGCGATGATCGCCGCCAACGTGCTCGCCGGCCTCGGGGTCCTCACGGCTGCACCCACGCTCTCCTGGTGGTGGGTGGCGGCCTCCTGGCTGGTGTTCGTGAGCCCCCTCGGACGGATGTCCCTCTCCGTCCTCGCAGCCCGCATCCTGCTGCATGATGTGCGCCCCGGGGTGTACCCGCGCTCCGGCAAGGTGCATCTGCGCCTGTGGCTGGCCGAGCAGATCTCCAACGGCGTGGGCGCGGTGAGCCTCGCCAGCGCCCCCTGGGTGCCCGTCTACGCCCGTGCCCTCGGCGCGAGGATCGGGCCCGACGTCGACCTCCACTCCGTGCCACCGGTCACCGGGTTCCTGACCCTGGGCGCCGGAGCCTCGGTGGAACCCGAGGTGGATCTCTCCGGGTGGTGGATCGACGGCGACCGTGTGCACATCGGGCCCGTCACCGTGGGCGCCGGCGCGGTGGTGGGCGCTCGCAGCACGCTGCTGCCCGGCACCCGGATCGGTGCGGGCGCGGAGGTGGCCCCCGGATCCGCGGTGCAGGGTGCCGTGAAATCCGGGCACTTCGTCTCCGGTTCGCCGGCCACGCGCACGGGCCGGGCGAAGCAGGGCTGGCCCGGGGCCCGGGCAGCGCGCTCCGGGTGGTCCGCCCGCGCGTCGTTCGCTGCTTTCGCCGGGGCGTCCGGGGCGCTCGCCCTCATCCCGTACGTGGCCGCCGTCGTCGCCGCCCTGCCCATGGTGTGCGCGCTGCGCGGTGCGCCCTCGCTGTCCGCTGCCTGGTCGTCCCTGCTGGGACCGGCGGTGCTCGCCGCGCCCCTCTGGCTGCTCGTGAACGCCCTGCTGATCCTCGGCACGGTGCGGCTGCTCGGCATCGGGCTGAAGGAGGGGTACTACCCGGTGCGGAGTCGGGTGGGGTGGCAGATCTGGGCCACCGAGCGCACGCTGGACCTCGCCCGCGACGTCCTCTTCCCGCTCTACGCGAGCCTGTTCACGCCCGTGTGGCTGCGCCTGCTCGGCGCCCGAGTGGGGAAGAACGTCGAGGCCTCCACGGTGCTGCTCATCCCGAGGATGACCACCATCGGGGAGGGTGCGTTCCTCGCCGACGACACCATGGTGGCCTCCTACGAGCTCGGCGGCGGGTACCTCCGGATTGCCCCGGCGAAGATCGGCCGGCGGGCGTTCCTCGGCAACTCCGGCATGACCTCGGCGGGGCGCCGGGTACCGAAGAACTCGCTCGTGGCCGTGCTCTCGGCGACCCCCGCGAAGGCGAAGGCCGGCAGCTCCTGGCTCGGCAGCCCTCCCTCGCGCCTGCGCCGTCAGGCCATGACGGGGGATGCGAGCCGCACCTTCGAGCCATCCCGCCGGCTGAAGGCCGCCCGCGCGTTCTGGGAGGTGTGCCGGCTGGTGCCGATCGTCCTCACCGTGCTGATCGCCGTCGCCGCGTTCGTGCTCTTCGACACCCTCGCCCTGTCGAGTGGTTACGTGGTCGCAGCGCTGCTCAGCGGCGTCGTCTTCATGGCCCTCGGAGCCGTGGCCGCTGGCTCCGCCGTGGTGGCCAAGTGGGCCCTCGTGGGAAGGATCGAGGCCGGGGAGCACCCGCTCTGGAGCTCGTTCATCTGGCGCAACGAGGTGGTGGACACCTTCGTCGAGAGCGTCAGCGCCCCGTGGTTCGCCCGCGCGGCGAGCGGCACACCGGCACTGGTGTGGTGGCTGCGGGCACTGGGATCGAAGATCGGGCACGGGGTGTGGTGCGAGAGCTACTGGCTCCCCGAGGCCGATCTCGTGAGTCTCGGCGACGGCTCCACCGTGAACCGCGGGTGCGTGGTGCAGACCCACCTCTTCCATGACAGGATCATGAGCATGGACACCGTAGCGCTCGCCCCGGGCGGAACCCTGGGCCCGCACAGCGTGATCCTGCCCGCCGCGGAGATCGCCGGCGGAGCCACCGTGGGTCCGGCGTCGCTCGTGATGCGCGGCGAGACCGTGCCCGCCGGCTCCTACTGGATGGGGAACCCCGTCAGTTCCTGGTCCGGTCCCGGAGCCGGTGCGTGAACGGCAGCGCCGCCGCACCCGATCCCTACACCCCCACCAGCGGCAGCACCGCCTACCGGGTGCAGCACTACGACCTCACCCTGGACTACAAGCTCGCGAGCAACCGGCTCTCCGGCCGGGCCGTCCTCACGCTCACCCCGCGGACGGCCCTGCACCAGCTGGAACTGGACCTCGTGGGCCTGCGGGCCACGAAGGTCACCTCGGACACCGCGCGCATCAAGGCCTTCAAGGAACGCGGCGGCAAACTGGTGGTCGGCTTCCGCGACGAGGTGCCCGCGGAGGCCGAGGTCCGGCTGGACATCCGGTACGAGGGCAATCCCCGGCCCAGCACCGGCACCTGGGGGGAGGTGGGCTGGGAGGAACTCACCGACGGCGTCCTCGTGGCCGGCCAGCCCACGGGTGCACCCACCTGGTTCCCCTGCAACGACCACCCCTCGCAGAAGGCCGCCCACCGCTTCACCGTCACCACGGATGCCGGGTACCGCGCCGTGTGCAACGGCGTGCTGGTGTCCCGGATCGGCCGCTCCAGCCGCACCACCTGGGTGTACGAGCAGACCGAGCCCATGGCCCCGTACCTCGCCACCGTGCAGATCGGCCGGTACGACCTGGTGCCGCTGAACGACCCCGCGGGCCCCGCCGTCGCCCTCCCCGTCCGGGTGGGTCCCCGTGCCTCCGGAGCGCCCGTACCGCAGTACGCGGCCGTCCCGCCCGCGCTCGCCGCGAGCGCCCGCGCGGCGCTGGCCCGCAACCACGAGATGCTCAGCACCTTCGAGGAGCGCTTCGGCCCGTACCCCTTCCCGCAGTACCTGGTGGTGGTGGCCGACGACGAACTGGAGATCCCCCTCGAGGCGCAGACTCTCTCCATCATCGGCCGCAACCACCTGAGCGCCGACTGGGAGGCGCAGCGCCTGATCGCCCACGAGCTCGCGCACCAGTGGTTCGGCAACGCGGTCACGGCGGCGCGCTGGCAGGACATCTGGCTGCACGAGGGCTTCGCCTGCTACGCGGAGTGGATCTGGTCCGAGGCCTCGGGGGCGACGACGGCGGAGGACCTCGCGCGCTCGGCGCACCGGTACCTCGCGGGGGAGGACGAGGACCTGCGGATCGGTGATCCCGGGGGCCCCGACATGTTCGACGACCGCGTGTACAAGCGGGGTGCCCTGACCCTGCACGCCCTGCGCCGGGCCGCGGGGGACACCGCGTTCTTCGACCTCCTCCGGGCCTGGTCCGCCGAGCACCGGTTCGGCTCGGTGACCACGCCGGACTTCGAGGCGCTCGCGGCGCGGCTGCTGCCCGGCGTCGACGTCCCGGGGCTGCTGCGGCGCTGGCTGTACGCGGAGGCCCTGCCGCGGCTCTGAGCCGGCGTCACCTCAGCGGCGGGCCGTGCTCCCCCTTCGCGGGGAGGGACGCCTCGGGTCTGCTGCGAGAACTCCCGGCAACGGCCTTCCAGGTCCTCGACCGTGTACTGGCGTGGTCCCCGTGGTCCCGCATGCTCGACCACACCCTTCGCGGGAGACCCACCGTGGATACTCCGGGAGGCGAGGACGTCCTGGCACCGTCCCAGGGCCGCACCCACGTCGTCGTACCGGAAGGACGGCATGACGCGGGGGAACCCGTGGACCGGGCATTGATCACCGCTGACGATGTGGGTACTCTCCGATGCACTGGCCGATGTGCCGAGGGAGGCAGTGGGATGAGGAAGCTCCGGTACTCGATCAACATCACGCTCGACGGCTGCTGCGACCACGAGGCGGGGCTCCCGCCCGACGAGGAGTCGATGCGGTACTGGACGGCCGAGATGCAGCGGGCGGACGCCCTGCTGTTCGGCCGGCTGACCTACGAGCTGATGGAGTCGGCGTGGCGGCGACCGGCCACGGGCGTGTGGCCCGAGTGGATGGACGGGTCGGAGGTCCCGTTCGCCGAGGCGATCGACCGGGCGCGGAAGTACGTCGTGTCGAGCACGCTGAGCGGGGTCGACTGGAACGCCGAGCTGATCCGGGGTGATGCCGGGGCGGCGATCCGGCGGATCAAGCAGGAACCGGGCGAAGCCCTGTGGGTGGGCGGCGTGACGCTTCCCCTGGCCCTGGCGGATCGAGGGCTGATCGACGAGTACGAGTTCCTCGTGCAGCCGGTGCTCGCCGGACGCGGACCGACGGTGCTCGCCGGGCTGCGTGACCGGGTCCGGCTCGAACTCGTGGACCGCCACGAGTTCCGCTCGGGTGCTGTCGCGCTGCGCTACCGGCCTGCGTCCGTCACCGTATGAACATGAGGTAGTTCGCCCCGACGAACCGCACCGCTGACCGTGTTCCTACGGGGCGGCGTCGTCCCTCTTCGCGGGCCGGTATCCGGCAGCCGCGGCCCGGAGATCGCCCTTCTCGTGCTCGCCCTTGTTCCCGATGGGGAGCAGCTTCAGCAGCGGGTGGATCACGGCCAGGACGATCGATCCCCAGACGAGCCCGATGACCGCGGAGCTCAGGGTCTCCACGAGCCACACCAGGAAACCGCCCACCGCGGCGACCTCGGCGAAGGGGTGCTCGAGGTAGTGCACGATGTCGTACGGCAGGTGCCACCCGAGGTCGTAGACCCCCTGCAGCATGATGTGGCCGCCCACCCACAGCATGGCGATGGTCCCCACGAACGTGATGACGCCCAGCACCGCGGGCATGGCCTTGACGAGCAGGGCGCCGGTGCGCTTGGCTCCCGCGGAGTCCTTACGGGTGAGGTACAGGCCGACGTCGTCCATCTTCACGATCACGGCGACCGCCCCGTACACGAGCACCGTGATCAGCAGGGCCACGCCCACCAGGATGATCGCCCGGACCCACAGCGGTTCGTCGGCCACCTCGGTCATGGAGATGACCATGATCTCGCAGGAGAGGATGAAGTCGGTGGTGATGGCACCCTTGACCACCTTGGACTCCGCCTCGGGTCCGCGCTCCACCGCAGGCTTCTCCTCGGCGTCGTGCTGCCCGCGGAGCTTGTGCCAGACCTTCTCGGCACCCTCGTAGCAGAGGTAGGTGCCGCCCAGCATGAGGATGAACGGGATCACCCAGGGGATGAACGCACTGATGAGCAGCAGCGCCGGCAGGATCATCAGCAGCTTGTTCCGGAGCGAGCCGAGGAAGATCCGCTTGATCATGGGCAGTTCACGGGCCGGATCGGCACCGGACATGTACTGCGGGGTGACGGCGGCGTCGTCGATGATCACGCCGACGGCCTTGGAGCTGGCCTTCGCCGTCCCCGCGGCGACGTCGTCCATCGAGGCGGCCGCGATCCTCGCCAGGGCGGCGACGTCGTCGAGCAGGGCGACGAGTCCGCCGCTCACGAGACGGTCCTGTCCGAGCTGGAAGCAGGACGGCGGTCGGCGACGTCTCCGGGGAGGTGCATGATGGGCATGCTCGGAGTATAGGACCCCCGGGCGCCCGATGACTCGTACCGGAGCTGATCCTGAGGAACCGGGGCGGAGGAGCTCAGGGACTCGACGGAACGACGGCGACGGCGGCCACGAGTCCGCCCTGCTCGTCACCGTCCGCCGCGCCCGCACCGCGCGGTGGCGCGGGCAGCTCCACGTCACCGGTGCGAGGATCGTGGAGGACGTCGAGGGTGCTCGGGTCCCGCCCGGTTAACCCGGAGCCGAGTGCCTTCACCAGGGCTTCCTTCCGCGCCCACAAGCGTGCTCGGGCGAGGAGCCCACTCTCCTGCGGCAGCTCCCGGACGGCCTCTCGTTCGGCCGGGGTCAGCGCCACGTCGGCGAAGCCCTCGAAGCCCACGTCGTCCACCGCTTCGAGGTCCACGCCGGTCCGTGCACCGTTGCCGGAGGGCAGGGCTGCGAGGAGCACGGCGCCCCGGCTGCGGGACAGGCTGAGCTCCAGCGGCACGTGTGCGTCGCCGAGGAGGTACCCCGGACGTCCGTGGTCAGGGCCGGTCACCCCTCGAGCAGCACACGAGGGGCAGGAGGACACGGCGGTCATGGTGCGGGGATCGACGTCGAGCAGTTCCGCGGTGAAGCGACGGAGCAGGTAGCGGCCGGTGACGAAGGCCGACCGGGCGGAGCCGCACTCCGTCCGGTCGGCGCGCAGTCTCTCGTCCTCGTCCAGCACCGTGAGCATGGCGTCGACGGATGGCAGCCGGTCCTGGTCCACCGGGCGGTACAGCCGGAGCAGGAGCCCGGGAGAGCCCGTCGGCGCCGGGAGAGCGGTCAGCGGCAGGTCCATGACACCATCATCGCCCCCGCTGGACCGATGGACCTGACCTGCCCGGGAGCGTGGTGCCGCCGGATCAGTGGCGTGGCGCGAACAGCTCGGCGCAGACGTCCGTGCGGAGCACGAAGCGGCGGGGCCGGTCACGATCGATCACCCGGGCGTAGACGGAATAGCCCCGGCCCTCACCGGGGCCGCCGGCCGCGCGGTCGATGGCGTGCAGCAGTTTCGGGGTGAGCGGGCCGTCGGGGCCGATCCTGTGGAGCTCCGAGATCTCACGCGGCGCGAGGCGCTGCACCACGCCCTTCACATCGGCCATCGCCGTTCCCCCGTCACCCGGTGCTGCGCCCACCTCGAGGTCACACCATAAGCAGGCCCGGTGAACGGCACGTGAACGGTGGGTCCGACGTCGGTGATGGGGACGTGAAGTGTCGGTGCTGCCGAACCGACCGGGTGTTCCGGCTCAGTGTGCTGCCGTCGGCGGCTCGTCATAGGCCGCCCTGACCAGCGCGATCAGCTCCTCGGCGGGGAGGTCGTGGGCCCGGGCCGTTTCCACGGCCGCCCCGACGGCGTCGATGATCGCGCGGGAGGTGTCCCGGTGCCACCGCGCTGCGGAGGTCCCCTCGGGCGTCGTCGTCCGCACGCCGGGGGTCACGGGGCCCACGGGAGGGTCGGCCGCCACCGCCGTCCCCCGGCGACCTCGGCCCACGACGAATCCGGCGGCTTCGAGCTCGCGGTAGGCGCGGGCGACGGTCCCGTTGGCCACCCCGAGATCCGCTGCCAGTGAGCGCACGGTCGGGAGGCGATCATCCGGCATCAGCTGCCCCGCACCGATGAGCGCGGCGATCCCGGCTCGGATCTGCTCGAACGGCGGGACGGGGGGGGGGAGGGCGACGCGCAGCCGCGGGGTCGCCGGAGGCCGCCTGCATCCTGCGGCGCCCGCGCCGGCACCCGCCGTCCGGGGAGGACGGCGATCACCACCGCGGTGACGAGGAGCAGGAGCACGAGGTTCTGGAGCTGCCCGGGCTCGAACGGGAAGGGCTCCGTACCCGGCTGATCGGACCAGGATCCTCCCGCGAGCGCATGGCGATTCTCGGACAGGAGGAAGCCGGTGAAGGCCAGCACCATCGAGGACACCATGAGGAGGCCCCGGCGGACCGAGGCCCCCCGCAGGGCGTCGTCCTCGGCAGGGGAAGCCAGGCGCAGGGGCGGCCGGGCGCCGCTGAAGACGACCACGAGGGCGGCGAAGGCGACGGTCGGCCAGAAGGCCGCCGACCAGAACGGGAGCTCCGACGAGGAGCCCGGGAGTGTTCCCACCCAGGAGGACGTGACACCCGCCAGGACGATCAGGAGGACCGCCGGAACCGCGGTGAACAGGAGGGAGACAGGAAGCCGCCGGATGTTCCGCAGGCCCGGTCGCGGTTGATCGCCGTGGTTCTGCGCCACGGCGAGTTCGGCTACCAGCTGGGCGAGCAGGAAACCGGCATAGGCGATCACCAGTACCGCAAGAGGGAGCAGACCTCCCAGCTCGCTCACGGTGAAGAGCAGCGGGAGGATGCACAGGGCCCAGATCGCGTACCCGATCCGGCGGCCGCTGAGGATCACCTGCACCGCGCGGTCGGTGGTACCGCTCGGGGCGATCACAGGGGCCACCACCTGCTGGTCGACGTCCTCGGGGATCTGCGGCGGTTTCGCGGCGATGATCACGATCACGGTGATCAGTCCGAGGGCCGCCGTACCGGCGCGCAACGTGTTCCAGATCTCCGCGGTGTCACCGGTGGACGCGAACCAGAGACAACTGTTCGCGACGGTCACCGCGACGAAGGCGACGGTGCGCAGGAGCCGGTTGATGTGGACGCGCCGGATGAGGCTGTCCTCCGGGTGGGTCAGGGTGAAGACCCGGCGACGCCGCACGATCACGAGGAGCGCGCCGATGACGGTGAGGACGAACAGGGCGTAGGACATGCCTGCGATGGCGGCGAAGCGGCTTCCGGCCATCCTGGCCGGTGGTACGGGTCCGCCGCCGTCGAGCGACGAGGTGTCCGGGACGATCGCCGGCAACCAGGAGGTCGCCACGATGCACCCGGCCCCGAGGACGATCAGGACGACCGTGAAGACGGTCAGTCGCGGAGGCAGGTAGTCCCGGAGGCGACGCACGGCCAGGTCCGCCGTCCGTACGCTCCCCCGTCCGCGGAGACCGATGGTCTGCGCGAGGACGTAGATGCCGCTGATCGCGAGGAACGGCGACGCGGTCAGTGCGAGATCCTCGAGGAAGGGGAGGTCCCCGGTGATCCGCTCCGTCGTGGAGGGACCCCGGGCCCCTCGGAGTCTGTCGAGCCCGGAATCGGAGCCGATCACCCCACCGCAGTACAGGGCCAGGAGCGCCGCCCACAGTGCCGGGCGGCGGGCGGCGAGGAGCGGTGATCTCCCGGAATCACCGCTCAGGTGGGCGAGGAGGAGGATCGCGTAGACCACCACCGCGCCGAGCACCCAACCGAGACCCAGACTGCCCAGAAAACTCACCATCTCCCCTCACGTTCGTATCAAGTGTTTGATACGAACGTTCGTGAGGTCAACCCAGGATGCGTCCCCTGCCCTGATCGTGACACTGGGGGCCGGAAAGCACGACCCACCGTGGCGAGGGTCAGTCGTCGTAGGCGCGGAACTGCTCCACCGACACGATCCGATCCGGATCGGACGTGCTGACCTGGCAGATCACGGCCTCCCCGGGAGCGAGGTAGGGGTCCTCCGCGGGGAGCAGACCCTGCAGCGGCCCCGACATCCGGGACGCGAGCACCGAGAACACCAGCGGCAGGACCGGCCGATGCGTGCACAGGGCCACGGATCGGCGCTTGTCGAAGAGGCGATCCACGGCGCCGCGGGCACGCGCGGGCCTGCGTGCGGCGTCGTGCTCCGTCAGGGCGTCCACGAGCTTCAGCTTCGCACTGCGCTGGTGCACATAGGGCGTGATGGTCTGGACACAGCGCTCCCACGGGCTGCTGATCACCCGCTCCGGGTTCCACGCCTGCAGGAGGCGGCTCACGGCGGTGGCCTGCCGGCGACCCGTGGCGGCCAGGGGGCGCCCGCCCTCCGCCCTGCTCCAGGACGAGCGCGGTTTCGCCTTCGCGTGGCGCACCACGATCAGCGGCCAGGTCTCCAGCACCTTGGCGCGGTGCGCCGCGATCAGCGCATCGAGCGGTTCGACGTCGGAGGGGTTGCTGAGCAGGTCGCGTGCCTCCTCCGGGCTCACCCAGCGCACGCGGTCCACCTCCTTGCCGTCCGGATCGGCCTTCTGGCGGGTGATCCTCGCCGCCCAGTAGTGGACCACCTTGGGCCGTGAGGAGACGGAGTACTCGAGGACTGCGAGGGGGATCCCGAGCGTGACGCTGAGGCCCACCTCCTCGAAGGTCTCGCGCACGGCGCACTCGGGCGTGGTCTCCCCGGGGTCGACCTTGCCCTTCGGCCAGGACCAGTCCCTGTACCGGGGGCGGTGGATCACCAGGACCTCGAGGCGCCCCTTCGAACTCCTCCAGCACAGGGTCCCCGCGGCGGCTATGGTCGGGCCGCCGCCGGTCTGCGGCACGGCGGCGCCCTTCGTCGAAGCGGCCATCAGCGGCGGGACACCGCTCGCTGGCGGGTCCGCGAGGCGAGCAGGTAGGACTGGATGTCCTCGAGCGGCGCGCCGTCGTCGTCCTTCGCGTGGCGTGTCCAGCACCCGGTCTCGTCGAGGTGCCAGCTCGCCACCTCGGGGCTGATGTAGCGGTCCATGAGGTTCATCAGGTAGGAGATGTCCTCGGGGGAGCTCAGCTGCACGAGGGCCTCGACACGGCGGTCCAGGTTGCGGTGCATCATGTCCGCGGAACCGATGAACACCGCCGGGTCGCCGCCGTTGGCGAAGGCGAAAACCCGTGAGTGCTCGAGGAACCGGCCGAGCACGGAGCGCACCGTGATGTTCTCGCTGAGCCCCGGGACGCCCGGGCGGACCGAGCAGATCCCGCGCACGATCACCTCCACCTGCACCCCGGCCTGCGACGCCCGGTACAGCGAGTCGATGATCGCCTCGTCCACCATCGAGTTCACCTTGATCACCACGCGTGCGGCGAGCCCCGCCCGCTTGTTCGCGATCTCCCGCTCGATGCGGTCGATCAGGCCCGAGCGCACGGAGCGCGGTGCCACGAGGAGACGCTTGAACGTGGACTTCGGGGCGTACCCGGAGAGCTGGTTGAACAGGCGCGAGAGGTCCTGGCCCACCTGCTCGTTGGCGGTGAGCAGCCCGAGGTCCTCGTAGTAGCGGGCCGTCCGCGGGTGGTAGTTGCCCGTGCCGATGTGGCAGTAGCGGCGCAGGCCGTCGATCTCCTGGCGGACCACGAGCGAGAGCTTGCAGTGGGTCTTCAGGCCCACGATCCCGTAGACCACGTGCACGCCGGCCTGCTCCAGCTTCCGCGCCCAGGAGATGTTGGCCTGCTCGTCGAAGCGCGCCTTGATCTCCACCAGGGCCAGCACCTGCTTGCCGGCCTCGGCGGCGTCGATCAGGGCGTCCACGATGGGGGAGTCGCCCGAGGTGCGGTAGAGGGTCTGCTTGATCGCCTGGACCTTGGGGTCCGCGGCGGCCTGCTCGAGGAACGCCTGCACCGACGTGGAGAAGGAGTCGTACGGGTGGTGCAGCAGGATGTCCCTGCGGCGCATGGCGGCGAACACGTTGGCCGCCTTCGAGGTCTCGCTCTCGTTGAGGTGCCTGCTGGTGTGCGGGACGGCCTTCGGGTAGTGGAGGTCCCCGCGGTCTATCCCGGCGATCACGCTGAGACCACGCAGATCCAGCGGCGCCGGGAGGTTGAAGACCTCGTCGTCCTCCACGCCGAGCTCGCGGGACAGGAGCGCCCGGATGCTCGGGTTGATGTCGGTGGTCACCTCGAGGCGCACGGGCGGGCCGAAGCGACGGCGCAGCAGCTCCTTCTCGAGGGCCTGCAGGAGGTTCTCGGCGTCGTCCTCCTCCACCTCGAGGTCCTCGTTGCGGGTGACGCGGAACAGGTGGTGCTCCAGGACCTCCATGCCCGGGAAGAGCTGGTCCAGGTGGACGGCGATCACCTCCTCGAGGGGGATGAAGCGGGCGATCCTCCCGGCCACGTTGCCGGCGCGGGGCCCGTCCACCGACATCAGCCGCGGCAGCTGGTCCGGCACCTTCACGCGGGCGAAGAGCTCCTTCTCGCTGACCGGGTTCCGCACCACCACCGCGAGGTTCAGGGACAGGCCGGAGATGTACGGGAAGGGATGGGCCGGGTCCACCGCCAGCGGCGTGAGGATCGGGAAGACCTTCTGCGCGAACATCCGCCCGAGCTCCGCCCGTGCGGCGTCGTCGAGCTCGTCCCAGGTGGTGAGGTGGATCTGCTCCTCGGCGAGCGCCGGGCGGATGTGCTCCGCGAACACGGCGGCGTGACGCCGCTGGAGCCCGTAACCGTCCTGCATGATCTTCTCGAGCTGCTCGATCGGGCTGAGGCCGGCGGCGGAGGGGACCGCGAGGCCGGTGGCGATGCGCCGCTTCAGGCCCGCGACGCGCACCATGAAGAACTCGTCCAGGTTGGAGGCGAAGATGGACAGGAAGTTCACGCGCTCCAGCAGGAAGAGGTCGGGGTCCTCGGCGAGCTCCAGTACGCGCGCGTTGAAGTCCAGCCAGCTGATCTCGCGGTCCAGGAAGCGGTCGGGCCGGATGTCGCCCGAGGGCAGGAGGCTGGGCGCGAACTCGGGGATGTCGATGCGGTCCTGGGTGGCCCGGGCCGGGGCCGTCTCGGACGATCCGTACAGCGACGCGCTGCGGCGTCCGATCTCTGCATCCATTGCGTCTCCTGCGGCGTGTACGGGCTCTCGAGCGGGGCGGAGCCCTGCGAAAATAACCTTACACAGTGGGTGTGGAGGGCGATTCCGCGTACATCACGTCCACGTCCCAGCGGGTGAAGCCGAGCTTCCGGTACAGGGCGACGGCGGCGGTGTTGTCCGCGTCGACGTACAGCATGACGGCCTGCAGCCCCTGCGCGTGGAGGTGGTCGATGCCCGCGACGGTCAGCGCCCTGCCGAGCCCGGTGCCCTGCGCCTCGGGCGTCACCCCCACCACGTACACCTCGCCCATCGGGGCGTGGCCGCCCGCGCCCGGATGGATCTTGGTCCAGTGGAAACCGAGCAGGGCGTCGTCGTCCTCCCGGACGGCCAGCAGGAACCCCTCGGGGTCGAACCACGCCTCGTCCATGCGCGCCTCGAGATCCGCGCGCGTGGTGGCGCCCTGCTCGGGGTGGTGCACGAAGGCGGCGGCGTTCGCGGCCAGCCACGCCTCCTCGTCCTGTCCGCGCACGAACGGGCGGATCCGGACGCCCGCGGGGAGCACGAGCGGCGGGGCGGACTCCTCGACGGCGGCGCGGGTGAGGCGCATGCGCCACAGTTCGCGTACCGGCTCGAACCCGAAGCGCGCGGCGAGATCCACCGCCGCGGCATGGTTCCCGTGCGACCACCCCTTCAGTCCGTCGAAGCCCGCCGCCAGTACGGCCTCCACGAGGGCGGTACCCACGCCCTCCGCGCGCGTGTCGGGGGCCACCACCAGTTCCAGCACGGCGCCGTCCTCCGCACCGCGGACCACGACCGCCACCCCGGCGAGCTCGGCGTCCTGCGCGGTGCCCGCCGCTCCCGCCGATCTCGCCGTGAAGACGGTCACCACACCGCGGGCGTCCTCGGAGCGGAGGGTCACGAGGGTCTGTTCGGCGAGCGGGGGATTGCCGTCCGCCTCGGCCGAGACGTCCGCGAGGTCTCGGACCTCCGCCAGGACGGGGGCGGGGGGGACGCCGGCCATCCGCTCGACGGCCCAGGCGGGGGAGGGGACTCTGCGGGCACGGCCCCAGCCTAGCCCCGCCGTATCCACCGGTTCCGTCCCTCCGCCGGCGGCGCTTTGCCCTCGTACGGGGAGTGTTGTAGAGTCGTGAACTGCTCGAGGGGGATGCACCAGGGGGGTGCCCGAGATACGTTCGACCCGTATGTCCTCCACCAAGGTCCGGCCCGTACAGGCAGGACGCGCGAAGCCCCGCCCGCCGATCGGTGGGAGGGGCTTCGTGCATCCGGCGGCGCGGTCCTGCGGTGTCAGGCGTCCTGGTTCACGGCGGCGCGGTCCTCCGGCTGCCGGGTGAGCATGAAGCGGTACCCCACGTTGCGCACCGTCCCGATCAGCTGCTCGTGGTCCGCGCCCAGCTTCGCCCGCAACCGCCGCACGTGGACGTCCACGGTACGGGTGCCCCCGTAGTAGTCGTAGCCCCACACCTCGTGCAGCAGCTGGTCGCGGGTGAACACGCGGCCCGGGTGCTGCGCCAGATACTTCAGGAGCTCGAACTCCTTGTAGGTCAGGTTCAGCGGCGATCCGCCCACCCTCGCCGTGTAGCTGGCCTCGTCGATCACCACGCCGGAGGCGTGGATCTCGGTGCTCGCGGCCTCGTCCGTCGCCGAGGCGCGTGCAATGGCGAGTCGGATCCTCGCCTCCACCTCGGCGGGGCCGGCGGAGTCCAGGACGACGTCGTCGGCCAACCAGTTGGCGGCCACCGCCGTCATGCCCCCCTCGGTCAGCACCAGCACCAGCGGCGCCCCGAGGCCGGTGGCCTTCAGGAGCTGCGTCAGGGAGCGGGCGCCCACGAGATCCTTCCGTGCGTCCACGAGGACGACGTCGCACGGTTCGGTCTCGAGCAGGGCGGTGGGCTCGGCGGGCAGGATGTGCACCTTGTGGCTGAGCAGTTCCAGCGCGGGCAGGATCTCCACGGAGGAGCCCGTGGTATTGGTGAGCATCAGGATGTGCGGCATGATTCCTCCACATGTCGGGAACGCGCATCATCGGGCCTTGGTGCCGGCGGAACCCGTGACGGGCCCCTGGCGGCGGTAAAGATTTCGACAAGTATAGCCGCAGCCGGTGTGACGGCTCGCACGCCCGGGACCCCGGATGACCGCCGATTTTCCCACCCGAACCAGGCGTAGGGCAGTATTGCTGGAGTGAAAAGGACCAGCGTGGCCATTGCTGCCGGAGCCGCAGCGACCGCCACGACGGCGATCGTCGCATCCTCCTACCTCTCCCTGACCGCCGTGGCGATCACCGTCTGCGTGGTCTGTGTGCTGGCCGCGGTCGGGTGGCCGCACCTCCTCCAGGTCCCTGCGAGGAAGAGCCAGGCCGCCGCCATCGGGGCGAGCGCAGTGCTCGCCGTGGTTCTCACCGCCACCACGGACGGCGCCGCCCCGTTCGGCTGGTTCCCCGCGATGGTGGCTCTCGGCGTGGGGGCGGTCTTCATGATCCAACTGGTGCGCGGGACGGGCCAGAGCCACCGGCTCGAGTCCATCCTGGGAGCCGGTACGGGTGTGCTGGTGGTGGCCATGGGTTCCGGGTGGGTCGCGGCCGACAGGCTGGGCTTCAACCTGTCGGACTCCGGGATGACGCTGGTCACCGGTGTGAGCGTGCTCGTGGCGATCGCCGTCTGCCTCCTGCCGCTGCCGGACCGCATCGTGGCGCCCGTCGCGGTCGTACTGGCCGCGCTGGCGGGCCCCCTCGGCGGTCTGCTCCTCACCGAGGTGCCGGCGGTCGCGGCGGCGGTCATCGGCGCCGTGTGCGGCGCCGTCATCGCGGCCACCCGCAGGCTGGCCGGCGGACGGGCCGCTCCGCTCTCCCGGATCGCCGCGATCTCGGTGGGCGTGAGTCCGGTGCTGGGCCTCGGCGCCGTCGTCTACCTCCTGGACCGGCTCCTGCTGGTCTGAGGTCCGTTCCCGGATCGGTCCAGCCCGGAGCCCGGCTCCAGCCGCACCGCCTGCCTCCCGCGCACATGGTGCACCTGCTCCCGCGGGTACCGCACGTTAGGATGGTCGCATGACGTCCATCCTTGCCCTGGAAATCTTCTTCATCTCGTTGCTGGCCCTCTCCGGTATCGCCATGGGCGGTTTCGCGATCCTGGTCATCACGCGCCTGTACAAGGGTCAGAAGTAGAAGACCCGCCGACGAACATCATGTCCTTCGAACTCCCCACCGACCTCACGCCCGAGCTCGTCCCGCTGTCGTGGCTCCTCGGGACCTGGGAGGGCACGGGGATGCTCGGTGAGGGTACCGCCGAGTCCGAGCGGTTCTCGCAGCGCGTCGTCTTCTCCCAGAACGGGCTGCCCTACCTCCAGTACAGTGCCGAGTCCTGGCTCATCGACGAGGAGGGCGCCAAGCTGCGTCCGCTGTCCGGCGAGACCGGCTTCTGGGCCCTGGACCGCAAGCTCAACGACGCCGACGTGGGCCCGGGCCTGAACCCGGCGGACATCGTGCCCGCCCTCAAGACCGCCGACGAGGTGGAGCAGTTCCGCAACGAGGCGGGAGGCTTCGACCTCACGGCCACGATCGTGCACCCCGGCGGGATCGCCGAGCTGTACTACGGCGACATCAAAGGCCCGCAGATCCAGCTCAGCACCGACCTCGTGATGCGCGGCCAGCACTCCAAGGAGTACACGGCCGCCACCCGGCTGTTCGGTCTGGTGGAGGGCAACCTCTACTGGAGATGGGACGTGGCGGCGGACGGCAATTCGCTCGAGGCACATGCCTCCGCCATCCTGCAGAAAACCTCCTGAACCCACCTCCCGGCTCGATCCCGGGCAGGAATAGACCTGTCCGGGAGGCGTTGTACCGGTCATGATCTCCTCCAGCCCCCTGCTCGCCCGACCCGGTGCCGTACCGGGCGGCGGAGCTGACGCCCTCGTCGCCTCCCACTACGGCGACCCGTTCCGCGAACAGCGACTCCTGGCCGAGGGGCAGGCCGTGGTGGACCTCTCCTCCCGCGGGGTGGTCACCGTCAGCGGCCCCGACCGCCTCAGCTGGCTCAACACCCTCTCCTCGCAGCTGCTGCTGGGCCTGGTATCCGGTCAGAGCTCCGAGACCCTCCTCCTCACCGTGCAGGGCCGTATCGAGCACGCCGCCCACGTGGTGGACGACGGCGGCACCACATGGCTGATCGTCGAGGGCGGGGAGGCCGCGCCGCTGGCGGCCTGGCTCGAACGCATGAAGTTCATGCTCCGGGTCGAGGTGACCGATGCCACCGGGGCCTGGGCCGTTCTCGGAGCCACCCGGGCGCTTCCCGAGCTGGGTGAGGGCAGGATCGTCTGGGAGGATCCCTGGCCCGCGATCGGTGCGGGCGGCTACGCCTACTCGACCGTCGACGCCGCCGCGCACCCCGGTGTCGACCGCCCCTGGTTCGAGTACCTCGTGCCCCGTGCCGAACTCGACACCGTGGTGACCTCCTCCGAACTGCAGCTCTCCGGGTCCCTCGCCGCCGAGGCCCTGCGCATCGCGGCGTGGCGTCCCCGGCCCGGCTTCGAGACCGACGAGAAGACCATCCCGCACGAACTCGACCTCATGCGCACGGCCGTCCACCTCGCCAAGGGGTGCTACAAGGGTCAGGAGACCGTGGCCCGGGTGCACAACCTGGGCCACCCGCCGCGCCGCCTCACCTTCCTCCACCTCGACGGCAGCCAGCACACCCTCCCCGCCCCCGGCAGCGCGGTGGTCAGCGAGGGGCGCACCGTGGGCCGGGTCACCTCCGTGGGGCACCACTACGAGATGGGTCCCGTGGCGCTCGCCGTGCTCAAGCGCTCGGTGGACGCCTCGGCCGAGCTCCTGGTGCAGGACGCCGACGAGACGTACGCCGCGGCGCAGGAGGTCATCGTGGCACCGGATGCCGGGCAGGTGGTGGGGCGCGCCACAGGTTTCCTGCGGGTTCCGCGATGACCGGCCCCTCTGTCGAGGGCGACGGCGTCGACGGGCGGCATGCGGACGTGGACGGTCCGGCGGATCCGGCCCCGGCCGACGACGCTGCGGCCGCAGCCGTGGCCCTGGCGCACGCACTCTTCGACGCGGCGCGTCAGGGTGACGCCGCGATGCTCAGGCGGTACCTCGATGCGGGTGTCCCGTTCACCCTGACCAACACCGCGGGGGACGGTCTGCTCATGCTCGCCGCCTACAACGGCCACCCCGCGATCGTCCGGGATCTCCTGGCACGCGGGGCCGACGCCGGGCAGGCGAACGACCGCGGCCAGACGCCGCTGGCGGGAGCGGTGTTCAAGGGGCACCTCGACGTGGTGCGGATCCTCGCGGAAGCCGGTGCGGACCCGGACGCGGGATCCCCCTCCGCCCGTGCCGCCGCCGAGCTGTTCGGCCGGACGGAACTCCTCGACCTGTTCGGGCGATGTCCGGTGGTCCCGGATGGGGTGGCCCTGGTCCTCCCGTGCCCGGCGTCGTGATCGCCTGGCGATCTGCACGGGTTCCACTGACGACCACGGCGGAGGTGCAGCGTGTCCCGCAGCGACATGCGGAAATCTCCGGGAAACCCGTCCGCGAGACCGCACCTGCCGCGACCCCTGCCCGGGTCCGAGATCAGTCGCGCTGCAGGGCCACCGAGGTCTGCGTCCCGGCGAAGGCGAAACCTGCACGCCGTGCGGTGCGCTGCGAGGCGGTGTTGTCCGTCCGCGCACGCCACTGGGGAACGAGGCCCGCGGCCATCGCCTCCTCGACCGCCACGGCCGCGATCCGCTGCGCGTGCCCTTGCCGGCGCCTCTCCGGCGGGGTGAGGACCGCGAGGTGGGCGAGAATGCCCTCCCAGATCTCGTACCCGGCACCGGCCAGGGGCGCTCGGGGTGTCGACGACGCCGTGTCCTCCTCGAGCAGCACGAACGTGTGCCCGAGGGCGCCGAGTCCCGCCTCGCCGACGTCGTCGGGCGGGCAGAGCTGCTCGAGGTCCCGCACCTCGCTGCCGTCGGTGGACACCACGGCCTCCGGGCCCTCGATCACGGGGAGCTCGTCGCAGAAGTAGAGCTGCGCCTCGCCGAGGCCGCGCCCGCCGTGCTCGCGGCTGAGGGCCAGCAGGGTGGAGTGGCCCCGCAGCTCGGGACCGGACAGTCCGCGAGCGGCGTCCACGGCCCAGGCGGGGCCGCGCAGCGCCTCACGGCCGAACAGCGTCACGAACGTGAGGACCCCGGCGTCGTCGTCCACGCGGTACAACCGGTCGGTGCCGCCGTCCCCGAGTGCGGTGTCGTTCAGCCCCAGCAGGCGTGACCAGGCGAGCTGGACGATCGCGACCGTCCCGGGATCGAGTTCCACGCTCAGCCGAAGAGGATCGCGGCTTCGTCGTACCGGTGCTGCGGTACGGTCTTCAGATTGCCGAGTGCCGCCTCGAAGCCGACGTGGGCGATCTCCGTACCGTTGAGGGCCACCATGGTGCCCCACAGTCCGTCCCGCACCGAGTCCACCGCAGCCATGCCGAGGCGCGTGGCGAGCACGCGGTCGAACGACGACGGCACGCCGCCGCGCTGGATGTGCCCGAGGATCGTGGCGCGGGTCTCGATGCCCGTCCGGGCCTCGATCTCGGGTGCCAGCTGGTCGGCGATCCCACCGAGGCGGGGGCGGCCGAAGGTGTCCAGGCCGCGCTCGGAGTGCGCCTGCTCGAGGTGCGAGGGCACGAAGCCCTCGGCCACGACCACCAGCGGCGCGCGTCCCCGGGCGTTCGCCGTGGACACCCAGTCGGCGATCTGCTCGATGCTGGTCTGCTGCTCGGGGATGAGGATGGCGTGCGCACCGGAGGCCATGCCGGCGTGGAGGGCGATCCACCCGACGTGCCGGCCCATGACCTCGGCGATCATGCAGCGGCTGTGGGACTCGCCGGTGGTCCGGAGGCGGTCGATGGCCTCGGTGGCGATCTGCACGGCGGTGTCGAACCCGAAGGTGTAGTCGGTGGCGTCGAGATCGTTGTCCACGGTCTTCGGCACACCCACGATCTTCAGGCCGAGGTCCGTGAGCCGCTTGGCGGCGGCCAGGGTGCCCTCGCCGCCGATGGCGATCACGGCGTCGATCCCGAGCCGGTCGAGATTCTCCTTGATGGCCTCGGCCCCACCATTGCCCTCGAAGGGGTTGGTGCGGGAGGTGCCGAGGATGGTGCCGCCCTGCTTGGAGATGCCCCGGACCGCGTGGCGGGGGAGGTCGATCACGTCCCCCTCCACCACACCGCGCCAGCCGTCACGGAAGCCGACGAACTCCTGCTCGTGGATCTTGATGCCCTTCAGCACGGCACCGCGGATCACCGCGTTGAGTCCGGGGCAGTCGCCGCCGCTGGTGAGGATTCCGATCTTCATGGGGCGTGATGTTCCTTCGACGAGGGGTGGTGGACCTACGGGGAGCGCGCCGTCGGGCCCACCTATGATTCTAGACACATGCACGGGTGCTGCTCCGGGCCGGGCGTCCCGGGGATCCGGCGCCTCGCCACGGAAGGGAACCACGTAGGCTGAGAACCGGCGCAGGCGGGGGCGGACCCCGCCGTCCGCGCCCCACCCGGTCCGAGGAGGACACCCGCAGTGCCCCAGGCTTCTCTCGCGCCAGCGGCGCAGCGCATCGTCCACATCTCCCGGCCCGTGCTCTGGATCAACACGCTCGGCACGGGTGTGGTGGGCATGTGGCTCACCGGCACGCTGTGGCAGGCGGAGGCGCTCGCGGTGCTCGTCTGGCTCACCCTGCCCTTCAACCTGCTGATCTACGGCGTGAACGACATCTTCGACCAGGACACCGACGCCCTGAACCCCCGGAAGGGTTCGATCGAGGGTGCGAGGATCCGGGCCTCCGAGGTGCGCACCATCTGGGTGTCCGTCCTCGCCACCAACGTGCCCTTCCTGCTGTGGTTCGCCTTCACCCTGCCGGCGGCGGCGCTCGCCTGGATGGCGGTCTACGCCCTCGTGTTCGTCTACTACAGCGCCCCGCCGCTGCGCTTCAAGGCGCGGCCCTACCTGGACTCGATCAGCAACGCGGCCTACGCGCTGCCCCTGGTCTTCGTGCCGTACGCGCTCGGCTCCCGGCCCGTGTGGTCCGCGGCGATCGGGCTCATGGCGTGGAGCGCCGCCAAGCACACCTACGATGCCGTCCAGGACATCGAGGAGGACCGCGGCGTGGGCATCACCACCACGGCCGTGCGGCTCGGACCCAAGGGCGTGGTGGGCTGGAGCGGTGCGTGGTGGCTCGTGTCCACCGTGTGCTTCGCGCTCGTCAACATCCCGGTGGCGGTGGTCAACGCGCTGATCGCGGGTGCGCTGCTGGTGGGGCTGGCCCGCGATCCGCGGCCGGAGACCGGGCACCGGCTGTACCGGTACTCGATCGCCTTCCCGTACGTGGCCGGGACGGTGGCCGGCGTCCAGCTCGTCGTCGCCCTGACGCTGGGACTGTACCGATGAGCCGCGTCGTCGTGGTCGGCGGCGGAATCGGCGGCCTCACCGCCGCCGCGCTGCTGGGACGGGCCGGTCACCGGGTCACCCTGCTCGAGGCCTCGGAGTACGTGGGCGGCAAGAGCCGTCGCCTCGATCTTGCGGGGCAGCGCGTGGACACCGGGCCGTCGCTGTTCACCTTCCCGGGGGTGTGGCAGGAGCTGCTGCGGCGCCTGGACGACGTCGTCCCGGACGGGACGCATGCGGGCGGAACGGGTGGCACAGCGCCCGCCGCGGAGGTCGCCGCACTGCCCCTGCAGCGCCTGCCGGAGGTGGGCAGGTACTACTACCGCGGCGAGGAGTGCCCGCTGCCGGTCCCCGAGGGCCACCCCTGGCACGCGGCGTGGGCGCGCTTCGCCGCCGAGCACGGCGTCCTGGGTGGCGACGTGTCACGCCTGCTCACCACGGCACCACTGGATCCCACGGTGCGCCCCGCACTGCTCAAGCTGGGGGGCCTGTACGGACCGCGGCTCACCACCCGCAGCTACCTGGACAGCCTCGACTGGATGCCGGAGGGCCTCCGGGAGGTCATCGCGATCCACACCCTCAACGCCGGGGTGAGCCCCACCCGCACACCGGCCCTGTACGCCAGCATGCCGGCCGTCATGGCGGAGGACGGCGTCTGGATCCCGGCGGGCGGCATCTACGAACTGGTGCTGGCACTCGAGCGACTCGCGGTCGACGCCGGGGTGGAGATCCACACCGGGGAACCCGCGGAGCGGATCGGCCGGCGCCGGGTCACCACCGCCGTCGGCACCTACCCGGCGGACGCGGTGGTCAGCGGCCTGGACGCCCACCGGCTGGGCGGCCTGCTGACCGGGCGGGCGCCGCGTAGCCCCCGCAAGCTCTCCTGCTCCGCCGTCGGGATCTACGCGGTGCTCGATCGTCCGCTCCCCGCTGGGACGGCCCGGCACGGCGTGATCATGCCGGACGACCCGGCGGAGCTCTACCGTGCCCTGGAGGCGGGGGAGGAGCCGTACCAGACCATGGCGTTCGCCAACTACTACCCGGCGGACGGGGTGTACCCGAACAGCGCCGACACCCTCGCCCTGCTGCTCACCGCGCCGGCCAACGGCAAACGGTACTCACTCGACGATCCCTTCGTGGTGCGTGAACTGGAACGCACCACGAAGGTCCTCGGCCTCACCGAACCCCTGCAGGGGTACTTCGAGGACCACCGGATCCTGGACCCCGGCCACTTCGGCGAGCGCGGTTCGGCTGGTGGCGCGTTGTACGGGGCGGTGCACCCGGTGTTCCTGAGCGGCCCGCTGCACGTCCCGGGGTTCTCGGACCCGCTGCGACCCTGGCTGTGGCGCGTGGGGGCGTCCGTGCACCCTGGGGGTGGCCTGCCGGCGGTGCTCGGGGGCGCCATGATGTCCATGCAGAAGCTGCTGGCCAGGCTCGGTCCGGCGCAGTAGGAGCAGACCGCCGTCCGCCGTCGAGCATCCTCCCCGGGAGGAACCGCCGTGCCCGGAAGTGCCGGGCGGGAGCACCCGGCCAGCGGTAACCGGACCGGGTTGGATCAGCGCGGGTTGGATCAGCGCGCGACGCTCGCCGCGGGAACCGGGACGCCTGCGGCTTTCGCGGCGGCCCTGACGAGCTGGACGCGACGCCGTGCGACCAGGACGATCAGTGCCGCGGCGAGGACGGCCGGGAACACGAGCCCGGAGAAGATGCAGACGCTCATCCACAGGAACATCGACACCAGCAGGCTGTCGAGGAGGCCGGGGCGCAGCACCTGACGCTCCAGGCGGCGTCCGCCGATCAGCACCAGCAGGGCGGACGCGATGAGCCCGGAGATCAGCCACCCCCCGTAGTTGGAGAGGGGCACACCGTAGTAGGGTCCGCCGTCGGGCCAGATCCAGAAGCCGAGCGACACCGCCCCGGGGTCGAGCACGCCGTCGATCACCACGAGCAGCAGACCGCCGAGCACGATCCTCGCGAGGACGTGCCGGGTGCCCGCCACGACGGCGACGGCTCCGATCACCAGGGGTACGTAGGAGAGCGGGAGCAGGTAGGGGACGTGGTCGAGGATGCGCGGTCCCATGGCGTCCCCGTAGTGGAACTGGCCGTAGGGGTACCCGGTGGCGGTGCCCGTGCCCTCGATGAGATAGCCGAACACGGAGACGGCGACCAAGGCCACACCTCCGCGGACCGCGCCGAGCTGCTGCACCAGCGCGATGAAGGCAGGCAGGGCGATCAGCAGGTTGAAGCCGTAGGACGCGTACTCGGCACCCTCCACGTCGGGGAACTCGACCACGAAGAACCCCGAGACGAACAGGAAGAGACAGAAGGCGATCAGCAGGGGAGGGAGGGCGCGGGGGGCTGCGGTAGTCTTCGGCACGCCTCCCATCCTTCCAGGTGGCGCGCCGGGGCGGGGCACCCGATGCCGTCCCGGCGCGCTACCCGTGTCCTGAGGGAGGATCAGCTGCGCGCGAGGAGCTGCTCCAGGGCGATCGTGCCGTCCGTCTTCGGGAGCAGGAGCCAGAGCACCCCGTACATCGGCAGGCGAAGGAAGGGCAACAGGAGGCTCAGCAGCACCCCGATCCGCCCCAGGCTCGCCCGCCAGCCGAAGTGCCGGGCGATCCCGGAGGCGATGCCGCCGAGGATCCCTCCGGGCGCCCTGGTGATCGGGGAGGAACGGAGAACGCGGTAGAAGGATTCCATGGTCGAGGTGCCTTTCGTAGCGGGTGCTCCCACGGTAGTGCGCGGGAGCCGGAACAGGGTGGGGGAACAGGGAGGGGGCAGGCCTGGCCGGCCGGCACGGGTGGGAGCCGCTCAGGAGGGTTGCGTGGGCGAGTGGTCCTCGTCCTCCGCCGGGCGTGCCCTGAGGGACAGGAGCCCGCCGAGGATCAGCGACACCCCCACACCGAGGAGCAGACCGAGGGCCACCAGCACGGGGTCGAGCGGGATGGCGCTCACCTCGCCGATCAGCACCAGGAGACCGACGGCGAGGAGCGTGACACCCCAGATTACGGTGCCGGCGCGGACACGGCGTCGGTGTGGGGGGATCACGGTGCTCATGGGGTGCCTCCGTCGCGGGCGGCATCCGCGCCGGCCCCGGTGAGGACGGTGACCTGTCCGAGGGCGTTCCGTGCGTCCACGATCAAGGTGGCGCCGGTGGCGTCGGTGTTCAGGACCTCGGTCCTCCGGTCCAGGACGTTCCCGCCCGACGTCGTCGAGGATCGGTCCTCGACGACGTCGGCCTGTCCCAGCACGCTGCGGAACCGGACCTCCACCGGGACGTCGTCGGGCACCAGCACGGTGACGTCGCTGACCAGCGATCCGACCGGGACCACGACATCGCGTTCGGGGCGGGGCAGCCCCCGGAGGTCCAGCGGGCTCTGCGATGCCAGCACGCTGTAGCCATCGGCGGCGGTCCGCAGGGACGACGGCGTACTGCTGCCCTCCTGCGCTACCACCCAGGTGCCGCCCACCACGGCGAAGGAGGACGCCACGGCGGAGAGCAGGGTGAGCGCCGCCGTGAATCCCACGAGCCCGGAACTCCGGCCGCGCAGTCCGAGACCGATCACGCCGAGACCCAGGACCACGGTCGCCGCGGCGAGCGCCACCACGGTGGCATGGGGGAGAACCAGGATGCCGGCGCGGTCGAGGACCAGCAGGGTGCCCGCCGTGGTGGCGGCCGCCCCAAGGAGCAGCGCCGTCGTGGCCCCCGAGGGCTGCGTACGACGAGCTGTGACGGAGCGCGACGGCGCCCTGCCCGGTTCCGTGTGGAGCGGTACCTGCGCCGGGCGGGAGTAGTCCCGGTAGGCGGCCAGTTCCGGTGACGGCCGGTAGGGGAGCGGGTGGGGCAGGGGTGCGTCGGCCCGGCCCTGTGCTCCCCCACGGTCGGCGGCCCCCGAGGCGGTGCCGAAGCCCGGCGTCCCGCCGGAGCTCGGCCGGTCGGTGGAGGGACCGGTGGAGGAGCCCGCGCCCGGGGCGCCCGGACGGCCGGGGGTGCCGTCGCCGCCGGGTCGGCTGCCGCCACCTCCCGCAGGGCCTCCTCCCGGTGAGTCGGGTCGAGCGTCGCCGGGTGCACCCGCGGGGCCGCTCCCGCTGGACCGGTTGACGATCCAGTAGACGAACAGTCCGGCACCGCCCACCCAGAACAGCGTCCAGGCCGCCCCGTTCCCCTCCGTGACCAGGGGGATGCCGGGACCCAGGAGACCGAGCACCACGAACGCGGTGGCCCCGGTCATCCCCGAGGTCCAGGTCCCGCGGACGGCCTGCTCGGCGTGGATGCGCCCGTCCGGTTCCGGGAGGAGGGCCCAGGCCACCCCGTACAAAAGGATCCCGATGCCACCGAAGATCGTGAGGACCACGATCAGCCCGCGCACCAGTGCCAGATCGAGTCCGGTACGGTGCGCCACGGCACCGGACACACCACCGATCCACCGCTCGGGCGTCCGGGTGACGCCGAGTCCGCGGATCCACCGGAAGAACGAGGAGAGGGACGGCGATGATGGCGAGGACGGTGCGTGCGGTGGGGGCTGCTGCCGGGACGGCTCGTCCGGCGGGGGTACGGAGGTCATGGATCCATCCTGTCCGGAGGGGGAGCACCGGGGTATCCGGGACCACCCTGAAAAAACCCTGAGTGCACCCTGGTCCCGTTCCTGCGACGGCCCGGACGGCGCCCCTGCGTGCTTGGATGATCGTATGAGACCGCCCCTCGAACGTACGGCCGACGGCATGATCGCCGGCGTCTGCGCGGGGCTCGCCGTCCACCTCGGCGTGAAGCTCTCCTGGGTGCGGCTCGCCATGGTGGGCCTGGCGCTCCTGTCCGGAGCCGGCGTCGTCCTCTCCGGGTGGCTCTGGATCTTCGTCCCCACCACCGCCGACGGCGCCTCCCACCCCGCGCGCCGGACCGGGCCGGCGGCCTTCATGGCGGGCACGGACCCCCGGCCGGCAGCGGCCGGCGGGGGCGGGGCACCCCCGCCGCGGGCGTCGCAGCCCTCCGTGGCCGCGGGGCTACTCGATGCGGAGGCGTGGCACCGGCGCACGCTCGACGCCGGGCGGAAGGAGATCCTCCTCGGAGTCGGGCTCCTGCTCCTCGCCTCCGTCCTGGTGGTCCAGCTGCTCGGGGTGCGGGTGGACTGGAACCTCCTGGTCCCGGTGGCCGTGGTGGTCGTGGGGGCTGCGCTCGCCTGGTCCCAGCTCGACGCCGTGCGCCGGGCACGCGTGATGAACCGGACCGGTGCCGCCCGCGAGGGCGGCCCCCTGCGCCTGTTCGCCGGGATCGTCCTCGTGGTGGTAGGGGTCCTCGTGGCACTGTCCAGCAGCGGGTCCTGGTCCCTGACCATGGCCACGCTGGGGGCGGTCCTCGCCGGCCTGGCCGGGGTGGGACTGGTCCTCGCACCCTGGGCGCTGAAGTTCTGGCGGGACCTGGAGGCGGAACGGGCCGCACGTGTCCGGGAGACGGAACGGGCCGAGATCGCGGCCCACCTCCACGACTCGGTGCTGCAGACCCTCGCGCTGATCCAGAACCACGCCGCGTCGGAGACCGAGGTGGTGCGCCTGGCACGCGGGCAGGAGCGGGAGCTGCGCCAGTGGCTCTTCGCCGATCCCGCGGAGGGCCCCGGCAGCCTCGCCGAGCGGCTGCGGATCATCGCGGGCGGGATCGAGGACCGCCACGGGTACCCCGTGGAGGTGGTCACGGTCGGGGACATCGTGCCGGGACCGGCCGAGGACGCCCTCGCCCAGGCCGCACGCGAAGCCATCCTGAACGCCGCGAAGCATGCACGGACCGCGGTCTCCGTGTACCTGGAGGTGGGTGAGTCCGCCGTCGAGGTGTTCGTCCGTGATCGCGGCCCCGGGTTCGACCAGCACGCCGTCCCGGAGGATCGGCTCGGCGTCCGGGAGTCCATCCACAGCAGGATGCGCCGGCACGGGGGCTCCTCCGAGGTGCGCAGCGGCACCGGGGGTACCGAGGTCCGGTTGCGGCTGCCCCGATCCGTGCGGTCCACCGTCTAGGCTGACGGAGGACCGTCCCATCCCTCCACCGGGGAGTCAGCCGTAGGGATTCCCCGGCCCTACGGGGTGTCGGCGGTCTGCCGGTGCCGTCCCGTTCGAGGGAGGCCCGGTGAGGACACCGGGCAGGGGTACGGGAGGGGCAGGGCATGGAGACGGCGGCACCGATGCAGGAGGACGTCCCCGGCTCGCTGACCGTGGTGATCGTCGACGACCACGGCATCTTCCGTTCCGGCCTCCGCACCGCCCTGGGATCGTCCGTCCGCGTGCTGGGTGAGGCCGCCACGGTGGAGGAGGCGGAGGCCGTGATCGGAGCCGTCCAGCCCGACGTCGTCCTCCTCGACGTCCACCTGCCCGGGGGCCGCGGTGGTGGCGGCGCCGAGGTGCTCCACCGCTGCGCGAGGCTCGGTGTAACCTCACGGTTCCTGGCCCTCAGCGTCTCGGACTCGGCGGAGGACGTCGTGGCGGTGATCCGCGCCGGTGCCCGCGGCTACGTGACCAAGACCATCTCCGGCGCCGAGATCACCGACGCCGTGCACCGGATCGCGTCCGGGGACGCGGTGTTCTCCCCACGACTGGCCGGTTTCGTGCTCGACGCCTTCGGGACGGCGTCGGCGGTGGTGGAGGACGAACTGGACCGACTCTCGGCCAGGGAGCTGGAGGTGATGCGGTTGATCGCGCGCGGGTACACCTACCGGGAGACCGCCAAGGAGCTGTTCATCTCCGTGAAGACCGTGGAGACCCACGTCTCCGCGGTACTCCGCAAGCTGCAGCTCTCCTCACGGCACGAACTCACCCGGTGGGCCACCGAGCGCAGGCTGCTCTGAGTCGGGCACGGGGACCAGCGGGTCGTCAGCGGGCCGATCCCAGGAACTCCTGGAGCCGCCCCACGCCCGTGGCGAGGTCCTCGTCGCCGAGGGCGTAGGAGAGGCGCAGATAGCCGCTGGGACCGAAGGCCTCGCCCGGCACCACCGCCACCTCCACCTTCTCCAGGATCAGTGTGGCCAGTTCGGCCGACGTCGCCGGGGTGGCGCCGGCGAGGCTCCTGCCGAGGAGCGGACGTACGTCCGCGTACGCGTAGAACGCGCCGTGCGGGGTGGGGCACTCGACGCCGTCGATCGCGTTCAGGCCGTCCACCATGGCGCGGCGACGGCGGTCGAAGGCCATTTTCATCTCGTCCACCGCCGTCAGCGGGCCCGAGACGGCGGCCAGCGCGGCCATCTGCGACACGTTGGCCACGTTGGACGTGGCGTGGGACTGCAGGTTCGTGGCGGCCTTGACGAGGTCCTTCGGGCCCACCATCCATCCCACGCGCCAGCCGGTCATGGCGTAGGTCTTCGCCACACCGTTGAGGATCACCACCCTGTCGCCCAGCGAGGGCGCCGCGGTGGCGATCGAGGTGAAGGGGACGTCGTCGTACGTCAGGTGCTCGTAGATCTCGTCCGTCACCACCCACAGGCCGCGCTCGGCCGCCCACTCGCCGATCTCCCGGACGGCCTCCGGCCCGTACACCGCACCGGTGGGGTTGGAGGGGGAGACGAACAGCAGCACCTTGGTGCGCGGTGTCAGGGCCGCCTCCAACTGGTCCACCGTGACGAGGTAGCCCTGCTCGGGGCCGGCGAACACCTCCATGGGCACGCCCCCGGCGAGGGTGATGACCTCCGGGTAGGTGGTCCAGAAGGGTGAGGGCACCAGGACCTCGTCCCCGGGATCCAGGAGCGCCGCGAAGGATTCGTACACCGCCTGCTTGCCCCCGTTGGTCACCAGGACCTGGGCGGGGTCGACGGCGTACCCGGAATCGCGCAGGGTCTTCCCGGCGATCGCCTCGCGGAGCTGCGGAAGCCCCGCGGCCGGTGAGTAGCGGTGGAACTTCGGCTCCCGGGCGGCAGCGACGGCCGCCTCCACCACGTAGTCCGGGGTGGGGAAGTCGGGTTCACCGGCCCCGAAACCGATCACGGGGCGGCCGGCGGCCTTGAGGGCCTTGGCGCGGGCATCCACCGCCAGGGTGGCGGACTCCGTGATCGAACCGATCCGCTGGGAGATACGGGGGAGGGCTGCCCGGCGGGCGTCGTCGGAGGTCGCGTTCATCATGTCCCGTTCCGTGAGAATCTGTGGCCGGTCCCAGCTTAGGTGCTGACGGGCGGGGACGCGGGTCCGGAGGTCGAGGAGGCCACCGGGCCGTACGCGTGCCGGAACCGCCGTCCCGGCGGGAACGCGACGCCGGTTCGACGTTCCGGCGCGGAGTGCGTAGACTTGTCCCTCGGTGTTGAAACACCATGATGGTTCGTGCCCTCGCAGGCCTCACCGGAGTGGACGCAGGAAGTGTTCGATCACCATAGGGTAGTGGCGCAATTGGTAGCGCAGCGGTCTCCAAAACCGCAGGTTGCAGGTTCGAGTCCTGTCTGCCCTGCGCGTGACCCTCACAGCACGAACGCTGAGGGTGCGGCAGAGAAAGATCACGTCCCGGCGCGGGCATGAGCCCCGCGTCCCAGTACGTTCGATCAGCTGGGGCGCCATCGGTGGTCCGGCTGGGCGACCACACAGATTGATGAGGTTGACGGTGACCGATACCGCTGCGAGTAGTTCCACGGGAGGGCCTTCAGGCAAGAAGGACACCAAGCGCGGGTTCTTCTCCCGTATCGCGCTGTTCGTCCGGCAGGTCCTCGCGGAGCTCGGGAAGGTGGTCACTCCCACCCGCCGCGAACTGGTCCGCTTCACCATCACCGTCCTCGCCTTCGTGGTCATCATGATGCTGATCGTCACGGCCCTGGACTTCCTGTTCGGGTTCGGCGCCGGATGGGTCTTCGGGCGCTGACCGGAGCGGGGCAACGCACCGGTCCCGGTACCGAGGTACGGGGGCCGGCCACAGACAAGCAAGACAACGCTGAAGAATGTCAGAAAGCAGGCGGCAAGGTGTCGGAGCAAGAACTCGAACAGCAGATCTCCCCCGAGGACGGTCTGGACGACGAGGAGTACGGAGCGCAGGTGGAGGCCGAGGCCTCCGCCGTCGACGCGTCCGCCGACGACTCCGAGGTGGCCGAGCACACGGCTGACACCGAGGTGGCCGCCGAGGGCGGGCTCCTCGCGGACGACGCCGAGCTCGACGTCGTCGGCCCCGGGCTGGACACGCCCGGCGCGATAGCCCCGACCGAGGAGGAGGTCGAGGCGGAAGGAATCGTCGCCGAGATCGATGCTTCCGCAGCGGACCCGGTCGCGGACTTCAAGGCCAAACTGCGCCGCCAGGAGGGTGACTGGTACGTCATCCACTCCTACGCCGGCTACGAGAACCGCGTGAAGGCGAACCTCGAGACCCGCATCCAGACCCTGGACATGGAGGATTTCATCTTCGAGATCCAGGTGCCCATGGAGGAGGTCGTGGAGATCAAGAACACCACGCGGAAGATCGTCAACCGTGTGCGCATCCCCGGCTACGTCCTGGTCCGGATGGAACTCACCGACGAGTCCTGGGGTGCGGTCCGCCACACGCCGGGTGTGACCGGTTTCGTGGGGAACGCACACAACCCGGTACCGCTGAGCCTCTCCGAGGTGTTCTCGATGCTCGAGCACACCATCGTCCACACGGACGCGGAGTCGGGGAAGCCGGTCCAGCCCGCTTTCACGCCGGCGACCGTGAACTTCGAGATCGGCGAGTCCGTGACCGTCAACGAGGGCCCCTTCGAGACGCTGCCCGCCAGCATCTCCGAGATCAAGCACGAGTCCCAGCAGCTCGTGGTGCTCGTCTCGATCTTCGAGCGCGAGACCCCGGTCACGCTCTCCTACAGCCAGGTCACCAAGATCTCCTAGAACTTCGACGCCCCGGCTCGCTTGGCCGGACGGCGTCGGCGAGGCCATCACGCCATGATGGCCACCAGCCCGCAGGACGCTCCTGTCCCGCGGGAACGCAATGTAAGAGAAGGACCCTTTCATGGCCCCCAAGAAGAAGGTCACCGGCCTCATCAAGCTGCAGATCAATGCAGGTGCCGCCAACCCGGCTCCCCCCATTGGTCCTGCGCTCGGACAGCACGGTGTCAACATCATGGAATTCTGCAAGGCGTACAACGCCGCGACGGAATCCCAGCGCGGAAACGTCATCCCCGTGGAGATCACGGTGTACGAGGACCGCTCGTTCACGTTCGTCACGAAGACCCCGCCGGCCGCCGAGCTCATCAAGAAGGCAGCCGGAGTGGCCAAGGGCTCGGGTACGCCGCACACCGTCAAGGTCGCGAAGCTGACCAACGCCCAGGTGGAGGAGATCGCCACCATGAAGATGGAGGACCTGAACGCCAACGACGTCCAGGCAGCCGCCAAGATCATCGCCGGTACCGCCCGCTCCATGGGCATCACGGTCGAGGGCTGATCACCCACACCCCCCGCCCCGCCGGTTCCTCCGGCACCGGGCACCAGACAATTCATGAGCACGACGGCGCCGCACCGGCGACGGCGTGAGTGGCAGGGCCCGGCGCGGCCCGTGGACCACGACTGCAAAAGGAGAGCAAGCAGATGGCACAGCGCAGCAAAGCATACAAGGGAGCTGCAGGGAAGATCGAGGCGGACAAGCAGTACACGCCCCTCGACGCAGTGACCCTGGCGAAGGAGACCAACCCGTCGAAGTTCGACGCCACGGTGGAGGTCTCCTTCCGCCTCGGCGTCGACCCCCGCAAGGCCGACCAGATGGTCCGCGGAACGGTCAACCTGCCCCACGGCACCGGTAAGACGGCTCGCGTCCTCGTGTTCGCCACGGGCGAGAAGGCCGAGGCGGCCATCGCCGCCGGGGCCGACTTCGTGGGCTCGGACGACATGATCGAGAAGGTGTCGGGCGGCTGGACCGACTTCGACGCCGCGGTCGCGACGCCGGACCTCATGGGCAAGGTGGGACGCCTCGGGAAGATCCTGGGCCCCCGCAACCTGATGCCGAACCCGAAGACCGGCACCGTCACCCCGGACGTCGCCAAGGCCGTCACGGACATCAAGGGCGGAAAGATCGACTTCCGCGTGGACAAGCACTCGAACCTGCACTTCATCATCGGCAAGGTGTCCTTCGACGAGCAGAAGCTCGGCGAGAACTACGCCGCTGCACTCGAGGAGATCCTCCGCCTGAAGCCCTCGGCGTCCAAGGGCCGGTACATCCAGAAGGCCACCGTCTCCACGACGTTCGGCCCCGGGATCTCCGTGGACCCGAACGTCACCAAGGTGTTCGCGGTCTAGTCCCACCCGAGAGCACCATCGCGGGTCGCCGCGACCCAGGAAGCCCCGCAGCACAGAGCTGCGGGGCTTCCGCTTTGCCCCCATCCGTCGCCCGCTCCCGCGATTTGGCGTGCCCGGGGTCCTCACGTACTCTTGAAGTACCAAAGACCGTCGGTCGGTCCACTCCGCTCGCTCCCCACGATTCGTCGTGAGATCCCGAGAAGGACGAAGATCCGAAAGCTCCCGTGAAGGGACGGCCTACGCAGGTGAACGAAGCTCCTCTCCACGGATCATGTCCGTGTCGAGTCCAGCCCCGTGCATCTGCGCGGGGCGTTTCCATTGGAGCTGGGAAGCCGGCGCATATTCCCCCGGAAGGAGGGTTATGGCAACGCCAACCAAGGTTTCTGCAGTGGATGAGATCACCACCGATTTCAAGGACTCCACCGCCGCTGTCCTGACCGAATACCGCGGGCTCACCGTTGCTCAGCTGAAGGAACTCCGCCGCGCCCTGGGTGCGGACAACAAGTTCTCGGTCGTCAAGAACACCCTGACAGGCATCGCGGCGAAGGAAGCGGGCATCGACGCGTTCGATGGCCAGCTGGCCGGACCCACCGCGATCGCGTTCATCAAGGGTGACGCCGTAGCTGCTGCCAAGAGCCTCACGGATTTCGCGAAAGCCAACCCGAAGCTCGTCATCAAGACCGGGATCTTCGAGGGCAAGGCCCTCGCCGCTTCCGAGGTGGTCGCACTCGCAGCTCTCGAGTCACGTGAACTGCAGCTCGCCCGTGTGGCCGCCGTCCTCAAGGCGCCGATGTCCTCACTGGCACGCACCGTGGACGCATTGCGCGTCAAGCTCGAGGAGGGAAGCGGCGCTGCTCCGGCAGCGGACGCCGACGCTCCTGCTGCCGAGGAGACCGCTGCTCCCGCAGAGGCCCCCGCCGAAGCTCCCGTCGAGGAAGCCGCAGCACCCGAAGCGAACTAGTTTCCGCTTCTCCCCCATTACTGAAGGTGCAGTGCACCACTGAAGGAAGGACGCCACCCATGGCGAAGCTCACCAACGAAGAGCTCATCGAGGCTTTCAAGGAACTGTCCATCATCGAACTCTCGGACTTCGTGAAGTTGTTCGAGGAGACCTTCGACGTCACCGCTGCCGCAGTTGCAGTCGCAGGCCCCGCCGGTGGCGGAGCCGAGGCCGAGGCCGAGGAGCAGACCGAGTTCGACGTCATCCTCGAGGCTGCCGGTGACAAGAAGATCGCAGTGATCAAGGAAGTCCGCGCGCTCACCTCGCTGGGCCTCAAGGAAGCCAAGGACGTCGTCGACAGCGCCCCCAAGGCCGTCCTCGAAGGCGCCACCAAGGAAGCTGCGGAGAAGGCCAAGGAGACCCTCGAGGCCGCCGGAGCCACCGTCACCCTCAAGTAACACCCCGCTGTCCGCGGCCCGGCCGGGTCACGACAGTGAGAACAGGAGCCCTGCTTCCCCTCGTGGAAGCAGGGCTCCTGTCATGTCCGGGGACGGGAACGGCGCCGCACCCCTCCAGGGCGGTACCGCGGGCACACGGCATGCCCCGACCGTGCTCGGGGCCGCCTGGCACCAGAGCAGCAGGGCCTCACCCTGATTCCGCCACCGCACAGTGCACGGCCGATCTCCCCGTACCGCGCCGGGCCGGTTCCGGGGCGGAGTGCAGGGAGTCGTCCGGTCCTGCCACCTGGCCCGGGGAACCCGGCACCGCCACGGCCCATGAGCCCAGCTCCTCGGCGCGTGCCCGCCTGGTCACCACGGGAGCGGCCGCCCCGTCGGACAGGGGGCTGAGTTCCCCGCCGTGATCGCGCCGTCCGGGGGAGGACGGGCCGAGCCTCGCCCGGGGGTCCATGGGGGTCGCGGGGCGGCCGCCCTCGTCCGCGCCCAGCACCGCGCTCCCGCCCCTGCGCTACCGGCCGTCGGTCACCGACTCCTGACCGCCCGCCACGGAGGCCTCACCCCTGCGGACGAGCCGGGCGGCGTCGATCACCGCGCTGAGACCGGACAGGCACGCCTTGTCCAGGATGACGGCGGGGGAGACCCCGGGGAGTGCCGTGGCGGAACTCTTCTCGGTCGTCGTCGACCTGGCGTCACCGGTGCCGGGCGGACGGCCGATGCGGCATGGACCGGGAAGCGTCCGTGTGCTGCGTGCTCGGCATGCTCATGCCGGGCTTGGTGCGTCGGGACCGGCGGGGTAGAGCAGGGGAAGCTGGAGGGTCAGCCAGGGGCTGAAGGCCCAGGGGGTGGCGGCGACCGCGCGGACCAGCTCCGCCACGTCCACCCACCGGTGGTCCATCACCTCGTCCGGTGCGGCACTCACCGTGCTGGTGGCGCGGGCCGTGTACACCGGGCAGATCTCGTTCTCCACGATCCCGGAGGCGTCCACGGCCCGGTACCGGAAATCGGGCAGCGCCGGGGTGATGTCCGTGACGGTGAACCCGAGTTCCCGTGCAGCCCGGCGCCGGACGGCGTCCTCGAACGCCTCCCCGGGGGCGGGGTGTCCGCAGAAGGAGTTCGTCCAGACCCCGGGCCACGCCTTCTTGTCCAGCGCGCGGCGCGTCACGAGGATCCGCCCGGCGTCGTCGAACACGTGCGTGGAGAAGGCGAGGTGCAGGGGCGTGTCGGACGTGTGGACCGTCGCCTTGTCGTGCGTGCCCAGGGCGGTACCGTCCTCCGCCAGGAGCACCACCACCTCGGTGCCGAGGGCGTGTTCGCCGAGCTCCTGCTCGCTGACGACTGTTCGACCGGTCACTGTGGCACTTCCTCCGCTGATCGCCCGTATCCTAGGCGCAATCCCTGGTACCGCCGCATCCGGGGGCCGCTGCCTCCCGTTTCGCCAGTAATGACTCATCCGTTGTTTACTTTACCTATGGACATGGACACTCTGCTGGTCGAGCCCGCGGGGCTCGAGCAGGTGGAGGGTGCCCTCGCCAGGTTCTTCGAGGAATCGAAGGCGCGGGCGGCCAGGATAGGGCCCGGCTACCACTCGCTGTGGGAGACCCTGGAGCGGTGCACCGCCGGTGGCAAGCGGTTCCGTCCGCGGATGGTCGTCTCCGCCTACCAGATGCTGGGCGGTACGGACCTGGACAACGTGGCCGAGCTCGCGGCGGCCTTCGAGCTGCTGCACACCGCGCTGATCGTGCACGACGACGTGATCGACCGCGACTTCACCCGACGGGGCATCCCGAACGTGTCCGGCCGCTACCGCACCCTGGCCGAGACCGCCGGGGTGCCGGCCGACGGCGCGAGCCACATCGGTTTCTCCGCGGGCGTGATCGCGGGCGACCTCGCGCTGTCCAACGCCTACCGTCTCCTCGAACGCGTCCAGGCCCCGCCGACCACCAGGCGTCGGCTCGGCGACATCCTCGACGAGGCGGTGTTCGCGTCGGCGGCGGGGGAGTTCCTCGACATCGAGTCCGCCCTCGACCCGGCCATGCCGTCGCTGGAGCACATCGTGCACATGGCGCGGCTCAAGACCTCCGTCTACTCCTTCGAGGGGCCCCTGCAGGCGGGGGCCGTGCTCGCGGGTGCGGACGAGGACCTGATCGAGCGACTCGGCCGCTTCGGGCAGGACGCCGGGATCGCCTACCAGATCGCCGACGACCTGCTCGGCGTGTTCGGCAACGAGACCCGTACCGGCAAGACCAACTGGGGTGACCTCCGCGAGGGCAAGCGCACGGCCCTCATGTCCTACATGGCGGCCCGGCCCGAGTGGGAGAGCATCGCCTCCCTGGTGGGACACCCCGGGATGTCCGCGGCCGACGCCGAGTACGTGCGCGGCATCCTCGTGGACAGCGGCGCCCGGGACTACTCGGCGGATCTCGCGGCGGACTACGCCGCCCGTGCCCGCACCCACCTCGGGTCCGACGTCGTGCCCCCCGCACTCCGGGCCGTGCTGGAGCCCGTGGTCACCGCCGTCGTGGACCGGGTCCACTGAGTGGGTGTCGAGACCTCGCTGGCGCGCTACGACGCGGCGGCACTGAAGACCTCCGCCGAGGTGATCCGGTGCTACTCCACCTCCTTCGGGATGGCCTCCCGGATCCTCGACGCCGCCACCCGGCGCCGCATCGAGGCCGTGTACGCCCTGGTGCGGGTGGCCGACGAGATCGTGGACGGCGCGGCCGCGGGTGCGGGGCTCGACGTCGCCGCCGTGGGTGAGCTGCTCGACGGCCTGGAACGGGACACCGAGACCGCCATGGGCACCGGCTACAGCGCCAACCTGGTAGTCCACGCGTTCGCCGTCACCGCACGATCCACGGGGATCGGCGTGGAGCTGACCCGGCCGTTCTTCGCCTCCATGCGCGCCGACCTCACGCAGACCGAGCACACGCAGGAGTCCTTCGACCGCTACGTCTACGGATCCGCCGAGGTGGTGGGGCTGATGTGCCTCCGGGCGTTCCTGGTGGGCCGGAGTGTCCCCGCCCATGAGGAGGCGGTACTGGTGGACGGTGCACGCCACCTCGGGGCCGCGTTCCAGAAGATCAACTTCCTCCGCGACCTCGCCGAGGACTTCTCCACCCTAGGTCGGAGCTACTTCCCGGGGGTGCGGCCCGGGAGCTTCTCCGAGGCGGACAAGATCCGCCTCCTCGACGACATCGACGACGACCTCCGCATCTCGGCCGCCGCGCTCCCGGGTCTGCCGATCAACGCCCGCCGCGCGGTGGCCCTGGCACAGGGGTTGTTCACCGAGCTCGCCTCGCGGCTGCGTGCGACGCCGGCCGAGCAACTCCTCCGGGCACGCGTCCGCGTCCCCGACCCCGTCAAGCTCAGGATCGCGGCGAGGGCCCTGACCGGTCGCGCGGTACCGGGACCCGTCGCACAGAAGAGGACACCATGAGTGAGCAGCGGAGCGTGCGGGCCGGAGCCGAGGACGTCGTCGTGATCGGGGGCGGGATCGGTGGCCTGGCCACGGCCGCACTCCTGGCCCGCGAGGGGCGCGGCGTCACCCTGCTGGAGAAGCAGGACGAGGTGGGCGGCCGTGCCGGGTCCTGGGAGACGGACGGTTTCCGCTTCGACACCGGGCCCTCCTGGTACCTCATGCCCGAGGTGATCGACCACTTCTTCAAGCTGATGGGCACCAGCGCCGACGCCGAGCTGGACCTCGTGAAGCTGGACCCCGGCTACCGGGTCATCTTCGAGAAGGGCTTCGAGTCCGTGGACGTCCCGGCGGACCGCGCCGCCGTCACCGAGCTCTTCGAGTCCCTGGAGCCCGGTGCGGGGCCCAGACTCTCCGCGTACCTCGACTCCGCCGAGGACGCCTACGAGATCGCCAAGAAGCGGTTCCTCTACCCGACGTTCCAGTCCTTCCTGCCCTTCCTGCGGCCCGACGTGATCCGGCGGCTGCCGCGCATCGGCTCCCTGCTCCTGCAACCGCTGCAGACCTTCGTGGAGAAGCGCTTCGAGGATCCGCGGATCCAGCAGATCCTCGGGTACCCGGCGGTGTTCCTCGGGAGTTCGCCCTTCGACGCCCCCAGCATGTACCACCTCATGAGCCACCTGGACCTGGACGACGGCGTGCTCTACCCGAGGGGCGGCTTCACCACGCTCGTCGACGCGATGCGCCGCGTGGCCGTGGCCGCCGGCGTTGACATCCGGACCGGGGCCGACGTCATCTCGATCGACACGGTCCCGCGCACCTCCGGGCGGAACCCGCTCGACCGCCGCACCGCCGCGGTCCGCGGTGTCACCTACCGCACCGCCGCCACCACGACGTCGGTCTCGGCCGACCTCGTGGTCTCGGCCGCGGACCTGCACCACACCGAGACCGAGCTGGTGGAACCCGGACTCCGCACCTACCCGGAGGAGTACTGGGCGAAGCGCGTCCCCGGCCCCAGTGCACTCCTGCTCTACCTCGGCGTCCAGGGCGAGCTCCCGGAGCTCGAGCACCACACCCTCCTGTTCACCACGGACTGGCGCGACAACTTCGGGCGGATCTTCGGCGCGGAGACCTCGATCCCCTCACCCGCCTCGCTCTACGTCTGCCGCCCGAGCGCCACCGACGGATCGGTCGCGCCGGAGGGGCACGAGAACGTGTTCGTCCTGGTACCCATCCCTGCGGACGTCTCGATCGGCAAGGGCGGGGAGAACAGCGGGGGAGACCCCCGCGTCGAGGAGCTCGCGGACACGGTGATCGCCCAGATCGCCGAGTGGGCCGGCGTCCCGGACCTCGCCGAGCGCATCGTGGTGCGCAGGAGCTACGGGCCGCAGGACTTCGCCACCGATCTCAACGCCTGGAGCGGCACCTCCCTCGGGCCGGCGCACATCCTCAAGCAGAGCGCCTTCTTCCGCGGTTCGCACCGGAGCGCGCGCGTGGCGAACCTGCTGTACGCGGGGAGCTCCACGATCCCCGGCATCGGCATCCCCATGTGCCTGATCAGCGCCGAACTGGTCGTGAAGCGGTTGCGCGGGGACACGAGCACCGGGCCGCTGCCGGAACCCGCCGTCGGCTAGCCGGCACCGCTGCGCGAGGAGGGGGCCGAGCCGTGGTGGCAGGGATGTGACCCGGCCGGCTTGACGGAGCGGGGACGAGGGTTTATTGGACTTATGGCAGCCCGTGGCGTAGCGTAGTTCTTTGCGTCTTCCCTCTGAACCTCAGCCTTCATATAGCGGTGGGCTTTGCTCTGCTCTCCTCGTCCTGTCCGGCCACACGGTTCGGGTCGTCGCGGGTGGACTCTGGTGGGCACCGAACTCCCCGCAGCATACTGCGGTGGCGGTGCGGAGGCGTAAGCGCTGACAAGCCTGACGGTCTGTGGAAGGATCCCTCTTGGTCGCCCCGAGCACCTCTAATAATGCAACCGCTACCAGCCAGGTCGACGCCGACGGCGCCGCACCCCGGCTCTCATTCGCAAAGATTCACGAACCGCTTGACGTCCCCAATCTCCTCGCCCTGCAGACGGACAGCTTCGACTGGCTCGTGGGCAACGAGCGGTGGAAGGCCCGTGTCGAGGAGGCCCTGGAGAAGGGCCTGCAGGGGATGGCCACCAGCTCCGGCCTCGCGGACATCTTCGAGGAGATCTCCCCGATCGAGGACTTCCAGGGCACCATGTCCCTGAGCTTCTCCGAGCCGGAGTTCGCCGACCCCAAGTACACGATGGCCGAGTGCAAGGATCGCGACGCGACGTACTCCGCCCCCCTGTACGTCAAGGCCGAGTTCATGAACAACAACACGGGTGAGATCAAGCAGCAGACCGTGTTCATGGGTGACTTCCCCCTCATGACCGACAAGGGCACGTTCGTCATCAACGGCACCGAGCGTGTCGTCGTGTCCCAGCTGGTCCGTTCCCCGGGTGCCTACTTCGAGCGCACCGCGGACAAGACCAGCGACAAGGACATCTTCAGCGCGAAGATCATCCCGTCGCGTGGCGCCTGGTTCGAGCTCGAGATCGACAAGCGCGACCAGGTCGGCGTGCGGCTCGACCGCAAGCGCAAGCAGTCCGTGACCGTGCTGCTCAAGGCGCTCGGCTGGACCGAGGGCCAGATCCTCGAGGAGTTCGGCCAGTACGACTCGATCCGCGCCACCATGGAGAAGGACGCCACGGAGACCCGCGAGGACGCCCTCCTGGACATCTACCGCAAGCTGCGACCGGGCGAGCCCCCCACGGTCGAGGCTGCCCAGACCCTCCTGGACAACCTGTACTTCAACCCGAAGCGCTACGACCTCGCGAAGGTCGGCCGGTACAAGATCAACCGGAAGCTCGGGATCGACAAGGACCTCACGGACCCCGATGCCTCGGTGCTGAACATCGACGACATCGTGGCCATGATCAAGTTCCTGGTCGCACTGCACGCCGGTGACAAGACCCTCGGCGGCAAGCGCGACGGCGGCGACGTCGAACTGCGCGTCGAGGTCGACGACATCGACCACTTCGGTAACCGCCGTATCCGCGCCGTGGGCGAGCTCATCGAGAACCAGGTCCGCACGGGCCTGTCCCGCATGGAGCGCGTGGTGCGCGAGCGCATGACCACCCAGGACGTCGAGGCCATCACGCCGCAGACCCTGATCAACATCCGCCCCGTGGTGGCAGCGATCAAGGAGTTCTTCGGGACCTCCCAGCTCTCGCAGTTCATGGACCAGAACAACCCCCTCGCCGGTCTGACGCACAAGCGTCGCCTGTCCGCGCTGGGCCCGGGTGGTCTGTCCCGTGACCGCGCCGGCATGGAGGTCCGTGACGTCCACCCCTCGCACTACGGCCGCATGTGCCCCATCGAGACCCCCGAAGGTCCGAACATCGGCCTCATCGGTTCGCTCGCCTCGTACGGTCGCATCAACGCGTTCGGTTTCATCGAGACCCCGTACCGCAAGGTCGTCGACGGCATCGTCACCGACCAAATCGACTACCTGACCGCCGACGACGAGGTGGAGCGCCTCATCGCCCAGGCGAACGCGCCGCTCGACGCGGCCAACACGTTCACCGAGGACATGGTCCTGGTGCGTACCCGTGGTGGTTCCGGTGAGCCCGTGCTCGTCGAACCCGGCGAGGTCGAGTACATGGACGTCTCCCCGCGCCAGATGGTGTCCGTCGCCACGGCGATGATCCCGTTCCTCGAGCACGACGACGCCAACCGCGCCCTCATGGGTGCGAACATGCAGCGCCAGGCCGTGCCCCTGCTCCGTTCCGAGCGTCCCCTCGTGGGCACCGGCATGGAGAAGAACGCGGCCGTCGACGCCGGTGACGCCGTCACCGCGACGAAGGCCGGTGTGGTCAAGGAGGTCTCGGCCGATCTGGTAGCCGTCCTCAACGACGACGGCACCGAGACGAACTACCCGATCATGAAGTTCGCCCGCTCGAACCAGGGCAACGCGTACAACCAGCGCGTCCTCGTCTCCGAGGGCGACCGCCTGGAGTACAACACGATCATCGCCGACGGTCCCTCCACGGACCAGGGTGAGCTCGCCCTCGGCAAGAACATGCTCGTGGCGTTCATGTCCTGGGAGGGTCACAACTTCGAGGACGCGATCATCCTCTCGCAGCGTGTGGTGTCCGACGACGTCCTGACCTCGATCCACATCGAGGAGCACGAAGTGGACGCCCGCGACACCAAGCTCGGTGCCGAGGAAATCACGCGTGACATCCCGAACGTCTCGGAGGAGGTCCTCGGGGCCCTCGACGAGCGCGGCATCATCCACATCGGTGCCGAGGTCGAGGCCGGCGACATCCTCGTGGGACGCGTCACCCCCAAGGGTGAGACGGAACTGACCCCGGAGGAGCGTCTGCTGCGCGCCATCTTCGGCGAGAAGAGCCGCGAAGTCCGTGACACCTCGCTGAAGGTCCCCCACGGCGAGTCGGGCACCGTCATCGGTGTGCGCATCTTCGACCGCGACAACGACGACGAGCTGCCCCCGGGCGTCAACCAGCTGGTGCGCGTGTACGTGGCGCAGAAGCGCAAGATCACCGACGGCGACAAGCTCGCGGGCCGCCACGGCAACAAGGGCGTCATCTCGAAGATCCTGCCGATCGAGGACATGCCGTTCCTGGAGGACGGCACCCCCGTGGACATCGTGCTCAACCCGCTCGGCGTCCCCGGACGCATGAACGTGGGCCAGGTCCTGGAGATCCACCTCGGATGGGCCGCCAAGCAGGGCTGGAAGATCGAGGGCGAGCCGGAGTGGCTCAAGAACCTCCCCGACCTGCCCCGCGAGATCGCGACCACCACCGTGGCCACCCCCGTGTTCGACGGCGCCACCGAGGACGAGATCGTGGGCCTGCTCGGCTCCACGAACGTGACCCGCGACGGTGAGCGCCTCATCGGCGAGACCGGCAAGGCGCGTCTGTTCGACGGCCGCTCCGGTGAGCCGTTCCCGGATCCCATCTCCGTGGGCTACATGTACATCCTGAAGCTCCACCACCTGGTGGACGACAAGATCCACGCGCGCTCCACCGGCCCGTACTCCATGATCACGCAGCAGCCGCTGGGTGGTAAGGCACAGTTCGGTGGCCAGCGGTTCGGTGAGATGGAGGTGTGGGCGCTCGAGGCGTACGGAGCCGCCTACACGCTGCAGGAACTCCTGACCATCAAGTCCGACGACATCCACGGACGCGTGAAGGTGTACGAGGCCATCGTCAAGGGCGAGAACATCCCCGAGCCGGGTGTCCCCGAGTCCTTCAAGGTGCTGATCAAGGAGATGCAGTCGCTCTGCCTGAACGTGGAGGTCCTCTCCACCGACGGGACCACGATCGAGATGCGTGACTCGGATGAGGAAGTCTTCCGGGCCGCGGAGGAACTGGGCATCGACCTCTCACGGGCCGAGCCGAGTTCCGTCGAAGAAGTCTAGGTCTGACGTACTGGTTCGGTCCGGTGCCCGGAACGGCGGCAACGAAATTTCTTGCGGCCGCGGGCGGCCTTGAAATATTAAAGCCGCCTTCCTCCGGGCACCTCCCCGAACCGGTGCGCACCTGGCTCGTCGCCGCACCCCTCGAGACTTCAAGAATTTAGAGAACAAAGAGAGAACAGGGACCCTATGTCCAGCGAATCCTCCTTCGGCCTCATGCGAATCGGCCTTGCCACCGCGGACGAAATCCGTGGTTGGTCCTACGGCGAGGTCAAGAAGCCGGAAACCATCAACTACCGCACGCTCAAGCCCGAGAAGGACGGACTCTTCTGCGAGAAGATCTTCGGCCCCTCCCGCGACTGGGAGTGCTACTGCGGCAAGTACAAGCGCGTGCGCTTCAAGGGCATCATCTGCGAGCGCTGCGGCGTCGAGGTCACGCGTGCCAAGGTGCGCCGTGAGCGCATGGGGCACATCGAGCTCGCCGCCCCCGTCACGCACATCTGGTACTTCAAGGGCGTTCCGTCGCGCCTCGGCTACCTTCTCGACCTGGCCCCCAAGGACCTCGAGAAGATCATCTACTTCGCCGCGTACATGATCACGTCCGTGGACGAGGAGAACCGCCACGCCGAACTGCCGAACCTCCAGGCCGAGCACGACCTCGAGAAGAAGCAGATGACGGACCAGCGCGACTCCGACATCGCCGCGATCGCCAAGGACCTCGAGGACGAGCTCACCCGTCTCGAGGGCGAGGGCGCCAAGGCCGCGGACAAGAAGAAGGCCCGCGACTCGGCGGACCGCCAGATGGCCAACGTCCGCAAGCGCGCGGACGCCGACATCGAGCGGCTCGTGCAGGTGTGGGAGCGCTTCAAGACCCTGAAGGTCGCCGACCTCGAGGGTGACGAGGGGCTCTACCGCGAGCTCCGCGACCGCTACGGCCTGTACTTCGAGGGCTCGATGGGCGCCGAGGCCATCAAGAAGCGCCTCGAGAACTTCGACATGCCGGCCGAGGCGGAGACGCTGCGCGACATCATCCAGAACGGCAAGGGCCAGCGGAAGACCCGTGCGCTCAAGCGCCTCAAGGTGGTCAACGCGTTCCTCACGACGACCAACAGCCCCCTGGGCATGGTCCTCGACGCCGTCCCGGTGATCCCGCCGGAGCTGCGTCCCATGGTGCAGCTGGACGGTGGACGTTTCGCGACGTCGGACCTGAACGACCTGTACCGCCGCGTGATCAACCGCAACAACCGCCTCAAGCGCCTCCTGGACCTCGGTGCCCCCGAGATCATCGTGAACAACGAGAAGCGCATGCTGCAGGAGGCCGTGGACTCCCTGTTCGACAACGGCCGCCGTGGCCGTCCCGTCACCGGGCCCGGCAACCGGCCCCTGAAGTCGCTGAGCGACATGCTGAAGGGCAAGCAGGGTCGTTTCCGCCAGAACCTCCTCGGCAAGCGTGTCGACTACTCGGGCCGTTCGGTCATCGTGGTGGGCCCGCAGCTGAAGCTGCACCAGTGCGGTCTGCCCAAGCAGATGGCCCTGGAGCTCTTCAAGCCGTTCGTGATGAAGCGCCTGGTGGACCTCAACCACGCGCAAAACATCAAGAGCGCCAAGCGCATGGTCGAGCGCTACCGCCCCCAGGTGTGGGACGTGCTCGAGGAGATCATCACCGAGCACCCCGTGCTGCTGAACCGTGCACCCACCCTGCACCGTCTCGGCATCCAGGCGTTCGAGCCGCAGCTCGTCGAGGGCAAGGCACTCCAGCTCCACCCGCTGGTCTGCGGCGCCTTCAACGCGGACTTCGACGGCGACCAGATGGCGGTGCACCTGCCGCTGAGCCCCGAGGCCCAGGCCGAGGCGCGCATCCTGATGCTCTCCTCGAACAACATCCTGAAGCCGTCCGACGGCCGCCCGGTCACCCTGCCCTCGCAGGACATGATCATCGGTCTGCACCACCTCACCACCAAGCGTGAGGGAAGCGCCGGTGAGGGTCGCGTGTTCACCAGCGCGTCGGAGGCCATCATGGCGCACGACTCCGGTGAGCTGCACCTGAACTCGGTGGTCCGGATCCGCGTCGACAACTTCGTGCCGAGTGCGGACGTCGCCGCTCCCGAGGGCTGGGAGTCGGGGACGCCTGCGCTGATCGAGACCTCGCTCGGGCAGGTCCTGTTCAACGAGACCCTCCCCCTGGACTACCCGTGGGTGGACAAGGTGGCGGACAAGGGTCAGCTCTCGACGATCGTCAACGACCTCGCCGAGCGCTACCCGAAGGTCGTCACGGCGGCGACGCTGGACAACCTGAAGGACGCCGGTTTCTACTGGGCCACGCGCTCGGGCGTCACCGTCGCCATCTCGGACATCTCCGCGCCGATCAACAAGGCCGGCATCATGGAGGGCTACGAGACGCAGGCCGCCAAGGTGCAGTCGCAGTTCGACAAGGGCCTCATCGCCGACGAGGAGCGCCGCCAGGAGCTCATCGACATCTGGAACAAGGCCACCAACGAGGTCGCCGCCTCGATGCGTGCCGCGATGCCGAAGGACAACACCATCAACCGCATGGTGTCCTCCGGTGCCCGTGGTAACTGGCTGCAGGTCCGCCAGATCGCCGGTATCCGTGGCCTCGTGGCCAACCCCAAGGGCGAGATCATCCCGCGTCCGATCAAGTCCTCGTACCGCGAGGGTCTCTCGGTCCTGGAGTACTTCATCGCCACCCACGGTGCGCGCAAGGGTCTGGCCGACACCGCGCTGCGTACCGCGAACTCGGGCTATCTCACGCGTCGTCTGGTGGACGTCTCGCAGGACGTCATCGTCCGCGAGGACGACTGCGGCACGGAGCGTGGCCTGAAGGTCACCATTGCCGTGCCGAACCCGGACGGGGAGCTGGTGCTGCACGAGGAGGTCGAGAACTCGGCCTACGCACGCACGCTGGCCACCGACGTCGTTGACTCCAAGGGTGAGGTGCTCGCCGCCGCCGGTTCGGACGTCGGTGACGTCCTCATCGCGGAGCTCTTCGAGGCCGGTGTCACCGACATCAAGATCCGCTCGGTGCTCACCTGCGAGTCCAGCGTGGGAACGTGTGCACTGTGCTACGGACGCTCGCTCGCCACCGGCAAGACCGTGGACATCGGGGAGGCCGTGGGCATCATCGCCGCGCAGTCGATCGGTGAGCCCGGCACGCAGCTGACCATGCGTACCTTCCACACCGGTGGTGTGGCCTCCGCGGAGGACATCACCCAGGGTCTGCCCCGTATCCAGGAGCTCTTCGAGGCGCGTACCCCCAAGGGTGTCGCCCCGATCTCCGAGGTCGCCGGCCGTGTCACCATCGAGGACGCCGAGAAGCAGCTCCGCCTGGTGGTCACGCCCGACGACGGCTCCGAGGAGATCGCGTACCCGGTGCTGCGCCGTGCACGTCTCCTGGTGGCCGACGGCGATCACGTCGAGGTCGGGCAGCAGCTCGTCTTCGGTGCGGTGGATCCCAAGCAGATCCTGCGCATCCTCGGCCCCCGCAAGGCCCAGGAGTTCCTGGTCGACGAGGTGCAGCGCGTGTACCGCAGCCAGGGTGTGGGCATCCACGACAAGCACGTGGAGGTCATCGTCCGTCAGATGCTGCGTCGCGTCACGGTCATCGAGTCGGGCGAGTCCGATCTCCTGCCGGGCGAGCTGGCGGAGCGTCGTCGCTTCGAGGACGAGAACCGCCGCGTGGTGTCCGAGGGCAAGAAGCCGGCCTCCGGCCGTCCCGAGCTCATGGGCATCACCAAGGCATCGCTCGCCACGGAGTCCTGGCTGTCGGCCGCTTCCTTCCAGGAGACCACGCGTGTTCTCACGCAGGCCGCCATGGAGGGCAAGAGCGACCCGCTGCTCGGCCTGAAGGAGAACGTGATCATCGGTAAGCTCATTCCGGCCGGTACCGGTCTGGACCGCTACACGAAGGTCACGGTGGAGCCCACCGAGGAGGCGAAGGCCAACCTCTTCACGGGTCCCAGCGCGTTCAGCGACTTCGACTACGCCGGCGTGGACAGTGGCCTCGGCCCCGACTTCCAGGCGATCCCGCTGGACGACTACGACATGGGTTCGAGCGACTTCCGCTAGGACCTCCGTCCCGGGCGGGATCGATTCCCGCCCGGGACCGTCCCGGCTCCGACGGAGCCGGTAGGACAGGGCCCCGTACCTCCTGGTGCGGGGCCCTGTCCTGTCCTGACGCCGTCCCGCCGCCGTCCCCTGCGGAGCCGGGACGGAGGTGAGGATGCGGGCCGTGCCGGGAGGTACACCCGATGTCTGGTAGAGTTGACAGCAATTGTTTGTGTGGCAGTGGATCGGCGTTGCGAAACGTATCTCCGTGTTGTACGTAAGTTGTACAGCGAATGCCACATTTTCGCACGCCTACGGTCGTTCCAGCGGCAGTTTCCCGAACGGTGATGCACAAACGACTGATCATCCCGATCCCGGATGGTGCGGCCCGTCCGGGCCGCCGCCGCGGAGCAGGGCGACAGAGAACCTATCCGCAGACATTACGGAGAACACGAAAGTGCCTACGATTAACCAGCTGGTCCGCAAGGGCCGGTCACCGAAGATCGCGAAGACCAAGGCGCCCGCTCTCAAGGGCAGCCCCATGAAGCGCGGCGTTTGCACCCGCGTCTACACCACCACCCCGAAGAAGCCGAACTCGGCACTGCGCAAGGTGGCCCGCGTCCGCCTGAACGGTGGCATCGAGGTCACCGCGTACATCCCCGGCGTCGGTCACAACCTGCAGGAGCACTCGATCGTGCTCGTGCGCGGCGGCCGTGTGAAGGACCTCCCCGGTGTCCGCTACAAGATCGTCCGCGGCGCACTGGACACCCAGGGCGTGAAGAACCGCAAGCAGGCTCGTAGCCGCTACGGCGCGAAGATGGAGAAGAAGTAATATGCCTCGTAAGGGTCCGGCTCCCAAGCGGCCGCTCGTCGTCGATCCCGTCTACGGTTCGCCCCTGGTCACGCAGCTGATCAACAAGGTGCTCGTCGACGGCAAGAAGTCCACCGCCGAGCGCATCGTCTACGGTGCACTCGAGGGTGCACGCGCGAAGTCCGGGGGAGACCCCGTGGCAGCGCTCAAGAAGGCCATGGACAATGTGAAGCCGACCCTCGAGGTCCGCTCACGCCGCGTCGGTGGTGCCACGTACCAGGTGCCCGTCGAGGTCAAGCCCGGCCGCTCCACCGCCCTCGCGCTGCGCTGGCTCGTGGGGTACTCCAAGGCTCGTCGTGAGAAGACCATGACCGAGCGCCTGCAGAACGAGATCCTCGACGCCTCCAACGGTCTCGGTGCCGCTGTGAAGCGCCGGGAGGACACGCACAAGATGGCCGAGTCCAACAAGGCCTTCGCACACTACCGCTGGTAGCTCAAGCTGCAGGCCGGGCCGAGACCTCACCAGGGCCGGCCCGGCCGCGGTCCAGCAGAACTCCATCTTCGTCAAAAGGGAGACACCGTGGCACAGGACGTGCTTACCGACCTCAACAAGGTCCGCAACATCGGCATCATGGCCCACATCGACGCCGGCAAGACCACCACTACCGAGCGCATCCTCTTCTACACGGGTGTCAACCACAAGATCGGTGAGACGCACGACGGCGCCTCCACCACCGACTGGATGGAGCAGGAGAAGGAGCGCGGCATCACCATCACGTCTGCCGCGGTGACCTGCTTCTGGGAGAACAACCAGATCAACATCATCGACACCCCCGGGCACGTCGACTTCACGGTCGAGGTGGAGCGTTCGCTCCGCGTCCTCGACGGTGCCGTCGCGGTGTTCGACGGCAAGGAGGGCGTCGAGCCCCAGTCGGAGACCGTCTGGCGCCAGGCGGACAAGTACGAGGTGCCCCGCATCTGCTTCGTCAACAAGATGGACAAGCTGGGCGCGGACTTCTACTTCACCGTAGACACCATCATCAGCCGCCTCGGTGCCAAGCCGCTCGTGCTGCAGCTGCCCATCGGTGCCGAGAACGACTTCATCGGCGTCGTCGACCTGCTCTACATGCGCGCTCTCGTGTGGCCCGGTGACTCCAAGGGTGACGTGACCATGGGTGCCAAGTACGAGATCCAGGAGATCCCCGCCGATCTCAGGGAGCGTGCCGAGGAGTACCGTGCGACGCTCGTCGAGACCGTCGCGGAGTCCTCCGACGAGCTCATGAACAAGTACCTCGAGGGCGAGGAGATCACCATCGAGGAGCTGAAGGCCGGCATCCGCAAGATGACGATCAACTCCGAGCTCTACCCGGTGCTCTGCGGTTCTGCGTTCAAGAACCGTGGTGTGCAGCCGATGCTCGACGCCGTCATCGACTACCTGCCCTCCCCGCTGAACGTCCCCGCGATGATCGGTCACGATCCCCGCAACGAGGAGACGGAGCTGACCCGCAAGCCCAGCACGGAGGAGCCCTTCTCCGCCCTGGCCTTCAAGGTGGCCACGCACCCGTTCTTCGGTCAGCTGACCTTCATCCGCGTGTACTCCGGACAGATCTCCGCGGGTACGCAGGTGACCAACTCGACGAAGACCAAGAAGGAGCGCATCGGGAAGCTCTTCCAGATGCACGCCAACAAGGAGATCCCCGTCGAGGAGGCCCTCGCGGGTCACATCTACGCGGCCATCGGCCTGAAGGACACCACCACCGGTGACACCCTGTCCGACTCGGCGAACCAGATCGTGCTCGAGTCCATGAGCTTCCCGGAGCCCGTGATCTCGGTGGCCATCGAACCGAAGACCAAGGGTGACCAGGAGAAGCTCTCCACCGCCATCCAGAAGCTCTCGGCCGAGGACCCCACCTTCCAGGTCTCCCTCAACGAGGACACCGGACAGACGATCATCGCCGGTATGGGCGAGCTCCACCTCGACATCCTGGTGGACCGCATGCGCCGCGAGTTCAAGGTCGAGGCGAACGTGGGTAAGCCCCAGGTCGCGTACCGCGAGACAATCAAGCGCACGGTCGCCAAGCACGACTACACCCACAAGAAGCAGACCGGTGGATCCGGTCAGTTCGCGAAGATCCAGATCGCGATCGAACCCCTGGACACGTCCGAGGGCGAGCTCTACGCCTTCGACAACAAGGTCACCGGCGGCCGCGTGCCCCGCGAGTACATCCCCTCGGTGGACGCCGGGATCCAGGACGCCCTCAACGACGGCGTGCTGGCCGGCTACCCTGTGGTGGGCATCAAGGCAACCCTGCTCGACGGTGCCTACCACGACGTCGACTCGTCGGAGATGGCGTTCAAGATCGCCGGTCGCATGGCGTTCAAGGAGGCCGCGCGCATGGCGCAGCCGGTGCTGCTCGAGCCGCTCATGGACGTCGAGGTGCGTACGCCCGAGGAGTACATGGGTGAAGTGATCGGTGACCTGAACTCGCGTCGTGGCCAGATGCAGTCGATGGAGGATGCCAGCGGCGTGAAGGTCATCCGGGCCCACGTGCCGCTCTCCGGCATGTTCGGTTACATCGGCGACCTGCGGTCCAAGACCCAGGGCCGCGCGGTGTACTCGATGCAGTTCGACAGCTACTCCGAGGTCCCGAAGGCAGTGGCCGACGAGATCATCCAGAAGACCCGCGGGGAGTAGATCCCGGAGGTTCCCGGGAACGGGGACCCCTGGAACGGGCCGGTGGGTCGTCGAGACCCACCGGCCCGTTCCCCGGCCGCGGACCCACCCGGTCCGCGGCGAACAGCAATTTCATCAAAACCAAAAGCCCCCAGTAGACTTGCATGAGTTTCAGCCGCGAACAGCGTGGCTGGGAAGCAATTCTTCTCAAAACGTTCTAGGAGGAACCCGTGGCGAAGGCAAAGTTCGAGCGGACTAAGCCGCACGTTAACATCGGCACCATCGGTCACGTCGACCATGGTAAGACCACGTTGACGGCTGCCATTTCCAAGGTGCTATACGACAAGTACCCCACTCTCAACGAGCAGCGTGACTTCGCGTCGATCGACTCGGCTCCCGAGGAGAAGCAGCGCGGTATCACGATCAACATCTCGCACGTCGAGTACCAGACCGAGAAGCGTCACTACGCACACGTCGACGCCCCCGGCCACGCCGACTACATCAAGAACATGATCACCGGTGCGGCGCAGATGGACGGCGCCATCCTGGTGGTCGCGGCGACCGACGGCCCGATGGCCCAGACCCGTGAGCACGTTCTGCTCGCCCGCCAGGTCGGCGTCCCCTACCTGCTGGTCGCGCTGAACAAGTCGGACATGGTCGACGACGAGGAACTCCTCGACCTCGTCGAGATGGAGGTGCGTGAGCTCCTCAGCTCGCAGGGCTTCGACGGCGACGACGCCCCCGTGGTGCGCGTCTCCGGCCTCAAGGCCCTGGAGGGCGACGCCGAGTGGGTCAAGTCCGTCGAGGACCTCATGGAGGCAGTGGACGAGAACGTCCCGGACCCCATCCGCGACAAGGACAAGCCGTTCCTCATGCCCGTCGAGGACGTCTTCACCATCACGGGTCGTGGAACGGTCGTCACCGGCCGCGCCGAGCGTGGAACCCTCGCCATCAACTCCGAGGTCGAGATCGTCGGTATCCGTCCGGTCCAGAAGACCACGGTCACCGGTATCGAGATGTTCCACAAGCAGCTCGACGAGGCATGGGCCGGCGAGAACTGTGGTCTGCTGCTGCGCGGTATCAAGCGTGAGGACGTGGAGCGCGGCCAGGTCATCGTGAAGCCGGGTTCCATCACCCCGCACACCGACTTCGAGGCCAACGTCTACATCCTGGCCAAGGACGAGGGCGGGCGTCACAACCCGTTCTACTCGAACTACCGCCCGCAGTTCTACTTCCGCACCACGGACGTGACCGGCGTCATCACCCTCCCCGAGGGCACCGAGATGGTCATGCCCGGCGACAACACCGAGATGAGCGTCGAGCTGATCCAGCCCATCGCCATGGAGGACGGCCTCGGCTTCGCGATCCGCGAAGGCGGCCGCACCGTCGGTTCGGGACGTGTCACGAAGATCCTGAAGTAACCCTGCTCCACCCGTCGCCGGTGTGAACCGGTGACACCCGAGAGAGCCCCCGCTGTCCACAGCGGGGGCTCTTCCGTGTCCACGGACGCACGAACCCCTACACTGGCCGGAAGGTGCGCGGATGATGCGCCCGACCCGGGGGAGTGCGATGGGCGTGGTACTGCTGTTCGTCCTGGCGGTGCTGGGCGCGTTCACCGGCATCGGATGGTTCCTCGGGGCACGCAGCGTCCGACGCTCGTCGAGCCGGCCACGGGACGTCCCTCCTCCGGCCGCCGTGTACGAGGAGGGGTACGACGCCGGGTACAGGGCCGGCCTCCAGGCGCGGGAGCTGCAGGCGGTACCGGGTGCGCGGGACGTGGGGAGCGGCTCCGTGCAGTCGGGCCACCCACCGAGCGCCGTGCTCCCGCCCTCCTCTACCGGTGGATTCCCGACGTCGTCAGCGGACGACGGTGCTCCGGCGCCGGCCGGTCGTCCTGCACCGCCGGCAGTGGCAGGGGAGGGTGGCCCCGCGCCGTCGCCCGCCGAGCAGGCCGCCACGAAGGCCGCACGAGACCTTCGGAGCATCAACATCGCCCTCTACTCCGCGAGCCTCCTGCTCGTGGCCGCGGCCGGTCTGTTCATCGGGGCGGCGGTTCCCGGCCCTGCACGGGCGGTCACGATCTGTGCCGTCGTTGCGGTGTTCTACCTCGGTGGCCTGGTCCTCCATTCCCGACTGCCACGGCTGCGTCCGGCGGCCGTCGCCTTCACCGGCACGGGTCTCGCCCTGCTGCCGGTGGCGGGCCTCCTGTTCGGGGTCCTGACCGGTGAGGGCCCGTCGGCCTGGTTCGGCACGGCGGTGCTCGGCACGGTGGCCTACCTCCTCGCCGCCGTGCGCCTGCAGAGCCGGGTGGTCGCGTACCTCAGCCTCCCGTTCTTCCTGTCCATCGCGCTGTCCTCGGTGTCGCTGATCGGCGGCGCACTGATCTGGTACTTCACCTGCTCCGTCGGTGTGGCCGCGCTGCTCGCGGTCCTGGCCCATCCTGCTCCCCGATGGATGCCCGAGATCCTCACACGGGCCGTGCTCGACGCGCACCGCGTCCTGACCCCGCTGGCACTGGGTGCCTCCCTCCTGCTCGGCGGCGTCCTGGGACCGGGCGAGCGCGCCCTCCTGTGGGTCGTGGCGAGCGTCTACTACGCCTCCCTGCTGGTGTTCGTCCCGGTGCGGAGGATCGAGCACCTCTACGCGGGGCGTCTCGTCGTCGTGGTGGCGATCGTCCTCGTCGCAGCCGCGCTGGACCTGCCGTTCGCGTGGGCGGCCCTGGTGCCGGCCCTCGGCCTCGCCCTGCAGGTGGCTGCGGCGCTGGTCCTGTCGGCACCGCTGCGGCGCCTCCTCACCCCGGGCACGGCGGCGTCCGACACGAACCCCGTCAGGACCGACTCCACCCCCACGAGCCCCGCCATCGGACCTCCACCCGTCGGTGAGATGGCCGCGGAGGAGCGCGGGGCAGCGCGGTACCGGTGGGACGTCCTGGTGACCTTCGCCCTCACAGCCATCACCGCCCTGGCCGCCGTCGTCGTGATCGGGTGGTCACGCGGTGCCGGGTGGGGGGACCGCCCCGACGTCCTCGTCCCCGTGCTCCTCGTGCTGCTTCTCGGGATGTGGGTCGCGGTGCATCTCAGGGGGGCCGCGGAGGCGTCGGTGCTGCCGGGTCTCCTGCTCGGGACCACCACGCCGGGGGAGACCCCGTGGCGCACCGAGCTCGTGGTGGCGCTGATCGTCGGCTTCCTGGTGGTGCGCGCCAGGACCTCCACCGGTGGGCTGCGCGAGAAGTTCCTCCTCGCCGCACGGGCGGGCGGCGTCCTGCTCGCACCGCTCATGGTCCTGGTACACCTGCGTGCACCGGAGCTGACCGGTGGCCGGCTGGGGGAGCCGGCCGTCCTCGCCCTCGTGCTCGCGGCCGTCGTGAACCAGCTGGCCGAGGTGGTGCGCGTGCGGCGAGCGCGGGGGACCGCCCACAGCCCCTGGGTCATCGCGGCCTCGAGCGGTGTGTCGCTGGTGGCGACGGTCGTGCTCGCCACGGCGGCCGGGGCGGGACCGGTCGCGGCGGTCGCCATCTGGAGCACCGTGGCCGCGGGCGTCCTGACCACACTCGCGCTGCCCCTGGCGGACGAGGGGACGGCGCTCCGACCACCGTCGCCTGCCGGAGCGCCCGGGATCCCTGGCAGTGCAGCAGGGGGCGCGGCGGGCGAGGTGGAGGACCCCTCGGCCCGACCCGCGGACCGCTCCGGGCCACCGGCCGGTCGGCAGTACGGGATCGGTACCCGGTCGGCGGTGCTGCGCGCCCGGGACGTCGGGGGGATCGCCCCCGTCTCATTGCTCGCCGCGGCTCTCGCCTGTGCCGTGGCAGGCTCCGGGTACCGCTCGTACGAGGTCCTGCTGATCGCCGTCGTCCTGCATGCCGGGCTCACGGCGCGCCGCTCCATCGATCACCGGCGGCGCGGCGGATACCTGCTCACCGCGCAGATCGCCTTCACCGTCCTCCCCGCACTCGTCTCCGCGGACCTGGACCCGGACGTGCACCAGGTGCTGACCGTCGTCGCCGGAGGGATCGCACTGCAGGAGATCGTCCGTGTGATCCTGCGCAGGCGCCTCCGCGATCTCGGCCTGCAGTCGTCGTCGGTCTGGCTGAGTACCGCGGTGCTCGCTGCGCTGCCCCTGGTGTACGGCGTGCTGGCAGGCCCGACGGTCCGGCTCGGGGTGATCGTCGCCCACCTGGCACTCCTCCTCGTCGTCTCCGTGGTCCTGTTCGCGGTGCAGCGCAGGGACTCCGCCGCCTATCCCGCCCTGTACGCCCTCGCTGCCGTGATCGCCGTCCTCTCGGGAGCGGTGGACACCGCGCCGGCGGGATGGCTGGTCCGCGCGCCGCTGGCGCCGGAAGGCGGAGCGCTGGTGGCGGCGGCCTGCCTGCTCGTCCTGGTGGCCCTCCGCCTCCGCCCTGCCGGCGAACGGCACGGACCGCCGATCCACGGAGGTGCCGCGCTCTTCGCCCTCGAGGCATGCATCCTCGCGTTCCCGGACGGCGGGTGGGATCGAGTCCTCGTCACGGCGGCGGTCGCCGGTGCCGGCTTCGCCCTCTCGCGGCGCGAGGCGATCGCCTGGCTCGATGCAGCAGCAGCACTCGCGGTCGTCGTCCTGTCCGCGGCCTTCGTGGAGGAGGTCACCCGGGGGGCGGGAGGTCCGCCGGGATCGGCGGTGCTGCGCCTGCTCCTCGGCGCCGTGCTCGCCGCCGTTCTCCTGTACCTCGCCCGGCAGCTCCTGCCCGCGGGCGATCGGCACGAACTACGCCACCGGATCCTCGGGACGGCGGCGCTCTCGTGGGCCGCAGCGGCGGCCCTGACCGCCATGGTCCCCGATCAGGAGGCCGTGGCCGGCTCGGTGGTCCTGGGAACGGTGGCGCTCCTCGCCCTGCGCGAGGTCCCCGCGGCCGTTCGGCCGGCTGCGGCCGAAGCGGTGTTCCTCGTGCTGGTGGCCGCGGTGCAGCGCATCACCTGGGTGGTCTCGGACGGCATCGGTCTCTTCTGGGCGGCCCAGTGGTGGGCGGTGGCGTTCGCGGTCCTCGCGGCATCCTCCTTCCTGCGCGGTGCCGCCGGGCGCGGGTCCGTCCGGCTGGCCGCGTCGGGGACCGTGCTCTCGTGCACCGGCCTGCTGACCGTCGTCGGCGGGAGCGCGGGTGCACAGGTGTGGTCCCTGTGCGGGCACGTGCTGCTGCTGGCCGCCGGGGTCGCGCTGTCCCGCAGGCTCTTCAGCGCCTGGGGTGCCGTCGGCATCGTCCTGGCCCTGGTGTGGTTCCTGCGCGGGTACACGTTCCTCCTGCTCACCGTCGCCGCGCTGGCATTGCTCGCGTTCGCCGTGTGGAAGCTCAACGGCCAGACGCGCGGACCGGCGTCCTGACCGCCTGCCGGTCCACGCCCCGGTGTTCCCCGTGGCCGATGTCACGGCGTACGTCCCGAGGCCGGTTCGCATTCGACCCGGCGATCTGCCACACTGGAGAAGTTGTTCAAGTGCTGATGCGCGCGATCAGCGGTCCCATCCCGGTCAGGATAATGCCTGATGCAGGGATCGGGTCCATCGCGAGGTCGGCCCAGAAAACAGAACCCACCCCGTCCGGCTCGTCCGGAACAGTGGATCGTGTGTGTATCTCGGTAGTGGTTTTCACCACAAAGCGCGACACGCCCGAGCGCGGGGGTCGGAGCCCTCACAGGGTGAGGAACCCGGATCCGTCCGGATTCAGCCTGTCGAGGGAGCGTCGTACAACGGACGCAGCACATGCACGTACGTACCCAGACTGCCCCGGCAGTTGTGTAGAGAGAGAGTCGAGACGCCATGGCGGGACAAAAAATCCGCATCCGGCTGAAGTCGTACGACCACGAGGTCATCGACGTGTCAGCACGGAAGATCGTTGAGACGGTGACGCGCGCAGGCGCAACGGTAGTGGGCCCCGTGCCCCTGCCCACGGAGAAGAACGTTTTCGTTGTCATCCGGTCCCCGCACAAGTACAAGGACAGCCGTGAGCACTTCGAAATGCGGACTCACAAGCGTCTGATCGACATCATTGACCCCACGCCCAAGGCCGTCGATTCGCTGATGCGTCTCGATCTGCCGGCGGACGTGAACATCGAGATCAAGCTGTAGGGGAGAGCGGATACACATGTCTACTTCACTTACACGCCAGGTCAAGGGCCTGCTGGGCATCAAGCTCGGCATGACCCAGGTCTGGGACGAGAACAACATCCTGATCCCGGTCACCGTGGTGCAGGCCGACTCCAACGTCGTCACCCAGCTCCTCGAGGCCGAGAAGGACGGCTACACCGCCGTGCAGATCGGCTTCGGTCAGATCGACCCCCGCAAGGTCACCAAGCCGCTCGCCGGGCATTTCGAGAAGGCAGGCGTCACGCCCCGCCGTCACGTCGTCGAGCTGCGCACCTCCGACGCCGAGTCCTACTCGCTCGGTCAGGAGCTCTCCGTCGAGATGTTCGAGGCCGGTCAGACGGTCGACGTCATCGGCACCACCAAGGGCAAGGGCTTCGCCGGTGTCATGAAGCGCCACGGGTTCCACGGCGTGGGTGCCTCGCACGGTGCGCACAAGAACCACCGCAAGCCCGGTTCCATCGGTGGAGCATCCACCCCCAGCCGCGTCTTCCGTGGAATGAAGATGGCGGGCCGTATGGGCGCCGTCCGTCAGACCACGCTGAACCTCCGGGTCCACGCCGTCGACGCCGAGAAGTCGCTGCTGCTGATCAAGGGCGCCGTTCCCGGCGCCCGCGGCCAGGTCGTCCTCGTACGCACCGCCGTGAAGGGAGCATAGCCACATGGCTGCCAATCCAGTACAGGTAGATCTCCCCGCGGAGATCTTCGACGCACAGACCAACGTGCCGCTGCTGCACCAGGTCGTCGTCGCCCAGCTCGCTGCCGCCCGCCAGGGTACGCACAAGACGAAGACCCGCGCCGAGGTCAGTGGCGCAGGCCGCAAGCCGTTCAAGCAGAAGGGAACCGGTCGCGCCCGCCAGGGCTCGATCCGCGCTCCCCACATGACCGGTGGTGGCGTGGTCCACGGACCCACCCCGCGTGACTACAGCCAGCGCACCCCCAAGAAGATGAAGGCCGCCGCCCTGCGCGGAGCCCTCTCCGACCGGGCCCGCAACGGCCGCATCCACGTCCTCGAGTCCCTGGTGACCGGCGACAAGCCGTCCACCAAGGGTGCCATCGAGACCCTGCGCGCGATCTCCGAGCGGCCCCGCCTGCTCGTGGTGATCGAGCGCGCCAACGACGTCGCCGCGCTCTCCGTGCGCAACGTCCCCGCGGTACACGTCCTCTATGTGGACCAGCTCAACACGTACGACGTGCTGGTCTCCGACGACGTGATCTTCACCAAGGCCGCCTACGACCAGTTCGTGGGTTCGGTCGACGTCATCTCCGAGGAGGATGCCAAGTGAGCGGCAGCATCGCAAAGGATCCGCGCGACGTCGTCATCGCACCCGTCGTGTCGGAGAAGAGCTACGGCCTGATCGACGAGGGCAAGTACACCTTCCTGGTCGACCCTCGGTCGAACAAGGAAGAGATCAAGCTGGCGGTCGAGAAGATCTTCTCCGTGAAGGTCGACTCCATCAACACCATCAACCGGGTCGGTAAGCGCAAGCGCACCAAGTTCGGCTGGGGTCAGCGCAAGGGCACCAAGCGTGCCATCGTGTCCCTCAAAGAGGGCTCGATCGACATCTTCGGCGGTCCGCTCTCCTAGGGCGGAGACCACTTTAACGAGGAATTGAGTTATGGGAATCCGTAAATACAAGCCGACAACGCCGGGCCGCCGTGGCTCGAGCGTCGCCGACTTCGCAGAAATCACCCGGTCGACGCCGGAGAAGTCCCTGGTGCGTCCCCTGCCCAAGAAGGGCGGACGCAACAACACCGGTAAGATCACCACGCGCCACAAGGGTGGTGGACACAAGCGCCAGTACCGTCTGATCGACTTCCGTCGTCACGACAAGGACGGCGTCGACGCCCGCGTGGCCGAGATCGAGTACGACCCGAACCGCACCGCGCGCATCGCGCTGCTGCACTACGTGGACGGCACGAAGCGCTACATCGTCGCGCCGAACAAGCTCAAGCAGGGCGACTTCGTCGAGGCCGGTGCCGGTGCCGACATCAAGCCGGGCAACAACCTGCCGCTGCGCAACATCCCCGTGGGTACCGTCATCCATGCCGTCGAGCTCCGTCCCGGTGGCGGCGCCAAGATGGCGCGTTCCGCCGGTGCATCGGTGCAGCTCGTCGCCAAGGAGGGCCGGTTCGCCCAGCTGCGGCTGCCCTCCGGCGAGATCCGGAACGTGGACGTCCGCTGCCGCGCGACGATCGGCGAGGTCGGCAACGCCGAGCAGTCGAACATCAACTGGGGCAAGGCCGGCCGCAACCGCTGGAAGGGCATCCGCCCGACCGTCCGTGGTGTGGCCATGAACCCGGTGGACCACCCGCACGGTGGTGGTGAGGGCAAGACCTCCGGTGGACGTCACCCGGTCAACCCGAACGGTAAGCCCGAGGGCCGTACGCGCCGCCCCAACAAAGAGAGCGACTCACTCATCGTGCGTCGCCGTCGTTCCGGCAAGAACAAGCGATAGGAGCCTGGAGACATGCCACGCAGCCTGAAGAAAGGCCCCTTCGTCGACCAGCACCTCTATGTGAAGGTGACTCGCGAGAACGAATCGGGTACGAAGAACGTCATCAAGACCTGGTCACGCCGCTCCATGATCGTGCCCGACATGCTCGGTCACACGATCGCGGTGCACGACGGACGCAAGCACATCCCGGTGTTCGTCACCGAGTCGATGGTCGGGCACAAGCTCGGCGAGTTCGCTCTGACGCGGACCTTCCGCGGCCATGTTAAGGACGACCGCAAGGGCAAGCGCCGCTAGGCGCTGCTCTTACGGCTAAGACGAGAGAAGGAAAGCAATGGAAGCCAAGGCTATTGCGCGTCATATCCGCGTAACGCCTATGAAGGCCCGGCGCGTCGTCAACCTTGTTCGTGGTAAGCAGGCGAACGAGGCTCTGGCTATTCTGAAGTTTGCCCCACAGGTTGCTTCGGAGCCGGTATTCAAGGTGGTCCAGTCGGCCGTCGCCAACGCACGTGTCCTCGCGGACCGTGACGGCGTCGCCTTCGACGAGGACAACCTCATCATCAGCGAAGCATTCGTTGACGAAGGCCCCACGATGAAGCGGTTCCGTCCGCGTGCCCAGGGCCGCGCGTTCCGCATCAACAAGCGGACCAGCCACATCACGGTTGTCGTCGCTACCCCTGAGAAAGTGGAGGTCCGCTAAGTGGGACAGAAAGTAAACCCGCACGGGTTCCGACTCGGCATCACCACCGACCACAGGTCACACTGGTTCGCCGACAGCAACAAGCCCGGTCAGCGCTACCGCGACTTCGTCCGTGAGGACATCAAGATCCGTCAGCTGATGTCCACCGGCATGGACCGGGCCGGCATCGCCAAGGTCGAGATCGAGCGCACCCGTGACCGCGTCCGCGTGGACATCCACACGGCACGTCCGGGCATCGTCATCGGCCGCCGCGGAGCAGAGGCCGACCGCATCCGCGGCGAGCTCGAGAAGCTCACCGGCAAGCAGGTGCAGCTGAACATCCTCGAGGTCAAGAACCCCGAGGTCGAGGCGCAGCTGGTGGCCCAGGGCATCGCGGAGCAGCTCTCCTCCCGCGTGGCGTTCCGCCGCGCCATGAAGAAGGCCATGCAGTCCGCGCAGCGCGCCGGCGCCAAGGGCATCCGTGTCCAGTGCTCCGGTCGTCTGGGCGGGGCCGAGATGAGCCGTTCGGAGTTCTACCGCGAGGGACGCGTTCCCCTGCACACGCTCCGCGCCAACATCGACTACGGCTTCTTCGAGGCGAAGACCACCTTCGGCCGCATCGGCGTGAAGGTCTGGATCTACAAGGGTGACGTCACGGCGAAGGAACTCGCGGCCCAGGCCGCTGCAGCTCCTTCCCGCGGCCGCGGTGGGGACCGGCCGGGCCGTGGCCCCGCCGGCGCCGATCGCGGTGGCGACCGTCGTCGTCGTGCTCCCGAGCGCTCCGAGGGCCAGGGTGCCCAGGCACCCGCCGAGACCGCCGCGGCTCCCGCAGCCGCGACTGAAGGAGGACAGGCTTAAATGCTGATCCCACGTCGAGTCAAGTTCCGCAAGCAGCACCACCCGGGTCGCTCGGGCGCTGCAACCGGCGGTACCGAGGTCAGCTTCGGCGAGTGGGGTATCCAGGCGCTGAGCCCGGCATACGTCACCAACCGGCAGATCGAGTCCGCCCGTATCGCCATGACCCGCCACATCAAGCGTGGCGGCAAGGTCTGGATCAACATCTATCCGGACCGTCCGTTGACCAAGAAGCCCGCCGAGACCCGCATGGGTTCCGGTAAGGGTTCGCCCGAGTGGTGGGTGGCCAACGTCAAGCCGGGACGGGTTCTCTTCGAACTCTCCGGTGTTTCCGAAGAGGTAGCCCGCGAAGCCCTGCGCCTCGCGATCCACAAGCTGCCGTTGAAGGCACGCATCGTGCGTCGTGAGGGTGGTGAATAGTTTTGGCTCTGGGTTCAAAGGAACTGGCATCGGACCAGCTGGACGGCTTCGACAAGGATCGTCTGGTGGAAGAACTGCGCAAGGCCAAGGAGGAGCTGTTCAACCTCCGCTTCCAGTCGGCCACCGGCCAGCTGGAGAGTCACGGGCGCCTTCGCTCGGTCAAGCGCGACATCGCCCGCATCTACACGGTGCTGCGTGAGCGTGAACTGGGTATCCGCCCCGAGGTCGTAGCTCCCGTCGAGGAAGCTGCGCCCGCGAAGGCGGAGAAACCCAAGAAAGCCAAGAAGGCCTCCGCGAAGGACGCACCTGTCGCGGACACCGAGGCTTCTGAGGAGGACGCCAAATGAGTGAGCAGCAGAGTGAGACCACCGTCGGGACCGAGAAGGCAGTGCACGGCGCCGACTCGCGTGGCTACCGCAAGGTCCGCCGCGGCTACGTGGTGTCCGACAAGATGCAGAAGACCATCGTGGTCGAGGTCGAGGACCGCGTGAAGCACGGCCTGTACGGCAAGGTGATCCGTCGCAGCTCCAAGATCAAGGCGCACGACGAGCAGAACACCGCCGGCATCGGCGACATGGTCCTGATCAGCGAGACCCGTCCGCTGTCCGCCACCAAGCGGTGGCGCCTGGTCGAGGTCATCGAGAAGGCCAAGTAGCACCGAGCAGCAGCAGCGGGAACGGTACGCCGGACCTCGCACGGCAGGGCCCCGGACACGATTTCGTGTCCGGGGCCCTTCCGCGATATGCTGTGAATCTTGTCTGTCTGGTGGGCTGGCGCATGCCCTCACGAGGTCTCCTCCGGGGTTGACCCGCACACCGGGCAAATAGGCAAAAGCCCGATGATCTTGTTCACCGTCCCGTGCAGCTCCCAGGCACGATCGTGCGCCCCGCGCACTGTCGGTGAGGACCAGTATCTCGGGGCCCACCCATATCCGTTCCGCAAGGCTCGACGAGAGAACCGGCGCGACGACAGGAGTTATCAGTGATTCAGCAGGAGTCGCGGCTAAAGGTCGCCGACAACACGGGGGCCAAGGAAATCTTGACCATCCGTGTTCTCGGAGGATCCGGGCGCCGCTACGCAGGCATCGGCGACGTCATCGTCGCCACCGTGAAGGACGCGATCCCCGGCGGCAACGTCAAGAAGGGTGATGTCGTCAAGGCGGTCATCGTCCGCACCAAGAAGGAACGCCGCCGCGCGGACGGTTCCTACATCAAGTTCGACGAGAACGCAGCAGTGATCCTGAAGAACGACGGCGACCCCCGCGGTACCCGTATCTTCGGCCCTGTCGGTCGCGAGCTCCGCGACAAGCGTTTCATGAAGATCATCTCGCTGGCGCCGGAGGTGCTGTAGTCCATGGCACAGAAGACAAAGCTCAAGATCAAGAAGGGTGACCTCGTGCAGGTCATCACCGGGGCCAAGCAGGAGCGCGGCGGAGACCGCGGCAAGCAGGGCAAGGTCCTCAAGGTGTTCCCCGAGTCCAACCGCGTGCTCGTCGAGGGCATCAACCGGATCACCAAGCACACCAAGGCGGGGCAGTCGCAGGGCGGCACCACCACCGGTGGGATCCAGGTGGTCGAGGCCCCGGTGCACATCAGCAACGTGGCCGTCGTCGATCCCGAGACCAAGAAGCCGACGCGCGTCGGGTACCGCACCGAGACCGTCGAGCGCGACGGCCGCGAGCGCGTTGTCCGCATCCGCATCGCCAAGTCATCAGGGAAGGATCTGTAATGACTGTCGAGACCACAGAGACCAAGGTTCTTCCCCGTCTCAAGGCCCGCTACCAGGCCGAGATCAAGGCGACCCTGCAGGAGCAGTTCGACTACTCCAACGTGAACCAGGTCCCGCGCCTGGTCAAGGTCGTCGTGAACATGGGTGTCGGTGACGCCGCCAAGGACTCCAAGCTGATCGACGGAGCCGTCAAGGACCTCACCGCGATCACGGGCCAGAAGCCCCAGGTCACGAAGGCCCGCAAGTCCATCGCGCAGTTCAAGCTCCGCGAGGGCATGCCCATCGGTGCACACGCCACGCTGCGTGGGGACCGCATGTGGGAGTTCACGGACCGCCTGATCTCCCTCGCACTGCCCCGTATCCGCGACTTCCGCGGGCTCAACGGCAAGCAGTTCGACGGCAACGGCAACTACACGTTCGGCCTGACCGAGCAGTCGATGTTCCACGAGATCGACCAGGACCGCATCGACCGCGTCCGTGGCATGGACATCACCGTCGTGACCACCGCCAGGACCGACGCCGAGGGCCGTGCGCTCCTCAAGGCGCTCGGCTTCCCCTTCAAATCCGAAGATTAATCTAACTACGTTGCAGGTCCGCTCCGGTAGTCGCTCCCCGCGCCGGCCGGAAACCGGAAACCGTTCCGAGGAAGGGCAAGAGCCCACATGACAATGACAGATCCTGTCGCAGACATGCTCACGCGTCTGCGCAACGCAAACTCGGCATACCACGATTCCGTGTCCATGCCGTACAGCAAGTTGAAGGCCCGCGTCGCGGACATCCTGAAGTCCGAGGGTTACATCGCGGGCTGGAAGGAGGAGGAGGCCGAGGTCGGCAAGAAGCTGACCCTCGACCTCAAGTTCGGTCCGGACCGCCAGCGTTCCATCGCCGGTATCCGCCGCATCTCCAAGCCCGGTCTCCGCGTCTACGCGAAGTCCACGAACCTGCCCCAGGTCCTCGGCGGGCTCGGCATCGCCATCCTGTCCACGTCCTCCGGTCTGCTCACGGACCGCCAGGCATCCAAGAAGGGTGTAGGTGGGGAAGTCCTCGCCTACGTCTGGTAGCGGGAAAGGGAAAGAAACATGTCACGTATTGGACGTCTCCCCATCACCGTTCCCTCCGGTGTCGAGGTCAAGGTCAACGGCAACGAGGTCTCCGTCAAGGGTGCCAAGGGTGAACTGACCCACGTGGTCCCCAACCCCATCGAGGTCTCCCTCGACGAGAGCACCCTCACCGTCTCGCGCCCCAACGACGAGCGCGAGTCGCGTTCGCTGCACGGGCTCACCCGCACCCTGATCTCCAACATGATCGTCGGTGTCACGGACGGCTACAAGAAGAACCTCGAGATCGTGGGTACGGGTTACCGTGTCCAGGCCAAGGGCGCCGACCTCGAGTTCGCGCTGGGGTACAGCCACCCGGTGGCCGTGAAGGCCCCCGAGGGCATCACCCTCACCGTCGACAGCCCCACCAAGCTCTCGGTCGCGGGGATCAACAAGCAGCAGGTCGGCGAGGTCGCTGCAACCATCCGCAAGCTGCGCAAGCCGGACCCCTACAAGGGCAAGGGCATCCGCTACGCGGGCGAGATCATCCGCCGCAAGGTCGGAAAGGCTGGTAAGTAATCATGGGTCTGAGCATCAACAAGAAGCGCAGCTCGAAGAGCAGGTCCGCCTCCAGGGGACGCCGGCACCTCCGGGTACGCAAGCGCGTCTCCGGTACGGCCGTACGGCCCCGTCTGGTGGTCAACCGTTCGGCGCGCCACGTCTTCGTGCAGGTCGTCGACGACACCAAGGGTGTCACCGTCGCGTCAGCCTCCACCCTCGAAGCTGACCTCCGGGCCTTCGACGGCGACAAGACCGCCAAGGCCAAGCGCGTCGGCGAGCTCGTCGCAGCGCGTGCCCTGGCCGTCGGTGTCGAGGCTGTCGTCTTCGACCGCGGTGGTAACAAGTACCACGGTCGCGTTGCAGCAATCGCAGACGGCGCACGGATCGGTGGGCTGGCACTGTGACCGAGGAAATCAAGGCAAAGGAAGCCCCATTGAATACGGCTACAGAGCAGCCCGCTGCCGAGGCGACGACAGCCGCAGGATCGACCGAGAACGCGTCGGCGGCCGCCAACCGCCGCGGCAATGCCCGCGGTGGCGAGCGTGGGGGCAACTCCCGCGGTGGCGAGCGCGGGGGCCGTGGCGGCCGTGACGGGCGCGACGGCGGCCGGAACGACGACAAGGACAAGTTCATCGAACGCGTCGTCAGCATCAACCGCGTGGCCAAGGTGGTCAAGGGTGGTCGTCGCTTCAGCTTCACCGCCCTCGTGGTGGTAGGCGACGGCAACGGCATGGTCGGTGTCGGCTACGGGAAGGCGAAGGAAGTTCCCTCCGCCATCCAGAAGGCCGTCGAGGAAGCCAAGAAGACCATGTTCCGCGTGCCGCGCATCGGTGGCACCGTCCCGCACCTGGTGCAGGGCGAGGCTGCGGCCGGCGTCGTGCTCCTGCGTCCCGCGTCCCCGGGTACCGGTGTGATCGCCGGTGGTCCGGTGCGCGCCGTCCTGGAGTGCGTCGGCATCCACGACGTCCTCTCGAAGTCGCTCGGATCGGCGAACGCGATCAACATCGTGCACGCCACCGTCGACGCGCTCAAGCGCCTCGAGGAGCCCCAGGCCGTGGCAGCGCGTCGCGGTCTGCCCCTCGACGAGGTTGCGTCCCACCAGATGCTGCGAGCCATCGCAGCCCAGAAGGTAGGTGCGAAATGACCGCGATCACTCCCAAGCGCGTGGCCGTGAGCTCGGCCAAGCTCGAGATCACGCAGATCAAGTCCGCCATCGGCGGCAAGCAGAACCAGCGCGACACGCTGCGCTCGCTCGGTCTGAAGCGGATCGGCCACACCGTGGTCCGTGAAGCCGACGCCGTGACGGTCGGCATGGTCAACACGGTTCCGCACCTTCTGAAGGTCGAGGAGGCCAACTAGTGGTAGAGAACAACACCCCGGCCGCGACCGAGGCGAAGGCAGAGCGCGTCCACGCACTCAAGGTCCACCACCTGCGTCCCGCCCCCGGAGCCAAGACCGCGAAGACCCGTGTGGGCCGTGGTGAGGGTTCGAAGGGCAAGACCGCAGGCCGTGGTACCAAGGGAACGGCGGCCCGCTACCAGGTGAAGGCGGGTTTCGCCGGCGGCCAGCTGCCGCTGCACATGCGCCTTCCCAAGCTGCGCGGGTTCAAGAACCCGTTCCGCGTGGAGTTCCAGGTGGTCAACCTGGACAAGCTCTCCGAGCTGTACCCGGCGGGTGGCGACGTCACCGTCGCCTCCCTGGTGGCCAACGGCGCGGTTCGCAAGAACCAGCCCGTCAAGGTTCTCGGCACCGGTGAGATCACCGTGGCCGTGAACATCTCGGCGAACGCGTTCTCGGCCTCCGCGGCCGAGAAGATCGCCGCAGCAGGCGGGACCACCACCGCCCTGTAGCACCTCCCGGTACCTCCTCCTCGGACGAACACGAGGCGGAGGTACCGGATCGGGGGCTCCCTGCGAACTAGACTCTTGGTGGGCCGGTACCGACCGGCCCACCGAGGGTCTTCTTCCTTAATGCCGGACCCCCGCCCCATCCGCCGGTGCTCGGCACCGGTGAGCAACCGTTACACTCGGTTGTTGTGCATGGTCCCCGCGGACCGACAGACCTTCAGGAGGACGCTTGCTTAGCGCTATTGGCCGGGCTTTCCGGACGCCAGACCTGCGGCGCAAGCTGTTGTTCACGCTGGGAATCATCACCATCTTCCGCCTCGGAGCCTTCATCCCCGCTCCCGGTGTCGACTACGGGAACGTCCAGACCTGCCTGGACCTCGGCAACACCGAGGGCGGTCTCTACCAGTTCGTCAACCTCTTCAGCGGTGGCGCACTGCTGCAGGTGTCGATCTTCGCCCTCGGGATCATGCCGTACATCACGGCGAGCATCATCACACAGCTCCTCCGGGTGGTCATCCCCCGTTTCCAGGAGCTGCACCAGGAAGGCGCCCAGGGGCAGTCCAAGCTGACCCAGTACACGCGCTACCTCACGATCGCCCTGGGTCTGCTCAACGCGACCACCCTCGTGTCGCTGGCACGCACCGGTGCGCTGCTCGGCAACTGCCCGGTCCCGCTCATCCCGGACGATTCCTTCATCAACATCCTCCTGCTGATCATCACCCTCACCGCGGGTACCGGCCTGATCATGTGGATGGGCGAGCTCATCACCGAGAAGGGTGTGGGCAACGGGATGTCACTGCTCATCTTCACGGCGATCGCGGCCGGCTTCCCCAGCTCGCTCGGGGAGATCTTCCGCACCCAGGGCGCGGGGGTCTTCGCCGCGGTGCTCCTGATGGGCGTGGTGGTCGTGTCCCTGGTGATCTTCGTGGAGCAGTCGCAGCGCCGCATCCCGGTGCAGTACGCCAAGCGGATGATCGGGCGGCGCACCCTCGGCGGCAGCAGCACCTACATCCCCATCAAGGTCAACATGGCCGGTGTGATCCCGGTGATCTTCGCTTCCTCGATGCTGTACCTCCCGAGCCTCGTGGCGCAGTTCAACACCCCGCAGGACGGCACCGCACCGACGGGATGGGTCAACTGGATCACCACGTACCTCACGAGCGGCGACCACCCGCTGTACATGGCCATGTACTTCCTCCTGATCGTCTTCTTCACCTACTTCTACGTGGCCATCACGTTCAACCCGGACGAGGTGTCCGAGAACATGAAGAAGTACGGCGGATTCATCCCGGGCATCCGCGCCGGGCGGCCCACCGCCGAGTACCTGCAGTACGTGCTCTCCCGCATCACGCTGCCGGGCGCCATCTACCTGGGCCTCGTGGCGCTGATCCCACTCATCGCGCTGGTGGCCATCGGTGCGAACCAGAACTTCCCGTTCGGCGGTACCTCCATCCTGATCATGGTGGGTGTGGGACTCGAGACGGTGAAGCAGATCGACGCGCAGCTCCAGCAGCGTCACTACGAAGGGTTGTTGCGTTGATGCGCATGTTGATCATCGGTCCCCCAGGATCGGGCAAGGGTACCCAGGCGGCGCGGATCTCCGACCGACTGGGCCTGGTGGCGATCTCCACCGGCGACATCTTCCGCGACAACGTCAGACGCGAGACACCGCTGGGTGTCGAGGCCAAGAAGTACATGGACGCCGGGGACTTCGTGCCCGACAGTGTGACCAACAGCATGGTGCGCGACCGCCTCGCCGCCGACGACGTCCGCGAGGGGTTCCTGCTCGACGGGTACCCGCGGACCGCGGCGCAGGTGACGGAGCTCGACGACATCCTCCGCGAGAACGCCCTCACCCTCGACGTGGTGCTGCAGCTGACCGCCGACGACGACGAACTCGTCCAGCGACTGCTCAACCGTGCCGTGCAGGACGGCCGCTCCGACGACAACGAGAAGGTGATCCGGCACCGCCTGGGTCTCTACCACGACCAGACCGAGGCAGTGGTGTCGCAGTACGACGAGCGCCGCATCGTCACGAAGGTGGACGGCATCGGGCCGATCGACGAGGTCACCGAGCGGGTCATGGCAGCCCTGAAGGTCACGAGCTAGGTCGCGACGATGTTCCGTCAGCCGAAGGTCGAGTACAAGACGACCGCCCAGATGCTCATGATGCACGAAGCGGGCCTGGTCCTCGCGCAGGCGCTCGACACCACCGTGGCCTCGGTGCGGGCGGGGGTCACCACGGCCGAGCTCAACGAGGTGTTCGAGGGCGTACTCCGCGAGAAGGGCGCGACGTCGAACTTCCTCGGCTACCACGGCTTCCCGGCGAGCATCTGCACCTCCGTGAACCACGAGGTGGTGCACGGCATCCCCGGCGGGTACGTGTTGCAGGACGGCGACATCATCTCGGTCGACGGCGGCGCCGTGATCGACGGGTGGCACTCCGACTCGGCGCGCACCGTGCTCGTGGGCGCGGCGCGTCCCGAGGACGTGCGGCTCTCCGAGGTCACCGAGGAGGCCATGTGGCGCGGTATCGCAGCACTGGCCTCCGCGCGGTTCGTGGGGGACGTGGGGTCCGCGATCGACGACTACGTCTCCTCCGTGGACGGCGCGCCGCTCGGCATCCTCGAGGACTACGTGGGCCACGGCATCGGCACCGAGATGCACCAGGCGCCGGACGTCCTGAACTACCGGTCCGCGCACCGCGGGCCGAAGGTGCGCCCCGGTCTGTGCCTCGCGATCGAGCCGATGCTGGTCCAGGGCGGGCTGGAGACCACGGTGCTCGACGACGACTGGACCGTCGTCACCACCGATGGGAGGCGCGCATCCCAGTGGGAGCACAGCGTCGCCGTGCACGACGGCGGGATCTGGGTGCTCACCGCCGCCGACGGAGGAGCCTCACGCCTGGTACCCCTCGGCGTCACGCCGGTACCCCTGGCCGGATAGCACCTCCCCGGGCGCACCGACGACGACGGACGGTGCCGGACGGTATGCCGTCGGCATCCCACCGATTTAACTATCGCCGCGCGTTGGCGTAGAGTGTCCTGTTGGTCGTCCCTGCTTCCGGTGCCCATCAGGGTCCGTGCGACGGTCCGGTGCCGGCCTCGCGGCTCGCCGACGGACCACGACGACCAGAATCCAGAACCCGCCTGCCGCACACGTGGTGGGCATCGACGTTAGCGGAGGATATGGCCAAGAAAGACGGTGTCATTGAGATTGAAGGCACTGTGAACGAGGCACTGCCCAACGCGATGTTCCGCGTTGAGTTGGCCAACGGACACATTGTCCTCGCCCACATCTCGGGAAAGATGCGTCAGCACTACATCCGGATCCTTCCCGAGGACCGGGTCGTAGTGGAACTCAGCCCGTACGACCTCACCCGGGGCCGTATTGTCTACCGCTACAAATAAGAATCGACGCAAAGGAAAACCATGAAGGTCCAGCCGAGCGTGAAGCGTATCTGCGAGAAGTGCCAGGTGGTCCGCCGCCAGGGCAACGTCCTCGTCATCTGCGAGAACCCGCGCCACAAGCAGCGTCAGGGCTAGAACCTCCTCCACGAGGCTCCACCCGCGCACGTAGAAGTACATTCGACAGCAGAACACCGCTCCGTGAGGAGCGGACACCCCCGGCTCGGAGGCCGGGGACCGGGACCGACGGTCCCGGGGACGTCCTGCTGCAGACCTCCGGGAACCACTGAAGGAGCACCGCCACCATGGCACGTCTCGCTGGCGTAGACATCCCCCGCGAAAAGCGGGTAGTCATCGCACTCACCTACATCTACGGCGTGGGCAAGACCCGCGCGGAGAAGACGATCGTCGACACGGGCATCTCCCCGAACACGCGCGTCAAGGACCTCACCGACGCGGAGCTGGTCCAGCTCCGCGACTACATCGAGGGCAACTTCAAGGTCGAGGGTGACCTCCGCCGTGAGGTCGCCGCCGACATCCGCCGCAAGGTGGAGATCGGCAGCTACGAAGGCATCCGGCACCGCCGCGGCCTTCCCGTGCGCGGACAGCGTACGAAGACGAACGCGCGTACCCGCAAGGGCCCCAAGCGTACGGTCGCAGGCAAGAAGAAGGTCGGACGCTAATCCCTGATGGCCCCCCTGACCGGTCTCGCTAGCGCTCGCCCGGCCAGGGAACCCCGCCATCAGGGGCCCATCCGCTCAGTGACGGTCACGATCACCGAGGGACGCCCGATCAGCCGAATCATGCACCACCCGATACCTTCGTAGGAGAAGTAATGCCCCCCAAGACCCGTGGAGCGGTACGCAAGCCGCGTCGCAAGGACAAGAAGAACATCGCGCTCGGTCAGGCGCACATCAAGAGCACCTTCAACAACACCATCGTCTCCATCACGGACCCCAGCGGAGCTGTCATCTCCTGGGCCTCCGCGGGCGAGGTCGGTTTCAAGGGCTCACGCAAGTCCACCCCGTTCGCCGCGCAGATGGCCGCCGAGGCCGCCGCGAAGCGTGCACAGGAGCACGGCGTCCGCAAGGTCGACGTCTTCGTCAAGGGCCCGGGATCAGGCCGCGAGACCGCCATCCGTTCGCTGCAGGCCACCGGCCTGGAGGTCGGCTCCATCCAGGACGTCACCCCGAGCGCGCACAACGGCTGCCGCCCGCCCAAGCGCCGCCGCGTCTGATCGGTCCACCCGTGCTCACCGCGCCGCCCTGCAGGAACCCCGTGTTCAGGCAGGGCGGTTCGGTGGCGTCCGGAGGAGCCTTCGGAACCGGCTCACCAGCAGTCCCGCCCATGCGGAAGCGTCATATAGCGGATGCTCCCTGAAAGGAAATGTAAGTGCTCATTGCACAGCGCCCCACCCTGACCGAAGAAGTCGTCGCCGATAACCGCTCGCGGTTCGTCATCGAGCCCCTCGAGCCCGGTTTCGGCTACACCCTCGGCAACTCGCTGCGCCGCACGCTGCTGTCCTCGATCCCCGGAGCGGCTGTCACCAGCATCCGGATCGACGGCGTGCTGCACGAATTCACCACCGTCCCGGGGGTGAAGGAGGACGTCACCGAGATCATCCTCAACATCAAGAATCTCGCCGTCTCCTCGGAGCACGACGAGCCCGTGGTGGCGTACCTGCGCAAGCAGGGTCCCGGCGTCGTCACGGCCGCGGACATCGCACCCCCCGCAGGTGTGGAGTTCCACAACCCGGACCTGCACATCGCGACGCTCAACTCGAACGGCAAGTTCGAGCTCGAGCTGACCATCGAGCGCGGGCGTGGCTACGTCTCCGCCTCGCAGAACAAGGCCGGCGACTCCGAGATCGGCCGCATCCCGGTCGACTCGATCTACTCGCCGGTCCTGAAGGTCACCTTCCGCGTGGAGGCGACCCGTGTGGAGCAGCGCACCGACTTCGACAAGCTGATCGTCGACGTCGAGACGAAGGACGCCATCGCCCCGCGCGACGCCGTCGCCTCCGCCGGCACCACCCTGGTCGAGCTGTTCGGTCTCGCACGCGAGCTGAACACCGCGGCCGAGGGCATCGAGATCGGCCCGTCGCCCACGGACGCGGCCCTCGCCGCGGACATGGCACTGCCGATCGAGGACCTCGAACTGACGGTCCGCTCGTACAACTGCCTCAAGCGTGAGGGCATCCACTCCGTGGGTGAGCTCGTAGGACGCTCCGAGGCCGATCTCATGGACATCCGCAACTTCGGTGCGAAGTCCATCGACGAGGTCAAGGCGAAGCTCGTGGAGCTCGGTCTGTCCCTGAAGGACTCCCCTCCAGGGTTCGACCTCGCCGCCCGTGCAGCAGCCATCGAAGAGGACGACGCCGCCTACAGCGACGAAGAGCTCTAAAACGACACCCGCCCGCCCGCCGCACCCGTGCGGCGGGCGGGCTCCTAATGAGGAGAAATCACCATGCCCACACCCACCAAGGGCCCACGTCTCGGAGGCGGTCCGGCGCACGAGCGCCTGATGCTCGCCAACCTGGCCGCCTCACTGTTCGAGCACAAGCGCATCACCACCACGGTGACGAAGGCCAAGCGCCTCCGCCCCTACGCCGAGCGTCTCATCACGTTCGCGAAGAAGGGTGACCTGGCGTCCCGCCGTCGCGTCCTCGCCGTCATCAGCAGCAAGGGGATCGTCCACGAGCTGTTCACGGACATCGCGCCCGCCGTCGCCAACCGCGAGGGTGGTTACACCCGCATCACGAAGATCGGCAATCGCAAGGGCGACAACGCCCCCATGGCCGTCATCGAGCTGGTGCTGGAGCCCATGTCCGCGAAGCAGTCGGCCGTCGCCGAGGCCGAGCAGGCCAAGGCGCCCGCCTCCGCTCCCGTCGCCGACGAGACCGCGGTGTCCGCTGATGACGCCGGTACCGTGGAATCTGCCGACGCACCCGTCACCGACGAGGTGGCCGCCGAGGACACCACCGTCGACGCCGAGGCCGGGGTCGCGGACGAGGTCGTCGTCGTCGAAGGTACCGTCGAGGACGAGAAGAAGAAGTTCTTCGTCCCTGACGCATCCCATGCCCGCCCAGAAGCCCGCCGTTCCCGAGAGGAGCGGCGGGCTTCTGCGCGTCCGCCTGGACATCGCGTACGACGGCGCGCCCTTCTCGGGATGGGCCCTGCAACCCGGGCGGACCACCGTGCAGGGGGTGCTCGAGGACGCGCTGCGCACCCTCCTCCAGCGTCCGGTCCGGCTCACCGTCGGCGGACGCACCGACGCCGGTGTCCACGCGCGCGGGCAGGTGGCCCACGTGGACCTCGACCCCGCGGAGTGGGCGGCCATGGGCAGGGGGCGGGACGTCGACCCGGGTGACGCCTTCCTCCGCCGCCTGACGGGGACCGTCAACCGGGAGCTGACCGACGGCATCACCGGACGTGGCCGCTCCGTGCGGAACTCGGTACCCGCCGTCGTCGTCCGCTCGGCGCGACCCGCGCCGGAGGGCTTCGACGCCCGTTTCTCGGCCCTCTGGCGGCGGTACAGCTACGCCATCGCCGACACCCGGACCGGGCAGGACCCGCTGCGGCGCGGCACCACGCTCTGGTACCCGGCCCCGCTGGACACGGAGCTGCTCGACGAGGGCGCGGCCCACCTGCGCGGCATGCAGGACTTCGCTGCGTTCTGCAAACCGCGTCCGGGCGCCACGACGATCCGCGAACTGCAGCGCTTCGAGTTCGCCCGCGGGCCGGACGGCGTGATCACCGCCACGGTGCAGGCCGATGCGTTCTGCCACAACATGGTGCGGGCACTGGTGGGTTCCACCCTGCGCGTCGGTTCGGGCGAGATGCGGCCCGGGTGGCTGGGGGAGCGGCTGGCCGCGAGGACCAAGGACGCCCGCTCGATCCTCGCCGCGCCGCACCCGCTGGTCCTCGAGGAGATCGCCTACCCGGCGGACCAGGACCTGGGTGCCAGGGCCGAGCTCACACGGGCGCGCCGCACCGAGGCGCACCTGTCGGACGCGGAAGGGCCGACGGACGGCTGAGCCCGGTACGTACGCTCCCGCGGGAGCGCCGGACCGGCGGCAGGCGGGTCAGACCGATTCCTGCACCGGATCGGGGGACACCCGGCCCACCTCCCCGTTCACCGGCAGGATCACGGTGAACCGGCTGCCCTCGCCCGGTGCGCTGACGCAGTGGATGGAACCACCGTGGCTCTCCACGATGGACTTGGTGATCGCGAGCCCAAGACCGGCGCCGTCGATGTCGGCCTTCCTCGCCGAGGGCGTGCGGTAGAAACGGGAGAACACCAGCCGGGCCTCCTGCTCGGTCATCCCGATCCCGCGATCCTCCACGTGCAGGTTGATGGCCGACGGCGTCTCCTCGGCCAGGATGCTCACCACGCCCCCGCCGGGGGAGTACTTGATGGCGTTGGACAGCAGGTTGTCGAGCACCTGGGAGATGCGGAGGGGATCGAGCAGGGTCCAGAGCGGGGCCACCGCGGAGGACCTCAGCGTGACGTCGTTCTTCTCGGCCCTGAGCCGGTTGGACCGTACGCTCATCTCGATCAGGGCCGCGAGGTCCACGGGGCGGGGATGGACGCGCACCCGGTCGCCGGCGGTGGAGAGCAGGTCCGCCACCAGGTGCAGCACCCGCTCCGCGTTGCGCCCTGCCACGTCCACGTAGCCGGTGAGGTGGTTGGGGAGGGTGTGCTCGTCCTCCAGCACCAGCTCCAGGTACCCCAGCACCGAGGTCAGCGGGGCATGGAACTCGTGCGAGATGTTCGAGATGAAGGTGTCCTTCGCGTTGACCGCCTCCACGAGCTCGGTCACGTCGCTGCACACGATGAGCGCACCGGTGATGCCACCGTCCGCGTTCTTGATGGGGCGTGCCGCGGTGGAGAGGGCGCGCTGGGCCTCACCGTCACCCACCCACACCAGCTCGTCCGCGAACGTCTCGCCGGTCAGGGCACGGTAGACGGGGCGCCGTTCCACGGGGAGCTCGGTGGTGCGGTCCGCGCCGAAGAGCAGCACGCGGGTGGCACCCTCGTGGCCGGAACCGTAGGACAGCCGGTTGAACAGCTCCTGCTGGCGATTGGTGAGCGTGGTGTTGCCGTGCGCGTCCACCGCGGTGAACCCGACGTCCACGGTGTCGAGGATGGCCGTGAGGAGCCGTTCGCGCTCGATCGCCGCCCGGAGCAGGTCGCCGAGTTCGTCGTCCTTGCGTTCGAGCTCGCACTCGCGCACCAGCGCGCCCATGGTCGTGACGCGCACGACGGTGCCGACGCAGAGCATCACGACCGGCAGCAGGGCCACGCCGGCGGGTCCCGGCGCACCACCGCCCGCGAGTCCCGGCAGCGCGGTGACCAGGAGGGTACCCGCACCCGTGAGGGTGAGGGCCGCCCAGAGCGGGAGGGAGGAGCGCATGAGCCAGACCACGGGGAGGACGGCGAGGACACCGAGGCCGGGGAGGCTTTCCGCGGCGCCGGCATGCACCAGCGCTATCGCGGCGAAGTCCAGGGTGGGCAGCACGAGGATGCCGCCGCGTGGCAGCTCGCTCCACGGGACCACGGCGCCGAGGGCCAGCAGCACCAGGGTCAGGGAGAACCCGAGCTCGAACATGCGATCGGACAGCAGTGCGGGCCCGAGGGCCGGCGACGTGACGCCGACCACGACGACGATCAGGGTGAGCGGGAACTGGCAGAGCACCACCGATCGGTCGACCGTGAACCTCGATGCCGCCCCGAGCAACCACGGTGCGCTGTCACCCCTGGGCACGCACTATCCAAAGACCGGTGGAACACCACATGTTGAGCAACTTCCCGACGCTGAGACCTACGTACTGCCTACCATTATGTAGCCCGGCGTCGTGTTTGGTCCGCTGGACGGCATCGATTCGGTCCCCGGGCAGGCACAATGGGGTCGGGACGAAGTTTCCAGCTCGGTGCTGGTCGAAGAGGGAGGGGGACTCGATGAGTGACCCTGGGGTGGCGGTGGTCGTCGAGGACGACGCCGATGTGAGGAATCTGGTCATGGCCGTGCTGCGTCAGTCCGGCTTCGAGGTGCACGTGGCGCCGAACGGGAAGGCCGGGGTGGAGCTGGTGCGCACCCACGACGCCACGGTGGTCACCGTGGACGTCGGTCTGCCGGACATCGACGGGTACGAGGTGCTGCGACGCATCCGCGCCTTCAGCACCTGCTACGTGGTGATGCTCACCTCGCGCGGGGACGAGCTGGACACGCTCACGGCACTGCAGTCGGGCGCCGACGACTACCTCACCAAACCCTTCCGCCCGCGCGAGCTGCGGGCGCGGATCTCGGCGATGCTGCGCCGTCCGCGCGTCGAGCCCGCTGCGGAGGCCCGACCGCACGGAGCGACGGCGTCGTCCGCACCGGCTTCCGCGCCGCTCGCGGTTCCGAGCGCATCACCGGTGGTGGAGCACAACGGGCTGGCCCTCAACCCCTCCGCCCGCACCGTGGACCTCAACGGGCAGGACCTCCCGCTGACCCGCAGCGAGTTCGACCTCCTGAACGAGATGCTCAGGAGCAACGGCGCGGTGCGCACCAAGGCGGACCTCGTGCGCGTGGTCCGCGGCGACTACTACGGCGAGGACACCTACATCAGCGACTCGGACGAACGGGCGATCGAGGTGCACATCGGCAACCTGCGTCGCAAGCTGGACGAGGACCCGAAGAATCCCCGGTGGCTGCAGACGGTGCGGGGCGTGGGCTACCGGCTCACGCCGCCGCGGTCCTGAGGAAGGCGGATCACGGCGTCGGCCAGGTAGCCGGACCGCAGGTCCTCGACGGTCTCGAGACCGCAGCGCTCGACGAGCGGGAGGAGACGGCGCAGCGTCTCGAGATCCGCCGCGCCGACGGCCGCCAGCACGTCCGTGGCCAACCCCGCGAGCCGGGCGGCCCCGACCATGGTGGAGGCGTTGCGCAGACTGAGCGCGGCGTCGAGGGCCGCGGGTAGATCCCGGCCGCCGACGGAGTCGCGCAGACGGAGCTGACGCTCCGGGAAACCCGCGACGTAGTCGCCCGCGAAGGCCTTCGCGGGCAGGGGGTCGTTCAGCTGGCTCTCCAGCTCGGAGAGGACGGCGAGATCCACCAGGGGCAGGACCTGCAGGGCGGTATCGAGGAACACGCAGTCAGGCTACGTCCGGACGCGTCCGCGGATACCCGAAACGGCAGATGCTGTACATGCACTGCGCAGAAGTTGCGCCCGCCCTGCCCGGGAGTCCGTCCCGCGATCGGGGCCGCGCGGGTCCCCGGTCTCCGTCCCCACGAACACCGCCGTCACCGGTTTTGACCTGCGGCGTGGCGGCAGGCTAATCTGGGTAGTCGTTGTGCGTATCCCACCTCGATACGTCTGTGCCCTCCGGAGCGGTTCAGTTGCAGGACCACCTGGCCCGGGGGCGGAGCCGAGATTCCCGGGATAACCGGTTGCATGTCAGCCCTCACCTGAAGTTCCGGTAACGCATGAATAAGCTGAGCCCGCGAGGACGGACGCTGTCCGGAATCGCTGGCGACACCGAAATAGAAACGAAGGCCATAACCGTGCGTACGTACACCCCGAAGCCAGGCGACATCTCCCGCCAGTGGCACGTCATCGACGCCACTGACGTAGTCCTAGGCCGTCTTGCCAGCCAGACCGCAACGCTGCTGCGCGGAAAGCACAAGCCGACCTTTGCCCCCCACATGGACATGGGCGATTTCGTGATCATCATCAATGCAGAGAAGGTCGCCCTCACCGGCTCCAAGGCCGAGAAGAAGCGCGCCTACCGCCACTCGGGTTACCCGGGCGGCCTCAAGTCCGTCAGCTACGTCGAGCTCCTGGACAAGAACCCGGAGCGGGCAGTGGAGAAGGCCGTCCGCGGCATGCTCCCCAAGAACTCCCTCGCCGCCCAGCAGATCGGCAAGCTCAAGGTGTACCGCGGAGCGGAGCACCCCCACGCGGCACAGCAACCCCAGACGTTCGAAATCACCCAGGTCGCCCAGTAGTCCTGGCCACCGACACTAAGAAATCACTTCAAGGAGAACCGTGGCTCAGAACACCGAAGAGCTGAACGAACCGACTGAGGAGCTCACGAGCTACACCTCGGAATCCACCGACGCCGGCGAGGCCCCCGCGAAGGAGCGCCCCGCGCTGACCGTCGGCGGCGGAGCAGTCGGCCGCCGCAAGGAAGCAGTCGCCCGCGTGCGCCTCGTCCCCGGCACGGGCAAGTGGATCGTCAACGGGCGCGAGCTCGCCGACTACTTCCCCAACAAGCTGCACCAGCAGGAGGTCAACGACCCCTTCAAGCTCCTCGAGCTCGACGGCGCCTACGACGTCATCGCCCGCATCCACGGTGGTGGACCCTCCGGCCAGGCCGGTGCCCTGCGCCTCGGTGTGGCACGCACGCTGAACGAGATCGACCGCGAGAACAACCGCCCCGCCCTCAAGAAGGCAGGCTTCCTGACCCGTGACGCCCGCGTCATCGAGCGCAAGAAGGCCGGTCTCAAGAAGGCACGCAAGGCGCCTCAGTACTCCAAGCGGTAAATACCGCTTACCCCGAGGGAGATCGCCGGAGCGATCTCCCTCGGGTCCCCTCAGCGGTATTTGCCGCTTGGCTCCACGCTCCTCGAGCATGTGGCTGGGTCCGGTTCTTCCGTTGTCCGGGACACGCTCGATCGCCCGTCCGGGGTTCCGGGCGGGCATCGTGCTTTAACCTGTTGGGGGAACCCAAGCCATTCGGTCTCATGTTCTTCACGAAGGATCATCAACCATGAGCAAACTATTCGGCACGGACGGCGTGCGTGGCCTGGCCAACGGCCTGATCACCGCGGAACTCTCCCTGCAGCTGTCCCAGGCGGCCGCCGTCGTCCTCGGTCACCGTGCCGTGGACGGCGCACGCCGCCCCACCGCGGTGATCGCACGCGACCCACGCATCAGCGGTGAGTTCATCGCGGCAGCGGTGGAGGCAGGCCTCGCAAGCTCCGGAGTGGACGTGTTCGACGCCGGTGTGCTCCCCACCCCGGCCGCCGCCTTCCTCGTGGCGGACCTCGACGCCGACTTCGGGGTGATGATCTCGGCCTCCCACAACCCGGCACCGGACAACGGCATCAAGTTCCTCGCCCGTGGCGGCAAGAAGCTCAGCGACGCGCTCGAGGACGCCATCGAGGAGGAGATGGCACGCCCGCGGCTGCGCCCGGTGGCCGGCGACGTCGGCCGGATCCAGAGGTTCGCCGACGCCGAGGACCGCTACGTGGTGCACCTCCTGCAGACCCTCCCGCACCGCCTCGAGGGCCTGAAGGTGGTACTCGACTGCGCGCACGGAGCCGCGAGCGGGTGCTCGCCCGAGGTCTTCCGCAACGCGGGCGCCGAGATCGTGGTGATCGGGGCGGACCCGGACGGTGTGAACATCAACGACGGCTACGGGTCCACCCACCTCGAGAAGCTGCAGGCCGCCGTCCTCGAGCACGGAGCCGATCTCGGTGTGGCGCACGACGGCGACGCCGACCGCTGCCTCGCCGTGGACCACGAGGGCACCGTGGTGGACGGCGACCAGATCATGGCCGTCATGGCGCTGGCCATGCGGGACGCCGGCACCCTGAAGGACGACACGCTGGTGGCCACGGTGATGAGCAACCTGGGCCTCAAGCTGGCCCTGCGCGAGGCGGGGATCACGCTCAAGGAGACCGGGGTGGGTGACCGCTACGTCCTCGAGGGGATGGCGGAGGGCGGCTTCAGCCTCGGTGGCGAGCAGTCCGGCCACGTGATCTTCGCCGAGCACGCGACCACCGGGGACGGCGTGCTCACGGGACTCCAGCTCGCGGCACGCATCGCCCAGACCGGCAGGACCCTCAAGGACCTGGTGACCGTGATGACCAAGCTGCCTCAGGTGCTCGTCAACGTCAGGGGCGTGGACCGCGGTGCCGTGAACTCGGACGAGGGCGTCCAGGAGGCCGTCCGGGCCGCGAGCGCCCTCCTCGGCGAGACCGGCCGGGGGCTCCTGCGCCCCTCCGGCACCGAACCGGTGGTCCGCGTCATGGTGGAGGCGGCCGACACGGAGACGGCGCAGCGCGTGGCCGGTGACCTGGCCGCGACGGTGCAGGAGAGACTGGCCCTCGCACCCGTGGGCTGATCCGGCCCACCACCGGGTGCTCGGTCACGACCCGTCGCGGACGCACGCGGCCGTTCTCGCGCGGCACGGCCGGTCGCAGGGGGCCGGGGCGCCAGCACCGGAGCGGAGCCGGTGCACGGCGTCGTCGTAGCGGCCCAGGGCCAGCTCCGCGATCACCGGGTGCGGCAGCAGGGGGGCGCTGATGGTTCGCGCCCCCGCCTTCGCCAGCTGGTCGTGGAAATACCCAGGGGCCAGCAGGTAGGAGGCGATCGCCACGGGTGGGGTGTCGGCGCCCTTCCGGGACGCGGCGACGGCCTCGCGGACGGACGGTGCGGCCTTCGCGCCGAAGCCGGTGCTCACCGGGCCGGTCCGCACGCCGGCGAGGACCGCGTGGACCTCGGCGACGTCCTCGGCCGCACAGGGGTCCGAGGAGCCCGCGGCGGCCAGGACCACCGCGTCCGCCCCGTCCACGGACGCCTCGTCCAACCGGTCCTGCCGCCCGGGGGCGCGGCGGGGGGCGGGCGCCCACGCGG
>NZ_LGIU01000035.1 GCF_001187915.1 Arthrobacter sp. RIT-PI-e | reverse complement strand
CGCTCGCTCTCACCGCGCTGGGTTCCTCACCCACCCTCGTCTGGGTGGAGCCGACGAGCGCGGACGTCGTCGCGACCGGTGAGGGAATCGACCCGATGACCCTGCTGCCCGACTGGCTCGACGTGCTGCTGCTGTGGCTGCTGGTCTGCGCGGTCCTCGCGATGCTCTGGCGGGGCCGCCGGCTCGGGCCGCTCGCCGTCGAGCCGCTGCCCGTCGTCGTGCGGGCCGCCGAGACCGCCGAGGGTCGGGCACGCCTCTACCAGGACTCCCGGGCGGTGTCCCACGCGGCGGCGAACCTGCGGGCCGCCACCCTGGCCCGCATCGCGCGCAGGCTCCGGGTGGACCGCTCGGCGTCGGCCGAGGAGGTCGTCCTCGCGGCCGCGCAGCACGGCGGCCGGTCCCGGACGGACCTGGAGCAGCTGCTCGACCATCCACCGACCACCCATCGCGAACTCGTCCTGTGGGCACAGGAGATCCTCGACCTGGAGAAGGAGATCACATCATCATGAACGCATCCGAGGACCCGCGCGCCGGCGACCCGTATGGGGGCGCCGTACCCGCCACCGTCACATCCGGGGCGGAGGACGCCCGCTCGTCCGTCCGGGCTCCGCTCGTCCATGAACGGGCCCAGGACCCTGCAGCGGGCGTCGACGGGGAGGCCGCCCGGGAGGCCCTCCTGCGCGTACGCGCCGAGGTGGGCAAGGCGATCGTGGGCCAGGATCCCGCGGTCACGGGGCTGCTGATCGGCCTGCTCGCCGACGGCCACGTGCTCCTCGAGGGGGTGCCCGGCGTGGCCAAGACGCTGCTCGTCCGCACCCTCGCCACCGCTCTCAGCCTCGACACCAAGCGTGTCCAGTTCACCCCCGACCTCATGCCCGGTGACATCACCGGATCATTGATCTACGACTCCAGGACCTCGGAGTTCACCTTCCGCGAGGGGCCGGTGTTCACCAACATCCTGCTCGCGGACGAGATCAACCGGACGCCACCGAAGACCCAGGCCTCGCTCCTGGAGGCCATGGAGGAGCGCCAGGTCTCGGTGGACGGCGTCTCGCGTGCGCTGCCCGCCCCGTTCGTGGTGGCCGCCACGCAGAACCCCGTGGAGTACGAGGGCACCTATCCCCTGCCCGAGGCACAGCTGGACCGCTTCCTGCTCAAGCTCACCCTGCCGCTGCCCGAGCGGGAGGACGAGATCGAGGTGATCCGCCGTCACAGCGTGGGCTTCGATCCCCGGGACCTCGCCGCCGCGGGTGTGCGCTCCGTCGCCGGCGCCGAGGACATCCGGCGTGCCCGTGCGGCGGTCGCCCGGGTGTCGGTGGCCCCGGAGGTCCTCGCCTACATCGTGGACGTGGTCCGCGCCACCCGGTCCTCGCCGTCGTTCCAGCTGGGCGTCTCACCCCGCGGTGCCACGGCACTGCTGAACACCTCCAGGGCCTGGGCGTGGTTGTCCGGTCGGTCCTTCGTGACCCCGGACGACGTCAAGGCCCTCACCCTGCCGGCGCTGCGGCACCGCGTGTCCCTCCGGCCCGAGGCGCAGATGGACGGCGTGGACGTGGACGACGTCCTCGGGAGCATCCTGGCCACCGTGCCCGTCCCCCGCTGACGCCGGGCCCGTCCGTTCGGCAGCCCCGCCCGTCCCCCCCGCCGGATCCCCCGGCCCGACACCGACAAGGAGCACCCGTGGTCATCACCGGGCGACTGGTCCTGCTGGCCCTGCTCGGCGTCGTGCCGATCATCCTCTACCCCGGCGCGCAGGCGGTGCTGCTCTGGAGCGGGCTGCTGCCCGCCGTGACGGCGCTGGACCTCGCACTCGCCGCCCCACCCCGGCGTGTCGGGCCGACCCGGACCCCGCCCGGCGGCGCCCGGCCGGGAGAGGCCCGCACCCGCGTGCTGGTGCCGCGGGACACCACCCCCCGCACCCTGCGGGGCGCCGCCCGCGAGGCGTGGCAGCCCTCCGCCGGTGCACGGGACCCCGAGCAGCTGCCCACCGGGCCGGCGGGGGGGGCCCCGCGCCCGCGGGGGCCCCCCCGTCCCGCCCGGCGCGGGCGCCTCCACGTGGAGACCGTCCCCAACCGCCGTACCCGCCCCCTCGGGGTCGCAGCGCGGCAGGTCACCGTGCCCGCCCCGGGGTCGCTGCGCGTCCGGCCGCCCTTCAACTCCAAGCGCCATCTCCCGTCCAGGCTGCGGCGGCTGCGGGAACTCGCCGGCCAGTCCGCCGGCAACATCCGGGGGGCCGGCACGGAGTTCGACTCCCTGCGCGACTACGTGCGCGGGGACGACGTCCGGTCCATCGACTGGCGGGCCACGGCACGACGCCGCGACACCGTGGTGCGCACCTGGCGCCCCGAACGTGACCGGCACGTCGTCGTCGTCCTCGACACCTCCCGCACCTCCGCCGCCCGCATCGAGGACGAACCACGCCTGGACACGGGGATCGAGGCGGCGCTGCTGCTCGCCGTCCTCGCCGAGCGCGGTGGTGACAAGGTGCACTTCCTCGCCTTCGACCGCCGGCCCCGGGCGCGTGTTGACTCGACCGCGAAGGGGAACCTGCTGACCTCCCTCGTCACCGCCCTGGCGCCCCCGGCGCCCGAGCTGATCGAGGCCGACTGGTCGCGCCTTCCCGCGCAGGTCCGCGCCACCTCGGCGCACCGCTCTCTCGTGGTGCTGCTGACCTCCCTCGATTCGGGCGCGGTGGAGGAGGGCCTGCTGCCCACCCTGCCCGCCCTGACCGAGCGGCACGTGGTGGTGGTGGCGTCGGTCCGCGATCCGCGGCTGGAGGAGTTGCGGGCGGACCGGACGACGGCGGCCGCGACCTTCCGTGCCGCGGCGGCGGAGCGTGCACTGCTGGACCGTGCCGCCGTGGCCGCCCAGCTCCGGGCCCTGGGCGCCGAGGTGGTGGACGCCGTCCCCGCGGACCTGCCCCCGCTGCTCGCCGACACCTACATCCGGCCCAAGGCCGCGGGCCGCCTGTGACGCCGTTCGACTACTCCTCCACCGCCCGCCGTCCCGCGTACGCGACGCTGCCGGACGAGGTCCGCGACGCCATCGTCACGACGCTGGGAGGTCCGCCCGACGACGTACGACCGGCGGGCGGTGGCCTCACCCCCGGCTTCGCCGCAACAGTGCGACGCGGAGGCACCTCACTGTTCGTTAAGGCGGCCCCCGACACCGGGACCTTCACGTACCCGGCGTACCGACGGGAGGCGGACATCCTGGCTGCACTCCCCGACGGGCTGCCGGTCCCCCGGCTCCTCACCGCCTCCACCGTCCCGGAGCGCGGGACGGGTGCCACGTGGATCGTGCTCTGCATCGAGCACATCGAGGGGGTGATGCCCGGGGCCCCGTGGAGGTCGTCGGACGCGAGATCCGTCCACGCCTCGCTCGTCGAGCTGAACAGCGGGCTCGCCGATCTGCCGCCCCACCTCGTCACCGGCTCCTCCACCGACGGACTGGTCGACGACGACGACGTCCTAGGTGTCTTCGGGCGACGCGCCCGGAACGAGCTGGCGCTCCCGTTCCTGCCCGACGCCCCGGCGGAGTGCTGGCTCGACCTGCAGCAGCTGGTGGAGCAGGCGGCGTCGGTGCTGCACGGTCGCGACACCCTGCACAACGATCTGCGTCCGGACAACATCGTCATCGAGCGGGGCTCGGGCCGCGCGTACGTCTGCGACTGGAACTTCCTGACGCGGGGCCCGGCCTGGTCCGACTGGGCAGGACTGCTCCCCTACCTGCACCACGACGGTCTCGACGCCGACACCCTGCTGGTCTCCTCCCCCCTCACCGCGGGCGTGGAGGGCGGGACGATCGACACCTGGTTGGCGGTGCTCGCCGCGTACCTGACCGTCAGCGGTCTCAGCAGCGAGGTTCCCACTAGTCCCCGGCTGCGCGCGCACGGACGGTTCAGCGCACGCATCATGGTTGACTGGGTGTCCGAGCGACGGAAGTGGACACCATGACTTCGATCTACGAGACGGCGATGGGCAGCGACTTCGGCAGGCTGCAGCCCGAACTGCGCGACTACTTCGGCGAGGCGGCCGGGAGCGGCCGGTCCGGGGTGGGACGTGGGGTCTTCGACGTCGCCGGGTGCCCCGCCTGGTTCGCGCGTCCCGCCTTCCGGCTCACCGCCCTGGAGAACGCGTTCTTCCCCGAGTACTCGGACGACGTCCCGTTCACGATCAGGAACTACCCGCACGTGGACCCCTTCGGCCGCCCGGCGCTGACCGCCCGGCGTGAGCTCGACTTCGGGGGCACCGTGCGCGTCTTCGAGGACACCACGTCCCTGCAGGACGGCGTCCTCACGGACTACGTGGGGAAACACCGGCGGATGGCCACGCTCCTCTCCTGCTCCGCCACCCCGGAGGGGCGGATCCGCATGGTGTCCTCGCAGACCCGGGTGTTCGCCGGGGTACGGATCCCCCTGCCGGACGCCGTGGGTGCGCTCGCCTACGTGGAGCAGTGGTGGGACGACGACGCCGGACGGTTCCGGATCAAGACCCGGGTGGTCCATCGCCAGCTCGGCACACTGCTGGTGTACGCGGGGGCGTTCGACTACACGCTCGAGGACTTCGACGGCGTGCTGCCCGCCGAGGCCCAGCCACAGCGGTGGGAGGAGCGGGTCTGACCCCGACCCCGCCCACCCCATGACCGTTCTGCTCGTGCGCCGCTGCGCCCAACTCCTGATCGGCCTGTTCCTCTACGGCTTCTCGCTCGCCATGATGATCCGGGCCACCCTCGGCGTCACCCCGTGGGACGTGCTCGGCCTGGGATCGTCCCTGCAGACCGGCATCCCCTTCGGCTTCATCACCAACATCATCGGGATCGTGGTGCTGCTGCTCTGGATCCCGCTGCGGCAGAAGCCCGGGATCGGGACCGTGCTCAACGTGCTCCTCGTGGGTCCGAGCGCCGAGGTGGGGCTGGCGCTGCTCGGCGAGCCGGACGCCCTCTGGGCGAGGGTGCTCCTGTTCTCCGGCGGTCTGGTCCTGCTCGCGGTGGCCACGGGGCTCTACCTCGGTGCGCAGTTCGGGCCCGGACCGCGCGACGGGCTGATGACCGGGCTGCACCGGCGCACCGGGCTGCCCATCTGGGCGGTCCGCACCGCCATCGAGGGCACGGTGCTGCTGATCGGGTGGCTCCTCGGCGGACCGGTGGGCCTCGGCACCGTGGCTGCGGCCCTGCTGATCGGTCCGCTGGGCAACCTGACCCTGCCGCTCTTCCGCCTCGGGCCGGCCCCGCGGCGGGCCCGCCCCCCCCCCCCTCCCGGTCGGGGGCGTCGGCCGTCTGCCCGACCGGGTGAGCACCCGGCCGGCCGGGGGGGGGGACTGCGCCCCCGTCCCGGCCCCCGCCGCGATCGTGAGTGCGGCGAGCGCCGGCGTCGGCAGGCCCACCCGTCGCCAGGCGGTGAGGACCTCCTCCACCAGCGCGCCGACCTGGGGGAGGACGGCGCCCGGCCGGAGGATGCCGAGCTCCAGCTGACGTCCCGCCTCGATCTCCTCAGCCAGGACGTCCCAGACGCAGTCGGACAGCCTCCGGAGCGGCAGCGCGAATGCGGCACGGACCGGCCGGACGGCATCGAGGGAGACCTCGCCGCCGTCCGTGGACAGCACGGTACCGGTGGCACCGGCGTCGACGACCGACGCCGTCAGCACCTCCCACGCCTCGGTGGCCTCACGACGGTCCACGGCGCGCAGGGTGCGGTACCCGCTCGCCGTGGGGACCCTCCCGGTGAGCACGGGCTCCGCCTGGGGTTCGTCGATGGAGAGCAGGATCTCCGCGCCGCGTGCCACGGACCGCACGCGCCGCACGTGCTCGGCGGCACCGGCTGCCAACGACGCGTACAGCTCACGGCGGGGCCCCGGGTCGGCCAGCACCCCTTCGCCGCTGTGCAGGTGGACGCCGGCGGCGAGCGAGAGAGGACCCCGCAGGGGCAGCACCCGCTGACCGGCAGGGGGCGCCTCGGCACCGGCCACGTCCCCGCGGGCGTTGATGTCCGAGGACAGCGCCGATTCCGCCCGCCGCTGGTCGAGCCCCGGCCGCTGCACGAACCGCCAGCCGTGGGGCTGGAGGTCGAAGGGGAGTTCCACGGGCATCCCGAGGGTCCGCCCGACGGCGTCGCTGCCCGGTCCGCGTGCGGGGAGGAACGGCAGGAACGGCAGATTCGCGCCACCGAGCTCCCCGCGCACGGCGCGGTTCGCCTCGAGCGGATCCGTACCCGGCCACTCCCCTGCCGCGGTGGCGGGACCGACGGCGAGCGCCCCGGGTCAGTGTCCGGCATCGGAGGTGTCCGCCTCGCCGGCCGCCTCGCCGGCCGCCTCGCCGGTGAGCGGGGCCGAGTTGCGGTTCTCGGAGATCGCCTGGTGGTGACGGATCACCTCCGAGATGATGAAGTTCAGGAACTTCTCGGCGAACGCCGGGTCCAGCTGCGCCTCCTCGGCGAGCAGACGCAACCGGGCGATCTGCGCCGCCTCCCGCTGGGGGTCACCTGCGGGCAGCTCGTGCTCCGCCTTCAGGTGTCCCACGCGCTGGGTGGCCTTGAAGCGTTCGGCCAGGAGGTACACGAGGGTGGCGTCGATGTTGTCGATCGAGCTCCGCACGGAGAGCAGTTCCGCCAGGACCTCAGGAGCCACGTCCCCCGTGAGGGAACTGGCCGCCGGGTCGAAGCCGCTGCGTGGATGCGTCGTCATGGTCCCAGTCAAGCAGAACCGACCCGGCGTCCGTGAACTGCTACTGCTCGGCGGACACCAGGTCGGGGCGCAGTGCGGACCTGGCCGAATCGATGGTGGCCTGCCCGAGCACCCGCGTTCCCTGGTACAGCACCACGGTCTGGCCGGGCGCCACACCCCGCATCGGTTCCACGAGGCTCACCACGAGCTGCTCGGCGTCGTCGATGATCTCGACGCGGGCCCGCGCGGCCACCGGGTCGCCGTGCGCCCGGACCTGCGCGGTGCACGCGAACTCCTCACCGGTGGCGACCTCGCCCACGGGGAGACCGGCCCAGGAGACCTTGATGCCGCGCAGCTCGTCGATCGCGAGCAGGTGCTCCGGACCCACCACCACCTCGTTCTGCTTGGGCCGGATCTCGAGCACGAAGCGGGGCTTGCCGTCGGCGGCCGGTGTCCCGAGCTTCAGTCCGCGGCGCTGGCCCACGGTGAAGGCGTTGGCCCCGGGGTGGGAGCCGATCCGCTCGCCGTCCACGTCGAGGATGTCGCCCTCGCTCAGCTCGATGCGCTCCTCCAGCCAGCCGCGGGTATCGCCGTCGGGGATGAAGCAGATGTCGTGGCTGTCCGGCTTGTTGGCCACGGAGAGTCCCCGGCGTTCCGCCTCGGCACGCACCTCGGCCTTCGACGGCGTCTCGGCGAGCGGGAACAGGGAGTGCTGCAGCTGCTCGTGCGTCAGGACCCCGAGCACGTAGGACTGGTCCTTGGCCCAGTCGGCGGCCCGGTGCAGCTCCGGGTTCCCGTCGGCGTCCTGCACCACCTTGGCGTAGTGACCGGTGCAGACGGCGTCGAACCCGAGGGCCAGCGCCTTCTCGAGGAGCGCCGCGAACTTGATGCGCTCGTTGCACCGCATGCACGGGTTGGGGGTGCGGCCGGCGGCGTACTCGGCGATGAAGTCGTCCACCACGTCCTCCTTGAACCGCTCGGAGAAGTCCCAGACGTAGTAGGGGATGCCCAGGATGTCGCACGCCCGCCAGGCGTCCCGGGAGTCCTCGATGGTGCAGCAGCCGCGGCTGCCGGTACGCAGGGTCCCGGGCATCCGGGAGAGCGCGAGGTGGACGCCGACGACGTCGTGCCCCGCCTCCACGGCGCGGGCCGCCGCCACCGCCGAGTCCACGCCGCCGCTCATTGCCGCCAGTACCTTCATGATGAGAAACCCGTCCCTGCTGTCCGAATACGTGATGCGTGTCCTGCCATGCCCGCCGTCCGGGCGCGTGAGTACGCCTCGCCGATGGCGGCCACCACGGTGTCAACGTCCGCGGCCGTGGATGTATGCCCCAGGCTGAAGCGCTGGGCACCCCGGGCCTCGTCCTCGGTGAGCCCCATGGCCAGCAGGACGTGGGACGGACGAGGCACTCCCGCGGTGCAGGCCGAACCCGTGGAGGACTCGATGCCGGCGAGATCCAGGAGGAAGAGCAGGGAGTCGCCCTCGCAGCCCGGGAAGGTGAAGTGGGCGTTGCCCGGCAGCCGGGAACCGCGTGGAGCCGGGTGCGCCACACCCCGCAGCACCGCCTCGGGGACCTCACGGCGGATGCCCTCGATCAACCGGTCGCGCAGGGCCGCCAGTCGGAGCGCCTCCTCCGTGAGGCGTGCCGCGACGTCCTCGGCGGCGGCGGCGAAGGCGGCGATGCCCGCGCCGTCGAGGGTGCCCGAGCGGATGTCCCGCTCCTGACCCCCTCCGTGCTGCACGGGCGTCAGCGTCACGGAGCGTCCCACGAGGAGGGCGCCCACCCCCACCGGCCCGCCCATCTTGTGGGCGCTCACCGCCATGGTGGCCAGCCCGGAGTCCGCGAAGGAGACCGGGAGCGAGCCGAAGGCCTGGACGGCGTCACTGTGCACGGGGACTCCGTGACGGGCGGCCTCGGCCACCACCTCTCGGACCGGCTGCACGGTACCCACCTCGTTGTTAGCCCACATCACCGTCACGAGGGCCGTCCGCTCCGGAGCCTCGGCGAGGGCTGACCGCAGTGCCCCGAGGGACACGAGACCCGCGGCGTCGACGGGCAGCCACACCCCCTCGGCCCCCCCGTGGCGCTCGAGCCACTCCACGGTGTCCTGCACCGCGTGGTGCTCGATCGAGCTGCAGAGGATCCGGGTGCGGGCGGGATCGGCGGCCCGCTGCGCCCAGTACAGCCCCTTGAGCGCGAGGTTGTCCGCCTCGGTGCCGCCCGAGGTGAAGATCACCTCCGAGGCGTGGGCGCCGGCCGCGGCGGCGATGGTCTCCCTGGCGTCCTCCACGGAGCGGCGGGCGCGGCGCCCCGAGGTGTGGAGGGAGGACGGGTTCCCGCTCCGGGCGAGTTCACGGGTGAGGGCGGCGAGCGCGGGGGCCGGGTTCGGCGTGGGCGCCGCGTGGTCGGCGTACCCGGGCATGCCCCCATGCTACGGCGGCACGCCGACAGGTCGGCTCCCGCGGCCTCCGCCGCCCCCGGAGGCCCGCGCGGCGCGGCGGCCGGTTCCGCCGTGGGCGGACGGGGTGAACTCCCGGGCCGTCCGCACCGTTGTCCTGATGGGTGCCGGTGTACCGGAGGACCGGGTGGGCGGCTTTGTCAGCAGCAGCCGGTGGCTCTAGGGTCAGGTGAAGTCGCACCGCCGTCGTCCGTGCGGTGGGTCGTGACCGTCGGGTCCTCCACCCGTCAGCATCCACCGCGTCCGGGTACCGGACGCATCGAACCGCAGCAGAAAGGCCGGATCCATGGCAGAGGCCCCCCGGAAGTCGTACTACGACGTCCTCGGTGTGCCCCCGGAGGCCGGCAGCAAGGACATCAAGGCCGCCTCCCGCCGCGCGGTCCGCAGCGCGCCCCCGGATCTGGGGGGCAGCGCCGAGCGGTTCCCCGCCGTCGCCGTGGCCTTCGAGCCCCTGGGGGACGCACGGCGCCGCGCGCGCTGCGAGGCCGGGACCCGCCGTGACGGCACCTCCGGAGCGCCCGGGGCGGGCTCCTCCCAGGCGCGGCCCGGTACCTCGCCCGCACCGGGCGCACCGCGGAACGCCGAGCCGCGGCGTCCGGACCCGCGGCGCACGGAGGACGACGCCGCCGGGTCCCCCGCGGAGTACCTGCCGCCGTTCACCCCGAACGAGCCACCGGCCGTGCCCCTGATCCTCGCCGGCAAGCAGCTGCACGGCGAACCCCGCCAGCCCCGCGGCTTCGCACGGTTGGCCTCCGGAGCGAGGGCCCGCGTGGACGGGGAGTCGCGCACCGCCGCGATCCTCGAACGTGCGCTCCTGCCCACCTACCCCGCGGTCCGCCTGCTCAGCGGCCTGGAGTTCGACGACCGCGAGAGGACGACGGCGGGGCAGGTGCTCCTGGCCGGGTACCGGCTGGCCGTCGTCGACTCCTTCACCGCGCCACCGGGGAACTTCTCCTGGGACGGGAGGTCGCTGCGCCATCAGGGCCGGCCCGTCGAGCTCGAGCTGCCCCGTACGGTGCGCGCCGTCCAGGAGCTCTTCCCCGATCTCAACGTGGCGGGCTGGCTGGTGATCCACGGGGCGCCGGACAATCCCTTCGCGCCCGTGATCGACGTCCCGCCCTCGTTCGACCGCTCGTCCTCCACCGTGGTGCAGGTGGTCAACGCGGGGACCATGGTGCGGACCATCCGCGCCTTCCTCGCCTCCGGACCAGCCCCGAACGTGGTGCAGCTCCCGCTGCTCGCGCAGCTCCTCTCCGCCACCGACAGCTAGGATGAAGCCGTGTTCCGCATCCTCTTCCACGCCCCGGAGATCCCCGGCAACACCGGATCGGCGATCCGGCTCGCCGCGGTGTCCGGTGCGGAGCTGCACCTCGTGGAGCCGCTCGGGTTCAGCCTCGAGGACTCGAAGCTGAGGCGTGCGGGGCTGGACTACCACGACCTCGCGGTCCTGCACGTGCACCCCACCCTCGAGGACGCATGGACCGCGCTTCTGCCGGGGCGGGTCTTCGCCTACACCTCCGACGGCGACACCTCCTACACCGATATCGCCTACGAACCCGGCGACGTCCTGCTGTTCGGCCGGGAATCCGACGGTCTCCCCGCGGAGGTGAAGCAGGACCCCCGCGTGACCTCCCGGGTCCGGGTGCCCATGCTGCCCGCACGCCGCTCCCTCAACCTCGCCAACACCGCATCGATCGTGCTCTACGAGGCCTGGCGCCAACAGGGTTTCGCGGGTGCGCGACGATGACCCACGCCTAGGAGCCGCCATGCCCGCTCGTCATGCCGCAACCCTGCCCGACGGCGGCGCGGAGGACTACGACCGCCTCGCCCCCGCCGTGTGGAACCCGGTGAGCAACGCCGTGGTGGCGGCAGCCGACATCCTCGTGGGCGAGCGGGTCCTCGACCTCTTCGCCGGCACCGGGACCGGCACGGTACCGGCGGCCCAGCTCGCGGGTCCGGATGGCCACGTGGACGCCGTCGACCGGTCCGCCGCGATGCTGGAGCTCGCGGCGGCCAAGACCGGGGCGCTGCACCTCGGCAACGTCTCCTTCCACGCCACCGATCCGGTGTCCTGGACGCCGGATCACGCGTACGACGCGATCATCAGCTGCTACGGGATCGTCCTCCTCGACGAGATGGACCGCTCCGCGGACCGTCTGCTCGACCTGCTGCGTCCGGGCGGACGGATCGCGCTCAGCAGCTGGGACGACGGCGCCCTGGAACCGTTCGACGACTTCCTGAGGAGCGTCCTCGAGGACGTCGCGCAGGGCCCGGACGTCCCGGGTACCCCCGTGTTCGCGCAGAACAGTGCGCGGCTCGCCTCACCGGAGGCCCTGCACGCCTGGCTGGTGGACCGCGGCCTCACGGACGTCTCCGTGGAACGTCTGCGCCTCACCGTCCCCCTCGAACCAGACCACGCCTGGTCCCTGGCACTCGGGAGCGGATACCGGGGGCTCCTGCCGGACGAGCCCGACGCACTCGGGCGGATCCGGGCGGCCTTCCTGGAACGCGTGGACCGGGACCTGGTCCTGAACGCCGACTCGCTGATCGCCGTCGGGACCTCCCCGTCCGGCGGCGGACCCGGAGCCATCCGGTGACTGAGCAGCTCCGAATGGAAGGTGTCAGCAGCAGGACTCGGAAGACGGTGAGGGCGGTGGGACGGTGCAGGTGCAACTCGAACGGCCACGTGCGCCCTCCCCCGGATCACCGTCGGGAGTTCGGCACAGGGCTGTCGGCACTTTATGCTGGAGCCCTATGGAAACGCCAGGGAAGAGCCGGGTCGGTCCCATCACCCCCGCAGCAGACGTCGAGCCCGATGCCGGCCCGACCCTGACCGACCTCCTGCTCCGGGTGGCACAGCAGGATCGCGGCGCGTTCGCGTCACTGTACGAGCAGACCTCCCGGCGCGTGTACGGGCTCGCCCGGCGCGTGCTGATCGACCCGGAGCTCAGCGAGGACGCCACCCAGGAGGTGTTCCTCCAGGTGTGGAGGACCGCGGACCGCTTCGACCCGGCCCTCGGCAGTCCCATGGCCTGGCTCATGACGCTGGCCCACCGGCGCGCGGTGGACAAGGTCCGCTCGGAGCAGAGCGCCACGGATCGCGAGGCCCGCTACGGTGCGGCATCGCAGAGCATCGACCACGACGACGTCGTGGACACCGTGACGCAGCGCCTCGAGGCGGAGAACGTGGTGGAGTGCCTGACCACGCTCACCGCCACCCAGCAGGAATCGGTCCGGCTGGCCTACTACGGCGGGCTCACCTACCGTGAGGTGGCCGAGAAGCTCGGCGTCGCGGTACCGACGATCAAATCAAGAATTCGTGACGGCCTCCTCCGGCTGAAGACATGCCTCGGAGTGGCCTGACATGCAGGACAAGGACATGAACAGAGACTTCGCAGCAGACCTCGAGACGGATCTCGCCCAGGGGCACGTCCTCGAGTGGGCGGAGCTGTACGCGCTCGACGCCATCGGCGAGGAGGAGCGCGGTCTCCTGGACGGCTTCCTGGCCGAGGCGGCCCCCGGGACCGCCAGAGCCTTCGCCGACCGCGTCCGCACCTGCAGGGAGACCGTGACCACGGCCTACGCGGTCGACGAGGTGGAACCGCCCGTCGATCTGTTCGACCGCATCCTGGCCCAGCTCCCGCCCGCCCAGGATGTCGACGCCCCACGCTCCGACGGCGCCCGGGACGTCCCTGTGCAGACACCGGGTGATCCCGATCCGATCGCACTCCCCGCCGGCCCGGCCGAGGAGAAGTCCCCGCGGCAGTCCGACCCGCCCGCCGTACAGGACGAGTTGGCGGGCCGGCGTGCGGCGAAGGCCTCCGGGCTCTTGCGCGCCGGACGCTGGATGGTCGGTGCCGCAGCCGCGGCGGTCCTGGCGGTGGGCGGGGTAACCCTCGCTCAGAACCTGCAGCAGACCGGTCTGGAGCAGCAGGTGCTGCAGGCCTCCGACGTCAGGACGGAGGAGCTGACCCTCGACGCCGGGGGCACCGCGGAGCTCGCCCTGTCGAACGAGGAGAACGCCGCGGTGGTCACGCTGCACGATGTCCCGGCGCCGGCCGAGGGAAGCGTGTACCAGATGTGGCGGATCCCCTCCGACGGTTCCTCGCCGGTGTCCGTGGGCACCATGAACGGTGACGACGTCTCCGGGTCGAAGCAGACGGAGCTCCGGGACATCAGCGGCTTCAGCGCCATCGCCATCACCGTGGAACCCGAGGGCGGATCTGCGACCCCCACCCTGCCGATCGTCGCCCAGATACCGCTGGACGCCTGAACCGGGACACCCCCGAGGCTCAGAAGCCCGCGATCGTGTCCTCGGTGTTGACTCCCACCACGTGGAACGACTCGGCGCTGCGTCCCGCGGGAAGACCTCCGCGCGAGGCATTGTCCCGCAGGATCGAGCGCACCCTGGCCTGCATCCGCTCCACATCCGGGTGCTGGCTGCGGTGCGCGGTGATCGCCGCGACCTTGGCGTCCTCGGAGCCCGTCACGTCCACGAACCGGTTCTCGAGGTGTGCGGGCCCGCCGTAGAACCAGAGCCAGGGCACCTTGTAGCTCTGCAGCCCCGCAGCGGCCAGCTCGGGGTAGGCGAACGGGTTCTCGACCGCCGGGTAGATCGCCCGCGTCACCGCCTCACCGCAGGCCAGGTGATCGGGATGGCTCTTCTGGATACGGTCCCAGGCGCGCTCGGGATGCATCGAGAGCACGATGTCCGGCCGGACCTCCCGCATGCGGCGCACGATCTCCCTGATCACGGTGTCCGACGCCTCGAGGTGACCGTCCGGCTCACCGAGGTAGGTGACGTCCGTGACCCCCACCAGTCCTGCGGCGACGAGCTGCTCCTGGCGTCTCAGGGCGGCGACACCGGGGCGGTCATGGTCTGAGAAACCTCCGGCGTCCCCGTCCGTCAGAATGCAGTAGCTGACCTCGACGCCCGCGGCCGTCCACCCCGCGATGGTCGCGGCCGCGCCGAAGTCGATGTCGTCCGGATGGGCCGCGAACACCAGGACCCGCTCTGGCGTGTGGTCGCGCTGCTCGGCGGACATGCCTTACAGCCCGCGCTTCCGGATCTCCTCGGTGGCCTGTGGCAGCACCGAGAACAGATCACCGACGATCCCGAAGTCCGCGATCTCGAACACGGGGGAATCGGCATCCTTGTTGACGGCGACGATCACCTGGGAGGTCTGCATCCCGGCGCGTTGCTGGACCGCGCCGGAGATCCCGACGGAGATGTAGAGCTGCGGCGACACCGTCTTCCCGGTCTGACCGATCTGCGCGGAGTGCTCGATCCAGCCGGCATCCGTCGCGGCCCTGGACGCACCCACGGCACCCCCGAGGGCATCGGCGAGGTCCTCGAGTGGGGCGAAGTTCCCCTCCACTCCCCTGCCGCCCGCCACGATCACGCGGGCCTCGGCGAGTCCGGGCCGGCCGCTGACGGGCTTGTCCGCACGCCCGGTGACCCTCGCTGCAGCACGGGGTACCTCCACCGGCAAAAGGATCTCGCGGGGCGAGGACGGGAGGCCGGCCTCCGCGGCCTCCACGCTGTTCGGCTTGACGGTGAGGATCGCGATGTCCGTGGTGACCCTGCACGTCACGGTGTAGGAACCGGCGAAATCGGCCTTCGTGGCCGTGAGATCGGCGTCGAGTCCCACCACGTCCGTGATCACCCCCGCCTCGAGCCGGATCCCTGCGCGGGCGGCGATCTCCTTGGCCTCGTAGCTGTTCCCCAGCAGCACCACGTCCGCCGCCGAGGCACGGACCGCCTCGGCGAGGAACGCGGCCTTGCCCGCCACGAGGACATCCGCCACGGAGGCGTCCTCGGGCCGGTAGTACTCCTGCACACCGTAGGAACCCACGCCGTCGAGGAACGCCTGGCCCGGCACCTCCGCGAGCGCCGCACTCACGTCCCCCAGGGTGGAGGCCAGGGACAGGAGCTCCCGCTCGCTCCTGGCGAGTGTGGCTCCGGGGTTGTCGAGGAACACGAGGACAGCTGTCATGGGGAGATCTCCTGGAACGGTGCGGCGAGCATGATGCGGATCAGAGGAGTTTTTGTCCGGCGAGGAAATCGACGAGCCTGATCCCTGCGTCACCCTCGTCGGTGATCACGATCCCCTGGGTCCGTGGGGGTCTCGGCGCTGCCGCCTCGACGCGCGTCCAGGAACCGGCAGGGCCCACCTCGTCGGCGTCCAGCCCCACGTCCGCCAGGGAGAGGATGCGGATCTGCTTCTTTTTCGCCGCCATGATGCCCTTGAAGTTCGGGTAGCGCGGTTCGTTGATCTGATCCGTCACGGAGACCAGTGCGGGGAGCGGGGCCACGACCGTCTCGGCGAACGTGTCGTTGTCGCGGCGCGCCGTGAGCGTCCATCCGGTGTCCTCCCGCGCGAGCTCGAGCGAGGCCGCGAACGTGACCTGCGGGAGCGAGAGCCGCTCCGCGAGCTGCGCCGGGACCAGCGAGGTCTCCCCGTCCGTCGAGGCCATCCCCGTCAGGACGACGTCGAACGGCCCGGTGTGCTCGAGGAGCGCGGCGAGCGCCTTCGACGTGGCCGCTGCGTCGGAGCCCCCGAGGGCGGCATCGGTGAGGTGGACGCCGTCGTCGGCCCCGATCTGGAGCGACTTCTTCACCGCGCCGACCGCTGCCGACGGGCCCATGGTGAGTGCCGTGACGCGGTGACCTGCCGCACTTCCGCCCTGTGCCTCGACGAGCTGGAGTGCTGCCTCCAGGGCGTACTCGTCCAGCTCCGAGAGGATGCTCTCGTTGCGCACCGTGGTGAGGTCCTCCGCGTCGATGTGCCGGTCGAACTGCGCGTCCGGTACGTGCTTGACCAGTACCGCCACCCGCAGTCCAGCTGGTACCTCGTCCATTCCTGACCTACTTCCTCCGGGGCCTGCACTTCCGGCTCCTAGCTAACCACAGCGCGGTGACCATACTCCGCCGTAGCGGTGCCCGGAGCGGGATCCCGGTACGGTGCTCACACCGCCGTCGGGATCCGTACGCAGGGACCACTGTGCACGGCACGAAGGGCGGCCCCGGTGAGTGCGGGACCGCCCTTCGTCGAGGAGCAGGATCGGCGTTCCGGCGCGGAGTCCTTCACCCGGTCCGTCCGCCGTGCCCGTTACAGCTGGGCGGTACTGAGCGTGACCTCGAGGGTCTGGGTGTTCCCGCCGCGGATGATCTCGATCGGGACCTGCTGCTCGGGACTCTGGATGCGCACGGCGGCGGTCAGCGACTTCGGGTCGTCGACGGTGTAGGTACCCACCTTGGTGATGACGTCACCCGCCTGGAGGGATGCAGCGGCTGCGGGCGAGCCCGGCTCCACCGACTCCACGAGGGCGCCGGACGAGAAGGTGGACCTGCTCTGCGTGCCGTCGCCGGAGGCGGCGCTGACCCGGACACCCAGGAAGCCGTGCGTCGCCTCGCCGTTCGCGATGATCTCGCCGGCGATCCGCTGGGCGTAGTTGATGGGGATCGAGAACCCCACCCCGATGTTCCCGGTGGACTCGCCCGAGCCACCCGAGGCGATCGCCACGTTCACACCGATGATGTGTCCGCTGGAGTCGACGAGCGCACCGCCCGAGTTCCCCTGGTTGATCGCTGCGTCCGTCTGGATCACGTTGAGGTAGATGGAGCCCTGGCCACCTGACGGCTGCGCCCCCTGCTGGTCCGGGGGCAGGAAGTTGAAGCCCTCGCCGCCGTCCCCCGCGCTGTCCGGTGCGTTCTCCGGCACCGCCGAGGACGCGACGCTGATGGTGCGGTTGAGGGTGGAGACGATGCCGTCCGTCACCGTCCCGCTGAGGCCGAGCGGGGCGCCGATGGCGATGGCACTGTCACCGACGTTGAGCTCGTCCGAGTTGCCCAGGGTGGCGGCCGTGAGGTCCGGGGCATCGATCTTGACGACGGCGAGGTCACTGAGCGGATCGGTTCCCACCACGGTCCCGGCGAACACCCGCCCGTCGTTGAGCTTGACCTCGATGGTGGGATCGGAGACCTGACCGCCCAGTGTCACCACGTGCGTGTTGGTGAGGATGTGCCCTTCCGTGTCGAGGATGATCCCCGAACCGGACCCGCCCGATCCGTCACCGCTCACCGCGATGGTGACCACGCTGGGGGACGCGGTGACCGCGGCTCCCGTGATGGCGTTGACGTCGTCGGAGTTGTTCACCACGACCGTCTCGGGGGCGGCCTGCGAGATGGTGCCCGAGGACGAACCGTTCAGGGCGTCGACCGCTGCGGGCCCGACCACACCGCCGATCAGTCCTGCGGCGAGCACCCCGGCGGCGAAGGTCGCCAGCCCGACCTTCCTGCGGCCCCTGCTCGTGGTGCCGGTGTCGGCCTGGCCCGCGGGGCGGCCGCCGTAGAACGGCTGATGGGCGGAATAGGCCGGGTGCGATGCCGCCCTGGGGTCCTGGAACCCGTGCTGGGGTCCTGCGAACTGCCCGGTGGGCGTCCCGCCGTCGGTGTGCTGCACGGGATCCGGGTACCCGCCAGTGCGATCGCCCTGCCGGGCCCGAGCTGCCGAGGGCTCCTCCGCCGGTGCGGCACCGTCCTCCGGGCCCGCGGCCCACGCCGGCGGGGGAGAGGGACGCGGAGGGAGAGGACGGTCCGGGTTACCCATCTCTGGCTGCTCGTTCATGGCAGATCCTTTCGTTGCTGTTGGCACTATCCTGGCAACGTTCTCTGGAGACAGAGCGTGTGTGCGCTGGGTGGTTTCTGGGAGCCCACTGGAGACTTTCGGAACACCACTCCGGTCCGTCGAGCTCGCTCCTCCAGTATCCTCCCGACCACCGACGGGAGGGCCTCTGCCGCCCGTTCCCCCGTCGGAGCACCGAGCATGCTGGTACGGTACCCGTCCGGTGCCGCTCCTCGAGAGGCCTACGACGTCGGTGGACGCCCCCGGGCGCCGACCATAGAATCGGGAGTCAGGGAGCCCTCGGCGTCCGCCGCCCGTCCCGGGAGCGGCGGGTCCGGGAGCGTGACGAGGGGTCGATGATGCGACGAAGTGGCAGGCGCACCTGCGCCGCCGGAGTGCTGGGCCTGGTGGTGGCCCTCCCGCTGGTCGTGGCGTCGGCGGCGCTGGCCGAGGAACCGGAGCGGTTCCCGACCGGTGAACGTGTGATCGACAGCGCGGGCGTCCTCGACCCGCAGGAGGTGGCCGAGCTCGAAGCCGCCATCCAGGACCTGCGCGTCAGCGAGGACTTCACGGTGCGCATTGCGTACGTCGACAGCTTCGAGAACCCCACCGACCGTGAGAGCTGGGCGAATGCGACGGCCGAGCTGAACGCCGCCAGTGAGAACGAGGCCGTGCTGGCCGTTGCCGTGGGCCAAGGAGACGCCGCATTCGTCACCGGGGACGGTTCCTCGCTCGCAGGTCAGGGACAGGCGCTGTACGACCAGGCCATCGGCGCCGAACTCCGAGCCGGTGATTTCGCCGGAGCGGGACTGGCGGCGGTCGACGCCGTGGGCGACCGCCTGGAGAACGGTTCCTCGGCTGGAAGCGCACCCGGTGGGACGACCACCGGCGCGAGCTCGGGCGGCGGACTCGGTGGCCTCGTCCTGGTGGGCGGCGTGGTGGCCGTGGCGGGCACGGGCGGCTATCTCCTGCTCCGGAACCGCGGCGGGAACAGCGCGGAACGCAAGCGGCGCCAGTACGGCTACGGCCCGTCCGAGGCGCAGGACGGCGAGGTGGTGGATCCCCTCGCCGCACTGAGCGTCGAGGAGCTCCGCACCCGGGCCGGGAGCCTGCTGGTCGCGGCCGACGACGCCATCAAGTCGAGTGAGCAGGAACTGGGCTTCGCCGAGGCACAGTACGGCAGCGGGGCCATCACCACCTTCGCCGAGGACATCGCAGCCGCCCGTAAGCACATGAGCGAGTCGTTCAAGCTGCAGCAGCAGCTCGACGACCACATCCCCGACACCGAGCAGCAGCAGCGTGAATGGCTCGGGGAGATCATCCGCAGGTGCGAGGACGTCAACTCCTCACTCCAGGAGCACAAGCAGGAGTTCGACGCACTCCGCGAGCTCGAGCGGGACGTCCCCTCCGCCCTGAGCAGCGCGCAGGCGGCGGCCGTCACGGCGCGTACGCGGTTCGACGCCGCCGAGGAATCGCTCCGTGCACTCCGCAGCCGCTACCTCGAGAGCGCGACCTCGCAGGTGGCGGACAACATCGAGCAGGCGGGAGAGCGGCTCTCCTTCGTGGACAGCGCGGCCGCGGAGGCACAGCAGAAGCTCGACGAGGGCGACACCGGGCTGGCGGTGGTCGCCGTGCGCGCGGCCGAGGAATCCGTCCACCAGAGCAGCGTGCTGCTGGATGCGATCGACAAGCGCGCCAAGGAGCTTGCGACCGCCGCATCCGAGCTCGAGCGCGCCATCCCGGAGTGCGAGCAGGATCTCGCGCAGGCCCGGGCCATGGCGGACGCGGGCCGGCACGGCGACCTCGCGGGTCCCCTTGCCGCGCTCGAGACCGCCCTGTCCACCGTGCGCGCGGGACGAGCGGAGGATCGCATCGACCCGCTCGTACTCCTCCAGCGCCTCGAGCTGGCCCACGGTCAGCTCGACGACGCCCTCGGTGACGTCCGTGACCAGGCCGAGCACGCGCGTCGTGCCCGGGAATCCCTGGAGCACGCGCTCGTCGCGGCGCAGTCGGGGATCTCGGGGACGGCCGCCTACATCCGGGCCCGCCGGGGCGGGGCGCGAGGTGCGGCACGGGCCCGCCTCGCCGCGGCCGAACGCAATTTCGACGCCGCACTGGACCTTCGGCGCTCCGATCCCGTGGCCGCCCTCTCCCATGCCCAGCAGGCCTCGCTCCTCGCCGACCAGGCGGCCCAGCTGGCAGAACAGGACGTCCAGGGGTTCGGCCAGTACGGCGGGATGGGTGGGATGTACGGAGGGCGGCGTGACGGCATGGGGGGCGCCCTCCTCGGCGGCATCCTGCTCGGCTCCATTCTCAACGGCGGCATCGGCGGCGGGATGGGTGGCGGCCAGAGCGGCGGAGGAGGCGGTGGCTTCGGCGGTTTCGGCGGAGGCGGCGGAAGCTTCGGCGGGGGCGGCTTCGGCGGTTTCGGCGGAGGAGGCGGCAGCTTCTGAGCAGGTAGGAACGTAGTAGCGGCACGGATCACTCGAACGCAGGACCGAAAGGGAAACACATGGTGAAGCAGTCAATCTTCGGCAGGATCGCCCAGCTCACACGGGCCAACATCAACGCGCTGCTGGACTCCGCGGAGGATCCGCAGAAGATGCTCGATCAGATGGTGCGCGACTACACCAACAGCATCGCCGAGGCGGAGAGCGCCGTGGCGCAGACCATCGGCAACCTGCGCATGATGCAGGACGACTACAACGAGGACCTCGACAACGCACGCAACTGGGGCAACAAGGCGATCGCCGCCTCCCGGAAGGCCGATGAGTACCGCGCCTCCGGTGACACGGTCGACGCCCAGAAGTTCGACAACCTCGCCAAGGTGGCGATCCAGCGCCAGATGGCCGCCGAGAACGAGGCCAAGGGCGCCGAACCCACCATCGCGTCGCAGACGGAGGTGGTGGACAAGCTCAAGAACGGCCTCACCCAGATGAAGGGCAAGCTCGACGAGCTGTCGGCCAAGCGTGACCAGCTGATCGCGCGATCACGTACCGCGAAGGCCCAGCAGCAGGTGCACGACGCCGTGAAGAGCATCGACTTCATGGATCCCACCAGCGAGGTGGGACGGTTCGAGGAGAAGATCCGACGCGAGGAGGCCAAGGTACGCGGCCAGCAGGAACTGGCGTCCTCCAGCCTGGACGCCCAGTTCGAGAGCCTCGAGGACCTGGGGGAGCAGACCGAGATCGAAGCGCGTCTCGCTGCATTGAAGTCCGGTTCGGCCCCGCGGTCGGCGATCGACCAGGGTACGGGGGCAGCGACGTCGTCCACCACGGGTGAGACCACCTACTGATCCACCGGATCACACGCTCTCCCGGGGGAACCGCGGCCACGGCCACGGTTCCCCCGGTGCGTGGACAGGACCTCCCGTACCCGCGGGTAGATTGACGTCATGGCTGTGACAGTGGTGTGGTTCCGCGACGACCTCCGGATCTCCGACAACCCCGCGCTGGCGGAAGCGGTGCGCAGCGGGGATGAGGTGGTCGCGTGTTATGTGCTCGACGAGCGCTCCGAGGGCATCCGTCCGCTCGGCAGCGCGTCCAAGTGGTGGCTCCACCACTCGCTCATGGCCCTGGGCGCCGTTCTCGAGGACCTGGGTGTGCCGCTGGTGCTCCGCCGGGGTGCCGCTGCGGAGGTACTCCCCCGGCTCGTGACGGAGGCCTCCGCAGGGAGCGTGCACTGGAACCGGCGCTACGGGCTGGCGGAGCGGAACGTCGATGCCGCCCTGGAGGCTTCCCTCACCGGGCAGGGGATCGACGCCACGGGCTACCAGGCCAACCTGATGTTCGAGCCGTGGGAGATCACCACGGGTGCGGGTGAGCCGTACAAGGTCTTCACCCCGTTCTGGCGCGCCTGCCTGGCCACACGGACGCCGCGTGAGCCCTTCCCTGCTCCCGAATCGCTCTCCGGGCCACGGCTCGACTCCGAGGACCTGGGGACCTGGGGGTTGCTCCCCACGGCAGCCGATGGTGCCGGAGGATTCCACGACACCTGGACCCCGGGTGAGGCCGGGGCCCACGAACGGCTCGATGACTTCCTCGACGGTGCCGCCGCCGGGTACAGGGACGGTCGCAACCTGCCGGCGCGGGTGGGGACCAGCATGCTCTCCCCGCACCTGCGGTTCGGCGAGATCAGCCCGTTCGAGGTCTGGCACGCGGCTCAGAACCACAAGGACGCCTCGACGGCGGAGGACATGCGGGTGTTCGGCTCCGAACTCGGGTGGCGGGAGTTCAACTGGCAGCTGCTGTACTTCAACCCCGACCTCGCCACCAGGAACTACCGGGCCAAGTTCGATGCCTTCACCTGGGAGGAGTCCACCCCGGACGAGGTACATGCCTGGCAGCAGGGCAGGACCGGGTACCCCCTGGTCGACGCCGGGATGCGGCAGCTACGGGAGATCGGCTGGATGCACAACCGGGTCCGGATGGCCACGGCGTCCTTCCTGGTCAAGAATCTGATGATCGACTGGCGTGTGGGCGAGAGATGGTTCTGGGAGCACCTGGTGGACGCGGACGCCGCGAACAACACGGCGAGCTGGCAGTGGGTGGCAGGATCGGGTGCCGATGCGAGCCCCTACTTCCGGATCTTCAACCCGGTGCTGCAGAGCAGGAGGTTCGATCCCGAGGGTGCCTACCTCACCCGCTTCGTACCGGAACTCGGCCATGCGACGAACATGCACGAGCCGTGGAAGGGATCGGCCCCGGGCTATCCGGAGCCGATCGTGGACCTGAGGGAGAGCCGTGAACGTGCTCTGAGCGCCTACAGGGCGATGTCCGGCTGATCCGTCGAAGGGCCCGGCCGGGCCCTCCCGCGATGACGGCTCGGAGGCCCCGTCAAGGCGGGCCCGTGAGGTGCACTGCGGACGGGGCGGTGGAGGAGAGCGTCACGGACGGGTACAACAGAAGATCCGGCCCACCGTGTGGTGGACCGGATCTTCTTGATCGTTGCGGGGACAGGATTTGAACCTGTGACCTCTGGGTTATGAGCCCAGCGAGCTACCGAACTGCTCCACCCCGCGGCGTGCAACCAACGTTACCGGCCGCGGGGTGGAGAAGCAAATCGAGGAGGTGGACCGTCCTCGACCTACTCGCCGGACGCCTGCTCCTCCGCGTCGAGTGCTCGCTGCAGCGCGTCCTGCAGGCGATCCTGCGCGGCACCGTAGGCGGCGAAGTCACCCGCTGCGAGTGCCGCGTTGCCCTCCTGGATGGCGGTGTTGGCGTCGTCCAGGGCGGTACGGAGATCCGTCGCCGGATCACCGGTGGTGGCCCCGGGCGTGGCGCTCGGGCTGGGGGTCGGGGTCGGAGCCGGCGTGCCGGCGTCGTCCCCGGCCTCGGCCGGCGTGGCGGGATCCAGCGGAGTCTCCCCCACGTTGTCGCTGTCCCCCGTGGTGGCTCCGGCGTCGCCGCCGAACACCTGGTCGAGGGCCTCGGCGAGGGTGGGCGCGAAGCCCACGTTGTCACCGAAGCTCACGAGTACGCGCCGCAGGACCGGGAAGGACGCGTTACCCGATGACTGCACGTACACGGGCTGCACGTAGGCGATACCGCCGCCGATCGGCAGGGTCAGCAGGTTCCCGTTGATCACCTCGGAGGCACCCTGGCGCAGCAGGTTGAGCTCCTGCGACACCGTGGTGTCCGAGTTGAAGAGGTTCTGCGCCTGGCCGGGCCCGACGACGGAATCCTCACCCGAGCTGTCCAGCAGGGTCAGCCGACCGTAGTTCTCGTTCTTCACGCCGTCCTCGCCTGTCCCGGCATCGCCGTTCGCGGAGAGGAAGCCGTAGAGCACGTTCCGCGGGGTCTGGCCGGCAGGAACGAACGGGATGAACGGCGTGGTGAGCGAGAAGGCCGCCTCCTCCTGACCCGGCATCTGCAGCGTCAGGTAGAACGGGGGCTGCCGTGGCGCGTTCGCCGTCACCGCGGCGTCCTCACCCTCGCTCGGGTCCGCCGGGACGTTCCAGGCCTCGCTGTTGTTGAAGAACTCCTGCGTGGCGGTCACGTGGTACCGGGCGAGCAGCTCGCGCTGCACCTTGAAGAGATCCTCCGGGTAGCGCACGTGCGCCATGAGATCGGCGGACATCTCGCTGTACGAGGTCAGCGAGGACGGGTAGACGTTCTGCCAGGACCTGAGGACGGGGTCCTCGTCGTCCCACGCGTAGAGCGTCACGGAGCCGTCGTAGGCATCCACGGTGGCCTTGACCGCGTTGCGGATGTAGTTGACCTGCACCGCGGGAAGCGCGGTGGCGAGACCACCCACCGTCTGGGAGTCCTGCGTCGCGGTCTCCAGGGACTGCTGCTCCGAGTAGGGGAAGTTCGCACTCGTGGTGTACCCGTCGATGATCCACTTCACGCGTCCGTCCACGATGGCCGGGTAACTGTTGCCGTCGAGCGTCAGGTACGGCGCCACCTTACGGACGCGGTCCACGGGGTCGCGGTCGTAGAGGATCTGCGACTCGCTGTTGACCTGGTCGGACAGCAGCAGGTCCGTGGACTGGAACTTGAGTGCATAGACGAGCCGGTTGAACGCAGTACCCACGACCGGACCGCCACTGCCGTTGAACGTGGTGCGGGACTCCTCGTCGGAGTTCTCGTTCTGCGGGCGGTCGATCTCCACGGGGGCCGAACCCTCGGGGGCGCCGACCACGGAGTAGTCGGGTGAGCTCTGCCCGAAGTAGATGCGGGGCTCGTAGTCGGACTCGTCACCGAGCACACCGGTGGACGGGATCCCGGACTGCAGGAACTCGGGCCGGCCGTCCGGCTGAACGGTGGCGCCGGCCGCGGCCACGACACCGTAGCCGTGGGTGTAGAAGGCACGCTCGTTGACCCAGCCCTCGGGAATACCACTCGTGTCGAGTTCACGGACGGCGATCACGGTGTCCTGGATCTCGCCGTCGATCTCGTAGCGGTCCACGTTGAGCGTCTCCGGGAACTGGTAGTACTGCCGGAACTGCTGCAGCTGGCTGAACGCGTCGGAGACCAGGTTCGGATCGAGGAGACGGATGTTGGCGGTGGTCACGCCGTCCTCGTTGAGGGCTCCCGCCACGGGCGTGTCCTCAGGCTCGTAGGGCTGGACCTCGACGGCATCGAGGCCGTAGGCCTCCCGGGTCATCTCGATGTTGCGATCGATGAACTCACCCTGCGCGCTGAGCTGCGACGGGTCCACCTGGAAGCGCTGGACGACGGCCGGGTACACGCCACCGGCCAGCAGCGCCGTGATGACCAGCACCGCGGTGCCGATGAGCGGCAGCCGCCACCGGCCGATGATGGCCGAGACGACGAACAGGATGGCGACGATGACGGCGGCGACGGCGAGGATCGCCTTGGTGGGGATGACGGCGTTGACGTCCGTGTAGAGCGCGCCGGCCCAGTCGTTCTGGTTCAGCAGGGTGCTGTAACGGTCCAGCCAGTAGTTGACGCCCTGCAGGACCAGGAAGAGGGCAGCCACCACGGCGATCTGCACGCGGGCGGACTTGGTGGTGAACAGGCCCTTCTCCTCCAACCTGATACCGCCGTAGAGGTAGTGCGTGAGGATCGTGGCGATGGCGCTGATGATGACCACGCTGATGAGGAAGCCGACCACGAAGTTCAGGAACGGCAGCGTGAACATGTAGAAGGAGTAGTCCAGCTGGAACTGGGGATCGACCCGCCCGAAGGACTCCTGGTTGATGAAGAGCAGCACGCCCTGCCACTGCGAGGCGGCGGCTGTTCCGGCGAAGGCGCCGAGGACGACGGGAATACCGAGCATCAGCAGACGGCGGATCGGTTCCAGCTGCGCCTGGTAGCGGTTCAGGTTGTCCTGGATGGCGCTGTCCGGGGCGTAGATGGGCCGGTTGCGGTAGGCGAGCCGCAAACTCAGGTACACCGCTCCCGCCATCACGACGAACGCGGCGAGGAACAGCAGGATCCGGGAGACGTTCTCGGTAATGAAGACTTCGAGGAATCCGAGCTGGTTGTACCACAGCACGTCCGCGTAGACCTGGGACAGGTAGACGAAGGCTATGACGATCACCGCGACGACGATGATGGTGGGGATCAGCGGGTTCCTCCGCCGGGATCTTTGGGCACGTGCTGGGCTCGGGCTACTGCCGAACGGACGGTCTGGTCCGGATGTCACATCTACCTCATCGTTAGCGGCTGCGGGTCACGACGACCATCACTCCACACGCTCCCGCGACCGCGCGAACGGGCAGAAGACAGCGTGCAGTCACGCTCTTCGTCTTTTTATTCTGCCCTGTCCACGCTCGGGCGGACCAATTAGGTTCCCACCCGGCACCCTGTGCGCCGGATCGTTCTCCAACCGTGTCCTTGTCAGCAGGAGGGCAGCCGCGAGGCGTCACCGCCGGAGCCGAGGAGCTCCACCGCGGCCACGGCGTCGTCGAGGGTCTCCATCTTCACCACGGTGAGTCCGTCCGGGATGTTGCCCACCACCTCGTCGCAGTTCTCGGCAGGAGCCAGGAAGAACTCGGCGCCCGCGGAGCGCGCCCCCACCAGCTTCTGGGCTATCCCGCCGATCGGTCCCACCGCACCCGCCGAGTCGATGGTGCCGGTACCCGCGAAGTGGCGTCCGCCGGTCAGGTCACCCTCCGTCAGGTTGTCGATGATCCCCAGGGCGAACATGGTGCCGGCGGACGGGCCACCCACGTTGTCGAGCTGGATCGTGACGTCGAAGGGGAAGTCGAAGGTCGAGGCGAGCACGATGCCGAGCTGGTAGTCGCCCTCCGGTGAACGGGTGGGCGTCATCTCCACGTCCGTCACCACTCCGTCGCGGACCATCGAGATCGTCACCGGCGCCCCGTCGGCGTCGTTCAGCTCCCTCCTCAGGACGGAGATCGTACTGATCTCCTCGCCGTCGACGCTGCGGAGGATGTCCCCCTCCTCCAGCGCGCCGTCGGCCGTCGAGTCCGGTACCACCCCCGCCACGGTCAGCTCCTCGGTGAAGGCGATGTTCTCGTAGGAGAGCGCCGCGGCGATGGCGGACTCCTGCGAGGAGGTCATGGCCACGGCGTTCTGCTCCTGCAGCTCGGCCGGCGTGGTGCCCGCCGGGTACACGAGCTGCTCGGGGAGGACGTTCTCCGTGGGGCTCAGCCATGCACGGAAGGTGTCGAGGACGTTGACCTGACCGTTGGGCCCGCCGCTCACGAACACCGTGGTGAGATCCAGCTCCCCCTCGGGCGGGAAGCTCTCCGTGCCCTCCACCTGGATCAGGGGTCGACCGTTCACCTCACCGATGGTGTTGAACGTGGGGCCCGGGGACTCGATCACATACGGGGCGGGAAGCAGCACGGCTACGGCGCACAGGACGACGGCGAGCCCGCCGGAGACGGCCATGGCCCGGAATCGCGGATCCCGGGGTCGGGCGGGTTCTGCTGACCTGTAGGGCTCGAACTGGACAGGCTGCGTCACTGTGCTTCTTTCTGTACGGTGCGTCCCGCAAGGGGCACGGAGGGGCGCGAACCGGGAGGACGGTTCGATCTGCCGCACCCCAGCGTAAACGCTCGTCCTGACACCTCGCCCCGAACGGCTCACGGTTCCCCACCGGGTCGTCCTGCGCACCCGGTAGGCGGAACGCGAGTCCCCCGCCCGCCGCTTTGCCCCCAGCGAACGGCACTCGGCGCGGGGGACCCGGGCAGGTACGGCCGGTAGCGTGAGGGGGACAGCCGGCGGGGTGTCCTCCCCCTGCGCGGACCCGCCAAGCTACTCCCAGGACCGGTGGTATCGATGTCCAACCCCTCCAACCCTTCGAACGGCGACGACGACACGCCCAAGGATCCCCTGTCGGAGATGCTCGGGAGGATGTTCGGCGGCGGGGAGGGCGGCTTCGATCCGCAGGAACTGGCGAAGGCTGCAGGACTGCCCTCGGACCCGAACGCGATGGCCATGATGATGCAGCAGGTCCAGGCCATGTTCTCCTCCAGCAGTGACGGCCCGGTGAACTGGCAGCTGGCCCACGAGCACGCGCGCCGCGTGGCGGCGGCCGACAACGACCCCTCGGTCACCGCCCTGCAGCGCAGGAGCGTGGACGAGGCGCTGAAGCTGGCCGAGCTGTGGCTGGATCCCGTGACCGACTTCCCGAGCACCAACCAGCTGGGCCGGGCCTGGTCCCGTGCGGAGTGGGTCGAGGCCACCATGGGTACCTGGCGTCGCCTCACGGAGCCGGTGGCCATGAGCATCGCCAAGGCACTCTCCGACGTCATCTCCGAGCAGCTCCCCGAGGAGATGAAATCGATGATGGGCATGATGGGCGGACCCGCCTCCATGCTCCAGAACGTGGGAGGTGCCATGTTCGGGATGCAGCTCGGCCAGGCGGTCGGTGCACTCTCCAAGGACGTGCTGGGCTCCACCGACATCGGCGTACCTCTCGCCGAGGGACGCATGGCCCTCCTCCCCGCCAACGTGGCGGCGTTCGGGGAAGGGCTCGACGTACCGGAGCAGGAGGTCCAGCTGTTCCTCGCGGTGCGCGAGGCGGCCCACGTGCGCCTGTTCACCCACATCCCGTGGCTCACCGGTCACCTCCTGGGGAGCATCGAGCGCTACGCGCGCGGCATCCACATCGACATGGACAAGATCGAGGAAGCGGCCAGGGACATCGACCCCACCAATCCGGAGAGCCTGCAGGGCGCACTCTCCCAGGGCGTGTTCATGCCGCAGCGCACCTCCGAGCAGGATGCCGCACTGGTCCGGCTCGAGACCACCCTCGCACTCGTGGAGGGCTGGGTGGATGAGCTGACCGCCGCCGCCACGGCGAACCTCCCCTCGGCAGGATCCCTGCGGGAGATGGTCCGCAGGCGCAGGGCCACGGGCGGACCCGCCGAGCACGCCTTCGCGCCCCTCGTGGGCCTGGAACTGAGGCCGCGCCGCCTGCGCGACGCCGCGACGCTGTGGGCCATGCTGGCCGAGGAACGCGGCATCGAGGGCCGGGACGCGCTCTGGCAGCACCCGGACCTCCTCCCCACGGCGGAGGACCTCGACGACCCCGCCGGTTTCTCCGGACGACGCCGGCTGATCGAGTCCTCGGAGGCGGACGTCGATGCCGCGCTGGAACGCCTGCTCGCGGGTGACTTCGAGGAGACGGACGAGGACACCGGGGCAGCCGCTCCGGGAGCAGCCGATGGACCCGCTCCGACGTCGAACGGTGGGACGGACGGGACCGACCGGCCGGCTCCCTCGGGCGGGGACGAGCAGGACGGCCCGGATACTCCGGACGGAGACACGGCTCCGCGCTGACCGCGCCCGTTCAGTCCTGCGCCGCAGGAGGGGCATGCCGCGCCGCGAAGGCCACACCCTCGAGGAAGGCCTTCGCGGTCTCCGTGTGCGGATAGCTCCTCAGCAGGTCCCAGAACACCCGACTGTGCGAGGGCTCGATCAGATGGGCCATCTCGTGGAGGATCACGTAGTCCACCACTCTCTCTGGCATGCCCCGGAGGCGGTGCGACAGGCGGATGGTCCTGCGGGCAGGGGTCGCGGAGGCCCACCGCGTGTTCTGGTTGGTCACCCACCCGATCGTCGCCGGGATCCCCCTCCCGTCGAGGTAGGTCCGCGCCAGGCGTTCGGCGCGCTCCAGCAGCAGTGGGACGGGCTGATCGTGATCGACGGCCGGTACCGCCGGGTACTTCGCACTCATGCGCTCGACCATCCGCTCCACCCACAGCTTCTCCTGGCCGGCGGAGAAGTGGCCGGGGACGGACACCCGGAGGACGCCGTCGCGCACCTCCGCGCTGACCGTCCGTTTCCGGCGTGCCGATCGGACCACCTCGACCGGTGGTCGCGGCGCCGGGGCGGGCGGGTCAGGCATTGTCGCCGAGGATCTCCAGGACGGCCTCCCCGTAGCGCTCCAGCTTCGTGGATCCCACCCCTGCCAGCTCCCCCAGCTCCTCCACGGTGGTGGGCCGCGCTTCGGCGATCGCGATCAGCGTGGCATCGGTGAACACCACGAAGGCGGGGACGTCCTTCTCCCGTGCCTCGTCGCGCCGCCAGGCGCGCAGTGCCTCGAAGGTCTCCTCCTCGTAGGTGGCCGGGCAGTCGTTGCACCGCCCGATCTTCCGCTCGGAGCCGGTGAGCAGTGGACGCCTGCACACCCGGCACACCGCCGGGGCGGAGGACTTCCTCGACGTCCTGGCGCGGGGTTGGCGGAAGGACGCCTGACCGGCGGTCGCGGGACGCAGTGCGTCGAGGAACCGCGAGGGTTTCCGCGAGGCCCGCCCGCCCGGCGAGCGCGACAGGGACCAGGACATCGAGAGGTGGACCCGGGCCCGGGTGATCCCCACGTAGAGCAGCCGCCGTTCCTCGTCGATGCCCTCCTGGGTGTCGGCGAAGGAGATGGGCATCAGCCCCTCGCTCAGACCCACGAGGAAGACGGCGTCCCACTCCAGCCCCTTGGCCGAGTGCAGGGAGGCGAGGGTGACTCCCTGCACGGTCGGTGCGTGCTGGGCGGCGGACCTCTCCTCCAGCTCCGCGACGAAGACCTGCAGGGTGAAGGCCTCCGGGCCGCGCACCCGCTGGAGTTCGTCGGCGAGACCCACCAGGGCCGCGAGCGACTCCCACTTCTCCCGCACGGCGCCCGAGTTCTGCGGGGCCACGGAGGTGTATCCCAGGGAGGCCAGGACGTCGCGCACCTGCTGCGGCACGTCGTCGTCGCCCTGCGTGCGTGCAGCGGCCCGCAACTGCAGCAGTGCATCACGTACCTCGCGTCGCTGGAAGAAGCGCTCGCCGCCGCGCAGCTGGTAGCCGATGCCGGCGGTGGCCAGGGCCTGCTCGTAGGCCTCGGACTGCCCGTTGGTGCGATACAGGATCGCGATCTCGCTGGCCTTGACCCCCTCGTCCAGGAGTACGCCGATCCGGCGCGCACACTCGGCCGCCTCCGCCTCGTCGTCGCTGCACTCGGTGAACACGGGGTCCGGGCCGGCCGGACGCTGGGCCACGAGTTCCAGGGGCGTCGACCAGGAGCTGCCGGTCGCCCGGCGGTCCGCCTCGGCGTTCCTCGCCGCGAGCAGGGTGTTCGCGGCACGCACCACCTGGGGTGTGGAGCGGTAGTCGCGCACCAGCTTCACCACCTGCGCACCCTCGTAGCGCGTGGTGAAGTCGAGGAGGTGGCGGGACGTGGCACCGGTGAACGAGTAGATGGTCTGGCTCGCATCCCCCACGACGCAGAGTTCCCGGCGCTCACCGAGCCACAGGTCGAGCAGACGCTGCTGGAGGGGTGAGACGTCCTGGTACTCGTCCACCACGAAGTGCCGGTACTGGGCCCTGACGGTCGCCGCGACCTTCTCGTCCTCCTCGAGGATGGCCACGGTGGTCAGCAGGACGTCCTCGAAGTCGATCAGGTTGCGGTCGATCTTCAGGTCCTCGTAGGCCGAGAAGATGCGGGACACGGTGACGAGGTCCATCCCGGCAGGTTCCGCGCGCCCGGCGGCGGCCGCCATGTAGGCGTCCGGGGTGAGCATGGAGACCTTCGCCCACTCGATCTCCGCGGCGACATCGCGGATGGTGGCCCGGTCCGTCGAGTCCCGCAGCCGGCGGGCGGCCTCCGCGATCAGCTGGGCCTTGTGGTCCACGAGCGCCGGGAGCGGGCCGCCGACCGCCTGCGGCCAGAAGTACTGGAGCTGACGCAGGGCTGCGGCGTGGAAGGTGCGCGCCTGCACGCCGCCGGCACCGAGGTCACGCAGGCGGGGCCGCCACTCGGCGGCGGCACGCGCGGTGGACGGGCGGCCCGGACCTGCCGCGGTTTGTTCACGCCGGTCTGCGCCCCGTAGGCGGTGCGGTGCGTGATGGCCCGCGTCTTCCCCGTACCCGCCCCGGCCAGCACGCACATGGGGCCGGTCAGGGGGCCGGCGACCATGCGCTGCTCGTCGTCGAGCCCCGCGAGGATGCTCTGCTCCAGCAGTTGCTCGGACACTAGGGGCGCGCCTCCGACGGCTCCCCGTCCAGCGGACCGCCGTACCAGCGCTCGATCAGGGCGCGTGCGATGGACACACCACCGGCGACGGCGATCGTCCCGTCGCGGACCTCCGTGAAGAGTTCCTGCCGCGTGAACCACCGCACGGAACGCATCTCCACGCCGTCGGCCACGGCATCGGTGGTCACCGCCCGTGCGGTGAAGCCGAGCATGAGGGACGCCGGGAACGGCCAGGGCTGGGAACCGAGGTACTCCGGGGAGCGGACCTCCACCGCGGACTCCTCGCCGACCTCCCGGATCACCGCCGCCTCGAGGGACTCCCCCGGCTCCACGTATCCGGCGAGGGTAGAGAAGCGGTCGTCCGGCCAGGCGGCCGCGGACCCGAGGAGCAGCCGGTCGTCGTCGTCGACCACCGAGACGATGATCGCCGGGTCGGTGCGCGGGTGGTGGCTGGAGCCGTCCTTCGTGCAGCGTCGCACCCATCCGGCGTCCTCGGCCTCGGTGGGGGCCCCGCACCGGGAGCAGTGGGTGTGCGTCGCGTGCCAGTTCGCCAGACCTGCGGCCTCCACGAAGAGCCCGGTGTCCCTGCCGTCCAGTGAGGCGGCGATGTCCCGCAGACCCATCCACTGCTCCGCAGGGGCCAGCCCGGTGTCGATCTCCGGGAGCACGGCTGCGACCACCTGCCGTCCGGCGTCCTCCATGCCCTCGTCGATCCGGCCCAGGTAGAGGACCAGCTCCGGGCGCGTCACCCGCTCGGGCGACAGGAGGACGAGATCGCTCCCCCGTACGGGGGCCTTCCCGCCGGCGATCGGCAGGACCCGGGTCTCCGGCGCGGCCCACAGCGTGTCCAGGAGGTTCCCGGTGGTTCTCGCATAGCCGTCGCGGTCCGACCCGGCCCGGGAGAGCGGAAGCGATCCGAGGGCAGGAAGGACGAGCGTCCGGAGGGGGTCGGTCATGCTCCTACGGTACGTTCTCGGTCTCCCAAAACACATTCCGGAGGGCTTCCGTGGAGGAGAGGTGGAACAGTAGCGCACGAGCAAAGACGAGTAGTGCATCCGGCGACTCGCCGCGCCGGAAAGGGGCGGGCCGGTCGGCCGACGCCCTACGGTTAACCTTGTGAAACGCACCCCCATGGAACTAGCCGCCATAGCGAGCGCCGCAGTACCTGGCCTCGCGCCCACCGGCGTGGCCGGAGCCCCCGACGACGCCGCCGATTTCGACTCGGCACTGCTGGTGGACGGCGCCGGCAAACAGTGGAGTGTGCGTTCCCCCAGGCATGCCGAGGCGAGCATGCGCCTGGAGACGGAGGTACAGGCCCTGCGGGCGTTCACCCCGGCGGTGAAGGCGGAGCTGCCGTTCCTCATCCCCCACATGGCGGGCAGTGTCCGGCAGGGTGAGCTCAGTACGTTCGTCTACTCGCACCTCACCGGGACGGCCCGTCCGCTCGACGCGCTCACCCGGGGCGGCCGCACCATGGCCCAGGAACTGGGACGTGTCCTGGCCGCCATCCACGACCTGCCCCAGGAGATGGTGCAGCGCGCCGATCTGCCCAGCTACGAGGCCGAGGAGTACCGGCAGCGCAAGCTCAACGAACTGGACCAGGCCGCGACCACCGGGAAGATCCCGAGCATCCTCCTACGGCGCTGGGAGCACGCCCTCGAGGACGTGACCCTGTGGCGTTTCGGCCCCACCGTGATGCACGGCGACCTGCACGAGGACCACCTCCTGGTGGCAGCCGGCAGGGTGTCCGCCGTGACCGGGTGGACCGACCTCTGCATCGGGGACCCGGCCGAGGACTTCGCCTGGCTCGCCGCCGCCGAGGACACAGGATTCGTGGATGCCGTCTACGCCGCCTACACCGAGGAGCGGGGATCGGCCGCCGACCCGCATCTTGCCCGGCGGGCCGCCCTCGCCGCGGAGTTCGCCCTGGCCCAGTGGCTCGTGCGCGGTGTGGCCCGCGAGGACGCCACGATGGTCGCCGAGGCGGAGGACATGCTCGCCACCCTCGCGGAGGACGTCGAGTCGATCGAGCTCGAGCAGCAGGAGGCCGCCGAGCGTGCCCGGCGGGCCGAGGAGGAGCGCCGCGAGTGGGGTGACGAGTACGGGACCGATGGTTTCCGGTACCGCTCCCCGCACGTCGCGGAACGGAGCGGGACGAACTCGATCGGGTTGCCCTCACCGCCGGAGGAGGACCCCGTGGTCGAACGCCGGGCCCTGGGCGATGCCGCCTCCGGTCAGCAGGCGGACGCCCCTACGGGCACCGGCACGGCGCGCCCGGCACCTGCTCCGGACGCTGTGCAGCACATCGGCGGGGCGGGGGGCGGGGCCGCGCGGCCCCCCGCCGGGCGGGATTCCGACGACGGCGTGCAGCAGGACGCGGCGGAGCAGGAGAGGACCGGGAGCCATGTCCACCGTCCCGGTGGCATCCCGGACACGGTGTCGGACCGGGCCGTCCAGGAGGGTGCACAGCAGCCGTCCGGCGCCTCCCAGGCCCGTGCGCGCATGGTGACCGCACGTCCGCAGAGCACGGGATCGTCGAAGGTCACCCTGCTGAGCACCAGCGGCGCCGGCCAGGAGTCCTCCGACGACGTCGAGACCTCGGCCCTGCCGATCGTCACCTTCCGAGGACGCTGACCGCTCGGGCACACCGCGGACGAGCTGCCGGGTGCGAAGCAGCCACGGCCCCGGACACGCGGTCCGGGGCCCGCCCGGCCCCCGGATCAGCCTGGGACGGGGCCTCCGGCTCCGGCTCCGGCTCCGGTGATGATGCGCCCCAGTTCCTCGGCGCCCGCCAGGTCGTGGGGGCGCACCACCAGGTTGTCCGCGACGTAGAAGAATGCCGCGCGTACCGAGTCTAGGGGGACGCCCCGGAGCCGGGACCAGGCCAACCGGTACACCGCGAGCTGCACGGCCTTGGCCGCGCGATGCTGCGGGGCCGGGGGCCTGCCGGTCTTCCAGTCGATGAGGTCCCACCCGCCGTCGTTGTCCCGGAACACGGCGTCGATGCGTCCACGGACCACCACGTCGCCGATCCTCGTCTCGATCGGCACCTCCACGGCCGCCGGTTCCCGAAGCGCCCACTCCGATCTCTCGAAGACCGCGGCCATCTCCTGCAGCCCCAGGGTCTCGTCCACATGGGCGTCCGCACTACCCGGGTACTCCCCGAGGTCCAGGGTTCCTCCCGCGCCGTAGAACTCCTCGATCCAGGCGTGGAACGCCGTCCCCTTCCGGGCTGCCGCACCCGGCCGGCGCGGCAGCGGACGGCGCAGCTGCTGCAGCACCGCCTCCGGGTCCTCGCCCAGCTCCACGAGGGTGGAGGCGGAGATGTGTGCCGGGAGGGTCACCGGCATCCGTTCGCGCTCCCGTGACTGACGCGCGAGCGCCAGGCGGACCTCCCGCCCCCAGCGCCCCTCGTCCTCGCTCATGACCTCCTGCACCGGTTCGGCGGTACGACGGAGAACCGCATCGGCCGCCCGCTGCAGGATCTGCCGCCGGGCCCCCAGCGGGTCGACGGGCCAGGTGGCGCGCTCCGGGCGGGCCGTGGCCGGATTGGTGTCGCCCATCTGGTCCTCGGGCAACCAGGACGGTACGCGGAACCCGGGTTCGGAGGATTCGGCGAGGGACATCAGGTCCGACAGGAACGACGACGGCCCCGACGGCCTGGACCGCCCGCCGCCCCAGGCGGAGGACGTGCACACCAGGGAGTGCTTGGCCCGGGTGAAGGCCACGTAGGCGAGCCTGCGTTCCTCCCGCTCGGCGTGCGCCCGCGCGTCGTCGGCGAACTCCTTCTCACTGGCCAGCCACTGCTTCTGGTCCTGCTGCTCCCAGTCCCACTGCGGCAGCTCGGGCGCGTCCCCCCGCAGGGTCCAGGGGATCGAGGAGTTCCCGCTGCTCCAGCGTGAATCCCTGCCGCTCGGGAAGGAGCCCTCGTTGAGGCCGGGGACGAACACCACGTCCCACTCCAGGCCCTTGGACGCGTGGACGGTCAGCAGCTGCACCGCGTCCCTGCTCGCCTCGAGCTGGGTCACGGGCAGGCCGTCCTCCTCCTGGTCGGCGGCCTCGAGCCATGCCAGGAAAGCGGGGAGGTCCACCCGTTCCGCACTGGAGACGAAGCCCGCCACCGCCTCGGTGAAGGCGTCGAGGTTCCTCCGGGCCTCGTGGATGCTCACGCCGGGCTTGGCCGCCACCTCGATGTCCAGCAGGATGGTGCGCTCCACCTCGCCGATCATGCTGGTGAGGTCATCGCCCACGAAGGTACGGAGCAACCGGAGCTCGCGCCGGAGGGTATCGAGGCGCTGACGCGCGGTACCGCTCAGGACCCGACCCGCCGAGGACACCCAGTCCGCCGGCGGCAGGTGGTCCACGGCTTCCACCAGACTGCCCGACTCGGCGAGATCCGGTGCCACCACGGCATCCTCGCCCTGCCCGGCGGTGGCATCCTCCGCCGGGCGGGTAGCAGGACGGAACATCGCCTCCCTGCTCCTCGCCAGCTGACGCGACCAGTCCCCCAGCGCCATGAGATCCGCCGGTCCGAGCCGCCAGCGGGCTCCCGCCAGGAGCCGCAGCATCGAGTCCGACCGGTCCGGATCACCGAGCACCCGCAGCGTGGCCAGCAGGTCCACCACCTCGGGGGTGCGCAGGAGACCGCCCAGCCCCACCACCTGCACCGGGACCCCCGCACGTTCGAGCTCGCGGCGGATCGGGTCGAACTGCCGCCGTCCCCTGCACAGGACGGCCATGGTGGGCCGCAGTGCGGTGCCGTCCTCGCCGCTCTCGAAACTCCGCCCGCGCTGGCGGAGGACCTCACGCGCGATCGCCTCCGCCTCACTGAGCTGTTCCACCTCCCGGGGGGCCCGCGCCTGCGGCACCGTCCCACCGGGCTGTCCCGGATCCCCCGCAGCGTGCGTGCCGGCGTCGTCGGCCGGAGCAGCCTCCGGGACGTGCAGGTCCGCCGGGACCGGCGCGTCGGTGAGGAAGCGGCCCAGCAGCACCTCTCCGAGCGGGGCCCCGGGGCGCGCGACGAGCCCGGGCACCTGCTGCACCGTGCTGCGCAGCCAGGGCGGGGGCACGTTCAGGGACGCCGAGACCTTGTTGGCGGCCGCGAGGATCGAGGTGGAGTTGCGCCACGCCACGGAGAGGTGCGCCACGTCCGACGGCGCCCGGCCGTCCGCGACGGAGCGCGGGAAGGCCGTGCGGAAGGTACCGAGCTGGCCCGCGGACGCCCCCCGGAACCCGTAGATCGACTGGTGCGGGTCCCCCACCGCGGTGACCGCGCGCCCGTCGGCGAACAACCGGGAGAACAGCACCATCTGGGCGTGGGAGGTGTCCTGGAACTCGTCGAGCAGCACCACCTTGTACTTCTCGCGCTCCAGGTGCCCCGCCTCGGGGACCTCCTGGGCGATCCTCGCGGCCAGGGACACCAGATCACCGAAATCGAGCTGCCGCCGTGCGAGTTTACCGGCCGCGTAACGCTCCACGAGCTCGGTGACGGTGATCCGCGTGCGCAGCTTGTCCAGCAGGTCGGGCACCTTCCGGGCAGTTGCCCGGGTGGAGCCGGCCACGTAGGGCTGCTTCGCCACGTGGTCGATCTGCCGGCGCAGTTCCTCCCGCACCCGTGCCGGGGGGACGAGGTGCTCGGCACACTCCCCCGCCATGGTCAGCACCGCCTGCACGAGCGTGCTCTTCGCCGCGGTGAGGTGTTCCCACTCGCCGTCGTACGCCTCGACCACGGTGGAGGCGAGCTGCCAGGACTGGGCGGTCCCGAGCATCACGGAATCGCGCTCCACCCCGATGCGGAGCCCGTAGTCCTGCACGATCCCGTTCGCGAAGGAGTGGTAGGTGGAGATGCTCGGGTCCAGTCGGTCCAGGGCGTCTGCACCCGCCCGCGGGGCCTCCTGCTCGCTGAGCGCCGTGTAGAGCTGCGCCAGTCGTTGCCGCACGCGCGTGGCGAGCTCACCGGCGGCCTTCCGCGTGAAGGTGACACCGAGGATCTGTTCCGGCCGGACCAGCTGGTTCGCGACGAGCCACACCACCCGGTCCGCCATGGTCCTGGTCTTCCCCGACCCGGCACCCGCGATCACGAGGAGGGGTTCCAGCGGCGCCTCGATGACGCGTACCTGATCCTCCGTGGGGTACTGCACGGCGGAGTCCGGGTCGGTGTGCAGGAGCTCGGCGAGGCGCCGGGCGGTGTACTCCGGTCGCGTTCCGGCGCCGGGGTCCGGCCGAGGAGGAGTCCGGGGGGCGGAGGTCACTGGGTCACCTGCTTGCCTTCCTCGCACAACGGGCACACCTCGGGCAGGCGGCAGCCGCTGCCGCCGTACCCCGATCGGCGCGGGTCGTGGATGGTCTCGAACGTCGCCGCGGCCATGAGACCGGCGGCGTCCTCGATCATGCCGCGGGCCCAGGTGTCAGCGGGACCCACGGCGGACTGTTCCTGCACGGACACATCCTTGGTCCCGGTCCCGAGCTGCACCAGCGCCGCGCCTCCCGGCTCCGCGACCTCCGGGGGATCCGCCGGACGGGCACCCGCACCGGGGTCCTCCCCGGCCGGCTCGCTCAGCGCCCCGGCGGCCACCGCCGTCTGGTAGGCGGCGAGCTGCGGATGCCGTGCGATGTCGGCGCCCACGGGCGCACTCCGCCCCGTCTTGAGGTCGACGACGACGAACCTGCCCTCCGCGTCCAGCTCGAGCCTGTCGATCTGACCGCGGAGCCGCGCGATGCGCCCGGCCCCGTCCACCCTGACATCGAGATCCACCGAGAAGTCCACCTCCGTGTCCTGCAGGGTACGCCCGGCCGAGCGCATGGAGAGCACGTAGCCCGCGAGCTTGCGCACCATCGCCTCGGCGCGCCGGAACTCGGCCGATCCCTCCCACGTGTCCTTGATCCCCAGCTGGGGCCACCGGCGCTCGAGCTCCCGGACGTACTCGCCGCCGCTCGCCTCGGGCAGATCCTGCGCGATCTGATGGACGAGGGTCCCGAGCGACCGGGCGAAGTCGGTGGTGCGCTCGCCTCCCGCGGCCGAGACGAACCAGCTGAGCGGTGAGGTGAGGACGGATTCCACCCTCGAGGGCGAGACCGGGATGGGCTGGTCGTGCGGTACCACCGGCTGCTCGCTGCTCAGGCCGAGGGCACCCCACCACTGCGCGGGGTGGGCCCCGGGTACGGGCGGCTCCAGTGCGGCCATGCGTCCCAGATGGCGTACGGCCTCACCGGAGAGCGACTCCGCGACCTCCGGGTCCTGGGCGAACTTCCGCAGTTCCGCCACGAGGGCGCGCAGGGTCACCGGGCGCAGCACCTCGGTGCGTGGGCGCTGCGTGGTACCCGCCGGCAACGGATCGAGCACGTCGAGGAACTGGGAGGGCTGCTCGTCCTGGGACGAGACGGCGCAGGCCACCAGTTCCTCACTGGCACGGGACACGGCGAGGGAGAAGGTGCGGAGTTCGTCGAACCGGATGTCCTGCAGGAGCGCGACCGGGTCCCGGGTGCTGCGGAAGGATGCACCGTGATCCAGCAGTGCACGCAGCTCCCCCGACCCGAGGAGCTCACCGCGCAGGCGGAGGTCGGGCCACACGCCGTCCTGCACACCGGCGACGATCACGAGGGGCCAGTGACGCCCGGCCGCGCTGGCGGGTGTCAGGACCGACACCGAGGCCTGCCGGGCAGTGCGCTGGGTCAGGGTGTCCATGGGGATGTCCTGGCTGAGGATGTAGTCCAGGAACAGTTCGGGGTCCGCACCGGGTAGTTGCTCGACGAACCGCTCCGCAGTGTGGAACAGGGCCATCATGGCATCGAGGTCGCGATCCGCCCGTACCGAGGAGGGCCCCTCGGACAGGGCCGCCACGGACCACTGCCGGGCGAGTCCGGACGCCGACCAGAGCGCCCAGAGCACGCTCTCCGGATCGGCGCCGGCCTCCTGGGTCGCCGAGCGCCCCTCCTCGAGCATCCGGTGGAGCCTCCGGACGGGTGTGCCCTCGGAGGGCAGTGCCGCGATCTCCTCGGGCGAGGAGAACAGCGCGGCCAGGAGGTCGTCGCTGGTGCGCCCGCCGCCGTGCTGCAGCTCGTTGCGGCGCAGGATCTGCCGGAGCCGTCGCACGTCGAGGCTCCCTGCCCCGCCGATCCTCGAGGTGAGCAGGGAGATGCAGAGCTCCGTGTCGAGCTCCGCCCGCCCCACCACCACCGCGTAGAGGTCCAGCAGGGGCCGGACGGCCGGCTCCTCGCGGATCGCCGTCTCCGCGGCCGGGACGTTGACGGCGATGCCCTGGGAGGTCAGGAAACGTTGCACCGCGGCAACCTGGGCCCCGTTGCGGACGATCACGGCGATGTCGTCCAGCCCGCGCTCCTCGAACAGGTGCGCCTCCAGGATCCGCTGCGTGATGAAACGCTGCTCGTGGAAGGCACTGTCCAGGACGTGCGCGGACACCACCGGGCTCTCCCCGTCCCCGCCCTCGTCCTCGGTCCGTCCTGTCTCCTTGCGTGCTGCTGGAAATCGATAGCCCGTGGGGACACCGGTGGTCGCGATCCGTTCCGCCACCTGTCCCCAGGCATCGGCGAGATGGCCCCGGAGGGTCAGCGAGGTCGGGAGGGTCACCGTGCGGAAGCCGCTGCCGCCCTCGAACAGGTCGGACAACCGTCCCGTGAGTTCCGGCCGCGCTCCACGGAAACCCTGTGCCACGGTGTCCGGGCACGAGGTGATCAACACGTCCGTGCCCGTCCCGATGAGCCCCAGCAGTGCGTGCTCCGCAGGATTGGCCTCCTGGTAGTCGTCCACGAGGACCAGCCGCAACCGGGATCTCTCCTGGTCGAGGAACTCCTCGTCGGTCTCGAGGATCTCCCGCGCGGCGGTGAGGATCCCGGCCGGGTCGAACGCCTCCGGTGTCCGGAGATCGAGGACGTCCCGGTACTCCCGGTACAGCGCGGCCGCGGCCACCCAGTCGGGGCGGTCGAAGCGTTCACCCCAGGAGGCGAGCTCCCCGGCGGACACCCCGTACTCGCTCACGCGGTCGAAGAGGTCGCGGATCTCCTGCCGGAACCCGCGCGTCGGCAGCGCCAGCGCGAGACCGGCCGGCCACCGCAGCTCCGGAGCACCGTCACGACCGTGGCCCGTGAGCAGTTCCTTGATGATGAGATCCTGCTCGGCGCCGGAGAGGAGACGGGGCGGGCGCGGGATCCACGGGGTACGGCCCTCGGCCTTCGCCCGGCGGATGAGGTCGAAGGCGTAGGAGGCCCAGGTGCGCGCCGGAGCGGTGCTGATACTGCGGTCCAGCTTGGCGGTCAGCTCGTCCCGCAGGCGTGTCGCGGTGGCGCGGGTGGGGCTGAGCAGGAGCAGACCTTCAGGACGGACCGCACCGGATTCGATGCGGCCGACGGCCAGGTCCGTGAGCAGGGAGGACTTCCCGCTGCCGGGAGCCCCGAGTACCAGGGTCTGCCCGTGCGCAGCCACCAGGGAGTCGAGCACGGCGGCGTACCCCGCCTCGGCGTCCGAAGCCGTCCGCGCCTTCCCGGGAGTCGGGGACGCGGCGTCGGGGAGGGTGCTGGTCATGGCTCAACATCATCACACTGCACGGACAAACGGAGGATCCGTGCGAGGACACTACGGCTGGGCGTCCGTCGGGTCCGCCTCGCCACGGAGCACCGCACCGAGTCGGGCGAACCGGAGCTGGTCCACCGACGACGGCGACCAGCGGGCGCTGCGCAGATCCACACGGTAGACCATCGGGTCCGGGTCTGCCGTAGGGAGCAGCGGCGTACCCTCCGCGTCGTAGTGCGGACGCGCGCGCAGCTCCAGCCCCCGGGGCGGGCGACCGCCCGCCCGGAGCACCCGCCACCCCGGGGTCCCCGGCGTGCTCATGGACCTCGCCCGCCCCACCTGGCGTGCGCCGCCGTTCTCCAGCAGCTCGGCGACGTCCCCGTAGGTCAGCACCGTCGCCGGGGGGGGCGACCGCACGACGGCGAACACGGCGGCCACGTACGCGACCGAGAACACCTGGCGCGGAGGGAACGACTCCATGCGCACCACCCTATCGACGCCCCGCGCCGGAGAATGCGGCCATTTGGTCGGAGGTCGTCGCTACGGTTGGGCCATGACGAGCTGGCATCAGGGCCCCCGGGCGGCCTTCGACCTGGCGCCGCCGGGACGCGACCCGCGCACGGCCCGGATCGTCCCCGCCACGGTGGTGCTCGTGGACGCCGACGGGGCACTCCTGGAACACCATGAGTGGCTCGCGGATCCCGGCGTGGTGATCCCGGACGAGGCCGCGGCGATCCACGGCGTCGTCACGGAGCACGCACGCTCGCACGGCAGGCCCGCCGTCGAGGTGGTCGACGGCGTGGCCGCGGTCCTCTCCCGCTGCTTCGACGCCGGCGTGCCGGTCCTCGCCTACAACGCGCGGTACGACTTCACGGTGCTGGCCCGCGAGGGCGCCCGCCTCGGGGTGTCCGTCCCGACCCCCACCCCGGTGATCGACCCGTACATCATGGACAAGCAGGCGGACCGTTACCGGAAGGGCAAGCGGACCCTCACGGCGCTCTGCGAGCACTACGGGATCCGCTTCGAGAACGCCCACACCTCCGCCGCGGACGTCCTGGCCACGCTGCAGGTGGGCCTGGTCCTCGCCGAGCACTACCCCTTCCTGCGCTGCCCCGCCATCGAACTCCATGCCTCCCTGATCGGCTGGGCGGAGCGCCAGTCCGCCAGCTTCGAGGAGTACCTGCGACGCACGGACCCGACGGCGGTGATCGAGCGGGCCTGGCCGGTGGTGGGTGTCGTACCGCCGCCCACAGGAGCGGACACCCTCACCGGCTCCCCGCAATCCGGCGCCACCGCCATCGGCGTCACGAGCTGACCGCTCCGGCCCGGCGGCTTAGGTCCGAAACGGCATCGCCCGGACGACATCCCAGGCCGACATCCCGTGCCGACGAGCAGCGCACCGGTCGGCGGAGCCGGGACCCCGGGCGACGACGCACCCGGGGCCCACGGAACGGAGGGTCCGTCAGTCGACCGGCACTGCCTCCGCCGCTGCCTTCGCGGCGGCGGGGAGCGCCGCATGGATGCGCTCCAGCGCGGCGTCGTCGTGGGCCCCGGACAGGAACCAGGCCTCGAACACGGACGGCGGCAGGTAGACACCGGAGTCCAGCATGGAGTGGAAGAACGGGCCGTAGCGGAAGGCTTCCTGGCCCTGGGCATCGGCGTAGTCCGACACCCCGCGCTCGGCCGTCCCGAAGGCGACGCTGAACAGGTTCCCGGCCCGCTGGATGGAGTGGTCCACGCCCGCACCGGACAGCGCCGCGCTCAGGGCCTCGCTCACCTCGAGCGAGCGCGCGTCCACGTTCCGGTACACCTCGTCCGTGGCGGCGGTGAGGGTGGCCACGCCCGCGGCCATGGCGAGCGGGTTCCCCGACAGGGTGCCCGCCTGGTACACCGGTCCGATGGGCGCCAGGTAGTTCATGACGTCGGCACGGCCGCCGAGTGCCGCCGCGGGCACGCCGCCGCCGATCACCTTGCCGAAGGTCAGCAGGTCCGGGGTCCAGGGGTGCTCGGCGTCGTCCGCGCCGCCCGTGAGCTTCCAGTAGCCGCCGGGGTGCGTGCGGAACCCGGTCATGACCTCGTCCACGATGAACAGGGCTCCGTGCTCGGAGGTGATGCGGGACAGGAAGGCGTTGAAGCCCGGCGCGGGCGTGACCACGCCCATGTTGGCGGGGGCGGCCTCGGTGATCACGGCGGCGATCCGCTCGCCGTGCACCCGGAAGGCCTCCTCCACGGCCTCGACGTCGTTGTACGGGAGCACGAGGGTCTCCGCCGTCGTCGCCTCCGTGACACCGGCCGAACCCGGGAGCGCCAGGGTCGCCACGCCCGAACCGGCCGCGGCGAGGAGGCTGTCCACGTGGCCGTGGTAACAGCCGGCGAACTTCACGATGAGATTGCGGGACGTGAACCCGCGGGCCAGCCGTACCGCGGTCATGGTGGCCTCCGTCCCGGTGGACACCATGCGCAGCAGCTCGACGGCGGGCACGCGGTCCTTCACGAGCTGCGCGAGTTCGGCCTCGTCCGGTGTGGAGGCCCCGAAGGTGAGGCCGTGGTCCACCGCACGGTGGACGGCGGCGATGACCTCGGGGTGGGAGTGGCCGAGCAGCGCCGGCCCCCAGGAGCCCACCAGGTCCACGTACTCCTGCCCGTCGGCGTCCGTGACGTAGGCGCCGTGCGCGTCCACGAGGAAGCGCGGCGTACCCCCCACGGAGCCGAAGGCGCGGACGGGTGAGTTGACGCCGCCGGGCATGAGCCGGCGTGCGCGTTCGTACAGGTTCTCCGAGATGGTCATGGAAGGCTCCTTAGTGCTCGTCGAGCCAGAGCGCGAGCTCCGAGGCCCAGTAGGTGAGGATCAGCTGCGCACCGGCGCGCTTGATGCCGAGGACGGACTCCTCGATGGCGCGGCGCCGGTCGATCCAGCCGTTGACCGCCGCGGCCTCGATCATCGCGTACTCGCCGGAGATCTGGTACGCCGCCACCGGCACGGGCGACATGGCGGCGACGTCGGCCAGGATGTCCAGGTAGCTCATGGCCGGCTTGACCATCACCATGTCGGCGCCCTCCTCGAGGTCGAGCTCCACCTCGAGGAGTGCCTCGCGGCGGTTCGCCGCGTCCATCTGGTAGGTCCTCCGGTCCCCGGTGAGCTGGGAGTCCACGGCCTCGCGGAAGGGACCGTAGAACGCCGAGGCGTACTTCGCGGCGTAGGCGAGCACCACGGTGTCCTGGTACCCGGCCGTGTCGAGCGCCTGCCGGATCACCGCCACCTGCCCGTCCATCATCCCGGAGGGGCCGAGCACGTGGGCGCCGGCCCGGGCCTGCTCCACGGCCATCTGCGCGTAGAGGTCCAGGGTGGCGTCGTTGTCCACCGCACCCGCGTCGTCGAGCACACCGCAGTGCCCGTGGTCCGTGAACTCGTCCAGGCAGACGTCGCTCATCACCACGAGGGAGTCACCCACCTCGGCGCGGACGTCCGCGATGGCCCGGTTCAGCACGCCGTCGGGATCGATCCCCGCGCTGCCCGTGGCGTCGCGGTGCTCAGGGATGCCGAAGAGCATGATGCCGCCCACGCCGCGTTCCACGGCCTCGGCGGCCGCGCGCTTCAAGGAGTCGGAGGTGTGCTGCACGACGCCGGGCATCGACAGGATGGGCGAGGGCTCGGTGAGCCCCTCCCGGATGAAGGCCGGGAGGACCAGTTCGGAGGGGTGCACGCGGTACTCGGCCACCATGCGCCGGATGGCGGGGGTGGAGCGCAGTCTGCGCGGGCGGTGCTGGGGGAAGCTCATGGCCGTTCTCCGTTCGATGGTCCTGCGGGTGCGTCGTCGGCGGCGGGGTCCGCCGGTCGGGGGGTCAGGGCGGCCGTGACGGCGCGTGCCACGCCCTGCGGACTCGGGTTCGGCGCCGTCGTCCCCGCACCCCAGCCCTGCTGCTGCAGGGCGGCCGACGTGGTGCGCCCGATGGACACGGGGTGGAAGGCGGGCGGCACGTCGACCAGCATTTCACGGAACTGCGCCACGGCGCTCGGGGCGGTGAACACGACGGCCGGCCGGACACCGGAGCGTACGAGGTCCGCGAACTGCTGCGGTGACATCAGCCGGGGTCTGGTCCCGGGTTCCTCGATGCCGGGCAACCGCCGGGACGGCTCCGCCGGGTGGGGCACGGTCCGGTAGGCCTCCACCCGCCGCACCGACCAACCGAGCTCCGTCAGTCCGGCGCGGAGATCGTCCGGCGCCAGATCTGCCTGCGGGAGCAGGAGGGTTCCGGGACCGCTCGGGAACTGCCGCAGCAGACCCCCGGAGGAGGCGTCGTCCTCGGGGACCAGGTGGACGGGCACGCCCTGGTCCGCGAGCGCCCGTGCGGTGGCCGGGCCGACGGCGGCGACGCGCGTACCCGTCCCGCGGACCAGGTCCGCGAGGGGGCTCCCGAGCGACGCTGCGAGGACCCCGAGCGCCTGGACGGTGTTGCCGCTGGTCACCACGAGCCACCGGTGGGTGCCCCGGCCGAGGTCCGCGAGTGCTGCGCGGACCGGAGCGGTGTCCGGCGGCAGCTCGACGTCGGTGAGCGGCATCGCATAGGTCCGCAGGCCGGCGTCGGCCAGCTCGGCGGCGATCCGGACGGTCCGCGCCGGGTGCCGCAGCACCACCACGGTCCCGGGCGTCGGTCCGGTCACGGGGCGCCTAGTTCAGGGGCGCGATGTCGGCCGCGCCCGCAGCGAGCAGTTCCTCGGCGAGCTCCAGGCCGAGCCGGGCCGCAGCCACGGCATCCGTGGCCGGGGCGGTGCGCGTCAGGCGGAGGACCGAGCGTCCGTCCAGGCTGCACACCACGGCTTCCAGGGCCAGTTCGTCGCCGCGGATGCGGGCCAGCGCGCCGATGGGCGCCGCGCAGCCCGCCTCGAGCTGCAGCAGGACGGCACGCTCCGCGGTGACGGCCAGCCGGGTGGGGAGGTGGTCGTAGGAGGCGAGCGCATCCGTCAGCGGTGCGGCGGCTTCCTCCCTGCGCTCGACCGCGAGGGCGCCCTGCCCCGGGGCGGGCAGCATCACGTCGGTGTCGATGAACTCGGTGATCGCCTCTTCACGCCCCAGCCGGAGGAGCCCGGCGGCGGCGAGGACGACGGCGTCGAGGTCACCCGGTGCGCCGACCACGAGACCTGCCACCCGGCCGAGCCGGGTGTCCACGTTCCCGCGGATGTCCACCACCTCCAGGCCCGGGCGCGCAGCCCGGAGCTGGGCGGCCCGGCGCGGGGACCCGGTACCCACGCGTGCGCCGTCGGGCAGGGGGGCCAGCGTCAGGCGGTCCCGTGCGCACAGGGCGTCGCGGACGTCCTCGCGTTGGGGGACCGCGGCCACGGTGAGACCGGGCGCAGGGAGCGTGGGGAGGTCCTTGAGGGGGTGCACCGCGACGTCGCACCGGTCCTCCAGCAGAGCATCCCGGGGGGCCGCCACGAACACGCCGGTGCCGCCGATCTGCGAGAGCGACGCCCGGGAGACGTCACCCTCGGTCCGCACGCGCCCGAGCTCGTAGGGCTCCGCCGCCAGCTCGGAGACCCGCTCCGCCACGGTGGTGGTCTGCGTCAGCGCGAGGGCACTGCCCCGCGTGCCCACGCGGATACCCGGAGCCATCAGACGGACGGGTTGGGCAGCGGCGTCCCCACGGTGGAGTCCACGGCCGCGATGGTCGGCTTCTCACCGCGCCGGTTGGCGCAGCAGTTGGGCCGGCAGACGTCGTACCAGGGACCGAGTGCCGTGGCCGACGGGCGGTCGGCGATGTTGTTCTCCACCGTCCGCTCGAGGATGAGGTCGATCAGGCCCTCCACGAACTTCCGGTGCGTGCCGGGGGTGGGCACGCGGTCCGCCACCATCCCGAGCTCGCCACAGGTCTCCAGCGCCTCGGTGTCGAGGTCCCAGGCCACCTCCATGTGGTCGGACACGAATCCGAGGGGCACGATCACGACGCCGCGCGCACCGCCCTCGTACCGGTCGCGGAGGGCGTCGCTGATGTCCGGTTCCAGCCACGGGATGTGCGGGGCACCGGAGCGGGACTGGTAGACCAGCGACCACTCGACGCCGGCGGCCTCGGGGATGCGGTCCAGCACGGCCTGCGCGGTGGCGCGGTGCTGTGCCACGTAGGCGCCTTCCTCGTGCACGGGGCCGCCCTCGGCGTCCCGCGGACCCGCCGCCTCGGCGTCGCCCATGGGAATGGAGTGCGTGGAGAACATGATGTGCACGGGGGCCTCGGCGTCACCCCGCTCGGCGAGGCCGGCGCGGACCTTCGCGAGGCCCTCACCCACACCTTCGACGAAGGGCTCCACGAAGCCGGGGTGGTCGAAGTACTGGCGGACCTTGTCCACCTCCAGCCGGCCCTCGAGGCCGGTCCTCACGAGTGCCATGCCGAGGTCCTCGCGGTACTGGCGGCAGCTCGAGTAGCAGGAGTAGGCGCTCGTGGTGACGGCGAGCACCTTGCGGTGACCGGCGTCGTACGCCTCCTGCAGCGTGTCGGCGATGAAGGGCTCCCAGTTGCGGTTGCCCCAGTAGACCGGGAGGTCGATGCCGCGGCGTCGCAGCTCCTCCTCCATGGCGGCGCGCAACGCCCGGTTCTGGCCGTTGATGGGGCTCACGCCGCCGAAGGCGCGGTAGTGGTGCGAGACCTCCTCGAGGCGCTCGTCGGGGATGCCGCGGCCGCGGGTGACGTTGCGCAGGAAGGGGATGACGTCGTCCTGCCCCTCGGGGCCGCCGAAGGAGGCCAGTACCACGGCGTCGTACGCCTTCGGGGCCATGCGGCCGTTCTCGTCCACCCCGTCGAGGGGGTTGAAAGCCTGTGTGGTCATGCGAGCACCTCTGCGATCTCGTCGTGGTTGATCCGGCGGCCGGTGTAGAAGGGCACTTCCTCGCGGACGTGGCGGCGTGCCTCGGTCTCCCGGAGGTAGCGCATCAGGTCCACCAGGTCCACGAGCTCCGGCGCCTCGAGGGCCAGGATCCACTCGTAGTCGTTGAGTGCGAAGGAGGACACCGTGTTGGAGATGACCTGCGGGTAGTCCCGCCCCTTCATGCCGTGGTCGATCAGCATGGAGCGGCGCTCCTCCGTGGGGAGGATGTACCAGTCGTAGGACCGCACGAACGGGTACACGCACACCCACTCGGCGGGTGCCACGCCGCGCGAGAACGCGGGGCTGTGGGACTTGGAGAACTCGGCGTCGCGGTGCACGCCCATGGCGGACCAGACGATCGTGGAGCCGGAGAACGTGTCCGTGCGGCGGAGGGAGCGGACCGCGGTCTGCAGGTCCTCGGCGCGGGGGCCGTGCACCCAGACCAGGACGTCCGCGTCGGCGCGCATCGCCGAGACGTCGTAGAAGCCGCGGAGCGTGACGCCGTCGGCCTCGAGGGCGGCGATGGCATCTGTGAGCGGGGCGCCGGCCGTCGTCGCGGACCCGCCGCGCTTGAAGACTGTCCAGAGGGTGTAGAACAGCTCACCGGGGGCATCCGCGCCCTCCTCGACCTGCTGCGCGGGGTGTGCGTGCGTGCTACCTGATGACTCGGTCATGCTCCCCATCTTGCTCCTGCCCGGTGACGATTCGAAATCTTCCAGTTCTACACGTAGTAGAAGAGAGGAACATCACAGCGGCCCGCCCGCACCCAGCGCATCGGCGAGCTGGTCCGCGCGCCGCCGTGCATCGCCGATGACGGACACGAGCCCCGTGCCGGCGAGCCAGCCACCCGTCACGGCCAGTGCCGGAGCGTCCGCGACGACGGCGCGGATGCGCTCCACGCGCTCACGGTGTCCCACCGAGGCGTGCGGCAGTGCACCGGCCCCGCGGACCACGTCCCGGTCCAGCACGGCCGCGTCGGTCAGGCGCACCCCGAGCAGGGCGGAGGCGTCGGCGAGCGCGTGCCGGTACAGGTCCGCGTCCGGTGTCAGGAGCCCGACGTCCTCCGCGGTGTCCCCCACCCGCCCGAACGAGAGCCGGAGCACGTGCACCCCGGGGCCGGCCTGCTCGCGCAACCACGCCCACTTGGCGGTGGCGTGGGTCAGCGCCTTCGCGGCCACGCCGTCCACGCCGCGGGCCACGAGCACCCCGGTCCCCCGCGGGTGGGCGTCCAGGTCCGCAGAGTCCACGATCAGCGTGACGAGCGCGACGCCGGGGACCGAGCCGGGGCGTTCGGGGAGCAGCGCGGGGAGGGCGGGGGCCATCAGGTCGACGGCGGCACCCCCCTCGGTCGCCACGACCACGCCGTCCGCGGAGAGGGTGCGCCTGCCTGCGGCGTGCTCGGTGGCGAGGGTCCAGCCGGCGCCGTCGCGGGTGAGCCCGGAGACCTGCTCCGCCGTGCGGAGGTCCACCCCGGCGGTGAGGAGCTCCTGCACGAGGGCGTCGCGCAGCTGCGCCATCCCGCCCACGAGTCCGGCCACGGCGGAACCGGCGGGCGCGGCCTGGCGGAGGGCTCCGGCCGCCGCCCCGAGTGAGCCCAGACGGCCCATCGTGGAGCGGAGACCGGGGGCCACGGAGTCGACGTCGAGATCGTCCGGGTCCGCGGAGAACACGCCGCCGGCCACGGGTGCCACGAGCCGGGTCAGCACCTCCTCCCCCATCCGCGTGCGTACCAGCTCACCGAGGCTGACGTGCGGGCGGGTGGCCAGTGGTCCCGGGGGCAGATCCGCGTCGCGGGCGGCACGCAGGGCGCCGGCGGGTCCGAGGAGGGCGCGCGTCGCGGCGTCCGTGGGGTCGGCGGGAATACCGAGCACACCGGAACTGGGCAGGGGCTGCGCGGCGGACTGCAGATCCTCGCCGGGGAGCTGCACCCAGGCGCCCGGGGCATCGGGGGTCACGATCCGGCCGGTGAGGCCCAGCTCCTCGGCGAGGGCGGGGACGACGGCGGAGCGGGTGGAGAAGGATTCCGCGCCGCTGTCCAGGCGGAAGCCGCCGAGCATGCGCGCGTCCACCGTCCCGCCGAAACGCCCGGAGCGCTCGAGCAGGGTGACCCGGAGACCGCGCCGCACCAGGGTACGGGCTGCCGTGAGCCCGGCCATCCCGCCACCGATCACGACCACGGCGGGCGGAGGGATCATGCCGGGTCCGGCAGACGTCGCCGCCCCCTCCGCGCGCCCGGTCACGGTTCGACGGAGTGGATGAGTTCCACCACCCGGGTCAGGACGTCGGGGTCCGTGTCCGGCGGCACGCCGTGGCCGAGGTTCACCACGTGCCCGGGAGCCGACGCGCCTGCGGCGAGCACGTCCCTGACGTGCTGCTCGAGGACGGGCCAGGGCGCCGGGAGGAGTGCGGGATCGATGTTGCCCTGCAGCGGTACCCGCCCGCCCAGGCGACGGTTGGCCTCGTCCAGCGGGAGACGGTAGTCCACGCCGATCACGTCCACGCCCACCTCGTGCATGGCGCCCAGCAGTTCGGAGGTCCCGGTGCCGAAGTGGATGAGCGGGGCACCCAGGCCCCGGACGTGGTCGAGTGCACGGCGCGACGCCGGTGCCACGTGATCGCGGTAGTCCTGGAGCCCGAGCGAGCCCGCCCAGGAGTCGAACAGCTGCGCGGCGCTCGCGCCGGCCTCCAGCTGGGCCCGGAGGAACAGTCCGGAGGCGTCCGCGGCCCACTCGGTGAGTGCCTGCCAGGTCTCCGGATCGGCGTGCATCATGGTGCGGGGGCCGAGGTGGTCCCGGGACGGCTTGCCCTCCACCATGTAGGCGGCCAGGGTGAACGGGGCGCCGGCGAAGCCGATCAGCGGGGTGGAGCCGAGCTCGGCGACGGTGAGCGCCACGGCCTGCCGGATCGGTTCGAGCGCCTCCTCGGTGAGCGTGGGCAGGGCTGCGACATCCGCGGCGGAGCGGATGGGGGAACCCAGGACGGGGCCGACACCCGGCACGATGTCGACGTCCACACCGGCCAGCTTGAGCGGGATCACGATGTCCGAGAAGAAGATCCCGGCGTCGACGTCGTGCCGACGCACCGGCTGCAGGGTGATCTCGGAGGCCAGCGCCGGGTCCAGGCAGGACTCCAGCATGTCGGTGCCCTCACGGAGGGCACGGTACTCGGGCAGGGAGCGCCCGGCCTGGCGCATGAACCACACGGGACGCCGGTGCGGGGTTCCTCCCCGGTAGGCGGAGATGAGTGCTGATCCGGAGGTGCGTCCGTCCACCAGGGGGTGCGCTGCGGGGAGATCCATGCTCCGATTCTGCCGAAGATGCACGCGGATGGATAACCGGATCGCTCCGGCCATGATCGGGCGTGGTCAACATCACCCTGGGCGCGGATCCGTGTCGCCCCCGCGAATCCGCGGATCGCAAGCTCCGGTAAGGCGAACCTATTCAGTGGAACGCACTGGTGCTCGGTAGGATAGTCGGACTGTGGTACTTCTTTCACTTGTTGCGACACATTCGAACGCGGACCTGGAAACCGTCGCCCGACTCAGCGTCGGGGCGCCCCAGGTCCCCTCGGTGGTGCTCGCCGACAGGACGTGCGTCACCGGCGCCGTGGTGCTCGCCACCTGCAACCGCTTCGAGATCTACGCGGAGGCGCCGTCCGAGGACGACGTCGAGGCCGCACGGTCCGCGATCGTCTCCACGATCAGCGACTACTCCGGCATCCCGGAGCACTCCGTGTCCTCCTCCTTCGAGACCCACACCGGCCAGGACGTGGCCGAGCACCTCTTCGCCGTCGGGGCCGGCCTCGATTCGGCCGTGATCGGCGAGCGGGAGATCGCCGGTCAGGTGCGGCGGGCCCCGGTCGCGGCCCCGGGGGCGGGGGCGGCCAGCGGCGGGCTCGTCCGGTTGTTCCAGGCGGCCTCCAGGACCGCGAAGGACGTCGGCGCGCAGACCGCGCTCGGTACCCGCGGACGATCCATCGTCTCCGTGGCCCTGGAACTCGCCGGTGACCTCTCCGAGGATGCCGACTGGTCCACCAAGACCACGGTGGTGTTCGGTACCGGCGCCTACGCCGGTGCCACCATGGCCGCCCTGAAGGACAGGGGCTGCACGGACATCTCCGTCTTCTCCTCCTCCGGGCGCGCAGAGGCCTTCGTGGCCACACGTGGCGGCACCGCGCTCACCGCGGACGACCTCCCGGGGGCGCTACGACAGGCCGACGTGGTGATCGGCTGCAGCGGCAGCGACGCCAGGATCGACGCCGCCGACGTGGAGCGCGTCCGTCGCGGCGTGGAGCGCCCCCTGGTGATCATCGACCTGGCGCTCAGCCACGACTTCGACCCCTCCGTCGGCTCGCTCGAGGGCGTGGAGCTCATCACCCTCGAGTCCGTGCGCGTGGCCGCACCCGAGGAGCAGGCCGATGCCCTGAGCCGGGCCGCCGACCTCGTGCGGGACGCGGCGCGGACCTTCGAGCAGCAGCAGAGCACGCGGGCCATGAACGCCGCGATCGTGGCCCTGCGCCGGCACACGCAGGCGGCGCTGGACTCGGAGATGGAACGCGTGCGAGCTCAGCACGGCTGCACGGCCGCTGCCGAGGAGGTGGAGTTCGCACTGCGCCGCATGGTCCGCCAGCTCCTGCACGTGCCCACCGTCCGAGCCCGCCAGCTCGCCGCCGAAGGGCGCCAGGAGGAGTACACCGCGGCCCTCGAGGCGCTGTACGGGATCGACGTCGCCCCCGCCGCCGATGACGAGCGCCCTGCGGCTGCCGCGGGACGTACTGCTCCCGAGGCATCCTGCCCCGTCGACCACACCACGGCGGCGCCGGCACCACCCGCGCGAAGCGCCTGACGACCATCTCCGCGCAGGACCGGTTGTGGACACCTCGTTCGTCCATGACACGCTGGGGTCCATGCCGCAACCACCCAGGGACGTCCTCCACCGCTATCTCCAGGAGGGCCGCGATGCCCTGGTGTGGAAGCTCGACGGACTGTCGGAGTACGACGCCCGCCGTCCGCTGACCCCCACCGGCACCAATCTCCTCGGCCTGGTCAAGCACGTGGCGGGCTGCGAGATCGAGTACTTCGGTGTGGTCTTCGGACGACCCTTCGAGGATGCCCCGGTCTGGCTCGACGACGACGCGGAGCCTGGAGCCGACATGTGGGCGAGAGCCGACGAGTCACGAGAGGACATCATCGGCCTCTACCACCGGGCCTGGGCGCACGCCGACGCGACGATCCAGCTGCTCGACCTCGAGGCCATCGGCTCGGTGCGGTGGTGGCGCCCCGAGAGCCGCGAGGTCACGCTCCACCGGATCCTGGTCCACATGATCGCCGAGACCCACCGGCACGTCGGCCACGCGGACATCGTCCGCGAGCTCGTCGACGGCGCGGTGGGACTGCGCCCGGGCCATCAGAACCTCCTCGCAGGGGATGCGGGCCGGTGGGCACAGCACCGGGCACGCGTGCAGCACGCGGCGGAGCGTCACGCCTCGGGCGGGTCCTGACGGAGACCAGCACGCCGGCCGCACGTCCACGGGAAGCCGACCTCTGCCTCGACCAGTTCCCCACCACCACAGAAGGAGACCCGACGTGGCTGGACCCGGATTCCGGAGTTTCTCGACGATCCACCTGACCTCGACCGTCTGGGTCGTACTGCTGCTCGCGACCCTGCTGTTCCTGAGCCTGCAGTGGTCCTTGCTCCAGATGGGACCGGTCCTGGTCCCGCTCCTGCTGGTCGCGCTCGCCATGACCGTCGCGACCATCCGGAATCATCGGGAAGGTCAGGACCCACCGAGGGATGGATGCGCCGGATCGTCCCGCTAGTAGCGGGGCTTGGCCGGTTCGATCCGCTCGACCCACGCCGCGATGCCGCCCTCCACGGAGTACACGTCGTCGTGACCCCGCGCCCGGAGGAACCGCACCACGTCCGCGGACCGCACCCCGCTCTTGCAGTGCACGTACACGGGCCGGGACGGGTCCACGGCCACCTCGCCGTCGAGGATCGTGTCCTTCGGCACCAGCCGCGCGCCGTCGATGTGCACGATCGCGTGCTCCTCGGGGCTCCTGACGTCCACCAGCTCGAAGTCCGCGGTGCCCGCCGAGCGGTCCGCCAGCAGCGCCGCGAGCTCGTCCACCGTCACGGTCGGGACGGCGTCGTCCTCGCTCCCCGCGGGCGTCAGACCGCAGAACGCCTCGTAGTCCACGAGTTCGGTGATGCGCTGCGCCGACGGGTCGGGTTGCACGCGCAGCTCGCGCCAGCTCATCTCCAGGGCGTCGAACACGAGCAGCCGCCCGAGGAGGGTGGTGCCCGTACCCGTGATGAGCTTGACAGCCTCGTTGACCATCACCGAGCCGATCTGCGCGCACAGTACCCCGAGCACCCCGCCCTCGGCGCAGGAGGGCACGGAGCCCGGTGGCGGTGCCTCCGGGTACAGGTCGCGGTAGGTGGGTCCGTGGTCCTGCCAGAACACGCTCACCTGCCCGTCGAAGCGCAGGATGGACCCCCAGACGTAGGGGAGGCCGAGGATCGCGGCGGCGTCGTTAACCAGGTAGCGCGTGGCGAAGTTGTCCGTGCCGTCCACCACGAGGTCGTACCCCGAGAGCAGGGACAGGGCGTTGGAGCGCTCCAGCCGCTCCTCGTGCAGCACCACCTCCACCAGCGGGTTGAGTGCCAGGATGCTGTCGCGCGCGGACGCGGCCTTGGACCGCCCGAGGTCCGGCATGCCGTGGATCACCTGCCGCTGCAGGTTGGAGAGCTCGACGTCGTCGTCGTCCACGATCCCCAGGGTGCCCACGCCGGCGGCCGCGAGATACAGCAGGGCGGGCGATCCGAGCCCTCCCGCGCCGACCACGAGCACCCGGGCGTTCTTCAGGCGCAACTGCGCCTCGAGCCCGAAGCCGGGGATGATCAGGTGCCGTGAGTAGCGCAGCGTCTCGTCGGGCGTCAGGCTGCCGCGGGCCTCGACGAGTGCCGGGAGGGGATTCGGGAGAGCCGTCATCCCTCCAGGGTATTCCGCGGTTCACACCCCCAGCCAGCCCGCAGCCCGTGGGTAAGCTGGACGGATGGCCCAACACACCCCCTCCGAGGACGGCCGCCTGTGAGTGCGGGGTCCCCCGCCACCGGGAAGGTGGTCCGTCTGCCCCGGACCGAGCGACGGCGGCAGCTCCTCGCCGCCGCGCAGGAGGTGTTCGTGAGCAACGGGTACCACGGTGCCGCGATGGACGACATCGCGGTGGCGGCGAGTGTCAGCAAGCCCGTGCTGTACCAGCACTTCCCGGGCAAGCGCGACCTCTACCTCGCCCTCCTGGACAGCCACCTCGCCGAACTCACGCAGCTGCTCCTCGACGCGCTGCGCTCCACCGAGGACAACAAGCAGCGCGTCCACGCGACCATGCGGGTCTACTTCCAGTTCATCGCGCGGGACAGCCAGGCGCACCGGCTGGTCTTCGAATCGGACATCGGCAACGAACCGGACGTCAGCGGCAGACTCGAGACGTTCAATGCCCGGTTCGCCGGAGCCATCGCCGAGGTGATCGCGGACGACACCCAGCTCTCCGTGGTGGAGGCCACCCTGCTGGGCCGGGGACTGGCGGGGATGGCGCAGATCGGCGCCCGCTACTGGCTGGAGACGGACGGCAGCCTGGACATCGATGCCGCCGCGGAGCTGATCTACCGTTTAGCTTGGCGCGGAATCAGCCGCTTCCCCAAGGAGATCTAGAGTAGGTTTCCGTACGAACCAACGTCCGCTACACAGGAGGCACCGCCGTGGAAATCAAGATCGGTATCCAGAACGTCAACCGGGAGATCGTGGTGGATTCCGCCGAGAGCGCCGACGCCATCGCCGAGCTGGTGTCGCAGGCCATGAGCGGCGGCTCCGAACTCCGCCTGAAGGACGCGAAGGGCCGTCAGGTGATCGTGCCGGCCTCGGTCCTGGGGTACGTGGAGATCGGCGCCGAGGAGACCCGGCGCGTGGGATTCGGCGCCCTCTGACCCTTCCCGACCTGAGCGGCGGACGCCGCGACGGAACGACGACGACCCCCGGCATCCCCACGGATCCCGGGGGTCGTCGTCGTCCTGGCCCGGTGGACGTCCGGTACGCCGTCGGCCTCAGGCGGTGAGGCCCAGTGCACTCATGCGCCGTGAGTGGTTGCGGGTGAGCTGGGAGAACAGCTCGGTGGCCTGCCGGTAGTGGTCGGCCTCGTCGGCGAACAAGAGCCCTGCCAGGTACTCGCGCTCACTGGCCACGCGGCGCGCCTGCGTCAGCGCCTCACCCACCAGCCGCCGTCCCCACAGGGCCAGTCTGGACGCGAGCCGGGGATCGTCCGAGAGCGCCTCCTTGAGCCGCCGGTGCAGGTGCTCGGCGCCGTCGCCCGAATCGATCGTGCCGATGAGTTCCCGTGTCCGGCCGTCCAGGCTGTCCGCGAGGGATCGGTAGAAGTCGCCGGAGAAGGCGTCGATCACGTAGGCCTTCATGAGGGACTCGTACCAGTCACCCGGCCGCGTGCGCTCGTGGAACGCGTCGACGGAGGCCTGGAAGGGGGCCATGGAATCCTCGGCCGTCACGCCGAGGTCCTCCAGGAACGCGCTCACGTGCTCGAAGTGGGTGAACTCCTGGACCGCGAGACGGCCGAGGCTGGCGCGGTCGGCGAGGCTCGGGGAGAACCGCGCGTCCGAGGAGAGCCGCTCGAACCCCGACAGCTCGCCGTACGCGATGACACCGAGCAGGTCCGCGACGAACCGCGCGTAGCGGGGATCCGACAGCGGGTCCGCGGTCCGCGCGGAGGGCAGGGAGGGGGCGGGCGACGACGATCCCCCCGCAGGCGCTGAGGGCGGGGCCTGCGGGGCGTGACCCGCATCCGGCTCGGTCGCGGACGCCGTGCGAGGGGAGGAGCCGTTGTTCATTCGGCTAACACTACGCAATCGGGAGGGCGGGGCAACCTCCCGGAGGCACTCCACCGTGACCCGTCCCGCGTCCGTGCCCCACGGCCGCGCCGCTGCCCGTGATCCGTGCTCCTGCCCGATGTCCGTGCCGTGCGTTACGTTTGGCCTGTGCCCGCACAGCATATGGACCTCAGGGACCGGGAGTCACAGCAGCGCCTCACGGAGTCGCTGCGGGCCCTGCGTGCAGAACTCGACGTCCGCGAGCACTTCCCGGAGGACGTGCTCCGTGAGGCTGCGGCGGCGGTGGCGGACTCCACCCTCCCCGAGCTCGACCTCCGGGACCTGCCCCTGGTCACCATCGATCCCCCGGGGTCCACGGACCTCGACCAGGCCGTGCACCTGGCGCGACGCGCGGTCCCCGGGGACCCCGAGCACGCCCCGAGCGGGTACGAGGTCTGGTACGCCATCGCGGACGTCCCCCTCTTCGTCCGCCCGTCGGGCGCCATCGACACCGAGGCGAGACTCCGCGGGCAGACCCTGTACGCACCGGACGGGAGAGTCTCCCTGCACCCGGAGACCATCTCCGAGGACGCCGCGAGCCTGCTGCCCGGTCAGGACCGCCCGGCCTTCGTCTGGCACTTCCGCCTGGACGCGAGCGCCGGGGTGGAGTCCGTGACCGTGCGCCGCGCCGTCGTCCGGAGCCGACGTCAGCTGACCTACGGGCAGGTGCAGGCGGACCTCGACGCCGGGACCGCCGGGGAGGAGCTCCTCCTGCTGCGCGAGATCGGCCTGCTGCGCATCCGGCTGGAACTGGACCGCGGAGGGGCGAGCCTCAACCTGCCGCGCCAGGAGATCACCCACGACGGCGAGGCCTACGGCATCCTCACCGAGCCCGCGCTCCCCTGCGAGGACTGGAACGCGCAGATCTCCCTCATGACCGGCATGGCGGCCGCACGCATGATGCTCGACGGCGGCGTGGGGATCCTGCGCACACTGCCGGTACCGGACGAGGGCGCACTCGGGAAGTTCCGCCGGCAGGCCGAGGCGCTCGAGCACCCGTGGCCCGAGGACCTGTCCTACGGAGCGTTCCTCCGTTCGCTGGACGTCACCGACGCACCGCAGCTCGCGCTGATGCATGCCGCGGCGTCGCTCTTCCGCGGCGCCGGGTACACGGCGTTCGACGGCGAGACACCCGAGCTCGTGGTGCAATCGGCCATCGCCGCCCCCTACGCCCACACCACCGCACCGTTGCGGCGCCTCGTGGACCGGTTCGTCCTCGTCATCTGCGCCTCGCTCTGCGCCGGCGAGGAGGTACCGGACTGGGCGCGTACGGCCCTGCCGCAGCTCAATTCGCTCATGTCCGCCTCGAACCAGCTCGCCTCACGCCTCGATTCCGGGGCGATGGACGCCGTCCAGGCCGCCCTGCTGAGCAACCGTGTCGGCGAGGCGTTCTCCGCCGTCGTGCTCCAGGGCCCCCCGCCCGGGGGGGAGGCCGCCCCGGGGGGCAGGCCCCCCGCCTCTCCGGCGTCGTCCGGGTCCCCGCCCCGCCGCTGGAGGCCACGTGCTACGGCGAACTCACCGCAGGTCAGCGCGTCACGGTGATCCTCGTGGAGGCGGACATCGCCCGGCGGCGCATCCGGTTCGAGGCCAAGCCCGCGGACGCCACTCCTGCGCAGCCGGACGATGCCGTCCCGGGGAGCCGCGCAGGGTAGTCTTGGGGGCGTAGTCATGGATGCCCGGTCGTTGTCACCTCGATAACCCGCAGTACCTCCTCGATCCCGAGTCCTCCCAGCAGGCGCAGGCCCTCGCCGCAGCCCGCACGCAGTCGCAAGCCCGCGATCGGCTTCCACTGGACGCTCCGCGCCCGCCGATACGCTCCGCACCGGTGAATCCCAGCCGGGCGTCGAGCCTCAGTGGCCGCGGGGCCTGAAACGAACGGTAGAACGTGCAGAACACAGGAACAGACATCGCTGCGGCCACGGACGCCCAGCACCTCGTGGCGGACAACTCGGCGGACTCCGTCGACGTGGACCGGACGCTGGTCACCACGGAGGAGCCGCACGCAGCGGTCGAGCAGACCTTCGCGGACTTCAACGTGCGCCCCGACATCGTGGAGTCGCTCGCCGACGCCGGGATCACCCACCCGTTCCCCATCCAGGCGATGACGCTGTCGATCGCCCTCGGGGGCCACGACATCATCGGCCAGGCGAAGACCGGCACGGGCAAGACCCTCGGCTTCGGCATCCCGGCGATCCAGCGCGTGGTGGGCCCCGACGACGCCGGCTACGAGAAGCTGCCGGTCCCCGGCGCCCCGCAGGCGCTCGTCGTCGTCCCCACCCGTGAGCTCGCCGTGCAGGTGGCGAGCGACCTCACGACGGCGGCGAAGAAGCGCAACGCGCGGATCGTCACCATCTACGGCGGCCGTGCCTACGAGCCGCAGATCGAGGCGATCAAGCAGGGCGTCGAGATCGTGGTGGGGACCCCGGGCCGCCTGATCGACCTCTACCGGCAGAAGCTGCTGGTGCTCAAGAACGTGAAGATCGTGGTGCTGGACGAGGCCGACGAGATGCTGGACCTCGGCTTCCTGCCCGACGTCGAGACGCTGATCGCCGCGACGCCCCCCGTACGCCAGACGCTGCTGTTCTCGGCGACCATGCCCGGCCCCGTGATCGCCATGGCCCGCCGGTACATGACGCAGCCCACGCACATCCGCGCCGCGGATCCCGAGGACGACGGCATCACCAAGAAGGACATCCGCCAGGTCATCTATCGGGCGCACAACCTGGACAAGGCCGAGGTGGTGGCCCGGATCCTGCAGTCCCGCAACCGGGGCCGCGCCATCGTCTTCTGCAAGACCAAGCGCACCGCCGCGAAGCTCTCCGAGGAGCTGATCGACCGCGGGTTCGCGGCCGGCGCCATCCACGGTGACCTCGGCCAGGGTGCCCGCGAGCAGGCGCTGCGGGCCTTCCGCGGCGATAAGATCGACGTCCTCGTGGCCACCGAAGTGGCAGCCCGCGGGATCGACGTCGAGGACATCACGCACGTGATCAACTACCAGTGCCCGGAGGACGAGAAGGCCTACCTGCACCGCGTGGGGCGCACCGGCCGTGCAGGCAAGAAGGGCACCGCCGTGACCTTCGTGGACTGGGACGACGTGCCCCGCTGGGGCCTGATCAACAAGGCCCTGGGACTGGACACACCTGAGCCGGTGGAGACGTACTCCTCCTCCGCGCACCTCTACACGGATCTCGACATCCCCGAGGGCACCAAGGGTCGTCTCCCCCGCAAGGACCGCAAGCTCGCCGGCATCCACGCCGAGGTGCTCGAGGACCTCGGCGAGACCGGGAAGCGCGGCGACGCGCGCACCGGCGGCTCGGGCCGGTCCGGTGGCTCGCGCGCCGGCGGCTCGGGCCGGTCCGGTGGACGCAGTGGTTCGAACCGCGACTCCGGACGCGGGACGGGAGCCGACGATGCCGAGGGCTCACGTCGCTCACGCGGACGCGGCCGGGGCCGGGGCACCACGGCAGGTGCCGAGCCGGTGCAGCCCGCAGCCGACGCCGCGGCCACGTCCGGCGGACGCCGTCGTACTGCTGGCGAGGGCGAGGCACCCTCGGGTGACCGGCCGCGCCGCAGCCGCACACGCCGCCGCAACGGCGACGTCGTCGTGAAGCCCGCCGGTGGCACCGAGGACTAGCGCTCGGTGACCGGGCTCCCCGCGCCGTCCGCTCCCCCGGTCTGGAGGGCGGACGGCGCCAACCTCGTGGTGCACGCCGACAACGCGGAGTACCTCGCCACGCTGCCGGACGGCGCGTTCACCATGATCTACGTGGACCCCCCGTTCAACACGGGCCGGGTGCAGCGCCGGCAGCAGACGTCCATGGTGCGCGCCGCCGAGGGCGAGGGCGATCGCGTGGGCTTCAAGGGCATGTCCTACTCCACGGTGAAGGGTGTGCTCGCCTCCTACGACGACGCCTTCGAGGACTACTGGGACTTCCTCGCCCCCCGACTCGCCGAGGCCTGGCGGCTGCTGGCCGATGACGGCACGCTCTACCTGCACCTGGACTACCGCGAGGTGCACTACGCGAAGGTGATGCTGGACGCCCTGTTCGGACGGGAGTGCTTCCTCAACGAGATCATCTGGGCGTACGACTACGGGGCACGCTCGAGGAAGAAGTGGCCGGCGAAGCACGACAACATCCTGGTGTACGTCAAGGACCCCGCGCGGTACTACTTCAACAGCGACGAGGTGGACCGCGAGCCGTACATGGCGCCCGGGCTCGTGACCGCCGAGAAGGCCGCCCTCGGGAAACTCCCCACGGACGTGTGGTGGCACACCATCGTCTCCCCCACGGGGAGGGAGAAGACCGGGTACCCCACCCAGAAGCCCGAGGGCCTGCTGCGGCGCACCGTGGCGGCGAGCAGCCGTCAGGGCGACTGGGTGCTGGACTTCTTCGCCGGATCGGGCACCCTCGGGGCGGTGGCTGCGAAGCTCGGCCGGCGCTTCGTGTGCGTGGACAGCAATCCGCAGGCCGTCGACGTCATGCGCCTCCGCCTGGCACCCTGGACCTGACCCGCTCCTCGCACACATGGCACTGCACGGACGTGATGCCGGTTCGCCACGGATACAGCCGACCGGCCCATCGACGATGCCGTGACGGTACACCCGTGTCGGGCATACCCGATCCGCTGCACCCGATATCCCATCATGTCCGGGCCCCGAGACGTCGGATGTGCATCCACGGACGTGCTCCCGTGGTCGTCAGAGCGGACCGAACGCGCCGCGGGTGCCGGCGCCGGCAGCCGGCGGGTTCATGGACAGTCCTTCCAGAGCGGCCCGTGCCTTCCCGTTGTTCGCGATGTGGTGGCGGAACAGCCGGCGGGCGTGCCGGTGGTGCCAGCCCTGCAGGACGAAGCTCGCTGTGCACACGGCCCCGTACATGCCCCAGAGGCCGATGGACCAGGTGCTCGGACCGACACCGTTCGTCAGGTAGGGGATCAGCAGGACCAGGGATACGGCGATGACGGCCAGGACACCGGCCAGAGCACCCCTTCCCGGGGTGCGGACCCATACCTCACGATCAAGCCCTACGGGAGATGGAAGTGGCCGGTACCTGCAGTAGGCGGTGAAGGCGATCGCGAACAGGAGGAACAGGCCGGCGGCAAGCCCCAGGATGCCGGGAAGGACCACCTCGGCGGGAACGATCACGAGGGCCACGAGAAGCAGCACCGTGACTCCCCAGGAGTTCAGGAGCTGCACCCGGCGCAGAGACCATCGGTGCGCCAGGCTGCGCAACAGTGTCGGTCGTGCGGCCTCTTCAGGGTTCTCACCGGAGGGCTCGGCGTCGAGCCAGTGGCTCGACGGCTGCGGTCCGGGGGTCATCGACGGGTCCGACATATCCACCACTCCAACACGACACCACAGGAGCCTTCAACCCCTGGAGCGATCCCTCCCACCTCGCCATGCCTTGCCGGCTCCATCAGCACACCTAGCCGACATGGGTGCCCGTGGCCAGGGAGACGAGGGCCTCGAAGGTCTCGGGGGACGTGAGATTCTCCCCCAGCAGGTTGGGCTTCCCGCTGCCGTGGTAGTCGCTCGAACCCGTGACGAGCAGTCCGTGACGGTGCGCAAGTCGGCGCAGCTCCACCCGGGCGACCTCCGGGTTGTCCCGGTGCTCCACCTCGAGCCCGAGGAGCCCGGCGTCGATCATCTCCTCGATCACCGCCCCACCCACCACGGCGCCGCGGTTGAACGCGGACGGGTGGGCGAACACCGGCACGCCGCCGGCGTCCCGGATGAGGGCGACGGCGCGCGCGGGATGCGGCGCGTAGTGGCTGACCCAGTAGGGTGAGCGCGCTGTGAGTACCCGCTCGAACGCCTCGGAGCGGGTGGAGACGATCCCGAGGGTGATCAGCGCGTCGGCGATGTGCGGGCGGCCCACGGTGGCGCCGTCGCTCACGTGCTGCTGGACGATGTCCCAGGTGATCGGGAAGTCCTCCCCCATGAGCTCCACCATGCGCCGGGCGCGCGTCAGCCGGGCGGTGCGCGACTTCTCGATCTCCGCACGGAGGCCGGGGTGCGCGGGATCGTGGAGGTAGGAGAGCACGTGCACGCTGATCCCGGTGTCCGTGCTGCAGGAGACCTCCATGCCCGGCACGAAGATCATCCCCTGCTCGGCAGCCGCAGCAGCGGCGCCGTCCCAGCCCGCCGTGGAGTCGTGGTCGGTGAGCGCGACGGCGTCGAGACCTGCGGCCGCGGCGGAGACGATGAGCACGGCGGGGTCCTCGGTGCCGTCCGAGACGTTGGAGTGTGTGTGCAGGTCGATTCTCACCGGGTCCAATCTACGCGCCGCCGGTGACGCCGGCCTTCCTCCGGACACCCGCGGCACCCGCGCCGACCCCGGCGGAACTTCCCCGGCACACGGCTCCGATGAGACGATGACGGGATGAGCACCGACGACACCGCACCCGCAGACCTGTTCCCTCCCGACACGGCGGAGGGCCAGCCGCTCTCCTCCCGCAACGCGAACCGCCCCCAGCGTCCCGACTCGGACGCGTTCAGGGCGTTCATGGCCGAGGGCTGGGCGGCCTCGTCCTCCGATCTCCCCGCGGAGTCCCCGGTGGCCGCGCACGCGGCCCGCCGGCGTCGTGCGGTCTCCGAGCGTTTCCCGGGCGAGCGCCTGGTGATCCCGGCGGGCCCGTTCAAGGTCCGCTCCAACGACACCGACTACCGCTACCGCCCCCACTCCGGCTTCGCGCACCTCACCGGCCTGGGTCTCGACCACGAACCCGAGGCCGTGCTGGTCCTCGAGCCCGTGGACCACGGCGCGGGCGACGACGGCGGTAACCACACCGCCACCCTCTACTTCCGTGAACTCGCCGGACGCGACACCGCGGAGTTCTACGCCGATGCCCGCTACGGGGAGTTCTGGATCGGTTCACGCCTCTCCAGGGCGCAGGTGACGGCGCAGCTGGCCCTGGAGACCGCCGACCTCGGGGAGCTCGAGGTGGCCATCACCAAGGACGCCGGTGTCCCCGCGATCGGCGGTACCGGCATCAGGCTGCTCCGCGAGGTGGATCTGAATGCGGATGCCCTGGTGGACACCTCACGCATCAACACGGGCGTGGATCTCGAGAAGGCCGACGCCCTGGACGCGATCCTCGCCGAGGCGCTCTCCGAGCTCCGCCTCGTCAAGGACGCCTGGGAGGTGGAGCAGATGGAGGCGGCCGTCGCGGCGACCGTCAACGGTTTCCACGAGGTGGTCCGGACGCTCCCCCGCGCCATGACCCACCCCCGCGGCGAGCGCGTGGTCGAGGGTGCATTCTTCACCCGTGCCCGCGAGGAGGGCAACGACCTCGGGTACGACACCATCGCGGCCTCGGGGAACAACGCCACCACGCTGCACTGGATCCGCAACACGGGTGACCTGCGTGCGGGTGAACTCCTCCTGCTCGACGCCGGCGTGGAGGCGGAGAGCCTCTACACCGCGGACATCACCCGGACCCTGCCCATCAACGGCACGTACACCGAGATCCAGCGGAAGGTCTACCAGGCCGTGCTCGACGCCGCGGATGCCGGCTTCGCGGCCGCGCAGCCGGGCGTCCGGTTCCGGGAGATCCACCTCGCCGCCGTCACGGTGCTCGCCGAGAACCTGGACCGGTGGGGCCTGCTGCCGGTCTCCCTGGAGGAGGCACTCGCCGACGAGGGCCAGCACCACCGCCGGTGGATGCCGCACGGCACCAGCCACCACCTGGGCATGGACGTGCACGACTGCGCCCAGGCCAAGCGGGACCTCTACCTCGACGGCGTCCTGACGGAGGGCATGGTGTTCACCATCGAACCGGGCCTCTACTTCAAGGCCGAGGACCTCGCCGTCCCCGAGGAGTACCGGGGCATCGGCGTCCGGATCGAGGACGACATCCTGATGACCTCCGACGGCCCGGTCAACCTCAGTGCGGCGCTCCCCCGCGACCCGGACGACGTCGAGGACTGGATGGCCGGCATCTGGGGCAGCACGGGCGAATGAGCACGGCGATCCTCGGTCGGGGCATCCTCGGACGCCGCTGAGGGCCCCACCCCGACGACGACGGCAGGACCCCGACGGGTCCTTGCCGTCGTCGTACGTCCTGCAGGCCGGGACCCGACGGTCCTCCGCGGCTCGTCGGGTCCCGGGACTAGTGCTGGGGACCGTTCGTGGAGGAGGATCCGTTCCGTCCGTCCGGCGTCCCCGGACCCGGTGCGCCCGGCCCGGTGCCCTGCTGGTCGGTAGCAGCCGTGGTGCCGTCTGCCGGCGCACCCGGCTGGTCGGCGGGGGGGTGCGCCGCGCCCCGCGCGCCGCCCCGGGGGCGGCCGTCGGGCGGTGCGGGGACCGGCCCCGGCGCGGGCCGGTGGGCCCCGGCCCCGCCGTCCCTTCCTCGGGTGTCCCGGGATGCGCCGGCGGCTGCTGATCCGCATGACCACCCGGCTGCTGTGCCGGCTGTTGTCCTGCGACGGGCTGCTGGGGCTGCTGGGAACGGTACGGATCGTCCCAGGAGGCCGGGCGGTCGGGCGCCGGCGCCTGGGGTCCCTGCCCCTGGCCCCACCCGGTGGGTGCGGGACCGGGGTGCTGCGCCTGCCCGTTCATGGGGAGTTGCTGCAGCATGCGGCGGGCCTCGGCGGCGGGGCCCGGCTCCCCGATGATGTCGTAGCTGGGGGCGACCACCTGGCTCGTGGGGGGGAAGTCACGCTTCCCGCGCTGGAACGCGTAGGTGATCACCCCGAACAGCAACCAGAAGAGGGCACCGAGGGCGATAGAGGAGGTGATGGTGCTGACCATCTCGCTGCCACCGAAGAGACTGAGGATCAGTCCGACGAACAGCCCGAACCAGGCACCGCTGACCGCGCTGCTGAGCGCGACCCGCGGATAGCTCAGCCGACCGGTCACGCGCTCCACCATCCTCAGCTCGCTGCCGATGATGGCGACCTTCTGCACGGCGAACTTGTTGTCGGCGAGGTAGTCCACGGCTTTCTGGGCATCCAGGTAGCTGGTGTAGCGGCCGATGGTCTCACCGGTGGGCAGGGTCCGGCCCTGATCACGGGAGGGTGTTGTTCCGAGTGGTGTAGACATGTCCCCATTGTTCCGCACACCACGCGGTGACGGGAGCGTGCATCCACCGGGGTGGACCGGGTGGTGCACCCCGGTGGATGCGGGCCCTGGACGTGGTGCCGGATAGCCTTGGAGGGTGAACACCAACCCCACCCGCGTCTTCGTGGCCCGTCTGCTGGGCCTGGACGTGTTCGACCCCCTCGGGGACCGCCTCGGCCGCCTCCGTGACGCCGTGGTACTGGACCGCGGTCCGGCGAGACCACCGCACGTGGTGGGCCTGGTGGTGGAGGTACCGGGCAAGAAGCGGGTCTTCGTGCCGATGACGCGCATCACCTCCATGGACCCCTCCCAGATCATCTGCACCGGACTCGTGAATCTGCGCCGCTTCGAGCAGCGCGGTGCCGAGATGCTGATGGTGGCCGAGCTGTTCGACCGCCGGATCTCACTGCGCGACGGCAGCGGCAGCGGCACGGTCGAGGACATCGCGATGGAACGCAACCGGACCGGCGACTGGCACGTGTCCCAGCTCTTCGTCCGCCGGGGTGGCTCCACCTCGCCGCTGCGGGGCCTGCGCCGCGGTGGGGGGCACCTCATCATCGACTGGCTCGACGCCTTCCACGGTCCCGTGGACGAACCCCAGGGCGCCACCCAGTTCGTGGCCCAGCACGACGACCTCAAGGCCGCCGACTTCGCCGACGCGCTGCACGAGATGAACGACAAACGGCGCCTCGAGGTGGCGGGGGAACTGCAGGACGACCGCCTCGCCGACGTGCTGCAGGAACTGCCCGACGACGACCAGGTGCAGATCCTCACCTCCCTCACGCCCGAGCGTGCGGCCGACGTCCTCGAGGAGATGGACCCGGACGACGCCGCGGACCTCCTCAACGAGCTGACCGACGTGCAGAAGGAGGAGCTCCTCCAGCTCATGGAGCCCGAGGACGCCGAGGACGTCCGGCGACTGCTCGAGTACGAGGAGGACACCGCGGGTTCCCTCATGACCACGGTCCCGGTGATCCTGCCCCCCGAGGCCACCGTGGCCGAGGCCCTCGCCCACGTCCGCCGCGAGGAGCTCACCCCGGCCCTGGCGTCCTCCATCTTCGTCTGCAGACCACCGCTGGAGACACCCACCGGCCGGTACCTCGGCGTCGTGCACATCCAGCAGCTGCTGCGCTACCCGCCGCCGGAGCCGCTCGGCAACATCATCGACACCGATCTGGAGGCCGTGGGCGACCAGGGGAACGTCAGCGACGTCTCCCGCATGCTCGCCACCTACAACCTGAACTCCCTGCCGGTGGTGAACTCCGACGGCCGTCTGGTCGGTGCGGTGACGGTCGACGACGTCCTCGACCACCTCCTGCCGGACGACTGGCGTGCCCAGGACGGCACCCCCCGATCGAAACGAGGTGACCGCCGTGGTTGAGAAGATCAGATCGAGTTCCAGCGGGCTCGACACCCCCCGCGCGAGCCGCACGAGGCTGCTCCCGCGCATCCGGCCCAACCCGGACGCCTTCGGCAGTGCCACCGAGAACTTCGCCCGGTTCATGGGCACACCCCAGTTCCTGGTCTACATGACGGTGTTCTGCGCCGTGTGGCTGACCTGGAACACGGTGGCACCGGAGAACCTGCGCTTCGACAGCGCCGCCATCGGGTTCACGCTGCTGACCCTGATGCTCTCGCTCCAGGCCTCCTACGCGGCACCCCTGCTGCTGCTGGCGCAGAACCGCCAGGACGACCGCGACCGGGTGTCCCTGCAGCAGGACCGCCAGCGCGCCGAACGCAACCTCTCCGACACCGAGTACCTCACCCGGGAGATCGCCGAGCTGCGGATCGCCCTGCGGGAGGTGGCCACCCGTGACTACGTACGCTCGGAGCTCCGCTCGGTCCTCGAGGAGCTCCTCGAGACCTCGGACGGCCAGGAGGTCACGCTGCACAAGCGCAAGCCCCGCAGGCCCTCCGAGAACACGGTCTCGATCCCCAAGGTGCAGCCCGGCGGGAGGAAGCCGTCGCGGTGAACGGACAGATCCCGTCCGAGGAGGTCCTCCGCAGTGCCCTCGCCTCCGTGATCGACCCCGAGCTGCGCCGTCCCATCACGGAGCTCGGCATGCTGGACTCCGTCACGCTGCGGGACGGGACCGCCCACGTGCGGGTGCTGCTGACCATCGCCGGCTGCCCCCTGCGGGAGACCATCACGGGTGACACCGAGGCCGCTCTCGGCGCCGTGGACGGGGTGGACGCCGTGGAGGTGGAGCTCGGCGTCATGGACCAGGCCCAGCGGGACGCCCTGAAGGAGCAACTCAAGGGCAGGGGCGGCGAGCGCGGCATCCCCTTCAACGATCACTCCTCCCTCACCCGGGTGTACGCCGTGGCCAGCGGCAAGGGCGGTGTGGGCAAGTCCAGCGTGACGGTGAACCTCGCCGTGGCGATGGCTGCACAGGGGTTGCGGGTGGGCATCGTGGACGCCGACGTGTACGGCTTCTCCGTCCCGGCCCTGATGGGGATCACCCAGCAGCCCACGCGCGTGGACGAGCTGATCCTGCCACCGGTGGCGCACGGCGTGAAGGTCATCTCGATCGGCATGTTCGTGGAGGGGAACCAGCCGATCTCCTGGCGCGGGCCCATGCTGCACCGGGCGCTGGAGCAGTTCCTCACCGATGTGCACTTCGGTGACCTGGATGCCCTGTTCCTCGATCTGCCGCCGGGCACCGGTGACATCGCGATCTCCGTGGCACAGCTGCTCCCGGCGTCGGAACTGCTGATCGTGACCACCCCGCAGAGCGCGGCGGCCGATGTCGCCGAGCGTGCCGGTGCCATGGCGGTGCAGACGGGTCAGCGGGTGGCGGGCGTCATCGAGAACATGTCGTGGCTGGAGCTGCCGGGCGGCGAACGCCTGGAGCTGTTCGGTGCAGGCGGTGGCACCGTGGTCGCCGAGCGGCTCTCCGGCGCCCTCGGCACCGACGTCCCCCTCCTCGGGAGCATCCCCCTGGAGGTGGCGCTGAGGGAGGGCGGCGACGCCGGGACACCACTGGTGCTCGACCCCGGGCATGCTGCGGGCAGGACCCCGGCCGCGGCCGCCCTGACCTCCATCGCCTCGGCGCTCTCCCGCAGGCCGCGCGGGCTGGAGGGCGTGAGACTCCCCGTGGCCCCCCGCTGAGCAACCCCCGGTGCCGCCCTTCCGGGAGGCCTGGGCCTCAGGTGGCCTCGAGGTCGTAGGGGGCGGGTTGCCCGGCGCGGAGCCGGGTGCCGACGGGCACGGAACGCGATCCGCCCGGCGTGGGCGTGGGCGGGGTGGTGGCAGGGGCGGCCTTCGGTGCACCCGGGCTGACGGGTTTGAACACGTCCTCGATGTCGTCCAGCAGGGCATCCTTGATGATGCGCCGCGGGTCGTACTGCCGGGGGTCGAGCTTGCGCCAGTCGACCTCGTCGAGCTCAGGACCCACTTCCTCCCGCAGCTGCTCCCTCGCGTCCGTGGCCATCCGCTTGAGTCCTCTGACCAGCCGGGCGAGCTGCGCCGCGTACTCCGGAAGCCGTTCCGGCCCGAGCACCACCACGGCGATGATCGCCAGGACCACGAATTCCGGACCGTTGATTCCCACCACCGTAAAAGATTACCTTCCTGAACCGCCTGCTCTGCACGCGGCCCCCGCGGAGTGGCGGCCGCATCCGGAGGTCCGCCCGACGCCGTGCGGGCGGGTCACTGCCCGGCGCCCCCGGGGGTGGTGATGGTCGCCAGTCCGCGCACGATGCGCTCGAGCATCGAGTCCTGCTGCTCGTCCGGGTCGAAGGAGAGCTGGGCCCGCTCCGTCTGGACGAGCGACCCCATGGTCTGCGGCATCGCCGACGCCGGCAGGTCCGAGATCACGGTGTAGGTGACCGACGGCGAGTCCAGCACCACCTGCCAGGGATCGCCCTCACGTAGCCACAGATCGCGTCCGCTGCCGCCGATGTGCTCGAAGCCGTCCGCGGAGACCGGATCTCCCGTGACGGGGCTCAGTGGTCCTCCGCGATCCCGCGCCTCGCCGCCCTTGCGCTGCTCGTACACCGTCACGGTGTCGCCGTCCTTCTCGAGCACCAGTTCGAGTGTGGGCGTGCCGGCCACCGTGATCCCCTCGGCACTGCGCAGGGTGAACCCGAGCGATTCCAGCTCCGGGCAGTACCACCCCCCGGCCCGCAGCGTCTCGAGCTGCTCCTCGTCCAGGGAGGCCGGTGTGCGCGGGGCCACGGAGTCCCAGCCGGCCCGCATCGCCGTGATGTTCGAGGGACCGGGGTCGGGAGTCTGCTCGGCCCCCATCACATAGGCTCCCGTGAGCACGGCGCCGGCCACCACCGCCGTACCGCCTGCGGCCACCGTCAGCGTCCGGCGTCGGCGGACCGGACCGGCGTGCTTGCCGGCCGGGTGAGGACCCACCGCGGTGGCTCCTCCCGGCCCGTGCGCACCGGGAGCGGGAGCCGCCGGCGTCGAGGCGAAGCCCGGTGCCAGGAGCCGGCGCTGCAGTGCGGGGTCCGGGTCGGGGTTGCGCAGTCCGAGCAGTGAGCTCTTCAGCCCCCGGAGCCGGCCGAGCGCCGTGGCGCAGGAGGCGCAGCGTGCCACGTGGCGCTCCACGGCGATGCGCCGGCGGTCGGACAACTCGCCGTCCACTAGGTCCTGGAGGGAACGGTACGGGTGCAGCATGACGCTCCTAGCCCAGACCGGCGATCCTCGTCAGGCCCAGCGCGACTCCGTTGCTGCCCGGCCTGCGCGGATCGCGGTGGGCGAGCTTCTCCCGCAGCATGGTCCTCCCGCGGTGGATACGCGAACGGACCGTACCGAGCTTCACACCCAGTGCCTGGGCCACCTCGTCGTAGGACAGACCCTCGAGGTCGCACAGCACCACGGCGGCGCGGAAGTCCGGCGGCAGGTCCTCCAGGGCGGACTGGACGTCGATGTCCAGGTTGTTGAACTCGAAGCTGCGTTCCGGACCGGGGTGACGGCTCGGGAGCCGGCTCTCCGCCTCCTCGGTCAATCCGTCGAAACGGATGCGCGTCTTCCGCCGGGCCTGGTCGAGGAACAGATTGGTGGTGATGCGGTGGAGCCACCCGTCCAGCGTCCCGGGGGTGAAGTTCGCGAGGGAGCGGAACACCCGCACGAAGACCTCCTGGGTGAGGTCCTCGGCGTCGAACCGGTTCCCGGTGAGCCGGTACGCCAGGCGGTAGACCTTCGGTGAGTAGTTGGTCACCACCTCCTCCCAGGACGGCGGGACCCACGGGCTCCCGTGCTCGTCCAGCGGCACCTGCTCCGGGCCCGCCGGAACAGCACTCTGAGCAGTATTCACACTAGACATCATGTTCCCCTTCTCGCCCCGGGTCCTCCCGGCTCCCCACCGGCGGACGGCCGGGATACGGCGACTCCATCGTGGGTTCGGGGCTGCACTCGTGCTGGATGTCCCGAGTGAAAATTCTTTCCCACCAAGCTGAGAGCGAGCTGGCAGGCAGGGGCATGCCGGGCGGGGTTGACCGGACGGTGTGCGCATGGCATGGAAGTGCGGGCCGCACGCACAGTAGTGTTGGGGCGGGCCGTCGAGAACGCCCGTCCACTCCTCCACACCCATCAGAGAACGGATGTCCATGGCCGCCGACAAACACAGCAGCTGGTCCTACACGGAGAATCTTCCCACCGAGGACGACATCCTGCTCAGGGCCCGGGACCGCTCGCACGAACTCGGCGTGGCCCCGGTGACCCCCGCGGTCGGCGCGGCGCTCACTGTGCTGGCGGCCGCGTCGAAGGCGAGCACCGCGGTGGAGGTGGGTGCCGGGGCGGGCGTGTCCGGGGTCTGCCTCCTGCGTGGTCTCGGCAGGAACGCCGTGCTGACCACCATCGACTCCGACGTGGACCACCTGCGTGCGGCCCGTGAGGCGTATGCGGAGGCCGGAATCCCCTCGAACCGGACGCGCACCATCTCGGGCCGGGCCGCCGACGTCCTCCCGCGGCTCACCGACTCCGCGTACGATCTCGTGTTCATCGACGCCGACAAGGCGGGCCTGCCCACCTACGTCCAGCAGGCCACCCGGCTGCTGAAGACCGGCGGCATCATGATCGTCAACGACGCCCTCGACCAGGGCCGCGTGGCGGAGCCCGCCGTCCGGGACCAGTCGACCAACACGCTGCGGCAGGTGGGCAGGACGATCCGCGAGGACGAGACCCTGGTGTCGGCCCTGATACCCACCGGCACGGGATTGCTGCTGGCGGTCAAGCAACAGGCGTAGCAGGAGGCCGACGTCACGGACCGGTCCGTGACGTCGGCCGGTCCGTGCTGTCGACTAGTTCGTGACGGTGAGCAGGCAGTCCTTGAGGTTGCCCGCCTCCTCCGCGTTCAGTTCGACGACGAGGCGCCCGCCACCGTCGATCGGCACCCGCATGATGAGGCTGCGTCCTTCCTTCGTGACTTCCATCGGTCCATCGCCGGTACGCGGTTTCATGGCAGCCATGGAGGGGGTCCCTTTCGACAGGGCGCAACCGCAGTGGGCGGTCACGCAGCAGTAGTTCCGTGCACAGCATCCCGACCCATGGGCAGGGCCGACGGCGCACATCATCAGCTACATTATCCAGCACAAGCGCACCACCTGCTAATTCGTCTGCGGCGTGGATCACACTCAGGGCGGGTAGTCGCCCGTCGGGGTGGTGGGCGTCCAGCCCCACAGCCGGTCCACCCAGAGGAACTGCAGCATTACGGACAGCGGGAGGATCACCCAGAGGATGCGGCCGTGCCGCACGCGGGAGACGGCGAGCGCCAGTGGTACCAGGGGCAGGAGGATCCGCCACGTACTGGACTGCGGGTCCCAGAACGCGGCCAGGTAGAGCAGGTACCCGATGCACCAGGCGACGAGGACGGGGCCGAGCGAGCGCACCCCGGGCAGCAGGAACAGGGCGGCGACGCCGAGGAGCAGTCCCGCGACCACGAGGGCGCCGGCCACCGGGCCCACCGTCGCAGCGGCGCCCTGGTACCAGGGGACGAAGGGCACGAGGTGCTCCCCGCGCCACGCCGTCTCGGTGTCCACGTAGGCGTCCCGGCGTCCCGTGACCAGCCACGCGATCGCGGGCCAGGCGAGCGCCCCCGCGGAGGAGACGACGCCGAGCAGGAACAGGGGGACCAGGCCCCTCCGGATCCGCTCCTGCACGGCGGCGCCCTCCTGCACAGCGGCGCCCTCCCGCCCGCCGGCGCCCCCCGCCGGGCGCCGGCCCCGCCAGGCCGCGTGGACCACGAGGATCCCCACCATGAGCGCGAAGGGCACTCCGGCGGGTCTGGCCAGGCACATGACCAGGGCCACCGGCATCGCGGTGTAGTAGCGCCCCGTCGCCACGAGGAGCAGCGCCGTGGTGAGCAGGAGCAGATGCAGGGACTCGGCGTACGGGACCTGCAGGACGGCGGAGACCGGGGAGAGGACGACGACGGCGACCCCCGCCAGGGCCGGGCGGTGTGCGGCCGCGAGGCGGAACAGCCGGTAGAGCACGAGGGAGGCCGCCGCTGCCGCGACCACGGACACGGCGGGGGGGGGGGCGCCCCCCCCGAGTCCCGTCAGGAGATCGAGGACCCGCACCGTACCGGGGTAGAGCGGCAGGAAGGCCCACTGGTTGTGCAGCACCACCCCGTCCCCGTCCAGCGGGAGTTCCGTGGGGTACCCCTCGGAGTAGATCCGGTGGTACCAGCCGCTGTCCCAGAAGTCGACGAACGTCGCGTAGTCGGGTGCCGGCCCCGACCACGGGCTGCTGCCCTGCCGGCTCGCGGCGAGCAGCAGGAGCAGGGTGGAGATCACCCGGCTCACTGCGAACACCGCCAGGACCTGGAGGGACCAGTGCACGGAGCCGCGCACCGGGACGCTCCCGACGGCCGTGCTCATGAGGGCCCGGGCAGGACTGCAGGGTCCTCGTCCCGGCTCCGGCAGCCCCGCCGCCAGCAGTCCCGCAGGTGGTCGTCCACGTACCCGGTGGCCTGCAGCATGGCGTAGGCGGTGGTGGGCCCCACGAAGCGGAAGCCGACGGAGCGCAGTTCGCGGGCCAGCGCCGTACTCTCCGGCGTGATCGCGGGGACGTCGGCGAGGGTGCGCGGCGCGGGACCGGGTGCGGGGCGGTGGCGTTCCAGGAGGGACGTGAGCGGCGCATCCCCGGGCAGGCGGAGCAGCGCCTGCGCATTGGCCACGGTCGCCGTGATCTTGCGCCGGTTGCGTACGATCCCGGCGTCACCCAGAAGACGCTCGACGTCGTCCGCGTCGAAGGCGGCGACCACGGCCGGGTCGAAGCCCCGGAAGGCGCTGCGGAACGCCTCCCGCTTCCGCAGGATCGTGATCCAGCTCAGTCCCGATTGGAACGCCTCGAGAGTGAGCCGCTCGAAGAGCGCGGTCTCGCCGTGCACGGGCGTGCCCCACTCCTCGTCGTGGTAGCGCTCGTAGTCGGCGCTCGAGACGGCCCAGCCACAGCGCGGCCGCCCGTCGGAGCCGGGCACCGCGCCGCTCACCGCTCGGCGTCCGGGGGTGCGCCGACCTGCGAGCGCAGGAGACGGAGCTCCGCGTCGCGCTCCTCGAGGGCGGCTGCCAGGCGGTCCAGCACCTCGTCCACCTGGTCCATCCGGTACCCGCGCAGTCCGAGGCCGAACCGGACGGCGTCCACGTCGGCGGCACCGGGGACCTCCGGCAGCAGCACCGGCGGGAGCCCGGCCACCGGTTCCACCAGACCGAACCCGTCCGTCCGGGGTGCGGCCCGCCCCACGGTCCCGCCGCCGTCGTTCCCGTCGCCGCCGCGGTCGTTCCCGGGACCGGGATCCCTGCGCCACGGGGCTCCCGGGAGGGAGCGGCCCGAGGCCAGGAGCGCGGTACCCCCCAGCAGCAGGATCGAGAGGATCACCAGGAAAACAGTCACGCCATCATGGTGCCAGAGACCCTGCGCGCAGGGCTCACGCCGGGCGGTGGTGTCCCGCGGAGGAGACCACGATCTCCAGTGCCTCCTCCACCGTGTCCACCAGCTGCAGGAGGTCGAGGTCGTGGGCGGAGACCGTGCCCTCGGCCAGCAGCGTCCCCTCGATCCAGGCGAGCAGCGGCCGCCAGTAGTCCACGCCGATCAGCACGATCGGGAAGGAGGTCACCTTGCCCGTCTGCACCAGGGTCATGGCCTCGAACAGTTCGTCCAGGGTGCCGAAGCCGCCCGGCAGCACCACGAAGCCGCTGGCGTACTTCACGAACATGGTCTTGCGGGCGAAGAAGTAGCGGAAGTTGATGCCGAGATCCACCCACTCGTTCATCCCCTGCTCGAACGGCAGCTCGATACCCAGCCCCACCGAGGTACCTCCGGCCTCGCACGCCCCCTTGTTCGCGGCCTCCATGGCACCCGGTCCGCCACCGGTGATCACCGCGTACCCGGAATCGACGAGCCGGCGTCCGAGTTCCTCACCCATCGTGTAGTAGCGGGAGTCCCGCGCCGTCCGCGCCGAACCGAACACGCTGATCGCGGGGCCCAGGTCCGCGAGGGTACCGAAGCCCTCGACGAACTCGCTCTGGATCCGCAGGACCCGCCACGGGTCGGTGCGCGTGAAGTTCCCGGTGTCGTCCTCGTCCAGCAGCATGCGGTCCGACTGCGGTGCGCTCGCCTGGCCCCGGCGGAGCTCCACCGATCCCTTGCGCCGCGTGGTCCTCCCCGTCGAGGGATCCGTCGCGGTGGGATGGTCCGGGTACCGCGAGGAGGCGGCACCACCGGGTCCGGTGGGTCCGTCGGTGCTGGTCGAGGGGTGCTGGGATTCGGGCATTTCCCAAGGCTACCCGGCGCAGGTGCCCGGACGCCGCTTTGGTTGCACTTCGATCCCGCTCGGCTCCCGCCGGTCCTTGTGTATTGCTGGAAACAATAGTTCGCTAGATTTCTCCCATGACAAGTGAAGCCCAACCGACCACTCCCGCGTCCTCGGCCACTCCCCTCGTCTCCCTCAGGAACGTGAACAAGCACTTCGGTGAGCTGCACGTGCTGCGGGACATCAACCTCGAGGTGACACGTGGTGAGGTCGTGGTGGTGATCGGCCCGTCCGGCTCCGGGAAGTCGACGCTGTGCCGCGCCATCAACCGGCTGGAGACCATCGACGACGGCGAGATCACCATCGACGGCGAGGTGCTCCCCGCGGAGGGGAAGGCGCTCGCGAAGCTCCGGGCGGACGTGGGCATGGTGTTCCAGTCCTTCAACCTCTTCGCCCACAAGTCCATCCTGGAGAACGTGACCCTCGGTCCGATCAAGGTGAAGGGCATGAAGAGCGGTGAGGCCAAGGAGCTCGCGATGTCCCTGCTGAAGCGTGTGGGCGTGGACAACCAGGCGCAGAAGCTCCCCGCGCAGCTCTCCGGCGGACAGCAGCAGCGCGTCGCCATCGCCAGGGCACTCGCCATGAAGCCCAAGGTCATGCTGTTCGACGAACCGACCTCGGCACTGGACCCCGAGATGATCAACGAGGTCCTCGACTCCATGGTGGCTCTCGCGAAGGAAGGCATGACCATGATCGTGGTGACCCACGAGATGGGCTTTGCCCGGAAGGCGGCCGACCGCGTGGTCTTCATGGCCGACGGCCAGATCATGGAGGAGGCCCGGCCCGAGGAGTTCTTCACCAACCCGCGGAGCGAACGGGCCAAGGACTTCCTCGGCAAGATCCTCGCCCACTGAACCAGCTCGCCCCGTACCCCATGAGGCCTCCGCGAGGCCCGACGCAAGGAGAAGCAATGCACAAGACCCGTTATGCCGCAGCAGCCATGGCTGCCGTCGCAGCCCTGACCCTGTCCGCCTGCGGTGGAAGTGACGATTCCTCGGCCGAGGGCGGCGAGGGCGGCGGAGAGATGATCCGCGTCGGCATCAAGTTCGACCAGCCCGGGCTCGGCTACGACGAGGGCGGTTCCTACTCCGGCTTCGACGTGGACGTGGCGAAATACGTCGCGAACGAGCTCGGCTATGCGGAGAACCAGATCGAGTTCGTCGAGGCGCCCTCCGCCAACCGCGAGAACCTCCTGTCCAACAACCAGGTGGACATGATCTTCGCGACCTACTCCATCACGGACACCCGCAAGGAGACCGTGGACTTCGCCGGCCCGTACTTCGTGGCCGGTCAGGATCTCCTGGTCTCCGCGGACAGCGACATCACCGGCCCCGAGGACCTCGACGGCCGCAATCTCTGCTCGGTCACCGGATCCACCTCCGCACAGAAGATCAAGGACCAGTACCCCGGTGTCGAGCTCGTGGAGCAGCCCGGCTACGCCGAGTGCGTCACCGCCATGGGCGGCGGACAGATCGATGCCGTCACCACCGACGACATCATCCTCGCGGGCCTCGCCGCCCAGCCCGTCAACGCCGGTAAGTACAAGGTGGTGGGCAACACCTTCTCCGAGGAGAACTACGGTGTGGGTCTGCCCAAGGGCAGTGACCGCTGCGAGGACATCAACGCGGCCATCACCAAGATGATCGACGACGGCGCCTGGGAAGAGGCGATCGCCCGCAACACCGAGGGTGCGGACTACACCCCGAATGCGGACCTCAACCCGCCGACCCCCGCGCCCTGCGCGTCCTAGCACCCTCGTCACTGGTGGGGTGGGTCCGAGGGACCACCCCACCAGTGACGTGTTCCCACCCGGAAAGGGGTGAACCGTGGAGAACTACCTGACGCTCTTCGAGACCTACGACGTACCCGCGGCGTTCTGGGTCAACATCCAGCTGTCCTTCTGGGCGGCCATCTGGGCCCTGGTTCTCGGTACCGTCCTGGCACTGTTCCGGATCTCGCCGATCCAGAGCCTGCAGTGGTTCGGTGCCGCCTACGTCAACATCTTCCGCAACACGCCCCTGACCGTGATCCTGGCGTTCGGTTTCCTCGGCCTGTTCTCCGTGATGCAGATCAGCCTCGCGGAGAACCTCGGATCGAGCCTGTTCCGGATCGCCATCCTCGGGCTCGCGCTCTACCACGCGGCCTTCGTGTGCGAGGCGATCCGCAGCGGGGTGAACACCGTGCCCCTCGGTCAGGCCGAGGCCGCCCGCGCGATCGGTCTGAGCTTCCTGCCGGCCGCACGCCTGGTGATCCTCCCCCAGGCCTTCCGCGGGGCCGTCGCCCCGCTCGGGAACGTGCTGATCGCGCTCATCAAGAACTCCACGGTCGCGGCCGCGGGTTCGGTGGCCACGGAGTCCTCGAGCCTCATGAAGACCATGATCGAGTTCCGCTCGGACCTCGTGATCCCCATCTTCTTCACCTTCGCCCTCGGGTTCGTGATCCTGGTGATCCCCATCGGGCTCCTGACCACGTGGGCCTCACGGAAACTGGCGGTGGCCCGATGAGCGCGCAGCAGGTCCTCTTCGACGCACCCGGACCCCGGGCCCGGCGCACCATCCTGATCGGGAACATCGTCGGCGTCCTCGTCGCCCTCGGTGTTCTCGCCTGGGTGGTCTCCGCGCTCGCCGATCGCGGTCAGCTGGCGGGCAGCATGTGGTCGCCCTTCCTCGAGGGCAGGACCTGGGAGTTCTTCATCCTGCCGGGGCTGCTCAACACGCTGAAGGCCGCCGGGGCGTCGATCGTGGGCGCCGTGCTGTTCGGTCTGGTCTTCGGCGTAGGCAGGCTCTCCCACGCGGCCCCGATCCGCTGGGTGGCCGGGACGGTGGTGGAGTTCTTCCGCGCCGTCCCCGTGCTGCTGATGATGATCTTCTTCTGGTTGGCACTCGGCCGCTCGGGTGTCGTCCAGCCGCAGGACGCCCCGTTCCTGGCCGTGGTGATCGCCCTGACCCTCTACAACGGGTCCGTGATCGCCGAGCTGGTGCGCTCGGGGGTGCACGGCCTGCCGAAGGGCCAGCGCGAGGCGGGGATGGCGATCGGCCTGACCCGGACGCAGTCGCTGCGGAACGTGGAGGTCCCCCAGGCCCTCCTGGCCATGCTGCCGGCGCTCGTCAGCCAGTTCGTGGTGATCCTGAAGGACTCCGCGCTGGGCTTCATCATCACGTACCCGGAGCTGCTGCAGGGTGTCCGGCGGCTCGGGGTGGGCGAGGGCAACGTGATCCCGTCGCTGCTCGTCGCCGCGGCGATCTTCATCGCCATCAACTTCGCGCTCTCCTCCCTGGCCACCCGGCTGTCCGGCTTCCTGAGTTTCCGGACCCGGGGACGCCGGCCCGCGGCGCGCGGGAGCATGACGATGGATCCGGCGTCCACCTAGGACAGGCACTCCAGCGCAAGGGCCCGGCGGTTCCGCCGGGCCCTTACCGCGTCCTCCGCCCGAACCTCCCTGCGCCGTCCCCGCTCCGAGCACCGTCGCCCCCGGCGAGCGAGGGCGGCGGTCGCTCACATCGACGACCGCGCGGCCCGGCTCATCGTCCCAGGGGCGGCCACTTCAGGACAGCTCGCTCAGGACAACCAGGTGGTCAGTGCTCGCAGGCAAGCACGGACGGCATCGGCCTCGACGTGCTCGTCGTCGGTGTGCGCGAGGAGCGGGTCCCCGGGGCCGAAGTTGACCGCCGGCACCCCGAGGGCGCTGAACCGGGCTACGTCCGTCCAGCCGTACTTCGGCTTGGGCGCGGCACCGACCGCCGCCACGAAGGCGCCTGCTGCGGGATGCTGCAGGCCCGGGCGTGCGCCGGCGGCGGCGTCGGTGCGTTCCACGACGAATCCGTCCAGGAGCGCCCGGACGTACTCCTCCGCCTGCGCGGGTGACTTGTCCGGCGCGAAACGGTAGTTCACCTCGATCACGGTGCCGTCCGGGATCACGTTGCCCGCCGTGCCACCGGAGATCCGTACCGCATTGAGGCTCTCCCGGTAGTCCAGGCCGTCCACGTGCACGGTGGCAGGTGTGTGGTCCCGCAGCCGGACCAGCACCTCGGCGGCGTCGTGGATGGCGTTCTGTCCCATCCAGGCCCGCGCCGAGTGCGCCGCCCGGCCGGCCACCCGGACCTCGAAGCGGGCGGTGCCGTTGCAGCCGCCCTCCACGGTGCCGTCGGTGGGTTCCAGGAGCACGGCGAAATCGGCCACCAGCCAGTCGGGGGACGAGGCGGCGACCCGGCCGAGACCGCTGAGCGAGGCCTCCACCTCCTCGTGGTCGTAGAAGACGAAGGTCACGTCCCGGGACGGGTTTGGCAGCGTGGCCGCGAGCGCCAGCTGCACCGCGACGCCGCCCTTCATGTCCGTGGCTCCCCTGCCGTAGAGGACCTCCCCCTCCCAGGAGGAGGGGACCGTGCCGCGGGAGCCCGGCACGGTGGGCAGCGGCACGGTGTCGAGGTGACCGGCGAGGATCACGCGCTCGGCACGCCCGAGGTTCGTGCGCGCCAGCACGCAGTCGCCGTCCCGGAGGACCTCGAGGTGGTCGAGCCGGCGCAGGGCGTCCTCCACGGCGTCGGCGATCCGTCCCTCGTTCCCGGAGACGCTCTCGAGGTCGAGCAGCCGGGCGGTCAGCTGCGCCACGTCGGAGGTGAGATCGAGGTCGGGGGGCGTCGTTCCACTCATGCCGCAACCCTATCGCTCGGTAGACTGCTGCCCATGACTGCTCCCACCCCCACCTCCGCCGTGCCCGCCGCCCACCGTACGGGGGGCGGGCTCGGCCTCGCGACGGTGACCGCGGACGGCACCGTACTGGACACCTGGTTCCCGGCCCCCTGGCTCGGCGACGACTCCACCGGTGACGGCTCCGCGGACGGCGGGCGCGGTGGGAAGGCGGAGCTCCGGGACACCCTGGAAGCACTCGCGGTGGCGGGCGTGGACGACGCCCGGAAGGTGACGCAGCGCGTGGTGGAGCTGACGGTGGACCTCGATGCCGCGCCGGTGAGTACCGAGGACGCCTACCTGAGGCTGCACCTGCTCTCCCACCGCCTGGTGCAGCCGAACTCGGTGAACCTCGACGGCGTCTTCGGGTTGCTGGCGAACGTGGTCTGGACGAACTTCGGCCCCGTCGCCGTCGACGGCTTCGAGACCGTGCGGGCCGCCCTGCGCGCCCGGGGCCCGGTGTCCGTGTGGGGCGTGGACAAGTTCCCGCGCATGGTGGACTACGTGGTGCCCGCGGGCGTGCGGATCGCCGACGCGGACCGCGTGCGGCTCGGCGCGCACCTCGCCGAGGGAACCACGGTGATGCACGAGGGTTTCGTGAACTTCAATGCCGGCACCCTCGGCACCTCCATGGTGGAGGGGCGGATCTCCGCGGGCGTGGTGGTGGGGAACGGCTCCGACGTGGGCGGCGGGGCCTCGATCATGGGGACGCTCTCGGGCGGGGGCAAGGAGCGCATCACGATCGGCGAGCGCTGCCTCCTGGGTGCGGAATCAGGCGTGGGGATCTCGCTCGGGGACGACTGCGTGATCGAGGCCGGCCTGTACCTCACGGCGGGCACCAAGATCACGTTGCAGGACGGCTCGCTCGTGAAGGCCCAGGAGCTCTCCGGTGAACCCGGCATCCTGTTCCGCCGCAACTCCACCACCGGCACGGTGGAGGCACGGCCGCGTACCGGGGAAGGGGTCGCGCTCAACCCGGCGCTCCACGCCAACTGACCCGTGCCCGCCCGCCCGCCCTCCCCCGCCGTACGCCGTCGTCGGCGACGCGTGGGAACTGCGGCCGTGCTGCTGCTGGGAACCGCCGTGGTGCTCGGCGGTGCGTACGCGGCACTCTCCGAGCCGGACGAACGCGAGGTCCTGGTGCGCGAGCGCTGCACCGCCACCGTTGCCGCGGGGAGCTTCGAGCTCGCCCCGGACCAGGCCGCCAACGCCGCCCTCATCGCCGCGGTCGCCGTGGACCGGGGACTGCCGCCGCGGGCCGCCTCGATCGCGATCGCCACCGCCGTCCAGGAGTCCAGCCTGCGGAACCTGGACCACGGGGACGACGCCGGACCGGACTCGCGCGGCCTGTTCCAGCAGCGCCCGTCCCAGGGCTGGGGCACCCAGGAGCAGGTCATGACACCCACCTACGCCGCGGGCGCCTTCTACGACGCCCTCGTGGAGGTGCCCGGGTACGAGCTCCTGCCCCTCACCGAGGCCGCGCAGACCGTGCAGCGCTCCGCCTTCCCCGAGGCCTACGCGCAGCGCGAGCCCGAGGGCCGGGCCTTCGCCTCCGCACTCACCGGGCAGTCCCCCGCGGCGCTCACCTGCACGTTGCGTGAGGCCACGGGGGCCGGGGATCCCCTGGTCGTACGCAGCGCGGCGGACGAGGTGTTCGGACCGCTCGGGGGCACGGTGGACGGTACGAGCCTGGTCCTCGACAGCACCGGGACCACCGGGTGGGCCGTGGCCCAGTGGGCGGTGGCCCATGCCGCGGAGCTCTCCATCACCTCCGTGGAGTACGCCGACCTCGCCTGGGTGCGGGGAACCGAGGGGTGGGGTCCTGCCACCACGGACGGGCTGAGGATCACGGTCGCGGGAGCCGTCCCCTGAGCCCCGGCCCGGGTGACGAGCACCTCGGCGAAACGGGAACCGCGGGTGGCAGGCCACCGGGCGCCGCGTCCTAGGATGGAGGGCATGAAGATCCTCGTCACCGGTGGCAGCGGCTACATCGGTTCCCACACCGTCCTGACCCTGCTCGAGAACGGCCACGACGTGGTGGTGGTGGACAACCTGCTGAACTCCACCGAGACCTCGCTGCACCGCGTGGCGGAGCTCGCGGGCCGCACCCCCGCCTTCCGCCGGGTGGATCTGCTCGACGAGGAGGGCCTGCGCGCCGTGTTCGCGGAAGAGCAGGTGGACGCGGTGATCCACTTCGCGGGCCTGAAGGCCGTGGGCGAGTCCGTGGCGAAGCCCCTGTACTACTACACCAACAACGTGGGCGGCACCCTGAACCTGCTGCGCGTCATGGACGACGCCGGCGTCCGCACCCTCGTGTTCAGCTCCTCCGCCACCGTGTACGGCGCGTCCGAGGAGGTGCCGCTCACCGAGAAGCTCCCGCTCGACGCCGTCAACCCGTACGGCCGCACCAAGGAGCAGATCGAGGACATCCTCTCCGATCTCGGTGCCGCGGACCCCCGCTGGAACATCGCCCTGCTGCGCTACTTCAACCCGGTGGGCGCCCACTCCTCCGGCACCATCGGCGAGGACCCCACGGGTGTGCCGAACAACCTGCTCCCCTTCGTGGCCCAGGTGGCCGTGGGACGGCGGGAGAAGGTGCTGGTGTTCGGTGACGACTACCCCACCCCGGACGGCACCGGCGTACGGGACTACATCCACGTGGTGGACCTCGCAGCCGGTCACCTCGCGGCTCTCGACTACCTCACGAGGCACCCCGGCGTGCACACCTGGAACCTCGGCACCGGGAACGGCTCCTCCGTGCTGGAGGTGCTCGCCGCGTTCTCCGCGGCCGTGGGACGGGACGTGCCCTACGAGTTCGCCCCCCGCCGGCCGGGCGACGCCGCGGTCAGCTACGCGGACCCGTCCTCGGCCCTCGCCGATCTCGGCTGGTCCGCGACCCGCAGCCTCGCCGACATGTGCGAGGACCACTGGCGGTGGCAGAAGAACAACCCCGAGGGGTACGCCTCGGCCGGGTAGCGCCCGACCCGGGCCGGCGCGATCCGCTCGAGCGCGATCCGGTCGAGGACGGCTCCCGCGGCGGAAGAACGACGGCAGGACCACAGCAGGAACGACGACGGCGACCGTCCACCGGGAGGTGGGTGGTCGCCGTCGTCGTACCCGCAGCGAGGTCGGCCGGAGCCGGTCCCTCTCGGGTCAGTGCGTCGGGTAGTGACGCTCGCCCTCGCCGATGTACAGCTGGCGCGGTCGCCCGATCTTGGTCTGCGGGTCCTGTATCATCTCGCGCCACTGGGCGATCCAGCCGGGCAGGCGGCCGATGGCGAAGAGCACCGTGAACATCTTCTCGGGGAAGCCCATGGCCTTGTAGATCAGGCCCGTGTAGAAGTCCACGTTCGGGTAGAGCTTCCGCTCGATGAAGTAGTCGTCCGCGAGGGCCTTCTCCTCCAGGCGCATGGCGATGTCGAGGAGCTCGTCGTTGCCGCCGAGCTTGCTGAGGATGTCGTGCGCGGTGGCCTTGACGATCTTCGCCCGGGGGTCGTAGTTCTTGTAGACGCGGTGACCGAAGCCCATGAGCTTCACCCCGTCCTCCTTGTTCTTCACCTTCTCCATGAAGTCCTCGGGCTTCGTGCCCTTGCTCTTGATGTCCCGGAGCATGTTGAGCACGGCCTCGTTGGCCCCGCCGTGCAGCGGGCCGGAGAGGGCGTTGATGCCGGAGGAGATGGACGCGAACATGTTCGCGTTGGAGCTGCCCACGAGGCGCACCGTGGAGGTGGAGCAGTTCTGCTCGTGGTCCGCGTGCAGGATGAGCAGCAGATCGAGAGCCTTCACCATCATGGGATCGACGTCGTAGGGCTCGGCCGGCAGACCGAAGGACAGTCGCAGGAAGTTCTCCACGAGATTCATGGAGTTGTCCGGGTAGAGCATCGGCTGGCCGATGGACTTCTTGTGCGCGTAGGCCGCGATCACGGGGAGCTTCGCCATGAGCCGGAAGGTGGAGACCTCCACCTGCTCGTCGTCGGAGGGGTCCAGGGAGTCCTGGTAGAACGTGGAGAGCGCCGACACCGCGGAGGAGAGCACGGGCATGGGGTGCGCGTCGCGGGGGAAGCCGCCGAAGAAGCCCTTGAGCTCCTCGTGCAGCAGGGTGTGGCGGCGGATGCGTCCGTCGAAGGAGCTCAGCTCCTCCGGGGTGGGCAGGTTCCCGTAGATGAGCAGGTAGGAGACCTCCAGGAAGCTGGAGTGCTTCGCGAGCTCCTCGATGGGGTACCCGCGGTAGCGCAGGATCCCGGCGTCGCCGTCGATGTAGGTGATGGCGGAGGTGGTGGCCGCGGTGTTCATGAACCCGGGGTCGTAGGTGACCTGGCCGGTCTGCTTCAGCAGTTTCGACACGTCGTAGCCGTGGTTGCCCTCGGCTGCGGGCACCAGGGGCAGGCTGAGCTCCCCGCCGTCGTAGTGCAGGGAAGCAGCATTCTGCTCGGTCATGGATTCCCCTTCAGGAGCTGGAGCGAGGTTCTCGCCGCAATCATCGCCGCGCCCGCGGACGGTGGTCCGTGCAGGCGCCGGCACATTCAGGCCACACGCTACCTCCAGGCGCCCATGATCACTAATCCGGACGGCCTTCGTTGTGGAACAGCAATGTCGGCGCGCGTCAGCGCCCGGAGCCCGTGAGTCTCCGCACCGCGGCGTCGATCCGTTCGTCGCTCCCGGTCAGCGCCACGCGGACGAAGCCGTTCCCGGCCTCACCGTAGAAGGTTCCCGGTCCGGCCAGGATGCCGAGCTCGGCGAGTGCGGCGATGGCGTCCCAGGTGGGCCTGCCGTCGGACACCCACAGGTACAGGCCCGCCGCCGAACCCGACACGGTGAATCCTGCGGTCTCCAACGCCGGGACCAGCGCGGCCCGACGTCGACGGTAGCGGTCCTTCTGCCCGGCCACGTGGGTGTCGTCGCCGAGCGCCGCGCGCATGGCCTCCTGCACCGGGTACGGGACGATCATGCCGGCGTGCTTCCGGGAGTTGACGAGCGTGGCGATGAGCGCCGGGTCGCCGGCCGTGAAGGCGGCCCGGTACCCGGCGAGGTTGGACTGCTTGCTCAGGGAGTACACGGCCAGCAGGAGCTCGTGGGAGTCCCCGCTCACCCGGGGGTCGAGGACGCTCGGCACGGGCTCGCCGCCCTCGGCGGGGTCCCACGGACCCCAGCCCAGTTCGCCGTAGCACTCGTCGGAGGCCACCACGGCACCGAGCGAGCGTGCTGCGTCCACGATCGAGCGGAGACCCGCGACGTCGAGCACCTCCCCCGTGGGATTACCGGGTGAGTTGACCCAGACCAGCCGGACGCGGGCACGGACGTCCTCGGGCAGCTCGTCCAGCGAGTCGGCGGCCACGGGCGTGGCCCTGGCCAGGTGGGCGCCGACGTCGTACGTGGGGTACGCGACCCGGGGGCGCACCACCACGTCGCCCTCGCCGAGACCCAGCAGCAGCGGCAGCCAGGCCACGAGCTCCTTGGATCCCACGGTGGGGAGGATGTGCTGCGGATCGATCCCGGGCACTCCCCTGCGCCGGGCGAACCACCCGCTGATGGCCTCACGCAGCGCGAGCGTCCCGTGCGTGGTGGGGTAACCGGGGGCATCGGTCGCGGCGGCCAGGGCATCCTGGACCACACGCGGTGTCGGATCCACGGGGGTGCCGATGGACAGGTCCACGATCCCGTCGGGATGACGGGACGCAATGTCCCGGTAGGGCACCATGGCGTCCCACGGGTAGTCGGGCAGCTGCAGGCCGAAGGACCTCGGCTCCGCGTCCCCCACCTAGGCCGGCTGGTTCTGGGGCGGCAGCGCCGCGATGATCGGGTGGTCGAACCCGGTGTTGCCCACCTTCGCCGCGCCGCCCGGTGATCCGAGGTCGTCGAAGAACTCCACGTTGGCCTTGTAGTACTCGGCCCACTGCTCCGGGGTGTCGTCCTCGTAGTAGATGGCCTCGACCGGGCAGACCGGCTCGCACGCGCCGCAGTCCACGCACTCGTCGGGGTGGATGTAGAGCGACCGCTCACCCTCGTAGATGCAGTCGACGGGGCATTCCTCGATACAGGCCTTGTCCTTGACATCCACGCACGGCTGCGCGATTACGTAGGTCACTTCCCACGCCTTTCCTGGTGACTGGGGTGGCTGACGCACCTTGGGTACGGGTTCCAGCTTAACGCAAGGGCCCGGGCCACCGGCACCTGACCGATCGGCATCCGCGCGGCTCCCCCCGACGCCGTCCGGGCCTACCCTTGATGGGTGCAGAGCCCCCTCGCCCTCCTCGCCTCCCTGCCCCTGGACACCAGGGTGGTGATCCGGCGCCGGCTGGAGCACGGGTTCACCGACTCGCTGGGGGAGCTGGTGGAGTTCGGTGACACCACCTGCACCGTGCGCACGCGGAAGGGCGACGACGTCGTCCTGCTCGCCGAGATCACGGCTGCCCGGCAGGTGCCGCCACCGCCCCCCAGGCGCGGACCGCGACGTCACGGCACCGACGCCTCACGACAGGAGTGACGGACGGCAGGAACCTCAGTCCGAGGGCGACCCGTCGTCCCCATGTGACAGCGACTCCCCGGTCACAGCGCCCGTCCGCCGCATCGGAGCGAGAGGGTGGAGGAACCGCATGACGATGGCAGCGCCGATGAATGCGGCGGAGAACGGGATCATCGCCGAGGCGACGACCGAGTACAGCCCGAGGGTCCAGATCGGAAGGGCGGTAGTGCCGCCCATGCCGCCATTGATCAGCTGCGGACCGAGGACCGCGAGCAGGATCCCCACGAGCCCGAGGATCACACCCCAGGTCAGGACCACCTCCCAGGGCTTCGCTCCACCGACCTCCCGTTCCTCGTCCGCCGCCCGTTGTTCACCCATGATGTCTCCCCTCCGGTCCTGCACAGCATCCGGAGCTTCACCGAACCACCTTTCATCCCAGCAAGCAATGGTTCGTGGGGAACCATCGACCATCCGCCGTGCACCACCGGTCAATCAGCGATTGGGACCCATCAATCAGAAGCTCGTCCTCCCGTACACTGGGCGGATGGACACGAACGAGGACCTCCAGGCCCGGGGACGGGCGCTCAGCTCCCCGGTCCGGCTCCGCATCCTCCGGCTCTGCCTGCACCAGCCGAGGACCAACAAGGAGATCGCCGAGGTCCTCGAGCTCAACCCGGCCACCGCGCTCCACCACGTACGCACGCTCCTGGCGACGGGCTTCCTGGTCGCCGACCAGCCGCGGACCGGCAACCGCGGCGCGAAGGAGATCCCGTACCGCGCCACCGGCCTGTCCTGGACCAGCCGCATCCCCAACGCCGCCCCCGTGCTGGTGGAGACCTTCCTGCAGGAGATCGAGGGCCTGCAGCCCGAGGAGATCGACGTCTGGCGCCTCGGCGTGAAGCTGAACGACGAGCACCGCACCGAGATGATGCACCGGCTCCGGGAGGTCCTGGAGGACTACGCGCGGCGCGGCCCGGACGCCGACGGCACCGCGACCTCGATCCTGCTGGCGCACCACCTCGACCGCACCGCCGACTGACGTGCCGGACGCCGCCTGACCTGTTCGGCCCCTACCGGCGCCCCGACCTCCGCAGCACCACGCTCGTGACCACCACTGCGGCGAGGGTCGTCACCACGACCCCGAACAGCCAGAGATTACCGGCGAGCGAGACCGCGGGGGCTGCGGCGTTCGACCCGGTGACCACCAGCGTCTGCCGCGACGTGGACAGCACGGCCACCACCACGTAGGCCGCGGCCCCCGCCACCGCCGTCGTCAGGATGTTCCTCGCCCACAGTCCGCACAGCAGGAAGACGCTGAACGCAAGCACCAGGGCACCGAGGGCCCCCACGGGGATCCCCGTTCCGCCGGCGTACACGAGGTGGCCGTGCAGGAGCGTGCCGAAGACCCCCGCCACCAGCCCGCCCACGACGGCTCCCAGCAGCGCGACGAGCCGGCCCGGGCCGCGTTGCGGCCGATCACCGGCGGCACGACCGGACACGCTCGCCCCGCCGCCGTCCGTGCCCACGGTCCGGGCCCTGTCCCCCATCACCC
>NZ_LGIU01000097.1 GCF_001187915.1 Arthrobacter sp. RIT-PI-e | reverse complement strand
CCCGCCTCGCGGAGGAGGTACTCCGGCCCGGGGCGGGTCTTCGCGGCGGGGCCCGCCGGGGACGTCGTGACGCTCGCCCGCGGGCAGAGGCCCAGACCGCGGAGCCAGGCCCTCGTGGTCTGGACGCCCGAGCGTGCCCACAATGCCCGCTCGCTCCTCCCCGCGCCCCCCCGGACCGGGGCGCCCGGGGGGCGCCCCGGCCGCCCCGCTGCTCGTCGGCGGTGCCGGGCCGGTTGGAATCGTTCCCCGACAGGGGCAGACTGAGGACATGGGACACAGCCGGGAGCCTCGCCATGACTGAGCTCATCCTGGAGGCGCTGGCGGTCGGGGCGGGCATCGTCGCGGCCCTCGGCGCGGGGGCCGGCGTCACGGGCTGGTTGGTGGTCCGGAAGGTCCGGCGCTCACGCATCATCGAGCGCACCCGGGACCGCGGTGTGCTGGCGGCCCGGGCCTACGCACCGGACAAGCTCACCCGGGAGCCCGCACGGCTGATCGGCGAGCTGAGACGTTCCTCCCGTGCCACCCACCTGGCGCTGACCGAGGCCGCCGAGCAGGGACGCCCCGTGGGCGAACTGCCCAGGGCGGCCGCCGAGATAGACCGTGCTGCGGCGTCGCTGGAGAATCTCCTCAAGGTGGCGGACCGGGAGCCGAACCGGGAGCTGAAGCAGGAGCTGACCACCAATCTCTCCGCGCAGGCGAAGGCCCTCGACGAACTCTCCGCCGAGCTCCGCCGGTCCCTGCTGCAGACCGCGCGCTCGGTGGACACCCGGCAGCTCGAGCAGGCCACGAGCCGGCTCCGTCACGAGATCTCCGCCATGGGTACCTGGCGGGACACGTACGGGGGACGGCAGGGCTGATGAGCGGTTCCATCGGGTAGCGTCAGACATCCATACCGGACGGGGGTCCACGTGTCGTTCAAACGTCGTATCACGCGCATCGTCAGGGCCAATCGCAGTGCCGCGGCGGAGGCCAAGCAGGATCCTCGGGTGCAGGAGCAGAGCGCCCAGCTCGCCCAGCGTGAGCTGCTGGACCGGGCACGTCGCGGTGCGGCCGACGTCGCCGCCCACCCCCACCGGGTGGGCCCGGCCGCGAACGACGCCGCCGCCTACCTGAACAGTGTCGAGGCGGCTGCGTCCGCCGCCGTGCAGCGTGGTGACGACGACGCCGCGCGGTCCGCCATCCGCGAGTCCATGGTGGCCCGGCGGCGCCTGGAGACACTCACGCAGCAACTCCACGAGGCGGAGCAGCAGGCACGCCGCCTCCACGAGGACGTGCAGCGCCTGGAGCGCCGCGTCGAGGAGAACGCCATGGAGTACGACGCCATGCTGGCGCGGCGGGCCGCGGCGCAGGCCGCGATCGGCGTGCACGACGCCCTCGCGTCCTCCTCGCGGGAGGCGGCGGCCATCGAGGCTGCGCGCCGCAACGCCGAGCTGGAGGTGCGGCGCTACGAGGCGCAGGCGCAGGCGCGTGAGGAACTGTCCTGGACGGACCCGTCCTCACCCCGCCTCCAGCAGGCCTTCGAGGAGCTCGAGGCGGATGCCGCGGCGCAGCAGGAGCTCGAGGAGCTCAAGCGCAGGAGAGGTCCGGGGCGCCCGCCGCAGTACTGAGGCCCGCCTGAGTGCCGGCGCGTTACACTCGGCCCATGACTGAGCTGAGCGGTGCCCACGTCCTCGTCGTCGGAGCCACCGGAGTGCTGGGGGCCGAGATCTCGCGTCAGCTGGTCGCTGCAGGTGCGCAGCTCACCCTGTCCGGTCGGTCGGCGGAAAAGCTCGGGCGGCTCGCGGAGGAACTCGGCGACGGCGGGGCGGGCCGGGCGGCCGCCCTCCGGGGGAAGCCCGCGGGCCCCGCGGACATCGCGGCCGCCGTCTACGGCCGGGAACTGAACGGCGTGGTGTTCGCCTCCGGCGTGGTGGCCTTCGGCCCGGCGGTCGAGATCGACGACGACGTCCTCGACGAACTGGTGCTCGTCAACCTCCTGGGGTACATGCGCCTGATGCGCGACGTGGCTCCCCGGCTTCCCCGGGACTCCTTCGTGGCGCAGATCAGCGCCGTGGTGGCCGAGAGCCCCACCGCCGGGATGGCCGCCTACTCCGCGGTGAAGGCCGGCCTCAGCGCCTACGGCAAGGTGCTGACGCTGGAACTGCGGAAGCAGGGCGTGCGGGTGCTGGACGCCCGCCCCCCGCACACCGAGACCGGGCTGGCCGGCAGGCCCATCGCCGGGGAAGCCCCTCGGCTGCCCCGCGGCAAGGACCCGGTGGACGTGGCCGCGCGCATCGTGACCGCGATCCGCGAGGGGGAGCGCGACCTGCCGTCGTCGTCGTTCTGACCCCACCCGGAGCCGCGACCGGGCTCAGGCGAAGTCCCGGACCTTTTTCCACCCCGGGTCGAGGGAGTGCTTCACGCTGATGGTGCGTTGCCCGCGCACCGCGGTGTCCAGCACGTCGCGCCCGTTCTGGTCCTCGGAGTCCGTGTAGAAGTGGAGGGTCCGCACGCCCCTGGAGGTCTCGGCGACCACGAGCATGCCGCGGATCCCGAGCGAGCGCGCCAGTCCGTCCTCCAGGGCCCGCATCTCCTCGAGCGGTCCGGGGAGGGGCAGTCCGTCGTCGTCTGCCCCGAAGGGGATGCGGACGGCGCTGTGGAGGTCGAAGTGGGGGTGGTCGATCCAGCGCAGCGGCCGCAGCGCCCGCACCAGGATCGGGGCCCCGGAGCCCAGTGTGCCGGTCATGCGGATCAGGTGCGGGGCCGGGAATCCCTCGGCGAGTTCGGCCACGCGGGCCGGGAGGTCGGCGGCGGGCAGACTGTCCACCACGTCGTGCACGATGCAGTCGATCCGCTCGACCCAGCGCTCCACGTCGTCCTCGCCGAGGAGCCATTCGAGCAGGAGCGCGCACAGACCGTACTCGTCGTCCCACTGCCCGGTGAAGCCCGGGTTGTACACCGAGACGATCAGGCTGTCACCGGCGCGCGTCACCGCGGCATGGACGCGGGTGCGGCTGAGGTCGAAGGTCTTCCCGCGGTAGGAGATGGTCGAGTTCAGCATGGCCGGCTGCGCGTTCCGGGCGGGCACGAAGTCCCACCGGGGGCTGGCAGGAGGGGAGGCGCGGTACCAGCGCTCCGCGACCGGGCGCAGCGAGGCATCCCCGCCGCTCGAGACGCAGAGCGTGTGCTCGGACGCCGTTCCCGTGCGGGTCTCCCACTCGAGACCGCGGGCGATGCCCCGTACCCGCTGCGACATCACCGTGACGTAGGCGTCGAAGTCGCCGGCGCGGGTCGCCGAGGTCAGCAGGGCCTCACCCTCCTCGGCCCACCACTGCCAGAACACGGCGATGGGGTCCTTGCCGCCACGCCGACCGGCGGTCCTCCGTCCGAGAAGCCCCATCGTGACCGCTTCCTCCTCAGGATCCGCCTCGAGCGGTCCGATTGCTCCGACGCCTCCGAATCTACCGGGCGGGCACCTGATGCGGCGAGTATGCCGGTGCGGGGTCCCGGGCAGATGCGATCGCCCCCGCCCAGGGTAGGGGGACGGGTCCGCGGCGGTGGTCTGCGCACTACCGGGGCAGGGTCAGGATCTCCGCGCCGTCCTCGGTGACGGCCACCGTGTGCTCGCTGTGCGCAGTGCGGCAGCCCGTGGCGCTCCGCAGGGTCCAGCCGTCGGCGTCGGTGACGAGCGCGGCGGTGTCCACCATGATCCACGGCTCCAGGGCCAGCAGGAGCCCGGGACGCAGGACGTACCCCCGGCCCGGCCGGCCGGTGTTCGGGACGTGGGGGTCCTGGTGCATGGTGGACCCGATGCCGTGTCCACCGAAGTCGGTGTTGACCGGGTAGCCCGCGTCCGTCAGGACCGAGCCGATGGCGTGGGCGATGTCGCCGATGCGCGCTCCCGGCGCCACCGCGGCGATCCCCGCCTGCAGCGCCCGCTCCGTGGTCCTGATCAGTGCCACGCTCTCCTCCGGACGGGACTCACCCACGATGAAGCTGATGGCGGAGTCGGCGGCGATGCCCTGCTTCACGACGGCGAGGTCGAGCGTCAGGAGGTCGCCGTCGGCCAGCACGTAGTCGTGCGGGAGTCCGTGGAGCACGGCGTCGTTCACCGCGGTGCAGATGTAGTGCCCGAACGGCCCCCGCCCGAAGGACGGTGCGTAGTCCACGTAGCAGGACTCCGCGCCGCCCTCGACGATCATGGCGGCCGCCCAGCGGTCGAGTTCCAGCAGGTTGGTACCCACCCTGGTGCGCTGCTTCAGGGTCTGGAGGATGTGCGCCACCAGGGCGCCGGTCTCCCGGGCCCGGGACAGTTCGGACGAATTCAGGATCTCGATCATGCGCCACCTCGGGGAGCTTCCGGTGATTGTCCCGGTCATCCTACCGCCGCGATGGCACATGCCCCCGGGTGCCGGGGGTCCTCACCCGGGGAGGTCGTCCCAGACGAGCGGTGTCGTCCGGCCGGTCTCCCAGTCCCGCCGCAGCACGGCGTAGGCCACCGAGGCCAGGGGCCGGCCGCCGTCCACGGGCCAACTCTCCCGGTAGTGCGCCTCCTTGACCCAGCCGCAGCGCAGGAAGATCTTCCGCATGGCCACATTGTCCTCGCGGGTCTGCCCCTCGAACCGGGTGACGCGCGGCAGGGTGGTGAAGACGTGCATGCTCACGGCCCTCAGCACGTCCGCCCCGAGCCCGCGGTTGCGGAAGGGTGCGTCGAGGCGGAGGTCGAACAGCGGACTGTCCTCGCCGAGGTCCTCCAGCCGGAGGAAGCCGATCCGGCCGTGCTCCTCGTGATCGAGCCAGAAGGAGTCGTTGTCCTCGTCCCGGAAGGCGCCGCCTGCTGTCGAGGTCTCCACGGCCTCCCTCGTCCAGCGGTGATTCACGTGGAACGGGAACTCGTTGCGTGTCAGGAAGTCCACGAGCGCGTCGTGATCCTCGCCGGTGGGATCCAGGCGCGTCAGGGTGATCGGCATAGTGCTGCACTCTAGTGCGTGGGCCGGGGATACGCTTCCGGTATGACGGTGGACTGTGCGCGGCGGGTCCTCTTCCACGGAGTGACCGGCAGCGGGAAGACCTCGGCTGCCCGGGCGTACGCCGCGGTGTCCGGGATGCCGGCGTTCTTCGCCGACGAGGATCTCGGGTGGCTTCCCGGATGGGAGAGCCGCGCCGCCGAGGACCAGCGCCGGATCGCGGCAGGCCTCGTGGCGCAGGACCGCTGGGTCCTCGACAGCGCCTACTCCTCGTGGCGCGACCTGGTGCTGGACCGCGCGGAACTGATCGTGTTCCTCGACTACCCGAGGTGGCTCTCCCTCGGGCGGCTCCTGCGCCGGACACTGCACCGGGTCGTCTCGGGGGAGCTGGTGTGCAACGGGAACAGGGAGACGCTGCGGCGTGCGCTGGCGAGGGACTCGATCATCGCATGGCATTTCAGGAGCTTCTCCGGGAAACGCCGCGCGATCGAGCGGATCGTCGCCGATCCGTCCATGCCCCCGGTGCTGGCCTTCTCCCGCCCGGCTCATCTCGGCGCCTGGCTCGCAGCAGGGGCGCCGCGTCCGCCGTCGGTCCGGGGGGCGTGACCGCGGACGATCCTGCCGCGGGGAGGACCCGCCCGGTCGACGTCGTGGGAGGTCACCTGCGTAGGGTGGTCGGTCACGACCTACTCGAGGGGAGATCATGGGTGGACGAATCGGAGCGGGCATCGTGCTGTCCGGGCTCATGGCGAATGCACTGATCGGCTGTTCGGAGGGGGATGGCCCGCCCGTCCCCGGATCGCCGTCGGCGCAGTCCCAGGAATGTGCGGTCACGGATACCGAGGTGACGTGGAAGCCCATGGCCGAGGCCCCGATGACGGACCTTGGGTACCGTGTGCTGACGGTCGCCGAGAACGGATCGCGGAGCACGTCCGATCACCCGTCCCGTACGTGTCCTCCGTGCAATACCCCGGCGGCGTGGCGCACGACGACCCCGCGGTGGACTTCCTCGTCGAGGACTTCTCCCGGACCGGCCAGACGTCGCTGGAGGACATCGGTTCCTCGCCCGAGAACTTCGACTCGTTCGCGCTCTCCGACCTTGCACCCGGCACCTATGTACTGGGCTATCGCCTGGAGCAGTTCACGGCGACCTTCGCGTTGGACTGCGACGGTGAGCTCGTGGGCTCCGGAGAGCTGCACTCCACCGCCGAGGAGAATCTTCGCGGTTCCTTCATCGCCTGCGGTGAACCGGCGGCGGACACGCCGGATGAGTACGAGCGCTCGCTCTTCAGCTACTGCCCGGCGTGACGGCGGATCTGCGCGGCGTCCACACCGCATCAGGCTGCCCGCAGCTCATGTAGGGCGGTGCGGTGCCGTGCCCCCGGGCGCTCCCCGCAGGGCCACGACGGCGATCGTGCCGGAGAGCACCACCAGGGCGCCGGTGAGGATCACGACGCCGGGCCAGTCGAAGCGTCCGAAGCACAGCCCGCCCACCCAGCCGAGCACGCTGGACCCGGCGTAGTAGGCGAAGTTGTACAGGCCGGACGCCTGGGCGCGGCCCGTGCCCGAGAGCAGCGGTGTCCACCCGGACGCCACGGAGTGGGAGGCGAAGAACCCGCCGGTGAAGACGACCAGTCCGAGCACCACGAGGGGCAACGAGCCCGCGAGGGTCAGCGCGAGGCCGGCCAGGGACACGGGGGCCGCAGCGAGGAGCACCGGCAGGCGCCCGAACCGCACCGTCAGGCCGCCGGCCACCCGCGAGGGCACCGTGCCGGCGAGGTAGGCGAGGAACAACAGGCTCACCAGGGCCGCGGGCAGCAGGAACGGCGGGCTCTCGAGGTGGAACCCCAGGTAGTTGTAGACCGCCACGAAGCCGCCCATGAGCAGGAACCCCTGGGCGTAGACGGCCAGCAGCCGGGGGGAGCGCAGGTTGAGCGCCACACGGGAGGCCAGCGACGGGCCGCCGGGGACGCCGGGGGAGAATCCGCGAGGTCGCGGTGCGAGCACCAGGAACGCGATGGCCGCGGCGGCCGCCATGACGCTCACGGACAGCACCCCGGCCCGCCACCCCAGCAGGTCCCCGAGCGGCCCGGCCACCAGGCGCCCGCTCAACCCGCCGAGCGTGGTCCCCGCGATGTAGGTCCCTGCGGCCACCGCGGCGTGCAGCTCCCGGACCTCCTCGTGCAGGTACACGAGCGCCGTGCCGGGGACGCCGCCGAGCGCCACGCCCTCGAGGAACCTGAGGGTGATCAGCACGCCGAAGGAGGGCGCGAACGCGGCCAGGAACCCGAGCACGACGGCGGCCCCGATGGCCCACGCCATGGTGCGCCGGCGTCCCACGCGGTCGGCCACGGCGGACCACGGGAGCACGGCGAGCGCCAGGCCGAGGGTCGCGGCGGAGATGGTCAGTGCGGCGTCCGCGGGGGACACCCGGAACTCGGACGCCAGCCCGGTGAGCACGCCCTGGAAGGAGTAGAGCTGGGCGAACGTGGCCACGCCGGCGCACAGGAGGGCGAGGAGGATCCGCCGGTATGCCGGGGATCCCCTCTCGTGCCCGGACCATGTGCCGGTGCTCATCGGGGGAGGAGTGCCCGGCAGCTCCGACGGCGCAGGGGCAGGCTCACCCGGGACACGGCGGGCGGCTCTCAGCGGCGACGGTAGCCGAGGTCGAAGACCATCCGGCCGGCGGTCAGCGCCTTGTTCTCGAAGCTCGTGAGGGGCCGGCCCTCGAAGCGGGGCGCCCAGCCGCCGAGCGTGTCGACGCCCTCGTTGACCCCGGTGTTGCCCGTGCTCACCGGGTCCTTGCCCTCGCGCACGGGGGCACCGCCCACCACGGACTCCACACCGCTCTCCCACACCTGGGTGAGCGGGCTGTCCGCACCCGTGCGCTCGCCGTCGTGCAGGTTCTCGAAGTACCCGCTCGCTCCGATCACGGTGCGCATCTGCACCGCGTAGCTGGACCAGTCGGTGGCCAGCCGGAAGATCCCGCCGGGGGCGAGTACGCGGGCGGCGAGCTCCACGTAGTCCTCCTTGACCAGGCGGCGCTTGTGGTGGCGCACCTTGTGCCAGGGGTCGGGGAAGAAGGTCCGGAGCTCGGCCACGGACGACGCCGGGATCATCCCCGCGAAGGCCGCGGCGGCATCCACCTGGGCCACCCGCACGTTGGTGAGGCCCCGCTGGCTGATCCGCAGCATGGTCTGGGCCAGACCCGGCCGGTACACCTCGAGGGCCAGGTGGTTGCGGTCCGGTTCGAGCTCGGCGGCGTGGGTGACGGCCTCCCCGAGACCGGAGCCCACCTCGATCACCAGGGGCGCGGACCGGCCGAAGGCGGCATCGACGTCGAGCACGAAACCGGGGGCCACGGAGGTGTCGGCGTCCGCCACGCGGGGCACCGCGACGAGGAACTGCTCCGCGAGGTCGTCCCAGGCCTCACGACGCCGGCCCTGGAGGCGCGAACCCCGCCGGACGAAGGAGACGGGGTGGCTGCGGAACGGCTGGTCGGGGGTTTCTGCGGGGGAATCCATCACCCCCAAGGCTACCGGCCCGCTCCACCGGGTACGGCGCTAGCCGCCACCGAGGCGTCGGCGCCGAGGTGCAGGCGGAGCTCCGCACACAGCTCCCCGATGGCCTGCGGGGCGCTGCGGAAGAGGCGCGGGAAGGCGAGGAACCCGTGCGGCATGCCCACGTAGGTGGTCAGGCGCACCTCCACGCCCGCGGCCCGGAGCGCATCGGCGTAGCGGAGCCCGTCGTCGCGGAGGGGATCGTGCTCGGCGACCTGGATCAGCGCCGTCGGCAGGCCCCGGTGATCAGGTGCCAGCAGGGGGGAGGCGTAGGGGTGGGAATGGTCCGCGGGATCGGGGGCGTAGCGGTCGCGGAAGGCGATGGCGTCACGTTTGGTCAGGATCGGGGCGTGCGCGTTCTCGTCCATGGAGCCACCCGTGGAGGTCAGGTCCGTGGACGGGTAGATCAACCCCTGGAACGCGATCGGCGGCCCGGAACGATCCCGCGCCATCAGGGTCACCACAGCCGCCAGGTTGCCGCCCGCGCTGTCCCCCACCACCGCGACGTTCCCGCCGTCGGCCCCCCATTCCGGGGCGCGGTCCACCAGGTCCGCGAGCGCCGCGTAGCAGTCCTCGGCCGCGACCGGCCAGCGGTGGGTGGGAGCGAGACCGTAGGCCACGGAGACGACGACGGCGTGTGCCTCGGCGGCGATGGTGCTGGCCAGCCAGTCGTAGGTGTCGAGCGATCCGGTGGCCCAGCCGCCGCCGTGCAGCAGGACCACCAGCGGCAGCGTGCCGGAGGCGTCCGCGGGGCGGTACCTCCGTACGGGGACTCGCCCGGCGGACCCGGCGGCGGTGTCGTCGTCGACCTCCACGCGCGGGGCCACACCACCGAGCAGCAGATCGATCACCGGGTTGTGGCCGATGACGCGCTGCTGGGCGGCGAGGACCTCCTCGTCGCTCCTGTCCGTCAGCGACACCCGGCCCAGCACCCTCCCGATCACCTGCGTCCGTAGGTCCAGCTTCGCCATGGCGGCATCCTTCCTGCTCGTGGGAACGGTGACCCGGTTGCGCGTGCGCGCGGGCCCTCCTCGACGCTATCCCCGGGTGTACCGCGTGGCCAGGAGGACCCGCGGGCGCGCTCGCGATGCGGTCATCCCGCGACGCTGCTGATAAACTGACCGGACTTGCCTGCGCACCACGGACCCCGTCCGTCAGTTGAACCGCGCAGCCTGCGTCGATGAACGCATCCTTTTGTCCCGCACCAGCTCGAAGCGTGAGCGCGGAGGACACTGTGTGACTTTTCTTCGGCGAACCCCCGTGCCGACCGGTGCCGGGGACAATGAGAAGAAAGTTCGTGCTAACTACATGACTACTTTTGCCGCCCTCGGTGTGCCCAAGGCGCTGGTCGAGAACCTCGCCGCGCAGGGTATCGCCGAACCCTTCCCCATCCAGGTGAAGTCCCTGCCCGATTCCCTCGCCGGGCGCGACGTGCTCGGCCGTGGCCGTACCGGCTCCGGCAAGACCCTGGCGTTCGCGCTGCCCATGGTGGCGCGCCTGTCCGAGCAGGAAGCGGCCTACCGCCGCAAGCCGGGCCGCCCCCTGGCCCTCGTGCTCGCTCCCACCCGCGAGCTGGCCACCCAGATCAACGCCACGGTGGAGCCGCTGGCCAAGGAACTGGGGCTCAACACCACGGTGATCTACGGCGGTGTGTCCCAGCAGCGCCAGGAGAAGGCGCTGCGCGCGGGCGTGGACATCGTCATCGCCTGCCCCGGGCGCCTCGAGGACCTGATGCGCCAGAAGCTCATCACCCTCGAGTCCGTGGAGATCACCATCCTCGACGAGGCGGACCACATGGCGGACCTCGGGTTCCTGCCCGTGGTCAAGAAGCTGCTGGACACCACCCCGGCCGACGGTCAGCGCCTGCTGTTCTCCGCCACGCTGGACAACGGCGTGGACAAGGTGGTCAACCGCTACATGACCAACCCGGTGACCCACTCGGTGGACGACCCGCAGGCCGCGGTGACCACCATGGAGCACCACGTGCTGCTGATCGGCGACCAGACCCAGAAGAAGCAGCTGATCGTGCAGCTGGCCTCGGGCACCGGGCGCCGCCTGCTGTTCATGCGGACCAAGCACCACGCCCGCAAGCTCGCGAAGACCCTGACCGACGCCGGGATCCCCGCGGTGGACCTCCACGGCAACCTGTCGCAGAACGCCCGTGACCGGAACCTCGCGGAGTTCTCCTCGGGTGACGTCCGCGTCCTCGTGGCCACCGACGTCGCCGCCCGCGGTGTCCACGTGGACGACGTCGAGCTCGTGGTGCACGTGGACCCGCCCACCGAGCACAAAGCCTACCTCCACCGCTCAGGCCGCACGGCGCGCGCGGGTTCCTCGGGAACGGTGGTCACGATCACCCTGCCCGAGCAGAAGTCCGAGGTCCAGAAGCTGATGAAGGCCGCCGGCGTAGACGTCGCGTTCGAGAACGTGAAGGCCACCTCGCCCCTGGTGCTCTCGCTGACCGGTGAGCTGGCCGACAAGATCGACCCCCGCACCCGCGCCGCGCTCCTCGCCTCCCGCGAGAGCGCCCGCGGTGCCGGTTCCTCCACCGGTGCCAACGCCGAGCGCAAGCGTGCGCGACGGGGGACGGCGTCGCCGTCCGCCGGAGGGCGCGGCGGACGGGGCGGGCGCGGACGCGTCGCCGCTGAACCGCAGGCGGCGCAGGGCAACCGGTCGGAGCGCCGCAAGGACCAGCCGCAGGCCCCCCGCTTCGGCTCGGACGCCCCCCGCTCGGGGAGCGCGGGAGGCCGTTCCGCGGAACCGCGCACCTCGTCGGAGACCAGCACGCGCAGCCGTCGCCCCGCATCCGGACAGCGTGCAAGTGACGGCACACGCCGCTCCGCCGGTGGCCCGGCCGCCGGCGGTAGCCAGCGGGTCCACACCTCCTCCTCGGCCCCCCGCGCCGAGGGAGGGGCACGCCGCTCCTCGGGCGGTTCCCGCAGGGCCAGCGCACCGGCGTCGAACGACCGCCGCTCCCGCTAGCACCCCCGGTTCGGCACGGGCCCCCTCCCCCCCCGGGGAGGGGGCCCGTGCCGCATCCGGGACATGTCCGGCGTCCCGCTCACGGCCTCGATCCCGCTCCTGATCCCGGTGCAAGCTCGCCATCAGGCGCCGCATCCACGTCGATCCCGGTGCGGTGGGACGCGGGGTGCGGGACAATGGGCCCATGAACGCAATCCTGAATGTGATCTGGCTGCTCTTCGGTGGGATCTGGCTCGCGCTCGGCTACTTCGCGGCAGGCGTCATCTGCTGCGTGCTGATCGTGACCATCCCGTTCGGCATCGCCTCGTTCAGGATCGGCGTCTACGCGCTCTGGCCGTTCGGTCAGATGGTGGTGCACCGGGGCGGGCGGGTGAGCGGGATCTCCGCGGTGGGGAACGTGATCTGGCTGCTCGTGGCCGGCATCTGGATCGCCATCGGCCACGTGCTCACGGCCGTCCCGATGTTCGTCAGCATCATCGGCATCCCCCTGGGGATCGCGAACCTCAAGCTGATCCCCGTGTCCCTGGCGCCGCTCGGGAAGGTGATCGTCCCCTCGGGGACCTATCTGCCCACCTACCGCTGAGGACCACCGCTCCACGATCGTCCACTGCACCCTCGCACGGTTCCGGGCCGTCCTGTCCCCGCCGGTGGTGGGGCCGGTCGGTCGGTCGTCAGGGCCCGGCTGTCAGCGGTCCTGGGCCCGCAGCCACCTGATCGCCCTGGACTCCTCGTCGAAATGACGGACCGGGAAGCGCGGACGGTACACCTCGTGGTAGATCCCGAGGAGGAACCCGTCGATGAGCGATCGGCCGGTCACGGCCATGGCCGAGACCCAGCGGGTGCCGGCGAAGGCGTCGAGCGCGCCGCGCGAGATGGTGAGCATGCCCTGCGGACGGACGAGCATCGGCAGCGGACGGGCGTCGAGGCCGCGCACGTAGGACATGACGGCGGCGGCGTCCTCGTCCGTGAACCGGATCCGCGGCGCCCACTCCACGAGGACGATGCCCTCCGGGAGCCGGGACGGACGGAAGCGGGGTTGCTGGACCGGATGGGTCACGGAGACCATCTCCCTCGTCACGGGGGCTGCGGGCGTCGTCGGACGGGACTGCGGGGGTACGGCGGCCCCGGGTGGGGACGCCGTACCCAGGGGGGGCGCCGCCGGAGGGGCCCCCGGGGCCCCGCCTCGGACAGGGAGTGCTACTCGCCGTCCGAGGGCACCGGCGGGCCGGTGGGGCCGTTCCCGCGCGGCTTGTCCGCATTCTTCAGCAGATCACCGACGAGGCCGATGATGTCGAGCCCGGTGGTGTCCTTGACCATCTGGGTGGTCTGCTGGACACCGCTCGAGACGTTCTTGCTGAGCTGGCTCGCGCCGTCGTTGGACACCACGGTCATGGTGTCGATCGCGGACATCGGAGCCGCGATCTCGCGTGCCATGGCCGGGAGCACCTCGAGGACCTTCGAGAGGATGGCGGCCTGGTTGAACTTCTCGTAGGCCTCGGCCTGCGCGGCGATACCGGCGGCCTCCGCCTTGCCCCGGGCCTCGGCGGACTCGGCCTCGGCTGCACCGCGGGACGCGATGACGGATGCCTCGGCACGTCCCTTGGCCTCGTTGATCGCGGCCTCGGCGTTACCGCGGGCGGTGTTGGCGGCGGCGTCCGCCTCGGCGGCCACCCGGTCACCCTCCGCACTGAGCTTCCGCTTGGCGAGGTCCACGCGCGCCTCGATCTCGGTGGCCTCCGAAGCACGGCGACGCTCCTCGAGCTTGGCGTCGGCCTGCTGGATGAGGCGGTACTTGTCGGCGTCGGCCGGCTTGCGGACCTCGGTGTCGAGTTCGCGCTCGCGCAGTTCCGCGCGGCGCAGGGCGACCTGCTGCTCGCGCACGATGACCTGTTCCTGCTGCTCGGCCTTGGCGAGGGGCCCGGCGGCGTCGGCGCGTGCCTGACGGGCGTCGGCCTCCTCCTTGAGCTCCGCGCGACGGATGGTGAGCTGCTGCTGCGCGAGGGCCACCTGCTCGTCCGAGACGGCGCGGGCCTGCTCCGACTCCTGCACCGAGCGGGCCTCGGCGATCTTCGCGTTGCGCTCCGCGGACGCGGCCTCGGGGCGGCCGAGGTTCCTCAGGTACCCGGAGTCGTCGTCGACCGACTGGATCTGGAAGGTGTCGATCTCCAGGCCCTGGTTGTGCATGGAGTGCTCGGCCTCCTCCTTCACGCTCTTGGCGAAGGTGGCGCGGTCGCGGATGATCGACTCCACGGTCAGGGTACCCACGATGGAGCGCAGTGAACCGGAGAGCGTCTCCTGCGTGTAGTGGTCGATGGCGTCCTGCTGGTTGAGGAAACGCTGGGCCGCCTTGCGCACGGCGTCGGCGTCACCGCCCACCTTGACCTGGGCCACCCCGGTCAGGTGGAGCTTGATGCCGTTCTTCGAGATGCCCTCGATGCGCAGTGACACCTGGCGGGACGCCAGGGACAGCGGGTAGGCGCGCTGCGCGAACGGGTTGATGAAGATACGGCCGAAGACCACGCGCTGGCTGTCCGGATCCGGCTGGCCCTTGCTGTCCTTCGAGGAGATGATGAGCGCCTGGTCCGGGCTGGCGATGTGCAGTGCCATCCGGGCGAGGACGATGACGGCGCCGATGATGACGAGCACCACCACCGCGCCGATGATGAGCGGGATGAACGTGAGATCCACTGACGACCCTTTCAACGGTCTTCGAGAAATCCGGGCGGGGACGTGTTCCCGCCCGGGGCATGATCAAGGTACTGCGAGCAGTGCGGTGAGTGGATCCCCCGATCCCTCGATGTGGATGACTCCGGACAGTATGTGGCTAGGACGAGGCGCCCGTGAGGAACGCCTGCATCAGGGGTCCGCCGGAGGTGGAGCCGAGCTCACCCTCCTCGACGAACACCGCGACGGCGAGGTCCCCCTGCAGCGCCACCACCCAGGCGTGGGTGCGCGGGGGAGTCTCGGCGCCGAACTCCGCGGTCCCGGTCTTGGCCAGGACCGGCTCACCCGGCACGTCCTGCAGGAGCTGCGCACCCCCCTGCTCGACGACGGCGGCCATGAGGGTCCGCAGGGTGGAGGTCTCCCCGGCGGTCAGGGCGCTCGGTGCAGGGGCGGGAGCACCCGGTGCGGCATCCGCCGTCGGACCCGGGGTCTTGGTGGCGGGGTCGGCGTCGGAGAGGAGCGTGGGGGTGACCCGGGCTCCGGCCCCCACCGAGGCCGCCATGGTGGCGAGGGAGAGCGGCGAGACGAGAACCTCCCCCTGACCGATCATGGAGGCCGCGTGCGAGGTCTCCCCGGCGTCCGCGGGTACCGAGCCGAAGAAGGCGGGCGTGCCGATCCCGGCCTCGACGCCGATGCCGAGATCGGCGGCGGCCGCGGCCAGTTCGGCCTGCGTGATGCTCTCCCGCGCCGAGATGAATCCCGTGTTGCAGGACTGGGCGAAGGTCTCCAGCAGCGGGATGGTGCCGACGAACTGCTCGGGGTAGGTGCTCGCGTTGTTGAACTGGCGTCCGTCCACGGTCACCTCCTCGGTGCACTGCGTGGGGGTCTGCGGGGTGAAGCCCTCCCGCAGCAGTGCCAGGCTCGTGGCCACCTTGAACGTGGAGCCGGGCGGGTACTGGCCCAGCAGCGCCGTCTGGAGCCCTTCGCTGCCCGGGCCGTTGGCGGCGACGAGGATCTCGCCCGTGCTGGGGCGGAGGGCCACGATCGACGACGCGGAGGGCTCCTCCGCGAGCACCTCCTCACCGAGGCTCTGCAACCGGGGGTCGAGTGTGAGGGCGAGGTCCTCGCCGTCCACCGGTGCCGTGCTGAAGAGCTGCTGGGCGGGGGCGGCAGGGTCCTCGATCGGCGCAGCGCTGACGGTCACCCCCGGGGTGCCTGCGAGCAGTGCCTCGTGCTGCAGCTGCAGACCGCTCAATCCCGTGATCTGCCCCGCCCGGATGGCGCCGTCGGACTGCTCCACGAGTTCCTCCGTGGCCTCGCCGACGTTCCCGAGGAGTTCGCGGGCGAAGGTGCGGGTGGGGGCGAGCTCGAGGGTGGCTGCCTGCCGCAGGGCTCCGGGGATCGCGTCGATCTGCGCGTCGGTGACGGTGCGGCTCGGATCGTCACGGAGCACGAGGCCCACCACGAACGCCTCCGCCCCGGCGGCGGCCACCTGCTGTTCGTAGTCCGCGGGATCGAGGTCCAGGAGTTCCGCGAGGCTCCGCGCGGACGCCGCCTGCTCGGGTTCCGCCAGGAGTGTCTTGTCGATGCCCACCCGGAGGACGGGCCGCTCGGTCACGATCACCTCGCCGCCCGCACCGGTGATGTCCCCGCGGTCCGCCGGGACCGTGGTCAGGGTCAGTTTCTCCCCGGGCAGCAGGTCCGGGACGAACAGTGCGGGGGACCAGTCCGCCTGCCAGGCGTCCTCCACGCGCGTGAGTGCCGCCGTGGTGCTGTAGGTCCAGTCGGCGTCGGTGGCGTCGAGGTCCCAGGTGTAGTCGAGGGTGGCCGTGGCGGTGTCGTCGCCGGTCTCCTCGACACCCGCGACCGTGACCTGCGGGCTCCCCGGCGCGAACCCGTCGGTGATTCCGGCGAGTTCCGCGGTCACCGCGGCGGACTCGGTGGAGCCGAAGGAGGAACGTCCGACGTCGAGCCGGGACAGCCCCTCCGCGAGGGTCCGTGCGGCGTCCTCGGCGGTCGGCCGGTCATCGGTGCAGGCCGCGAGCGTGAGCGCCAGTACTGCCGTGGTCAGGACGGTCGTGGCGCGGCGGAGGTTCCCCATGGGACCCATTATGTCCGAGACCACCCGGCGGCACCGTTCCGGCGGTGCATGTCGGGACGGTACCTGCATGTCCGATCCGTTGTGCGAACCATTCCGGGAGAGGAACTCCGCACCGGCGGATCGGGGAATGATCAGCACCCGTTCAAAGTTGAGTCAGGTACACTCAAGGTAGTTGCACGGAGCCCCCGGCGCCAGGTACAGAAAGGACACCCCCATGGACACGAATTTCACCACCAAGAGCCGAGAGGTGCTCTCGGCCGCCGCCATGAACGCCTCGACGGCGGGCAATGCGCAGATCGACACACCCCACTTCCTGAAGGCGCTCGTGGACCAGCGCGAGGGCATCGCCGTCGCCCTCCTGAGAGCCGCCGGCGCGGATCCCGACGCCGTCAGCGTGCGGGCCAGTTCCGCGATCAAGGCCCTGCCGTCGTCGTCCGGGTCCTCCGTCGCGCAGCCGCAGTTCTCCCGCGGGGCGCTGCAGCTGATCAATGCCGCCAAGCAGGAGGCCGAGACGCTGGGGGACCAGTTCGTGTCCACCGAGCACCTCCTGCTGGGACTCGCGGCGGACACCGGATCCGCCGGGGGCATCCTGCGCGACGCCGGGCTGACCAGGGAGGCGCTCGCCTCCGCGCTGCCCGGCGTGCGAGGCGACCGCCGCGTCACCACGGCCGATCCCGAGAACACCTTCCAGGCCCTCGAGAAATTCGGCGTGGACCTCACGGAGGTGGCCCGCAGCGGCAAGCTCGACCCGGTGATCGGGCGTGACGCCGAGATCCGCCGCGTGGTGCAGGTGCTGAGCCGGCGCACCAAGAACAACCCCGTGCTCATCGGCGAACCCGGTGTGGGCAAGACCGCCGTGGTCGAGGGCCTCGCCCAGCGCATGGTGGCCGGCGACGTCCCGGAGTCGCTGCGGGGCAAGACCCTGATCAGCCTGGACCTCGGGGCCATGATCGCCGGCGCAAAGTACCGCGGTGAGTTCGAGGAGCGCCTGAGGGCCGTCCTCGAGGAGATCAGGGGCTCCGACGGGCAGGTGGTCACCTTCATCGACGAGCTCCACACCGTGGTGGGGGCGGGTGCCTCCGAGGGCTCCATGGACGCCGGCAACATGCTCAAGCCCATGCTGGCCCGGGGCGAGCTGCGCCTGATCGGCGCCACCACGCTGGACGAGTACCGCGAGAACGTGGAGAAGGACCCGGCCCTGGAGCGACGCTTCCAGCAGATCTACGTGGGTGAGCCATCGGTGTCCGACGCCATCGGGATCCTCCGCGGGCTCAAGCAGCGCTACGAGGCACATCACAAGGTCTCCATCGCCGACTCCGCACTCGTGGCCGCAGCCACCCTGTCCCACCGGTACATCCCCGGCCGGCAGCTCCCGGACAAGGCGATCGACCTCGTGGACGAGGCCGCCTCCCGCCTGCGCATGGAGATCGACTCCGCGCCCGTGGAGATCGACGAGCTCCGCCGCTCCCTGGAGCGCATGAACATGGAGGAGATGGCGCTCTCCCGTGAGAAGGACGAGGCCTCGATCGAACGGCTGCAGTCGCTGCGCGCCGAGATGGGCGACCGCCAGGAGGAGCTCGACGCCCTCAACGCCCGCTGGGAGGCCGAGAAGGCGGGACTGAACCGGGTGGGCGACCTGAAGGCCGCGCTCGAGGACCTGCGCTCGCAGGCGGACCGGGCCCAGCGCGAGGGGGACCTCGAGGCGGCCTCGCGCATCCTCTACGGCCGCATCCCCTCCGTGGAGCGCGAGCTCCGTGAGGCCCAGGCCGCCGAGGAGCAGTCCCACGTCCCCGAGCTGATGGTGGCCGAGGAGGTCACGGCGCAGGACATCGCCGAGGTGATCTCCGCGTGGACCGGCATTCCCGCCGGGCGCATGCTCCAGGGCGAGAGCGAGAAGCTCCTCGCCATGGAGGACGCCATCGGGGCGCGCCTGATCGGCCAGCGGCGCGCGGTGGCCGCCGTGTCCGACGCCGTTCGCCGTGCCCGCGCGGGGGTGGCGGACCCCGACCGCCCCACCGGTTCCTTCCTCTTCCTCGGACCCACCGGGGTGGGCAAGACCGAACTCGCGAAGGCGCTCGCCGACTTCCTGTTCGACGACGAGCGCGCCATGGTCCGGATCGACATGTCCGAGTACTCGGAGAAGCACTCCGTGGCACGCCTGGTGGGAGCGCCCCCGGGGTACGTGGGCTACGAGGAGGGCGGCCAGCTCACCGAGGCCGTTCGTCGCCGTCCGTACAGCGTGGTGCTGCTCGACGAGGTGGAGAAGGCGCACCCCGAGGTCTTCGACCTGCTCCTGCAGGTGCTCGACGACGGCCGGCTCACCGACGGCCAGGGCCGCACGGTGGACTTCCGCAACGTGATCCTGGTGTTGACCTCGAACCTCGGCTCGCAGTTCCTCGTGGACCCGTCGCTCGACGACGACGCGAAGCGGGCAGGCGTGCTGGCCGCGGTGAACGCGAGCTTCCGGCCGGAGTTCCTGAACCGGCTCGACGACGTGGTGGTCTTCGAGCCCCTGGGTCTCGACGAACTGGGCCGGATCGTGGAACTGCAGGTGGCCGCGCTCGGTGCCCGGCTGCAGGACCGCCGGCTCGAGCTCGACGTCAGCCCGGCGGCCCGTGAGTGGCTGGCGCTCACCGGCTTCGACCCGGCCTACGGCGCGAGGCCGCTGCGGCGGCTCGTCCAGCGCGAGATCGGCGACCGCCTGGCACGCGGCATCCTGGCCGGGCGGATCGTGGACGGCGACACCGTGGTGGTGGACCGACCGGACGGGGAGGGCCCCGGCGTCGACGGTCTGCGGGTCAGCGCCGCACGCTAGGAAGTCCCCGCAGGGCCGGCGGCGTCGTTCCTGCGGCCCTCGGCGAGGATCTCGTCCGGCTCGGGGTGGGGTGTGGCGTCCTCCGAGGCGCCTGTCGCGGAGTCGGCGATGACCTCCTCGGGAGAGGGATGGTCCACCGGCTTCACCGGGGGCACCTCCGGGTCCGGTGCGGGAACGGCGGGCGCCTCGTCGGGCAGGGGTGCCGCTGCCCCACCGGGGCCCGGGGTGGTGTCGGGGGTGGTGTCCGCCGCGTCGCCCGCCCGTCCTCCCGCCGGTGACGTCCCGTCCGGGGCCGCGCCGCCGGCCGGGGTGTCCGTGGGCAGCGGGCCGCCCACCAGGGTGCCGGCCCTCTCCGCCCCAGCGGCCCCCGCCATGGCCTCGGCGGCGGCGGCGTCCAGCGAGGCGGCCTCGGCCGTGTCCCGGCTGATCTCCACGGCGCCGAGCACGGGCTCCGGCAGCTCCAGGGTGTCCGGCGAGACGAACAGCTCGGGTTCGAGCGCCTCGGCGGAGATGACGCCCTCGTCCAGGACCACCGAGTCGGGATCCACCAGATCCGGTTCGGCGCTGCGCTCGACGGGGCCGGGTGCCTGTTCCTCGTGGTTCATGATGGGCGCTGTCTCCTCGGTTTCAGGTGGTCGTGACCAGCACGTCCTGGACGTGGCCTCGACTCTATCCACAATCCCCTCCCGGCGGACCCCCGGGACGCTGCGCGGACGGCCCCGGACCGGACGACGCCACCCGTCCGCGGATCCTCGGGCTTCCAGGACCCGGAGTGCCGGCGCTCCGGGCCGGGTGAGAACATGTAACCTATACTTACGACAAATTGACCGAATACTCCGGGGCCTCGCTGCAGCCTTGGGCCTCGTGCCCCAGTGACCACCTCCGGATCGACGCAAAAAGGGGGTCACGCCATGGGGCGCGGCCGTCAGAAGGCGAAAGCCACCAAGCAGGCACGGGACATGAAGTACTTCAGCCCGTCCACCGATTATTCGGCACTGCAGCGAGAGTTGAGGGGTCCGGACAGTCGTCCGTCCAGTCAGCACAGCGAGCCGGTGGAACCGGACTACTCGGAGTACGCGGACAAGTATGCCGACGATCTCGAGGACGACGGCGAGGACACCGGTTCCCGGCGCACCGGCTGAGGCCGGGACCGTCCTTCCTCCGTGAACCACCTACGGCGCATCATCCCCTTCCGGGGAGGGTGTGCCGTACGTCGTGGTCTGGATCCCGGTGGCACCGACGTCCGGGTCCGTCCGGGCGCATGGCGTGTGTCAGGGCGAGGCGAGGAGGGGTTCGAAGACGATCTCCGCGGCGCCCACGAGCAGCAGCTCGGGCCCGAGCGCGGCCCGGCGCACCATCACGCCGCCGCCGAGCGACGCCGCGTTCACGTGCTCGGTGAGCCGGGCGCCGTCGTACTCGAACAGGGAGGCGAGGAATCCGCCCAGCACGATCAGCGCCGGGTCGAAGATGTTCACGCAGTCGACCAGGGCCACGGAGAGCAGGGAGAGCTGGCGCTCCGCCTCGGCGCGGACGGCGGGTCCGGGATCCGTCGCCAGGACCGCCTCGAGGGCTTCGACCCCGCCGCCGGTCACCCCTGCTGCGTCGAGGAGCCGTTCCAGGCGCACTTCGGCATCCAGGCAGCCGGAGCGCCCGCAGTGGCAGCGGGAGCCGTCCGTACGTACCAGCGTGTGTCCCAGTTCACCGGCGTAACCGCGGGCTCCGCTCAACGGGGCGCCGCCCGCCACGATCCCCCCGCCGATCCCGCTGGCACTGCCGTTGAGGTAGAGGGTGTCCTGCGCTCCCACCGCCGCGCCGAAGATGCTCTCGGCCAGGGAACCGAGCGCGGCGTCGTTCGCCGCGACCGCGGGTAGTCCGAGCGCCTCACCGAAGGGCGAGGTGAGATCGGCGTCCCGCCAGCCGAGGTGCGGGGCAATCAGCACCCGTCCGGCGCCGGCGTTGACGAGACCGGGCAGGGCGATCCCGACGCCCAGGACGCGCTCCACGGAGGCCAGGTGCGGGTGCAGCTCCGCGACGAGCTCCCGGCTGAGGCGTACGGAGTCCTCGAGCGTCGGGAGCCCGTCGGTCTCCCTGCGGAGGCGTCCGTGGACGTGACCGCCGAGGCCCACCACGCCGACGGTCAGTGCGTCGATGTCGGGATGCACGGCGATCGCCGCGATCCCGGGGTTCGCCCGGACGATCGGGCTCGGCCGCCCGACCCGGCCGACGCCCACCGGCTCGGTCTCCTGGAGGAGGCGTCGCCCGGCGAGCGTGGAGACGAGTGCTCCCACCGTGGAGCGGTTGAGACCGCTGCGCCGGGTCAGCTCGGACCGGGAGATCGGTCCGCTGCGGTGGACCATGGTCAGGAGCTGGGAGAGGTTGTGGTTGCGGAGACCCTCCGAACCGTTCATGCTGCCGGAGGTGGACCGCACGGTCTGACTCCTCCTCGGTCCGTCGGGACCGGGCGGTGTGCCCGGTCCGGGATCCATCGTAGCCACAGGGTGCACGATTTCGGGTCCGGGGGCCGCCGGGCGCCTCAACCGACCGGGGCTCCGGCGCGGGCTTCCGCACGCAGGTGCGCCACGTTGACCAGGAGCGTGAGGGCGAAGGCGAGGGCGGCCGTCACCGTCATGGCCACGACCATACCTGCGGGGTTGGTCGCGATGAAGGGTGCGACGACGGCGGGCAGGTAGGCGGAGGCCTCCGTGCCGAGCACCCCCACGAGGGCACCGCCGGTGGTGGCGCAGGCGATCGCGACGGCGAAGATCCTCCTGTCCGAGAACATGAAGGGGTAGGAGGCCTCCACGAAGGTGCCGAAGAAGAAGTTGACGCCGGCGCCGGACCCGGCCAGGGCGCGTTCCCCGCTGGAACGCGGTTTCACCACGTTCGCGAGCGTGATGCCGAGGCTCACCATCACCAGGGCCACCATGTCGATGGCCCCGAAGAAGCTGGTGCCCTTCTGCCCCATCTCGAGCAGCACGAGGGGGAGGATCACGGAGTGGTAGACGCCGCCGATGATGGCCGGCCACATCACGAGACCCGCCAGGGCGCCCGCCAGCAGGGGGCTGAACTCCAGGGCGGCCTCGATGGCGATCCGCACCCCGTCTCCGAGGAGGCTCGTGAACGGTGCCAGGAGGTAGTACACGACCAGGCCGGGCAGGAGCCCGGCGAGGGCGCCCGTCACGATGTTCGCCGTGGTGGCCGGGAAGCTCCGTGAGAGGGTCCGGTTGATCAGGTAGGCGGCCAGCAGGCCGGCCAGGATCCCGCCGACCAGTCCTCCGAGGATGCCGCCCCGCGCGGACAGGATGCCGGCCAGTGCACCGGCCACCAGTCCCACCTCGTCGAGGCCCGAGACCTTCCGGGCGGCCATTGCGGCCACCACGACGGGCAGACCGGCGATCAGGGCGTCGAAGACCTCGGTGAGATCGGCCAGCACGGGGATCCTGCTGAGGGCCAGCACCAGGGCGAGGGCGATGAACGCCGGGATGCTGCCCACCATGATCCCGCGGACGCTGATGCGCCGCCAGGCGGCTTCCTCCGTGGGGCCGGCACCGGCGCCCGATCCTCCCAGGGCCGCCCGGTACTTCACGTCCCACGTCTTCGACAACCCGGACACGTAGGAGACGGCGCGGGTGGTGCTCGTGGTCCCGGTGGTTCCCGAGGCGGAGACCACGTTCACGCCCATCCGCTGTGCCTCCGCGATGGAGCTGCCGCCGGTGCCCACCACGGGGATCCCGAGGCGGGCGGCTGCCCGGAGGGTCCGCGCGTTGGTGTCCGCGGGGTCGGCGCTCATGAGGATCAGGCCGTCGATCTCCCCCGACTCCACCTGTACGGCGAGTTCGGCGTCCTGCTCTCGTGCCCGTACGTTGATCTCCGCGAGGGTGCCGGCGGCGGTGACCTCGGGGCCGCTCGGTGCGAGGCTCCACAGCTGTGCCGGTGCGTCCTGCGCGATGCCGTCCATGGAGGCCTGCGTGGCCACGAACTGGACCGCCCCGAGGACGAAGCCGGCGGCGTCCAGCTGGCGGGACACGTCCCGGATCAGCATGGCAGGGTCGTTCCCGCCGTGGCTGCGGAGGTTGCCCCCGCTGCTGGCCAGGACCGCCACCCGCCGTGCAGGGGTTCCTCCGGTGCCGCTGTGCTCTGTGGTCATGGGTGCGTCTCCTGAACGGGGTCGGTGGGCAGGGTGGATCATGAGGCGCAAGCGAACCCGTTGCACACAGGGCAAAAGAAGTTTCTTGCATTCAGCTCTTCGAACCCCCACGGTAGTAAGCAGGCTTACTTTACCGGAAGGCACTGCCAACACAGGGAGTGCGACGACTACGAAGGAGCAGAAACATCATGGCAGCAGAGAACACCTCGGGCGCGAGTACCCCGAAGAGCCGGCGGAACGACGTCGTGGCAGCGGAACGGGAGCGCTTCGGCGGCATCAAGTTCGGCTCGGCGTTCTTCGGCTGGCTGACCGCGATCGGCCTCACCGTGATCCTCGGCGCCCTCGCTACGGCGGTCGGCATCGGCGTCGGGGCCTCGAACAGCAGTGGCGTGAACGATGCCGCGGACCGGGCCACCGAGAACGCACAGACCATCGGGATCGCCGGCGGGATCGCCCTCGCGGTCATCCTGTTCATCGCCTACTACTGCGGTGGCTACGTCGCAGGGCGCATGGCGCGTTTCGACGGCGCCAAGCAGGGCCTGGCCGTCTGGTTGTGGGGCATCATCATCGCGATCGTCCTGGCCATCCTCGCCGTCGTGGCCGGTGACCAGTACAACGTGCTCTCCTCCCTGGATGGTGCCCCCAGCATCCAGTTCAACCGGGATGCACTGACCACCGGCGGGCTCCTCGCCCGGCCGTCGCGCCCCGCGTCCCGCCCCTGGCCGCGGTCCTCGGCGGCAAGGCCGGGATGTCCTTCCACCGCAGGGTGGACCAGGTGGGAGTGGACCTGCGCTCGGGCCGCTGCTCCCCCCCTCGGGTCGCTGATCCACCCGAGAGGCGGTGCGAGGCCCCCCCCCCTCCCGGGTGGGTGCCTCGCATCGCCGTCGTCCCGGCCTTCCCGTCGTCCCGGCCTTCCCGCCGTCCCGCCGTCCCGCCGTCCCGGGTGACCGTCGCGTGGTCAGGCCGGGAAGGCCACCGTCCCCACGGCTGCCCGGTACTGCTCGCGGACCACCGGCCGGTGGTCCGCCGCGCGGTCCTCCACGGTGTCCACCCTCCAGCGCGGCCGCTCCCCGGTGAGCACCCAGGCGGCCTGCACGGCAGCGCCGCGGGCCACGTACTCGCCCGGTGCCGGGATGCGGACGGGGAGGTCGAGCACCTGGGCCGCCACCTCCTGGACCGCCGCGTTCTGTGCCGCACCGCCGATCAACAGGAGGTTCACCGGTTCCACGCCGGTGACCCGGACGGCATCGAGCGCGTCCGCCAGTCCGCATAGCATGCCCTCGACCGCGGCGCGGGCCATGTTCGCGCGGGTCGCGGAGGCGATGCTGAGGTTGTGGAAACTGGCCTTCGCGTTCGGGAGGTTGGGCGTGCGTTCCCCCTCGAAGTACGGCACCAGGACCACGCCGCCGGAACCCGGTGCCGCCTCCTGCGCCAGGGCCGCGAGGCCGTCGTGGTCCACCCCGAGGAGGCCGGCCACGGAGGTGAGCACCCGGGCGGCGTTGAGGGTGGCCACGAGGGGCAGGAAGAGACCGCCGGCGTCCGCGAACCCGGCCACCGTGCCGGAGGCGTCCGCCACCGGGTCCGCCGCCACGGCGAAGACCGTGCCACTGGTCCCCAGGGACACGACGACGTCGCCCGCCTGGGCGCCCAGCCCCAGCGCGGCACCCGCGTTGTCCCCGGCGCCGGGACCCAGGATCACCCGGTGTCCTTCCGTCGCGAGATAGGAGGGGTGCACCTCGCCCGCGGAGGCATCCGCCGCCAGGACGCGGGGCAGGAGGACCTCCGGTGCCTCATCGCCGTCGTCCCCGGTGCTCCCGCCGCCGCGGGCCTCACGCGCGGGACGCCCCAGTGCGTGCCGGAAGAGGTCGAGGTCGTACGCCCCCTCGGCGGGGTCCCAGTACCCGGTGCCGCTCGCATCCGAGCGGTCGGTCACCAGTTCCTCCAGCACGGGTCCCAGGGGGGAGTCCTCCGCGGGGCCGAAGCCGCGCAGCCGCCAGGTCAGCCAGTCGTGGGGGAGCGCCACCGCCGCGATCGACGGCACGACGTCGGGCTCGGAGTCGCGCACCCACCGCACCTTGGTGCTCGTGAAGGACGCCACGGGCGCCGAGCCGGTCCGGGCCACCAGGTCGTCGACGCCGAGCTCGTCGATCAGGTCCCGGGCGGCACCGGCGGACCTGGTGTCGTTCCACAGCAGGGCGTCGCGCAGGACGCGCCCGTCGCGGCCCAGCAGCACCATGCCGTGCTGCTGGCCCGCGATCGCCAGCGCCCCGACGTCGTCCGCCAGGGCATCGGCGTCCGCCAGGGCCGGGAGCAGGGCCCGCCACCAGGCCTCAGGGTCCACCTCCGTGCCCTCGGGATGGGCGGCGCGGCCGGAGCGGACCTCGGCCCCCGTCGCGCCGTCGAGCACCACCACCTTGCAGCTCTGCGTCGAGGAATCGACTCCGGCGACGAGGGCCATGGGTCAGCGGGCTCCGAGCAGGTGCTCGATGAAGAGCTGCTGGAGCTTCACGAAACCGAAGCCCTTGCCGTTGAAGTAGGCATCGGCGTCGAAGTCCTCGTAGGAGGCCCGGTCCGCGCGCAGGGCCTCGTAGCCCTCGCCCTCGTTCAGCGTGGGCTCGTTGATCTCGGACACGCGCGATGCGGTGAGTGCCGTCTGGACCTCGGGGTCGGCGCGGAAGGCCGCCGCGCGCTCCTTGAGCAGCAGGTAGGTCTGCATGTTGGCTGCAGCCGAGTCCCAGACGCCGTCCATGTCCTCGGTGCGGCTCGGCTTGTAGTCGAAATGGCGCGGCCCGTCGTAGGTGGGGCCTCCGGCGGGCCCGCCGTTCTCGAGCAGGTCCACGAGCGAGAACGCGTTCTGCAGGTCTCCGTGCCCGAAGACCAGGTCCTGGTCGAACTTGATGCTGCGCTGGCCGTTGAGGTCGATGTGGAAGAGCTTGCCCTGGTAGAGGGCCTGCGCGATCCCGTGCGTGAAGTTCAGCCCGGCCATCTGCTCGTGGCCGGTCTCCGGGTTGATGCCCACGAGCTCCGGGCGCTCGAGGGTCTCGATGAACGCCATGGCATGACCCAGGGTGGGGAGCAGGATGTCCCCGCGTGGCTCGTTGGGCTTGGGCTCGATCGCGAAGCGGATGTCGTAGCCCTTGTCGGTGACGTAGTCGCCCAGCAGGTTCACGGCCTCGCGGTAGCGCTCGAGGGCACCACGGATGTCCTTGGCGGCGTCGTACTCGCTGCCCTCGCGCCCACCCCACATCACGAAGGTCCTCGCGCCGAGCTCCGCGGCGAGGTCGATGTTGTCCAGGACCTTCCGCAGGGCGAAGCGGCGCACGCCGCGGTCGTTGCTCGTGAAACCGCCGTCCTTGAACACGGGGTGGCTGAACAGGTTCGTCGTCACCATGGGGACGACCAGTCCCGTGGAGTCGAGGGCGCCCTTGAGGCGGTCGATCTGCGCCTGCCGCTCGCCGGCGCTGGAGCCGAACGGGAACAGGTCGTCGTCGTGGAAGGTCAGTCCGTAGGCGCCGAGGTCGCTCAGGCGGTTCACGGCCTCGACGACGTCGAGCGGTGCCCGGGTGGCGGAGCCGAACTGGTCCTGGGCCTCCCAGCCCACCGTCCAGAGTCCGAAGGAGAATTTGTCGTCGCGGGTGGGCTCGATCGTCATTGAGTGCTCCAAGGTGTGACCAATATGTTGTAGTCACAAACATATTGGTTATGAGCGCGGAGTCAAGCCCCTCCTCCCGCGACCGGGTCCGAGCACACCGCGGCGCTGTTCCACACCCCGGCCGGTCCGGGACGATCGATGACATTTCCGGTCACCGCATCGGCAACCCGGGGCTGACGTCCGTGGTCCACCGCCCGAGGGGTGCCGTGCAGCAGCCTCCGCACCTGCTGGGTGCCGTTCGCAGGACCATCTCCGTGGGCGGACCCCAGTCGCCGGTCACCTGTCCATCGGTAGGGCCTCACGATCGCCACCGCCGTCCCCGGTCCGCATCCTCGCTCCTGGGCCGCCCTGCTGCCTCGCTCGCCTCGGAGGCGACGACCCAGGGGCATGGTCCACCTCGGAGACGGCATCCGGATGCACCCATCGCTCCACCAGCGCGGAGGCGGTGCGACCGATGGCCCGTGGTCGTCCCGAGCCGCACGCTGACGACGCGGTATCGCGGTGTCTCGAGCCCTCCGAGGGGCCGGAGCCGGGATGACCGTCCCGGCCCCTGAGCCTGTCCGGCCGGGTCCCGGCCGACGCGCCGGGCCAGGTGTCAGTGCAGACCCGCTCAGGCGTAGGCGCCCAGCAACCGGCCCGCGCCGCCGTCCACGCCCTTGGCGCCCTGCACGTAGTCCGGGCCGTCGGTGCTCCCCGTGCCGGCGGTCCCGACGGTACCCATGGTCCAGGACGGGAGACCGGCGTCGTTCAGCTGCCGGAGAGCCGCGTCGGCGCCCTCCTCCCCGACGATCGCCACCATGCCGACACCGAGGTTGAGGGTGCGCTCGAGGTCCGGCAGCGGAACCGAGCCGAGCTGGGACACGAGCGTGAAGATCGGCGGGAGCTCCCAGGTGGAGCGGTCCACGGTGGCCTCGAGGCCCCGCGGGAGCACACGGGCCAGGTTGGCCGCGAGTCCGCCACCGGTGACGTGGCTGAAGCCGTGCACCTGGGCGGCGTCATTGCGGGCCAGCGCCAGGCAGTCCGCGGCGTAGATGCGCGTGGGTTCCAGGAGTTCCTCGCCGAGGGTGCGGCCGAGTTCGGAGACCTGCCGGTCCAGCGCCCACCCGGCCTGGTTGATCACGCGCCGTACCAGCGAGTACCCGTTCGAGTGGAGGCCGGAGGAGGCCATGCCGATCACCACGTCGCCCTCGCGCACCCGCTCGGGGCCGAGAACGCGGCTCGCCTCCACCACGCCCGTGGCGGCACCGGCGACGTCGTACTCGTGCTCGCCGAGCAGCCCCGGGTGCTCCGCGGTCTCCCCGCCCACCAGGGCGGTCCCGGCCACCGAGCAGCCCGCCGCGATGCCGCGCACGATGTCCGCGATGCGCTCGGGGACCACCTTGCCGCACGCGATGTAGTCGGTCATGAACAGTGGTTCGGCGCCCACCACCACGATGTCGTCCACCACCATGCCCACGAGGTCGAACCCGATGGTGTCGTGGATGTCCATGGCCTGCGCGATCGCCACCTTGGTGCCCACGCCGTCGGTGGACGTCGCCAGGAGCGGTCGCGTGTAGGTGAGGAGCCGGGAGACGTCGAAGAGACCCGCGAAACCGCCCACCCCGCCGAGCACCTGCGCGCCGTGCGTGGCCCGGACGGCGTCCTTCATGAGCTCGACGGCGCGGTCCCCCGCTTCGACGTCGACGCCGGCGGAGGCGTAGGTGATGGGTCCGGACGGCATGCTCATACTCGCTCTTTCCTGTCTTCAGCGGTCAGGACGGGCTCGAACTCCGCGTCCGGGCCCGGGTCGCACCCGGTGGCCCCGGGCTTGTCCGCGGGATCGACCCGCTCCAGCAGGTTCTTGCCGAGGCGGTCCTCCTCCGGCAGTTCGATCGGGTACTGCCCGGTGAAGCAGGCCGTGCAGAGGCGCTCGCGGGGCTGCTGCGTGGCGTCGATCATGCCGTCCTCGGAGATGTAGGCGAGGCTGTCCGCGCCGATCGAGGAGCTGATCTCGTTCACCAGGGCGCCGTTGGCGATCAGTTCCGCCCGCGAGGCGAAGTCGATGCCGTAGAAGCAGGGCCAGCGCACCGGGGGCGAGGAGATCTTCACGTGCACCTCCGCTGCGCCGGCCTCCCGCAGCATCCGGACCACGGCCCGCTGCGTGTTGCCGCGCACGATGGAGTCGTCCACCACGACGATGCGCTTGCCGCGGATCACGGACTCCAGCGCGTTGAGCTTGAGCCGGATGCCCAGCTGGCGCAGGGTCTGGCTGGGCTGGATGAACGTGCGCCCCACGTAGGCGTTCTTCACGAAGCCGTGGGCGAAGGGGATGCCGGACTCCTCGGCGAAGCCGACGGCGGCCGGCGTACCGGACTCCGGGACGGGGATCACGATGTCCGCGACGGCGGAGTTCTCCCGCGCCAGCTGGCGGCCCATCTCCACCCGCGACTCGTACACCGAGCGGCCGGCGATCGAGGCATCGGGACGGGCCAGGTACACGTACTCGAAGACGCAGCCGGCCGCCGTCGGGGTGGCGAAGCGGCGGCTGCGCACGCCGTCCTCGTCGATGGCGATGAACTCGCCGGGATCGATCTCGCGGATGTAGCTCGCACCCACCGTGGCCAGTGCGGCCTGCTCCGAGGCCACCACCCAGCCGCGCTCGAGCCGACCGAGCACCAGGGGGCGCACCCCGTAGGCGTCGCGTGCGGCGTAGAGGGTGCCCTCGTCCATGAACACGAAGCAGAAGGCGCCGCGGATGCTCGGGAGCAGCTCCATCGCGGTCTCCTCCAGGGAGCGGTCGTCGTCCCCCGCCAGGAGCGCCGTGACCAGGGCGGTGTCCGTGGTGTTGCCCTGCGCGAGCTCACCGGCGCGAGGCTTGCCGTGACGGTCGAGGACCATCTGGTAGAGCTCGGCGGAGTTGGTCAGGTTGCCGTTGTGCGCCAGGGCCACCGTGCCGGCGGCGGTGGCGCCGAGGGTGGGCTGGGCGTTGGCCCAGTGCGAGGAACCGGTGGTGGAGTAGCGGCAGTGCCCGACGGCGATGTGCCCGGCGAGGGTGTTGAGGGTGGATTCGTCGAAGACCTGGGACACCAGGCCCATGTCCTTGTAGACGTTGATGCGGGCGCCGTCGCTCGTGGCGATCCCCGCGGACTCCTGGCCGCGGTGCTGCAGTGCGTACAGCCCGTAGTAGGTGAGCTTGGCCACCTCCTCGCCGGGTGCCCAGACACCGAAGACACCACAGGCATCCTGTGGTCCTTTCTCGCCGGGGAGAAGATCGTGGGAGAGTTGTCCGTCGCCGCGCACCATGGCCCCATTCTCGCACGGGGTGCCAAGGGGTGGGCCTCCCATGGGGCTGTCCTCCGGCTCTCAGCGCAGGGACGCGGTGTCCTCCGAGGCGATCCTGCCGATCAACCGCTCCAGGCGTGCCACTCCCACGTACCGGCCGGCGTTGTCCGTGACCAGCAGCGGGGAGAACCGGTCGGAGCGCTCCCGGGTGATCGAGCGCGAGAGCGCCTCGCCGATCCGGGTGTCCACGTTGACGATCATCCCGGGACGGAACATGCCGAACCGGGCCTCCTCCTCCGACAGCACGGCCACGGGGCGGTGCCCGTCCAGGAGCACGAGGTCGGTGAGCTGCGGGTCGGCCTCGAAGCGCGTCGTGGCCTCGGTGAGCGAGCCCGCCGTCGTGGCGGGTTCCAGGACGCCGCGTACGGTGGACGCCGCGACCGGCTGCGGCCGGCCGGACAGGCGGAGCGCGACGTCGAGGTCCACCTCCTGCCAGGGTGGGCCGGGACGTCCGAGCAGGTACCCCTGCAGCAGGGGGACGCCGAGGGCGGCGAGGGTGTCGAGCTCCTCCACGCGCTCGATGCCCTCGGCGAGGATCCAGGCGTCCACCCGGTTCGCGAAGATGCCGAGCATCTCCACCAGGGCCCGTTTCGCCTCGTCGAGGTCCACCTCGCGGACCAGCTCGCGGTCCAGCTTGATCATGGCCGGCCGCACTGCGAGCAGGTGCTGGAGCCCCGCGTACCCGGATCCGGCGTCGTCGATCGCGATCATCGCACCCGCGGACCGCAGCGACTGCAGATGCGGCTCGAGCTCCACGTAGGAGTCGATCGCCGCCTGTTCGGTCAGTTCGACGAAGACACCGCCGAGGTGACCCTGCTCGGCCCACACGGCCCGGACGGCGGGGGTGGCGAGCAGGGGAGGGGAGACGTTCACGGTGAGGAAGCAGTTGCCCGGCAGGGCGCTCCGCTGCCGGAAGGCACTGCGCAGTGCCGCCGCCTCGAGCTCCGCCCCGTACCCGTCACGGCGTGCCCGGGCGAACCACACCTCGGGGTCCTTCACCTCGTACCCGGGGAAGCGGATCAACGCCTCGTAGCCGACCACCGACCCGCGGACGGTGTCGATGATCGGCTGGTACGCGGAGGTGATGCCCTCCCCACGGCACGCGGACGCCAGTTCGGCGGCGTCGATCTCCTGCTCGGAGGGCTGCACCGGGGCCGTGGTCTCAGACCGTGGCGATGTTGGCGCGGACCGCGCCGACCATCTCGGGGGAGACCTGGGTCAGACCGTGCACCACCCCGGCGTGCGAAGCGACCTGCGCGAGCACCTCGTCCTCCGAACTGCAGACCCAGCGGGCGTCGCAGCCCGGTACGACGTCCCCACACGCAAATGCTTTCATGACACTGTCCTCCATCGAGCTGCACGGCACCCGGGTGTCGGATGTCCCGTGCACACTCTCGACAGCCGGGTACCCCTCCGTTAGCGGATCCGGTAATCCCGTTGCCTCAGGTATCGTCCTCGGTCCGTTCGGCCCGGGCCCGCTCGGCACGCTTGACGCTGCGCCGGTCGAACACCAGCACCAGCAGGGCCGCCAGGAGCAGCCCCGGCAGGGCGAGCACCACGGTGAAGAACCCGAGGACGGACTCGCGCGTCAGGGTGGGATCCTGCTCCCCGGTGTAGGCGATCACGAGCGCGGCGAGGAACCCGAGGAGCGCGCCCACCACCATGAAGGGGATGAACTTCGGCGCCCTGCGGACGGTCACCTCACGGTAGGCGGAAGGCGCTGCAGCGGACGGTCCCGGCCCGGGGTCCGCCGCTGGACCGGGACCGGGACCGGGACCGGGACCGGGACCGGGACCGGGACCGGGACCGGGACCGTCGGCGGAGGCATCGGCGGGGATGGCGGCGGGGCCGCCCGCGGCGACGGCCCCGCGGCCGCGGCCCGGTCCGCCGCGGTCGGCTGCCCGGCGGCCGGCACCGCTCCCCGCAGGTCGGGCTGCTCGGGGATGCCGTTCGTCGAGGGCTGCTCGGAGGTCATGGTCCAAGGCTAGCGGGACTCAGCGACGCCGCTCGACGAGCTGGTACCCGGCGTCGTCGAACACCAGGGTGTACTCCGTGCCGGGGAAGCGCTGCTCCGCATGCGCGACGGCGTCGGCGGGCCGGGTGCCTCCCCAGCTCCAGTCCTCGGCGTCGACGATCAGGTAGTCCGGCGCGGGGTTCGCATTGCCGAGCCAGTACACGCGGGTCTCCGGCACCAGGTACGCCATGAGCACCACGCCGCTCTCCACCGTGGCGTCCTCGGGGATGAGCTCCATCATGCGGTGGGCGGCGTCCCAGCGCGGCGACTGCCGGTAGGTGTCCGCGTCGGCGAGCGCCGCGAACTCCGAGGAGGGCAGCAGCGAGAGACCCGCCACGAGGGCCACCGGGACGCCGAGACCCGCGACGGTGCGCAGCGGGCGGAGCGGGCTGCTGCGGAGGTTCTGCACGCCGTCCGCGAGCGCCAGGAAGAGCACGGGCATCAGGACGGCGCTGTAGTGCCACTCGGGCCCCCAGTAGACGTCCTCGCCGGAGACGAACCGCCACAGCAGCGTGGGTACCAGCACCAGGGCCAGCGGTGAGCGCAGGAACAGGACCCCGCCGGCCACCAGGAGCAGCAGCAGCGTCTGGTACTTCGCGGGCCCCGACACGAGGTCGACGACGGCGCTCCCGGGGTCGGCGAGCATCGCGCCGACGTCGATGCGGTCCGAGTAGTCGTACTGGCCCCCGGTGTTCAGGGCGGGCAGGATCACCCGGACCGAGAGCACCAGCCACAGGGCTCCCCAGGCCGCGAGCCACCATCCGGCTCGGGACCTGAGCCGCCAGGCGAGTACCAGCCCCAGGGCCATCACGGTGAGCCCGAGGTCCTCCTTGACGAACACCAGCAGCCCGCCCCACACGACGGCGGGGACCACGCGCCGCCGCAGCACCGCCTCGAGGCCGAGCGCGAGCAGCGGCACGGCGAACGCGATCTCGTGGAACTGCGCGGCCACCGCGGTCTGCAGGCCCCAGGACAGGGCGTAGGCGACCCCGAGGCCCAGCCCCGCGGCCCGGCCGAGGAACTGCAGGCCCACCCGGGTCACCACCGCGACGGAGAGGCCGAAGAGCACGTCCTGCACCAGGAGCACGGTGAGACCCGACGGCGCGGCCGCGTACACGGGGCCGAGCAGCACCAGCAGGGGGCGGAAGTGGTCACCGAGGAGATTGAAGCCCTCGCCCTTGATGGGCACGATCGGGGCGCCCGCACCCGCGTAGGCCTTGGCGAGCTGGGTGAAAATCCCGAGGTCCCAGGACGGCGAGGCGAGCCGGTTCCACTGGGTGACAGAGAAGAGGCAGTAGAGCGCGGGGGCGGCCAGCCCCAGCAGCCAGGCCGACGGCGGTTCCCGGCGGAGGGCGGCGACCGCCCGGCCCGGCCGACGGCGCGCCTCGGCGCCCTGCGATCGAGGATCCCGGAGCCGCCCGGGTACCCTCGAACCGGTCCGCGCGTCCGGGCCCACCTCGGACGGCAGGCCACCCGGCGCATCACCACCGGCTCCTGCCGCGGCGGTCCGGTCCGTGCTCATGGGGTGCGGCCGAAGATCGGCAGCCACGCCTCGAGGTCGGCGCGGGAACCCGACGCCGCGACCTTGCCGGCGGTCACGGCCTCCGCCCAGGTCTGTTTCCCGCGGACCAGGGCCAGCCAGGTGGCGGCATCCGTCTCCACCACGTTCGGCGGGGTACCGCGGGTGTGGCGGGGCCCCGCCCCGCACTGGGGGACACCGAAGGGCGGCACGCGCCCCCCCACGCTGTTGCCGGGCGCGAGTGCGGCGAGTTCCTCCAGGGCGAAACGCACGGCGGTGGCGAGGTCGGCGCGGACGGCGGAACCGCCCTCCACCGCGGCGAGGGCCCGGTGGCCGTCCTCACCGGAGATGCGTCGTCGAGCCATCGTGCGGCCGTTACCGGTCGAGCAGGGCCAGGACCGGGGCGGCCAGGCGCAGGCTGCCCACCGGGCGCCCGCCGCCGAGCACCGGCTGCACCACCTTCTCGAGCACGGCGCCCACCTTGTCGGCGTCGATCGCGCCGGAGGCGGCGAGGAGGGTCAGTCCCACGAGCGTGGCCGCGCGGGAGCTGCCGTCGAGGATCTTGAGGGCCAGGCAGGCGCCCGTGGGCGCGGCGAGCACCAGGACGCCCTCGGCGCCGCTCTTCGCCAGGACCCCGAGATCCTCCATGACCACGGAGTTCTCCCGGCCCTCGCCGTGCACCGCCCACGGATAGTCCAGCATGGCGGTGGTGATCGTGGCCGCGCGGGCGTCCGCGTGCTTGTCCGACGGCGCCTTCGCCATCCGCCCGATGCCCCGTGCCAGGCCCGTCAGGGACACCGCGGCCACGGGTGCACCGCAGCCGTCCACGCCCCACGCGGCCACCGGTTCCTCGGTGTACTCCTCGATCACCGACGCCACGGAGCGCTGCAGGGGGTGGGTGGGGTCGAGGTAGGTGTCCGTGTCCCAGCCGTTCTCGGTGCAGGCCCACAGGAAGGCCGCATGCTTGCCGGAGCAGTTGAACGCGATGCGCTGCTTGCCCCTGCCGCTGCGGACCAGCTCGTTGCGTGCCTGCTCGTCCTGCGGCCAGTCCTCCGGGCACTGCAGGTGCTCCTCGGTGACCCCGGCGGCGTCGAGCATGGTGCGCACCACGTCCGTGTGCTCCCTGGCGCCCACGTGGCTCGCCGCAGCGAGGGCCACCTGCGGTCCGCGCAACGGGACGCCGGCCTTCATGCTGGCCAGGGCCTGGAACGGCTTGAGCGTGGAGCGCGGGAAGACGGGTCCGGTGATGTCGCCGAGCTCGGTCACCACGGTGCCGTCCGCCGCGAGGACGACGGCGGCACCCACGTGGCGGGACTCGACGAAGCCGTTGCGTTCCAGGACGGCGAGATCCACGGCGTCCGCCGTGGTGAAGGTGGAGGGCATGCCCCCAGTATTCCTCATGCGCCGCGGCTCCGGCGGGTACGACTGCGCCCGCCGGAGGGAACGGTCATCCGGCGGGCGCAGATCTGTGAGGGAGGGTGCCCTCGGCTCGGGCGTGGTCCTAGTCCACGGTGAACTGCACGGTCTGCCAGCCGGAGGCGCCGTCGGGTACGGTGTCGGCGCGCTCCTCGGTCTGCACGCCGTCCTCGGGGTCGGTGGCGCGGGCCCGCACGGTGTGGGAGCCGGAGTCGAGCCGGGCCTCGAAGGACCACTGGCGCCAGGTGTCCACGGAGGCCTCGGCGGCCAGGGTGGCCGGCTGCCAGTCCCCGCCGTCCACGGACACCTCCACCTCGCTGATCCCGCGGTGCTGGGCCCAGGCCACGCCGCCGATCATCACGCTGCCCGCCGGCACGGAGGCGAAGGAGCGGGGCACCTCCACGCGGGTCATGGTCTTGATGGGGCCCTTCTCCGACCAGCCGCGGTCCGTCCAGTACGCCGTCGCGTCCTCGAACCGGGTGACCTCCAGGTCCACCACCCACTTGGTGGCGGAGACGTACCCGTAGAGGCCGGGTACCACCATCCGCACCGGGTAGCCGTGCTCCACCGGGAGCGGCTCGTCGTTCATGGCCACGGCGAGGATCGCGTCGCGGTCGTCCTGCAGCACGGGCAGGGGGGTGGAGGCACTGAAGCCGTCGGAGCTCGTGGAGAGCACCATGTCCGCACCCTCCAGCGGCCTGGCCCGCGCGAGCACGTCCCGCAGCGGGTAGCCGAGCCACTTGGCGTTGCCCACGAGATCGCCGCCCACGGGGTTGGACACGCAGGTCAGGGTCACGTAGCGCTCGATCAGGTCGGCGTCCAGCAGGTCCTGGAAGCTGAGGGTGAATTCCTCCTCCACCATGCCGTGCACGCGCAGTTCCCAGGTATCGGCGTTCAGCTGCGGCACGCTCAGCGCGGTGTCGATCCGGTAGAAGTCACCGTTGGGCGTGATGAACGGTGTGACACCCTCCACGGGGGACTGCACGCCGGCGGGCAGCGGCGGGGCCGGGCTGGCGGGGGCTGGGAACTGCGGGTTCGCCCGCGCTGCGGTCCCGTTGTTCCGCGCCGTCGCGAGGAGGCGGCCACCACCGGCTGCCGCCGCGGCGACGACGGCGGTGAGGCCGGCCGCCGCGAAGAACCCGCGACGCGACGTGCTGCGGGGGTTGCGGACCGCGGTGGCGGCGGGAGCGGCGTCGTCGCGCGTACCGACCGGCTCCGCGACGCCGGTGCGCTGTGTGCCGTCCGTGGCGCCCCCACCAGTACTTCCGGCAGTGCTTCCGACGGCGGCGTGGTGCAGGCGGGCGATCAGCCACCGCAGCGCCAGGAGCCCTGCGGCCGTGCCGAGCACGGTGGGCAGGGCATCCGCCGCACCTGCCCCGGCGCGGGTGAGGACACAGGCGAGGATGATCGCGCCCATCAGCAGGACACCGGCCACCCCGAGCGCCCACTTGCGATAGGCCACGATGCCGAGGACGGCTGCGAGGAGGGTGATGGTGACGCCCATGCCCACGAACAGCGCCAGCTTGTCATTGGTGCCGAACGTGTCGATCGCGAATTCCTTCAGCCACAGCGGCGTGAAGTCGATGAAGGTGGACCCCATGGCGATCACAGGGGTGGCGCTGGCCCGGAAGAACGCCCCGGCGAGTTCCGCGACCCCCAGCACCACACCGGCGGCGATGATGCCGGCGAGGGCGGCGAGGGCGGTCTGTCCGCGACGGGAGGGGGTCGAGTTGCTCATGCGAGGTATTCGGAGAAGCACCCGCGAGGTATGGGTGGTGCGGGTCCGGCCCACCCGCAGGAGCCCCGGGCACCTCCAGTACGCTGTTCTACTGTGAAGGTTCTCGTACTGGGCCCCGGCGGCCGCGAACACGCTCTTGTCCGGGCCCTGGTGGCCGACCCCCTGGTGCAGGAGGTCCACGCGGCCCCCGGCAACGCCGGGATCGCCGGGGAGGTGACCGTGCACCCCGTGGACGCGAACGATCCCGCCGTCGTCACGGAGCTCGCGCAGCGCCTCGCCCTCGACCTCGTGGTGATCGGCCCGGAGGCCCCGCTCGCGAACGGCGTGGCGGACGCACTGCAGGAGGCCGGCATCCCCGTGTTCGGTCCCACCCGTGCCGCCGCGGAGCTCGAGGCGTCCAAGGCGTTCGCCAAGCAGGTCATGGCGGCTGCCGGCGTGCCCACCGCGATGGCCCGCGTGGCGACCACGGACGCGGAGGCCGACGAGGCGCTGTGCACGTTCGGCGCCCCCTACGTGGTGAAGGACGACGGCCTCGCCGCGGGCAAGGGCGTGGTGGTGACCTCCGACCTCGAGGAGGCCCGCGCCCACGCCTCGGCCTGCTTCGCGGCCGGCGGCACGGTGGTGATCGAGGAGTACCTCGACGGCCCGGAGGTCTCCCTCTTCGTGCTCTCGGACGGCCGGACGGTGCTGCCGCTGGCCCCCGCCCAGGACTTCAAACGCCTCTCCGACGGCGACGAGGGCCCCAACACCGGAGGCATGGGCGCGTACTCGCCACTCGCGTGGGCGCCTCCGGGTCTCGTGGACGAGGTGATCGAGCGTGTGGCCCGGCCCGTGATCGACGAGATGGCCCACCGCGGCACGCCCTTCGCCGGCGTGCTCTACTGCGGGCTGGCCCTCACCTCGCGCGGGATGCGCGTCATCGAGTTCAACGCCCGCTTCGGGGACCCGGAGACCCAGGCGGTCCTCGCGCGGCTGACCACCCCGCTCGGCGGAGTGCTGCTCGCCGCCGCGCAGGGCCGTCTGGAGACGATCGACCAGCTCAACTGGTCCCCGAAGACCGCCGTGGCCGTGGTGCTCGCCTCCGAGAACTACCCCGACACACCCGTCACCGGACGGCGCGTGAAGGGCCTCGGGAAGGCCGCGAAGATCGACGGCGCCTCCGTGCTGCACGCGGGAACGGTGCTGCAGGACGGCAAGGTGGTGAGCTCCGGTGGACGGGTGCTCGCCGTCGTCGGACTCGGTGCGTCCCTGGACGAGGCCCGCGCCACCGCGTACGAGAGCATCTCGCTGATCGAGCTCGAGGGCGGCCACCACCGCACGGACATCGCCCTGAGGGCGGCCCGCGGCGAGATCGAGGTCACCGGGCCCACGGCGGCGTCGCTGTGAGCGCCTTCGCCCCAGCGCACCTCGACCTGCCCGGCTGGCGCCACGTGTACTCGGGCAAGGTCCGCGACCTGTACGAGCCGGAGGACGGGCAGGGCGAGACCGTCCTCGTGGTGGCCAGCGACCGCATCAGCGCCTACGACCACGTGCTCGCCACCGAGATCCCCGACAAGGGGCGCGTGCTGACCCAGCTGAGCCTGTGGTGGTTCGAGCGGCTGAGCGGTGTGCCCCACCACGTGATCGCGGCCGATGCCGCCGGGGGAGTGCCCACCGCCGTCGAGGGCCGTGCCATGATCTGCCGGAAGCTCGCCATGTACCCGATCGAGTGCATCGCCCGCGGGTACCTCACCGGCAGCGGGCTGCTCGAGTACCGGGACTCGCGGACGGTCTGCTCCCTGCCGCTGCCCGAGGGTCTCGTGGACGGCTCGCGCCTGGAGCCGGCGCTCTTCACGCCGTCGGCCAAGGCCGAGGTGGGCGAGCACGACGAGAACATCGCGTACTCCGCCGTGGTCGAGGCGGTGGGCAGCGACGTCGCGGCCCGGCTCCGCGACCTCACCCTGCAGATCTACACGACGGCGGAGGACATCGCCCGTCAGCGGGGGATCATCCTCGCGGACACCAAGGTGGAGTTCGGCCTGGACCCCGCCACGGGGCGGATCACGCTCGGCGACGAGGTGCTCACCCCGGATTCCTCCCGCTTCTGGGACGCGGCACTGTACGCACCCGGTCAGGCACAGCCGTCCTTCGACAAGCAGTACGTGCGGGACTGGCTGACCTCGGACGCCTCCGGCTGGGACCGTTCGTCCGAGCCGCCGGCGCTGCCCGACGACGTCGTGGAGCGCACCCGGGCGCGGTACGTCGAGGCGTACGAGCGGCTGACGGGGCGTATGTTCGCCTGACGACGCCTCGTCGGATGTGCCGCCCGCGCGCCACAACGCCCGACCGGGGCACGTCCGACCGCAATCGGCGTCGTCGCTCACGGCTTCTGCGGCGGGAGCGCGCACGAACCGGCGGGTCCCGGTGCGACACGCCCCCTGAGCCCGAGAACGCGGGAGCGACGCCACAGGACGAACGCGGTCGTCGCGCGGCGGGGCCTCGGACGCATGAAAGGCCCGTCGGCTGATGCCGACGGGCCTTTCATCTGTGTACTTCCGGTCGGGGTGACAGGATTTGAACCTGCGACCTCGTCGTCCCGAACGACGCGCGCTACCAAGCTGCGCCACACCCCGGTGCTGCGCCCGGAGGACCTCCGGAACCGCAACTGTCCAAGAGTAGCCGAGGACCAGGGGCAGAGGGAAACCGGGGTGCGGGTCTCAGACCAGGGAGTCCTTCCACGCGGCGTGCAGCGTCGCGAACCGGCCCGTGCCGCCGATCAGATCGGCCGGCGTGCCGTCCTCCACCACGGCGCCGTCGTGCACCACGAGCACGCGGTCCGCGATGGCCACGGTGGAGAGCCGGTGCGCGATGATCAGCGCGGTGCGGTTGCCGAGGAGTTTCTGCAGCCCCTCCTGCACCAGGCGCTCGCTCGGGATGTCCAGGGAGGAGGTGGCCTCGTCGAGGATGAGGACGGCGGGGTCCGCGAGGAAGGCGCGGGCGAAACTGATCAGCTGCCGCTGGCCGGAGGAGACCCGCCCGCCGCGCTTGTTCACATCGGTGTCGAAACCCTCGGGGAGCGCGCTGATGAACTCCTCGGCACCCACCGCGCGTGCCGCCGCCACGATCTCCGCGCGCGTGGCCTCGGGCTTGCCGAGCGCGATGTTGTCCGCCACGGAGCCGCTGAAGAGGAAGGCCTCCTGCGTGACCATCACCACGGCGCGGCGCAGGTCCGTGGGGTCCACCTCGCGGATGTCCACGCCGTCGAGGGTCAGTTCCCCCTCGGAGACGTCGTAGAAGCGCGCGATCAGCTTGGCCAGCGTGGACTTCCCGGCGCCCGTCCTGCCCACCAGCGCCACGGTCTGGCCCGCCGGGATGGTCAGGTCCAGGGTGGGCAGCACCACGGGTCCGGTCCCGTACCGGAACCGGACGTCGTCGAAGCGGATCGTGCCCCGGGGGTGGGGCAGCGGCACCGGATTCCTCGGGGGCCGCACCGTGGGTTCCTCCTCGAGGAGCCCGGAGACCTTCTCGAGCGCGGCGGACGCCGACTGGAAGGAGTTGTAGAACATGGCCATCTGGTCCACGGGCTGGAAGAAGCGCTTGCTGTAGAGGAGCAGGGCGAGGAGCGCGCCGACCTCGAGCGTGCCGCCGAGCACGCGGAAGCCGCCGAACACCAGCACCACGGCCACCGTGACGTTGCCGATCAGCACCAGGCCCGGCTGGAAGATGCCGTTCAGGTTGATGGAGCGCACGGTGACCCTGCGGTAGTCCTCCGCCAGCTCGTCGTACCGCCGGGCGTTGACGGCCTCGCGGCGGAAGGCCTTGACGGCGCGGATGCCGGTCATGGTCTCGATGAAGTGGACGATCAGCCGCGCGGACACCACGCGACTGGCACGGAAGGCGAGCTGCGAGTGCTTCTGGTACCAGCGGGAGAGGAGGAACATGGGGATCGCCGCCACGAGGATCAGCAGGCCCGTGCGCCAGTCCAGCGCGAAGATGGTGACCGCCGTGAAGAGCATGAACATGGCTCCGGAGGCCAGTGAGCTGATCCCGGAGTCCAGGAGCTCGCGCAGCGCCTCGAGGTCGGAGGTCTGACGGGAGATGATGCGCCCCGAGGTGTACTTCTCGTGGAACTCCAGGCTCAGCCGCTGGGTGTGCCGGAACACCCGGACGCGGAGGTCCAGCAGCATGGTCTGGCTGAGCTGCGCCGTGGCCCGCACGTACCCCGCGGTCAGCACGGAGGCGAGCACCGCGGCCAGGAGGTAGGTGCCGCCGCCCACCCAGAGCAGCACCGGGTCGCCGTCGAGCAGGGCGGGCAGGGCGCGGTCGATGCCGAACGCGATGATCGCAGGCCCGGCCACCCGGGCGGCCTGCGAGACGACCACGAGCAGCACGGTCCAGGAGAACTGCCGGCGGTTCGGGCGGATGAGCGAGCCGAGGAGCCGGAAGGACCTGGCCCGGACGGCCCTGCTGCGCTCGCGGTCGAGGAGGACGTCGTCCTCGTCGGCCACACCCGAGGAAGCGGCTCCGTCCGGCTCCGGTGCGCCACCGGGTGCTGCCGTGGTGCGCCTCATGCCAGTGCCTCCTCGTCGTCGTGCTCCGGCCGTCCCATGCTGCCCGGCACCTTGGTCTCCTCGTCGTCGAGCGCTACCTCTTCGTCGTCGAGACTGGCGATCACGTACCGGTAGTGCTCGTTGCGGGCCAGCAGCTCCGAGTGCGTCCCGACGTCGGTGATCCGGCCGCCCTGCAGCAGGGCCACGCGGTCCGCGAGTGCCACCGTGGAGGGCCGGTGGGCCACGATCAACGTGGTGGTGGAGCTCAGCACGGCGCGCAGCCCTTCCTCCACCAGTTCCTCCGTGGTCACGTCGAGCGCCGAGAGCGGGTCGTCGAGCACCAGGACGGTGGGATGCGCGGCGATCGCGCGGGCCAGGGCGATGCGCTGTCGCTGCCCGCCCGAGAGGCTGAGCCCCTCCTCGCCGATGAGCGTGTCGATACCCTCCGGCAGGGTGTCGGCGAACTGCGCCTGGGCCACCTCGAGTGCCTCGGCGAGGATGCGTTCGGCCTCGGCGCCCTCGGTGCGGGAGCCCATGAGCACGTTGTCGCGGACGGAGCTGGAGAACAGGGTGGTGTCCTCGAAGGCCACGGCCACGAGCGAGCGCAGCTCGTCCAGCTCGAGGTCGCGGAGGTCCACGCCGTCGATCCGGATGCTCCCTGCGGTGACGTCGTAGAGCCGGGGCACCAGCTGCAGCAGCGTGCTCTTGCCGCACCCAGTCACGCCCACCAGCGCCATGGTTTCACCGGCCCGGAGCTCCAGGTCCACGCCGTCGAGCACGTCGCGCGTGCCCTCCTCGGCGTCGGGGTACCGGAAGTGGACGGCGTCGAGCACCAGCGCGCCGCGTGGATCGGTGAGGTGCACGGGCTCGGCGGCATCCGTGATGGTGTTCTCCGCCTCCATGACCTCGTAGTGCCGGTCGATTGCGGTCTTCGCCGTGAAGGTCATGGCGAGGAGCGGCCCGATGAACTCCACGGGCCCGGCCACGGCGGCCGCCGTGGCGAAGAACGCGACGAGTGCGCCGATGGACACGTCGCCGTTCGCCGCCAGGACGATGCCCACCACGAGGGAGGCGCCGAGGGCCAGCTCCGGCAGCAGCATCACGATCATGGAGAAGGTGGCGAGCGAGCGCGCCTTCACGATCTCGGTGTCGCGCAGTTCCTCGGCCTGCTCCTCGAAGTCCTCGAGCGCCTCGCGGCTGCGGCCGAAGGCCTTCAGCACCCGGATGCCGTGCACCGACTCCTCCACCGTGGTGGCGAGGTCGCCGGCCTGGTCCTGGCTCTTGCGGGACACCCGGCTGTAGGAGGTACGGAAGCGGTAGCCGTAGATCATCAGCGGTACGGCGGCGGCGGTGAAGATCAGCGCTAGCGGCCAGCTCGTGAAGAACATGATGGTCACGCCGATCACCACGGTGAGGGAGGTGACCACCAGCATGATGAGCCCGAAGGCCATCCACCGGCGCATGAGGTTCAGATCGCTCATGGCCCGGGACAGCAGCTGGCCGCTGCCCCAGCGGTCGTGGAACTCGACCGTCAGGTTCTGCAGGTGCCGGTAGAAGGAGGTGCGCATGTTCGTCTCCACCGTGGTGGCCGGGGTGATCACGAACTGCCGGCGCAGCGCCACGAAGGTGGCTTCGAGCACCCCGAGGAGCAGGACGACGCCGGACGCGACCCACACGGTCCGCGCGGCACCTCCGGCGGCGAGCGCATCGTTGATGAGGACGCGCAGCACCTGCGGGATGGCCAGCGCCATGATGCTGGCCCCGAGCGCGCAGAGCAGACCGAGGACCAGGCGGGGGATGATCGGGCGGACGTGCGGGTACAACCTGCCGAGGGATTGCCACAGCGTGTTCTGATTTCTCATGCCAACTCTTCGGTGATCGACGATCGTGGCTCTTGGCAACCATCGTAGGCCAGAAGAGTCGTGACGCCGATCACGCACTCGGAGTCGCGCAGCAGGCAGGACTGTCCTAGCGGGTACCCCGGGGTGTCAGGGTGAGGAGCACGGCTTCCGGCTTGCACGCGAACCGCACCGGCGCGAACCGGGACGTGCCGATGCCCGCCGAGACGTTCAGCGGCACCGTACGCCCGGCGTGGTCCCAGTCGGTGAGGCCACGCGCACGCCAGGTGGCGAGGTCGCAGTTGCTCAGCAGTGCCCCGTAGCCCGGTACGCAGACCTGTCCGCCGTGCGTGTGACCGGCGAGCATGAGATCCGCGCCGCCCTCCGTGAAGTAGTCGAGCACCCGCTGGTACGGTGCGTGGGCCACGGCCACGCGGATGTGCGGGGCGTCGGCGGAGGTGCTGCTGCCCGAGGGGTAGGGCGAGTACCGGTCGCGATCGATGTGGGGATCGTCCACGCCGGTGAAGTCGATGCGCAGGTTGCCGAAGCCGATCGACTGCGAACGGTTGGTCAGGTCCACCCAGCCGGCTGCGCCGAAGGCACTGAACAGCTCGGTCCACGGCAGTTCCCTGCGCTCGGTCTCCTTGGGGGCGAGCGAGGGGCCGGCGAAGTAGCGCAGGGGGTTCCTGAACTCCGGCGCGTAGTAGTCGTTGGACCCGGGGACGAACACGCCGGGGAACTTCAGCAGCGGCTCCAGCGCCTCCAGCAGCGGACCCACGGCCTTCCGGTGGCTCAGGTTGTCGCCGGTGTTCACCACGAGATCCGGGCTGAGGCTGGCAAGACTGCCCAGCCAGTCGGCCTTCGACTTCTGGCCGGGCACCATGTGGATGTCGGAGAGGTGGAGCACCCGCAGGGGGGTGGACCCGGCCGGGAGGATGGGCAGCGTCTCCTTGCGCACCTGGTAGAGCGTGCGCTCCACGGTGGCGGCGTAGGCGAAGGTGGCGGCCGCGGCGGTCAGGGTGAGTCCTGCGGCCCAGCCGAGCGGTGCCCCGCTCCGGGGTGTTCGAGTCGATTGCACGCTAGCCGTTTCCTCCGTTGTTGGGGATGGTGTTCCCGATGTTTCCTCCAGGAGTACCACCGAGCACGCCGCCGGTGCCAGTTCCGCCGGTACCGGTGGTGCCGTTACCGGGGCGTCCTGGGCGTGCCGGGTTGTTCTGGTTGCCGTTGACGCTCTGGCCATAGGCGAGCATGCGGGCCGGCGGGTTGGCGAAGGGTTCCCCGACGTAGAGGCCCGGGATCTGCTGCATGAACCGTGCCCAGGAGGGGGCTGCGATCAGGGAACCGTCGATCTCGGGGTACACCTGACCGCCGATCTGCAAGCCCCCGAGGCCACTGTTCTCCCCTTCGCCCTGCCAGTTGCCGATCCAGCTGGCGGTGACCATCCCGGAGTTGTAGCCCATGAACCAGGTCTGCGACCGGGCGTCGTTGGTACCGGTCTTGCCCGCCATGGGAATGCCGCCGTACTGGAGAACCGATCCGGACCCGGTCTTCATGACCTCCTGCGTCGCGGTGTTCACGCCATGGGCCACGTCCGCGGAGATCTTGCGGTCGCAGGTGACTGGGGGCACCGGGTAGCTGGTGCCGTCCACGGCCGTGACCTCGGTGAGCGCACGGGGGGTGCAGACGATGCCGTCGTTGGCGAAGCCCGAGTAGGCGGTGGCCATGGACAGCGGAGCCGCCTCGCCACCGCCACCGATGAGTGATGCGGGCCGGAAGTTGAAGCGGCCCTCTTCGCCGTCCGTCCGCTTGGCGTCGTGGACGCCGAGATCGAACCCGATGTCGCGGATGCGGCACAGGTCGAGCTCCCGGGCGCTCGACATGGTGATCGTGTTGAACGACTGGGCGAGACCCTCGAGCACGGTGGTGTTGCGGTAGTTGATGTCGCCGTAGTTCTGCGGGGTGTAGCCGTCATCTTCGAAGATCTCGAAGTTTCCCCCGGGAGCGCAACTCGCACGCCACCGATCACCTTGCGGGTAAGTACGCTTGCTGCCGTTCACCACCGTATTGAGACTCCTGCCGTCCTCCAGCCATGCCGCGACGGTGAAGGGCTTGTAGGTGGAACCCGGTTGGAACCCGCCGCCACCTCCCAGCGGCTTGGAGGAATCGGCGTTGTCGAACTCATCCACGTTAAAGTTCAGCACCGTGTTGCCCTGCCCCTCGGCGGGGTCGTACCGGGTGTTCTGGGCCATGGAGAGGATGTTGCCGGTCTTGGGATCCAGACTCGTCATGGTGTGCCCCACCCGGCCGTCCGTGGTGTCGGGGTTGGCGGTCTCCACCACGGCGGTCTGGGCGGCTGCCTGCACGCGGGAGTCCAGCGTGGTCCTGATGGTCAACCCAGAGCGGTAGAGCGTGTCCTGACGGTCCTCCATGGTTTCGCCGTAGGCGGGGTCGTTCATGATCAGGTGGGTGACGTAGTCGCAGTAGTACGGGGCCTGCTCGGCGCCGACGCAGCCGCTCAGCGTGGGGGTGAGGTTGAGGCCCAGATCCGTGGCCACTGCGGCGTCGTACTCCTCCTGCGTGATCTTGCCGTGCTCCAGCATCGCCCCGAGGACGAGGTTCCGACGCTCCAGTGCCCGCTCGGGGTTCTCGGTGGGACTGTAGTAGGTAGGTCCGTTCACCACACCGGCGAGCAGTGCGCTCTGCGGGATGGTCAGATCGATGGCGTCCACGCCGAAGAAGTACTGCGAAGCGGCCTGCACCCCGTAGCTCGTCCCGCTGAACTGGACGATGTTGAGGTACCCCTCGAGGATCTCGTCCTTCGTCATCTCCTTCTCCACGGCGATGGCCAGCTTCATCTCCCGGAGCTTGTCGCCCACCGTCTTGTTGCCGCTGTACACAGCTGTCTCGTCATTCCGGTTCGCCTCGTCGATCAGGACGTTCGTGACGAACTGCTGCGTGAGCGTGGAGGCCCCGCGGGTGGTGTCGGAGGACAGGTTGCTGGCGATGGCTCCGAGCACACCCTCGATGTCCACTCCGCCGTGATCGTAGTAGCGGTAGTCCTCGATGGAGATCAGGGCGTCGATCATGGGCTTCGACACCTGGTCGAGGGTGATCGGCTGCCGGTTCTCCTCGTACAGGGTGGCGATCAGGGAGCCGTCGGCCGCCACGATGGTGCTGGGCTGGGCCAGGGCCCCGCGCTCCAGTTCGGCGGGGAGTTCCTCGAAGAAGTCGATGGACGCCGTGGCGCCGGTCCCGGCAGCTGCTGCCACGGGAACGAGGAGTCCGGCGGCGAGCACTCCGGCGAGCGCGCTGATCCCGAGGAAGGCGACGATCTTGCCGAGGGTGGTTGCCGTGTCGAAGAGGGGTGATTTGCGAGCGGCCATTATTCCAGTTTACAAGCACGCGTTACCCTTTTCCCATGACGAAATGGGAGTACTCCACGATTCCACTCATCATCCACGCCACCAAGCAGATCCTCGATCAGTGGGGCGACGATGGCTGGGAGCTCGTGCAGGTGGTCCCCGGTCCCGACGGCAAGGGCCTCGTGGCCTACCTCAAGCGGGAGAAGAACTGACGGTGTCACCCGCGAATCCGGGGCAGTCGGCGGTCGAGGCACGTCTCGCGGCGCCCGGCATCCCCCTTCCCGAGGGGCTGCGCCGGGGGCCTCGTCCGCCCCCGCCGTGACCAGCGGGACGCTGGTGTTCACCTCCGGCCAGCTGCCCTTCATTGGGGGCGAACTCACAGCTTCGGGCAAGGTCGGCGCGCCCGGCGGCGTGGACGCGGAAACCGCCCGATCACTCGCCGCTACCTGCGCCGTGAACGCGCTCGCCGCCGTCAAGAGCCGCATCGGGGACCTGGATCGGGTCACGCGGATCGTCAAGGTGGTGGGCTTCGTGGCCTCCGACCCCTCCTTCACCGGCCAGCCCGGGGTGATCAACGGTGCCTCCGAGCTGCTCGGCCACGCGTTCGGTGACGCCGGTGTGCATGCCCGTTCCGCCGTGGGTGTGGCCGTCCTGCCCCTGGACTCGCCGGTCGAGGTCGAGCTCGTCGCGGAGTTCGTCTAGCCCGTGGACCGTCTCAGCACCAGGTACTTCCCCGTGCCCCCGGACCAGCGTGGCGCGGCGCAGAGCTGGGTGGAGCACGGTGAGCGCACCCCCCTCGCCGCCCGCCCGGCGTCGTCCGTGGTCCTCCTGCGTGACCGGGCGATCGGCACCGAGACGTATCTCTCCTACCGCCGTGGCGAGTCCCCGCTCGGGGTGGTGGGCTTCCCCGGCGGGAGTGTCGACGAGTCCGACGACGACGACGTCCGCTGGTTCGGTCCGTCCCCCTCCCTGTGGGCGAAGACTCTCGGGATGGAGGACCATCGGGCCGCCCGCCGGCACGTGCTCTGCGCGATCCGTGAGCTGTTCGAGGAGACCGGTGTGCTGCTCGCCGGCCCGGACGCGTCGTCCCTGGTGGAGGGCACGCAGGCCAAGGAGTGGATGAGGGCGCGCGAGGCCATCAACGAGGGCGAGTGCCGTTTCGCGGACATCCTCGGCCGCCGCGGGCTCGGTGTCCGGACCGATCTCATCAAGCCGCTGTCTCACTGGCTCACCCCGGACTTCGCGCACCGCCGCTTCGACACCCACTACTTCGCCGCTGCGCAACCGGTGAACCAGGAACCCAGCATCCTGGACAGCAAGGGCGTGTGGGGTGGGTGGCGCTGGGCGGCTCGTGAGATCGCCGAGCGCGACACCACCCGGCTCGGCGACGAGATCGGTCAGCAGAACAGCGTGGGCCGGACGCTCAGCGATCTCGCGGTTCCCGCCGTGGAGGTGATCCTCGAGAAGATCGGGTCCTCGCGCGGCTGCGTGGCGTACCTCTCCCACAAGCGGCCCGTGAAGGTCTACCACCCGCACCTCGCCGAGCAGGAGGGGACGCTGATGCTGGAGGTCGAGTGCCCCCGGCTCACCGAGGGCGGTTCGGCGCAGCGCGGACGCTGAAGGGCTCTCCCGCCGAGCAGGGAGAACAGCGGAAAGCACCCACCCACCGGGCGGATGCCTTCCGCATGGAGGGGGAAAGGTCAGCGGCTGCGCTGGCGGAGCCGCTGGATGTCGAGGATGACGACGGCGCGCGCCTCCAGGCGGAGCCAGCCACGCTGCACGAACTCGGCGAGCGCCTTGTTGACCGTCTCGCGGGAGGCGCCGACCAGCTGCGCCAGCTCTTCCTGGGTGAGCTCATGAGCCACCAGGATGCCGTCCGTGGCGGGCCTGCCGAAGCGGTCGGCGAGGTCCAGCAGTGCTTTCGCCACGCGGCCGGGCACGTCGGAGAAGACCAGGTCCGCGAGGGACTCGTTGGTGCGGCGGAGTCTGCGTGCCAGGGCCTGCAGGAGCTGCGCCGACACCTCCGGGCGGGTCTCCAGCAGGGTGCGGAGGTTCTCGTTCCTCAGTCCGGCCAGCCGCGTCTCCGAGACGGCCGTGGCCGTGGCGGTGCGGGGGCTCGGGTCGAAGAGGGCCATCTCGCCGAACAGCTCGCCGGGGCCAAGGATCGCCAGGAGGTTCTCCCGGCCGTCCTGGGCGGTGCGGCCGAGCTTGATCTTGCCGGAGACGATGAAGTACAGCTGATCGCCCTGGTCGCCCTCCCGGAAGACGGAGGAGCCCCGCGGGAGATCCACCTCGGTGAGCTCGTCGGTGAGGGCGGCGAAGACGTCGTCGCCCAGTGTCGCGAAGAGGGGCGCCCGGCGCAGTACCTCGATGTCCATGAATTCTCCTGATGCTTCGTGGGGGCGGCGATCCGCTCGGTCGTCTACTGTCCATCTTGCCGTACCGGAGCAGATGTGACGACTGATACAGGTTCCGGTGATCCGCCGTGGGACCCGCTCCCACGGCGCTCCCATGCTTCGCGGCTAGAATCGCTCACGTGCCGGACGGGCTGTCCCCTCCGGCGATCACAGCCAGGGGAGTGTTCGTGTCGGAAATCAGTCTCGAGGGGTTCACGGTCCTCGACCTCGTGCTGGTGGTGGTGCTCCTCGGCTATCTCGTGGCCGGGCTCCGCAACGGCTTCCTCGTCACCCTCGGCGGGATCGCCGGGTTCGTGGCCGGTGCGGTGGCGGCGTTCTTCGCCATCCCGCTGGTGAGCGAGTGGGTCCCGCAGAACCCGTGGCGCCTGATTGCCGTGATCGGCACCCTGATCGTCCTGATCGTCGTGGGTCAGGGCATCGGCTCCGCGCTCGGGGCGTCGATCCGCAGGTGGTCCGACTTCCCGCCGCTGCGCTTCGTGGACCGGCTCCTCGGTGGGGTGGTCAACGTGGTGGTCGCAGCGCTCGTGCTCTCCATGCTCGCGTTCAGCGTGGGTACCCTCGGGGCGCCCTTCCTGTCGCAGCAGATCGCCGGGTCGCAGGTGATCCGTGCCATCGACTCCACCACCCCTGCCCCCGTGCGCTCCTGGATGGCGCAGCTGCGGAGCATCGCGGTGGACGACGGCATCCCCACCCTCCTCGAGGGCGTAGGTCCCGCCGTCCCCGCCCAGATCCCCGATGCCTCCGTGGACACCCCGGAGCTCACCGCAGCCGGCTCTTCCGTGGTCCGGATCACCGGTACCGCCTTCCAGTGCGGGCAGAACCAGACGGGGTCGGGGTTCGTCGTCGCCCCCGGACGCGTGATCACCAACGCCCACGTGGTGGCCGGGGTGGATCAGCCGGTGGTGGAGGTGCCCGGAGCAGGAGCCCGGCAGGGGCGCGTGGTCCAGCTGGACACGGCCCGCGACATCGCCGTGATCGCCGTCGACGACCTGCCGGCGTCCCCGCTCCCGCTCGGTGAGGAGCTGGACAGCGGGGCGACGGCGGCGTTCGCCGGGTATCCCGCAGGTGGTCCCTACCGGATCCAGCCCGCGAGCGTGCAGAGTCTCTCGCCCGTGCTCGTGAACGACATCTACGGCGCCGACCCCCAGCCGCTCCAGGTCTACAGCCTCGCCGCGAACGTGCAGCAGGGGAACTCCGGGGGGCCGCTGCTGGATCTGCAGGGACGCGTTGCCGGTGTGGTCTTCGCGAAGTCCACGGCTGACGCCCCGGTGGGCTATGCACTCTCCCTCGAGGAGCTGCGCCCCATCGCCCTGGGCGCCCCCGGCCTGAGCGAGCCCGTCTCCGCAGGTCGGTGCACGCGCGGCTGACGTCTCAGGGCAGCCAGTCGAGGTACTGTCCGTGGGGCCCGGTGCGGGCCACCGTCCGCCCGTCGTGCCGCAGCACGAACGAGCCGTCCCGTTCCCCGGGGCTCTTCCCGAGCGCTCCGGCCACGCCCGTCAGGGTGCCCGCGCCCTCGTTGGAGATCCAGTGCACCGGCCTCTCCCGCTGCCCGGTGAGGCCGGTCATCGTGGATGCGAAGCGGGCCCGGCCCGCGGCGTCGAGGTAGGCGAGGACGGCGGTGTGGAACACCACCACGACGGCGTCCTGCGGTGCGCGGGCCACGAGCGGCGCGATCTCCTCGTTGAGATCCCCCTCGACGAGCAGCGGTGGTTCCCTCCGGACCACGCCGAGGGCGGCGCGCAGCCGCTCGGTGCGGTGCTCCTGCCCGGGCCAGACGAGCGCCTCCAGCCAGCGGACGTCGTCGGGCACGTCCGCGCGCAGCGGGCTGAGGTCCACACCCGCCCGCCAGACGATCTCCGGGAGCGCGCTCGGCAGGGGTGCCGGTCCGCTCACCCGGCAGTCCAGGGCAGGCATGGGTGAACCGGAGGCCGGTGCGAGGTGGGGGCCGGGGGAGTACCGGTAGGCGTAGCGGTCCGGGTAGAGGCAGAGCCCCGCGGAGGCACCCACCTCGATCAGGGCCAGCGGCCTGCCCTCGGCAGCGCCGATCTGCGTGAGGAGCGGGAGCAGGACGGCGCACCGGCCGGCCTCGTTGGTCTGCGTGGTCCGGGTCTCCAGCGTTCGGCGGATGGTCTCCCAGTGCTGCAGCACGAAGCGCCGGAAGGAGCGGTAGTCCTCGAGCGGCACCCCGGCCAGGCGTGCGGCCCCGAGCAGCAGGTTGGGCTGGCGCCGTGGGGAGGGGAGGTGGTCGAGGAGGGTCAGGAGCTCGGGATCGGTACTGATGCCCAGGCACCACTGCTCGTAGAGCGGTGAGACGCCCCGCACCTCGATCTCCGCGAAGCGCCGGAAGCGTGCAGCGGTGGTGCTGGTCCCGGCCGTCATCGATCCCCCTGTTACACCGACGTTTCCGGGAGGTGACAACTGCCCGGCGGAAGACTCTCGAGACCAAATCGTAACCATCCTGGCCCCAAAAGTAACGAAGTGGCTTCTGGCGGAAGTTACGCTCATCACACGGAACATGGTGGAGCTGCCTTGCGCGGTACCCCATGGAGAGCGGTTCGTCCGCCAGAATTCACTCGTTGACCAGGGAGTAATGATGTCCAACCGAGGCACCGCAGTGCAGGGCGCAGGTTCTGTGCGCAAACGCGCCGCCCTCACGGCAGGAATGTCCATCGCAGCACTTCTGCTGAGCGGCTGCGTGCAGAGCGAGCGCGAGGAGAACACGGGCGCGGAGGGCGAGTCCACCGTGGACTCCAGCTTCGTCTTCGCGGCCTCCTCGGACCCGAAGTCGCTCGACCCCGCCTTCGCCAGCGACGGCGAGTCCTTCCGCGTCAGCCGGCAGATCTTCGAGGGCCTGGTGGGTGTGGAGCCCGGTACGGCCAACCCGGCGCCGCTGCTCGCGGAGTCGTGGGAGACCTCCGAGGACGGACTGTCCACGGTCTTCCAGCTCAAGGAGGGGGTCACCTTCCACGACGGCACCCCGTTCGACGCCGAGGCGGTCTGCTACAACTTCGACCGTTGGTACAACTGGACCGGCATCCAGCAGGCGGAGACGGTCTCCTACTACTACAACTCGCTGTTCCGCGGCTTCGCGGACAGCCCCGAGGACGCCGTCTACGAGTCCTGCGAGGCCTCCGGCGACAACGAGGCCACCATCAACCTCGCGCAGCCGTTCGCCGGCTTCATCGCGGCGCTCTCCCTGCCCGCCTTCGCCATGCAGAGCCCCACCGCGCTGGAGGAGTTCTCCGCGGACGAGATCGGCGGCACCGAGGACACCCCCTCGCTCAGCGAGTACGCCCTGGGCAACCCGGTGGGTACGGGGCCGTTCACGTTCGACTCCTGGTCCGTGGGTGAGCAGCTGCAGCTCTCCGCCTACCCGGACTACTGGGGTGAGCAGGGTCAGATCAGCGACGTGACGTTCCGGATCATCGACGACCCCCAGGCACGCCGCCAGGCCCTCGAGGCCGGCACGATCGACGGCTACGACCTCGTGGCGCCGGCGGACACGCAGTCCCTCAAGGATGCCGGGTACAACATCGTCCCGCGCGACCCGTTCACCATCCTGTACCTCGGCATGAACCAGCAGATCCCCGAGCTGCAGGACCCCCTGGTGCGTGAGGCCATCGCCCACGCGATCGACAAGGAGGCCCTGGTCTCGCAGACCCTGCCCGAGGGTACCGAGGTGGCCTCGCAGTTCATCCCGCCGGTGGTCGACGGCTACAACGAGGACGTCACCACGTACGACTTCGACCCGGAGCGCGCGCGCGAGCTCCTCACCGAGGCGGGGTACCCCGACGGCTTCGAGATCACCTTCAACTACCCCACGAACGTCTCCCGTCCGTACATGCCCACGCCGGAGCAGGTCTTCACCAACCTGCAGGCGCAGCTCAGCGACGTGGGTATCCGGGTCAACCCGGCTCCCGCCGCGTGGTCGCCCGACTACCTGAACCAGGTCCAGGGCACCGCCGACCACGGTCTCCACCTGCTCGGGTGGACCGGCGACTACAACGACACCGACAACTTCATCGGCGTCTTCTTCGGACGGGAGAAGCCGGAGTTCGGTTTCGACAACCCCGAGCTGTTCGCGGCCCTGGACGAGGCCCGCGGGACCAGCGACCGCGGCGAGCAGACGGAGCTGTACAAGGACATCAACGAGCAGATCGCCGAGTTCAACCCGGCCATCCCGCTGGCCCACCCGGCCCCCTCGCTGGCCTTCGCACCGCGCGTCACCTCCTACCCGGCGAGCCCCGTCAGCGACGAGGTCTTCTCCGAGATCGAGCTGAGCGAGTAACAGCGCCGCAGAACCGATGGAGCCGGCCCCCACCCGGGGGCCGGCTCCTGGCGTGCTGTACTACATCTGTCCGGTGATCGCCGGACCATCCGGAAGGACTACCCGTGTTACGCGTCATCGGCAAGCGGATAGCGCTGCTCATCCCCACCCTCTTCGGCCTGTCCATCCTGCTGTTCCTCTGGGTCCGCAGTCTTCCCGGCGGCCCGGCCACGGCCCTGCTGGGGGAGAAGGCCACGCCCGAGGCGGTGGCCCGAGTCAACGAGCTCTACGGGTTCGACCGCCCGCTCCCCGTGCAGTACCTCACCTACATGGGCCGGTTGCTGCGCGGTGACTTCGGCGTCTCCATCAACACCGGACGCCCCGTGCTCGAGGAGTTCGCCACCCGGTTCCCGGCCACCATGGAACTCACCATCGTGGCCCTGATCTTCGCCATCGGCATCGGCATCCCGCTGGGGTACCTCGCCGCGCGTCACTACGGCCGGATCCTGGACCACGGTTCCGTGGTGCTGAGCCTGATCGGCATCACGGTCCCCGTCTTCTTCCTCGCCTTCATCCTCAAGTACCTCTTCGCCATCCAATGGTCGCTGCTCCCGCCGGACGGGCGGCAGAACCCGAGGATCGACGCGACGCACTACACCCAGTTCTACGTGCTGGACGGCGTGCTCACGGGTGAGTACGACGCCGCGTGGGACGCCCTGCAGCACCTGATCCTCCCCGGGATCGCCCTCGGCACCATCCCGCTGGCGATCATCGTGCGCATCACCCGGGCCTCCGTGCTCGAGGTGCAGAACGCCGACTACGTACGCACCGCCCGTGCCAAGGGCCTCATGGAGCGCACCATCCGGGGGAGTTTCATCCTGCGGAACGCGATGCTCCCCGTGGTCACCACCATCGGCCTCCAGCTGGGTCTGCTGATCTCGGGTGCGGTGCTCACGGAGACGGTCTTCGCCTTCAACGGGATCGGCCGGTTCCTGCGGGACGCGATCTTCGGGCTGGACTACCCCGTGCTCCAGGGCTTCATCATCTTCATCGCCATCCTCTACGCCCTGATCAACCTGATCGTGGACCTGTCCTACTCCGTCATCGACCCGAGGGTGCGTGTGCAATGAGTACCATCCTGCCCCCCGCCGCCGGCGGCTCCGCCGCGCCGAACGACCCCGCCATCGATTCCGGCCGAGGTACCGGGCTCTGGCGGGACGCCTTCCTGCGGCTGCGGAGGAATCCCGCGGCCATCGCCGGCGCCGTCATCATCGGCGTCTTCCTGCTCGTCGCGATCCTCGCCCCGCTCCTCGCGCCCTACGGCGGCAACGACCTCCCCGGGCGCACCTCCATCACCCCCACCACCATCCCGGGCCCCGGGGAGCTCGACGGCTTCCCGCTGGGGCTGGACCGCTTCGGCGGGGACGTGCTCAGCAAGCTCATCTGGGGCGCCCAGGCGTCCCTGCTGATCGGCGTCATCTCCACGGCCCTGGGGCTGGCGGGTGGCATGCTGCTCGGCGTCCTGGCCGGTGGGCTGGGCGGCTGGGTGGACAACGTCATCATGCGGTTCGTGGACATCCTGCTCTCCGTCCCCAACCTGCTCCTCGCGGTCAGCATCGCCGCCGTACTCGGTCAGAACGCGTACGCCATCATGATCGCCATCGGTGTGTCGCAGGTCCCCATCTTCGCGCGGCTCCTGCGGTCCTCCATGCTGTCCCAGCGGGGGGCGGACTACATCCTGGCCGCCCAGACCCTGGGGCTCAGCCGCAGGACGATCACCATGAGCCACCCGCTCCCCAACAGTATGGGCCCCGTGATCGTGCAGGCCCCCCTGCCGCTCGCGACCGCCGTGATCGACGCCGCTGCGCTGTCCTTCCTCGGCCTCGGTGGAGGGCTGCCCCAGACCGCCGAGTGGGGGCGCATGCTCACCTACGCGCAGTCCGAGCTCGCCATCGCCCCGCAGCTCGCTTTCCTGCCGGGAGCATGCATCGCGATCACGGCGCTCGGCTTCACCCTGCTCGGTGAGTCCCTCCGCGAGGCGCTGGATCCGAAGACGCGCCGCAAGTAGTCCTCTGTAGGGCACGAAAGCGGCCATCCCCGGTGACGGGGATGGCCGCTTCCGTCATGGGTGGGGTGGAGGTGACGCCGTTCTCCCCTGCACGTCACTCTTGAACCCCTCGGCCGCCGTCGGACGTAGGGCCCGACGGCGGATCCGTGATGCGCGGCCACGGTGCAGCTAGGGCGCGACGACCTCGATGACCACGGAGCGCTTCGACGCCTCGAACTCCGGCCCGCCCATCCTCCCGTCCGAGATGATGACCAGGAGGCCGTACGTCCTCGGCTCGAGATCGGCGGGGAGGGTGATCACGGTGCTGTAGTTCCCGGCGGCATCGGCATTGACGATCTAATCATCCATCACCGATCCGTCGCTCTGGTAGATCCCGAGGATGAGAGTGACCTCCTGCCCGGGCTGGTACCCGCTGCCGTCGACCCTGATGGAGGCTTCCTGCGGGACGGAGATGGTGACCTCGCCCCATTCCTGGCCGGGAGTGACGGCGAACTCCGCCGCGGGTGCCGGCGGGACGGAACTCTCGGGAGCTTCGGGCTGCAGGGCGGGGGGTGACACCGGGGCCGGGGGCGCCGGGGCGGGCTCGACGGTTCCGGGCACGCTCTCGGCCGGTGCCGTCGGGACGGGGGTACCGGGCGGTGTGGTCGACGGCGTGGTCGACGGCGCTGCCGGGGTGGAGGACGGCGCAGCGGTGGAGGGCGACGCCGTCGGGGGTGCCGGGGTCGAGGACGGCGACGCCGTCACGGAGGAGGATGCGGAGGCATCGGGCTCCGGGGAACCCACCGCGGTGGTGGAGCAGCCCGCGAGGACCACGCTGGCGGCGCTGAGGGCTATGAGTGTCGGAAGGCTGCGCACGGATGGTGTTCCTCGGGGAGAAGGGGTGGGACGCCGGGGGATCCCGGACACGATCCTGCGCCGCTCCGTCCCCCTCACCTGGACGTTACCCGTGAACGGCTGCGCCGGGTGATCGAGGACCGATCACGTACCCGAACCGTCATGGACGCCACCGAGGATCTGCAGCACGGCTGCGCCCGTGCCTGTCCCATGGGCGGCGCCCGGTGACCTGTGAGGGTGCACCTTGCTAGGGTGACGTGAACGGATCCCGGCCGAGGCGGAGCACGCACGCGGTGCGCGTTCCTCTCCGGGGCTACCCCGGGGCACGCAGATCGACCAGCACAGGGCGCCTCGGGCACCTGACTGCGCTCCGCGCAGCACAGTGCCCGAACAGCAGGACAGGTCGGCCGGGATCCGCCCAGCAGCCACCCAGGTTGCCCAACCGTCCACGAGGTCCAGGGGGAGCCGATGAGCAGCCCCGCACCTCGCCCCGGCGCACCTCGCCCCGGCGACGACGCTCCCGACGCGGCGGCGCCGCATCCTCCGCGCCCCGCTCCGGTGACATCGACGGCGTCACCATCGCCGAGGACACCGCGGCTCTCCGACGTCTCACCTGCAGCACTCATACTCCGTCGCCGTCCTGCCCCGGGTGGGCCGGGGATGGCCCGCCTGCTGGCGCGGGCCTTCCTCGACGCACCGACCTGGCAGCGCGAGGACCTCCTCGCGGCCGGGGCGGACCTCCTGGGAGCACGACGGCGCTGGCTCGGTCCGCTGGTCCGCACGGTGCTCTCCGGCCACCCCCGACGTCCGGCCGGTGCTCCGCGCGAGCTCGCCGCCTGGATCGAGCGCGCGCCCGCTTTCGAGGAGGCCGTCGCCAGGGCCGCAGCCGCGGGGACCCCGCTCGCTCCGTCCCACTTCCTCCTCGAGGACGCGCCGGCGGACACCCACGACCTCGGGGAGCTCGCGCGGGAACTTCGGCTGACCCCGGGGGAGCTGGACTGGTTCGCCGACACGCGGTCCTGGAACCAGCGCACCCCGCAGCCCGCGCTCCGGCACTACCGCCACGCGTGGCAGGTCCGTCCAGGACGTACCCCGCGCCTCCTGGAGATCCCGGGGATCAGGCTCCGCACCGTCCAGCGCAGGGTGCTGGACCGGATCCTCACGCCCCTGCCGCTGCACGGTGCCGCCCACGGGTTCGTCCCGGGCCGCAGCGCCCGCACGCACGCGGCCGCGCACACGGGGTCCGACGTCGTGATCGCGCTCGACCTCGTCTCCTTCTTCGCCAGCGTGCCCCCGGGGCGGATCTTCGGAGTACTCCGGCGGGCGGGGTACCCGGAGGCCGTGGCACATACGCTGACCGGCCTATGCACCCACGCGGTTCCCGAGCGGGTGCTGCGCGCCATGCCCGACGGCGGGACGCCGGAGGAGCGCTCCCGGCTCACGCAGGCGCTGCGGGCACCGCACCTGCCCCAGGGTGCGCCGTCGTCGCCCGCTCTCGCGAACCTGAGCCTGCGCAGGCTCGATGCTCGGCTCGAGGGCTGGGCGGAGGCGGCCGGGGCCACCTACACGCGTTACGCCGACGATCTCGCGTTCAGCGGTCCCGCGTCCCTCGCGCGCCGTGCCCACGCCTTCGTCCGTGGCGTGGAGCGCATCGTCACCGCCGAGGGGCACCGGGTGAATCCGCCGAAGACGCGCATCCGCGGTGCCTCCGTGCGTCAGCAGGTCACCGGCGTCGTCGTGAACCGCCATCCGAACGTACCGCGGAAGGAATACGACGCCCTGAAGGCGATCCTCCACAACTGCCGCGTGCACGGGCCGGAGTCGCAGCGCCGTGGCCGGGTCCGGTTCCTCGAGCACCTCGCCGGCCGGATCGCCTGGGTTGCGTCCCTCGACCCGCAGCGCGGCAGGAAGCTGCAGGACGCCTTCGATGCAATCGGCTGGTGAGACCTCCTAGGACGCCAGGTGCTCCTCGATGTTCAGCTCGTTGCCCGGGATGGAGGCCAGGAGCTTCCGCGTGTACGGGTGCCGGGGGTTGGAGAAGACCTCCTCCGAGCTCGCGGCCTCCACCAGCTCGCCGTCCTTCATCACGCAGACGTAGTCGGAGATCAGGCGCACCACCGCGAGGTCGTGGGAGATGAACAGGTAGCTCAGGCCCAGCTCGGACTGCAGGTCGCCGAGGAGCTTGAGGATCTGCGCCTGCACCAGCACGTCCAGGGCGGACACCGGCTCGTCGCACACGAGCAGCTCCGGCTGCAGCGCCAGCGCCCGGGCGATCGCGACGCGCTGGCGCTGACCGCCCGAGAGCTCCGCCGGGTAGCGGCGCAGCGCGTTCTGGGGGAGCGAGACCTGGTCCATGAGCTCCCGGACCCGGGCGGCGCGTTCCTTCTTCGATCCGCGCTTGTAGGCGTTCAGGGGCTCCTCGACGATCCGCTCGATGGTGAACATCGGGTTGAGCGAGGAGTAGGGGTCCTGGAAGATCGGCTGCACCCGCTGGCGGAAGTCGTTCAGCCGCGCCTTGTCCAGGGTGGCCACGTCCTGCCCGTCGAAGGTCATGGTGCCCGAGGTCGGTTCGATCAGCTTCAGCAGCATGCGGGCCGTGGTGGTCTTGCCCGAACCCGATTCGCCCACGATCGCCACCGTCTGGCCGCGGGGGACGTCCAGCGTGACGTTCTTCGCTGCGTAGAAGTCCTCCTTGCTGCCACGGCGCTTGTAGATCTTCGTCAGGTCCCGGATCTCCACGATGTTCGCGGGTGCACTCTCCGGGCCGGCCGTGGACGACGCCGCGTGCGGGCGGGTGGAGGACGACGCCGCGTGGGCGCCGGTGGACTGCTGCCCCTGCTCCTCCGGGGCAGGGGTGTCGGACGGGGTGTGTGCCGGGGCGTCCGCCGACAGGTGGTGCTCCGCCTCGTGCTCCGCGAACACGGCCTCGGCGAGTTTCAGGCGCGTCCCGGCGTCGTTCGTGTAGGTGCCGGGGCGCAGGCGGACCGCGGCCACGCTCGGGGCCGCGCGCACGAGGGACTGCGTGTAGGGGTGCTGCGGATCGTTGAGCAGCTGCTGTGCCGGCCCGGTCTCCACCACGCGGCCACGGTGCATCACCACCAGCTGGGACGCGCGCTCCGCGGCGAGGCCGAGGTCGTGGGTGATGAGCAGCACCGAGGTGCCGAGCTCGTCGGTCATGCTGCCGATCTGGTCCAGGATGGTGCGCTGCACCGTGACGTCCAGGGCCGACGTCGGCTCGTCCGCGATGAGCAGGCGGGGCCGGCAGGCGAGCCCGATCGCGATGAGGGCCCGCTGGCGCATGCCCCCGGAGAACTCGTGCGGGTACTGCTTGGCGCGCTCACCGGCGTCGGGCAGGCCTGCGGCGGTGAGCACCTCGATGACGCGCTGCTTGACGTTCTTCTTGGTGGCCATGCCGTGGACCAGGAGCGTCTCGGCGACCTGCGTGCCGATCTTGGTCACCGGGTTCAGGTTGGACATCGGGTCCTGGGGCACCAGCCCGATCGCCCGGCCGCGGATGGAGCGCATGCGGGACTCCGGCAGGCCCACGAGTTCCTGCCCCTCGAACAGGATGCTGCCGGAGGACACCGCGCCGTTGCCCGGCAGGAGGCCGATGCAGGCCATCGCGGTGGTGGACTTCCCCGACCCGGACTCACCCACGATCGCCAGGGCGCTGCCGCGCTGCAGGGTGAAACTGGCATCCTCCACCGCCTGGACCTCGCCGTGGGTGGTGCGGAAGGTGACCGCGAGGTTGCGTACCTCGAGGAGGGGGGCGTCAGGTGCTGCCGGCTGGGCCGGGCCGGCGGGGGTGATGTCCGTCATAGCACCATGGTGCCCTATCCGGGAGGGTGCGGGCGCCCATCGGAGCGCTCGGGTACTACTTTCCCGGGGATGCGCCCTGCGGTGGGGTTCCGGCCGTGAGCCTCGATGCGAGATGGTCCACCGCGAGGCGGTAGCCGTCGATGCCGGCCCCCACGATCACCGCGTCCGCCACACCGGAGATGTAGGAGACGTGGCGGAACTCTTCCCGCCGGTGCACGTTGCTGATGTGCACCTCCACCACGGGGAGGGCGACGGCGGCCAGCGCGTCGCGGATCGCGATCGAGGTGTGGGTGAGGGCGCCGGCGTTGATGACGATCGCGTCCGTCCCCGGGCGTGCCGCGTGGATGGCGTCGATGATGACGCCCTCGTGGTTGGACTGCATCGCGGTGACGGTGCAGCCGTGCGCCCGTGCCGTCTCGGTGGCGAGGCGGATGACGTCGTCGAGCGTGGCACTGCCGTACACGGCCGGTTCCCGCGTGCCGAGGAGGTTCAGGTTCGGTCCGTTGACCACGAGGATGCTGGGGGTGCGCTCCGGGCTCATGCCCCCACTATGCCGTACGGACCAGCGGGTCCTCCGACTCCGCCAGCCGGGCGCGCAGACGGACGGCCGCGAGCGCCCCGATCACGGTGACGAGGCTCATGGTGGCCAGCACGACGCCGGGGTGCCACCAGGCGCCGTCGGTCGCGATGCCGAAGCGCTGGGTGATCGACGGCGCGAAGCCGGCCACGATCGCGGCCAGGCTGTAGGCGAAGGAGAGCGCCGTGAACGCGGTGGCGGGCTTGAAGATGTCCGCCATCAGCCCGCCGAGCGCCGCCCAGCTGGCCGTCGGGAGGATGCCGCCCAGGATGATCGCCGCGATGTACATCGGCTCGGTGGCGACGCTGATCACCCAGTACAGCGGGAAGGCGATCAGGGCCGTGCCGAGCGCGCCGCCGGCCACCACCTTCGCGGAGCCGATCCGCGTGGCCAGCAGGCCGAAGGACGGGATGGTGACCAGCTGCAGGATCGAGCCCACCAGGGCGGCGTTGAGCACCGTGGCCTGGGAGAGCCCGAGCGTGTCCGTGCCGTAGGCCTGCGTGTAGGTGGTCATGAGGAAGTAGGAGCCGATGCCGAGGACGGCGGAGGCGGTGGCCACCACGATGGCCACGGGCTGGGAGCGGATGACCTCGAGGAACGGGACCCGCTTGATGGCCCGGGTGCGGGTGGCCTCCCGGAAGATCGGGGTCTCGTCGATGGCGAGGCGGAGGTAGATCGCGATGCCGAGGAAGGGGAAGGCGAGCAGGAAGGGGATGCGCCAGCCCCAGCCGGTCATGACCTCGGGTACCAGGAGGGTGAGGAGGAGGAAGATCGAGGAGACCAGCATGGTGCCCACGGGGGACCCGAGCTGCGGGATCGAGGCGTAGAGCGCGCGTTTGCGGGGTTCGGCGTGTTCCGTGGCGATGAGGATCGACCCGCCCCACTCGCCTCCCAGGGACAGCCCCTGCAGCAGGCGGAGCACCGTGAGGATGACGGGAGCCCACACCCCGATGGTGTCGTAGTCCGGGAGCAGCCCGATGGATCCGGTGGCCAGACCCATGAGCAGGATGGTCCAGATGAGGGTGCGCTTGCGGCCGATCCGGTCCCCCAGGTGCCCGAAGAGGACGGCCCCGATCGGGCGGGCGACGAAGCCCATCGCGAAGACGAGGAAGGCGGACAGGGTGGCGGTGAGGGCGTCCTGCTCCGGGAAGAAGACCGGCCCGAGGATCAAGGCGGCGGCGGTGCCGAAGACGTAGAAGTCGTAGGACTCGAGAGCCGTCCCCACGAAGGAGGCGCCGGCGACGCGGCGGGCCATCCTGGGATTCGACACGGGGGGCTGCTGAACAGAAGTGGACACGCCTAGATTGTCCTCTCGCCCACCCACCCGGGCCAGCGATCACGACGAACGTCACACCGGTGGACGACCGCTCCGGGCCGGGAGCCCTCAGGGGTGCTGCTGCGCCGGGAGATGGGCGGTGATGATCGCGCGGCCCGCGGTGACCAGGGCATCGGCGACGGCGGCCGGGTCGCCCATGAACCCGTGCACCATGGCGCCGTCGCGCAGCATGATGAGCTGATCCGCGACCACGTCGGGGTGGTCCGCGCCGAGCTCGACGAGGAGGCCCGTCACCACCTCGTGCAACCAGGTCCGGTACCGCTCCACGGCGTCCCGCACCACGCCGTCCGCCGGGTACTCCGCAGCCGCGTTGATGAAGGTGCAGCCGCGGAAACCGGGTCGGCAGGCGATCTCCCCGTTGGCCGCGGCGAGCCGGAGCAGGACGGCGCAGGCGTCGCCACCCGCTGTCCGCTGTGCTTCCGCTGCGGCCCGCAGGTCGTCGAGCTGACCGTCCAGATAGGCCACGACGAGGTGGTCCTTGGACCGGAAGTGCCGGTAGAAGGTCACCTTCGTGGTGCCGGCGTCGGCGATCACCTTGTCGGCGCTGACCGAGCGGATGCTGTCGGCGCCGAACAGGCGGCCGGCGGAATCGAGGATGCGGGCGCGGACGGGGGATTGGGCGGACATCATGCTCCATTCTGACGAAGAGCCCGACGGAGCAGGAACTTGCCGACGGTAGAGTTACTAGTTAGTCTACTTGAAGGACGGCGGCCACCGAGGTCACCGGGACGAAAGGATCGACACCATGAGTGCTCTCTACACGGCAGTGGCGACGGCGACCGGCGACGGACGCAACGGCGAGGCACGCACCGACGACGGCCAGCTGGCGGTCGACCTGGCCGTTCCCAAGGAGATGGGCGGCGCCGGTGGTGCGACCAACCCCGAGCAGCTCTTCGCGGTCGGCTACGCCGCCTGCTTCCACAGCGCCCTCAAGCTCGTGGCGGGCCGCAGCAAGGCCAAGATCAGCGACACCGCGGTGACGGCCGAGGTGAGCATCAACCCCACCGACGCCGGCGGCTTCCAGCTCGCGGTGGCCCTGCACGCGGAGATCGGTGGCGTGGACCAGGAGACCGCCGACTCCCTCGTGGAGCAGGCCCACCAGGTGTGCCCCTACTCCAACGCCACCCGCGGCAACATCGACGTCACCGTGGACGCCACGATCGGCTGACACCCCTCGCGAGCACGGGTTCCCCACTTCGCGGGACCCCCCGCAGGTCTCCCGCATGAGCGGGAACCAGGAAGGCCCCCGCACCTGCGGGGGCCTTCCTCATGCCGTGCCGCTCCGGGCGCTCCACCCCCGGGGTGCGTCCGGCGTCACTTCCGGAGCGAGACGGCGATCTGCTGCATGATGGTCGGGTCCGAGAGCGTGGTGGCATCGCCCACCTCGCGGCCCTCGGCCACGTCCTTGAGCAGGCGCCGCATGATCTTGCCGCTGCGGGTCTTCGGCAGCTCCGGGACCACCAGGATGTTCCGCGGCTTGGCGATCGGCCCGATCTCCTTGCCCACGTGGTTCCGCAGGGTGGTGACGATGTCGTCGTCGTCCTTCGCGGAGCCGCGCAGGATCACGAAGGCCACCACGGCCTCGCCCGTGGTCTCGTCGCTCGCGCCCACCACGGCGGCCTCGGCCACGGAGGGGTGGCTGACCAGCGCGGACTCGATCTCGGTGGTGGAGAGCCGGTGCCCGGAGATGTTCATGACGTCGTCCACCCGGCCGAGGAGCCAGAGGTCGCCGTCGTCGTCCTTCTTCGCTCCGTCGCCGGCGAAGTACATGCCGTCGAAGCGCGACCAGTAGGTGTCCTTGAACCGCTGCGGGTCCCCCCAGATGCCGCGCAGCATCGACGGCCACGGTTCCCGGATCACGAGGTAGCCACCGGAGCCGTCGGGCACCGGCTTCCCCAGCTCGTCCACCACGTCGATCGCGATGCCGGGCACCGCCACCTGTGCCGATCCGGGTTTGGTGGCGGTGACCCCGGGCATGGGGGCGATCATGTGCGCGCCGGTCTCGGTCTGCCACCAGGTGTCCACGATCGGCACGTTCCCGCCGCCGATGACCTCGCGGTACCACATCCAGGCCTCGGGGTTGATGGGTTCACCCACCGATCCGAGCACCCGGATGGACGAGAGGTCGTACTGCTGCGGGATCTCGCGCCCCCACTTCATGAAGGTGCGGATCGCCGTGGGGGCGGTGTAGAGGATGGAGACCTTGTACTTCTGCACGAGTTCCCACCAGCGGCCCTGGTGGGGGGTGTCCGGCGTGCCCTCGTAGATGAGCTGGGTGGCGCCGTTCACGAGCGGCGCGTAGGCCACGTAGCTGTGCCCCGTCACCCAGCCGATGTCCGCCGTGCACCAGAACACGTCCGTCTCGGGGCGGAGGTCGAAGGTGTTCAGGTGCGTGAAGGCCGTCTGGGTGAGGTACCCGCCGGTGGTGTGCAGGATGCCCTTCGGCTTTCCCGTGGTCCCGGAGGTGTAGAGGATGAACAGCGGGTGCTCGGCGTCGTGCGGCACCGCGGTGTGCTCGGCACTCGCGCCGTCGACGACGTCGTGCCACCACACGTCACGCCCCTCGGTCCACTCCACCGGCTGCTCGTTCCGGCGGACCACGACGACGTTCGTCACCGTGTGGCCCGCCCGCGCCAGCGCGCCGGCCCCCGCGGGCTGGGGCGCACGCGGCTCCCCCCGCCGGTAGGTGCCGTCGGCGGTGACCACGAGCCTGGCCTCGGCGTCGTCGATCCGGCTGCGCAGGGCGTCCGCGGAGAAGCCGCCGAACACCACGGAGTGCACGGCGCCGATGCGGGCGCAGGCCAGCATGGTCACCACCGCCTCGGGGATCATCGGGAGGTAGACCGCCACGCGGTCGCCCTTCTGCACCCCGAGGGACTCGAACGCGTTGGCCGCCCGCTTCACCTCCTCGGTCAGCTCCGCGTAGGTGATGGTGCGCGTGTCCCCGGGCTCACCCTCGAAGTGGATGGCCACCCGGTCCCCCCGCCCCGCCTCCACGTGCCGGTCCAGGGCGTTGTACGCGGCGTTGACGGTGCCGCCCACGAACCACTTGGCGAACGGAGCGTCCGACCAGTCCAGTGTCTGCGTGAAATCCGTGTCCCAGGTGAGCAGCTTCCTCGCCTGCCCTGCCCAGAACTCCGCACCCTGCTCACGGGCCTCCTCGTACAGCGCGGGCTGGGCCACCGCGGCGGCCGCGAACTCCGCGCTCGGCGGGAACCGGCGGTCCTCGCGCAGCAGGTTCTCGAAGGCATCGCCTTGCTGGTGGGTGCTCATGTACTACCCCTTCCGTGAGGTGTTCGCTGATCCGTGTGCTGGGGGAAGCCTATCCACTCCGGGGGAGCCCGGTGTGTCTGCCGTCACAGGAACCGGATGAACTGCCGCGATCGTGCGGCGAGCGGCTCGTGGCGACGATCCCGGTGATGGAGAAGCACAGACACGGTGACTAGGCTGGGAGCCGGGAGAAGTCCCGGCGATCGCGGGGTGCCGGGAACCACCGCTATGAACGGGAGTAGAGAAAATGACGGAAGCATCGAAGTGGCAGCGTCCCACCGACAGCGGGGGCTCACCGTCCTCCGCCCGATCCACCTCGACCGGTACGGGATCGGGGCCCGGGGGCACACCCGGTGCTGCCGCCGGTCCCAGTGAGGCGGTCCTCGGTCCCTTCACCCTCCGCGAGCTGATCTTCGGCGGAGGTGTGCTGCTCCTGTTCATCGGGACGCTCCTGCCCTACGTCGACGGTCTGGTGTTCTACAGCAACTTCTGGAACAGCACGTCCCTCTTCTTCATCGGCATCGGGATCCTCGTCCCGGTGGCCGCGCTCGCCCTGCTCGCCGGCCGCCGCCTGGGCGCCGCCGGCCTCCGGGTCGGTTCGCTCTCGGTGGACCAGTTCGCCTCCGTCTCCGCGGTCCTCGCCACCACGTTCTTCTTCCTGCAGACGGTCATGGTGTTCCACATCGGTCCGTTCCTGTGCCTGCTCGGCGCGATCCTGATGCTGGCCGCCACCGTCCTGGCCCCGTTCCTGCCGGTGCTCAAGAACGACCTCATCGACCGGCCGGAGGTACCCGCACATCCGCTGGCCCGTCCCATGACTGCCGCACGCCCCCGTCCCCGCGCGGAGAAGCCCGCCGTGAAGGTGGCGGCCGGATCACCCGCGGACTCCTCCACGGTTCCCTCGACCACCGCTTCCTCGACCACGGCATCGTCCGCCGTCCGCGTCCCCGCGGACCGGCGGGACGCGAGCCCGGTGAATCCGGCAGCGGCCGGGGTGCGGCAGAACGGGGCCGGGCTGTACGGGGCAGGGGGTGCCGGTGTGATCGGCGCCGGCGCCGCGGCGCGGGCCCGTCCGGGCTGCGCGCCGGGCCGGCCCCGGTGGACGACGATCCGAAGGAGCAGCCGCAGGACGCAGCCTCCCCCGCCGGCCACGACGGACGGGTGGGCGGCGGTTCGTCCGCGGCCCAGGGCTCCTCGCGCATCCCCGACGCGCTCGAGACCGATGACGCCACCGCGGTGGAACCCGTGGTGTCCAGGACCGACGAGACCCGGGTCCACGAGGCGGTACCCGAGGAGTACGCACGCCCGGACACCAACCGCGCCGACGCCGGTCCCGACCGTACGGCCGATCGTGTCCGGCAGGAGCCCATCACGGCGACCCGGACGGCGGCCGAGGAACCCGTGGTCGAGGCCTTCTGGTTCGCTGTCGGATCCTCCCGCCCGGTGTACGACGAGCAGACCGGGCACGAGGTGTTCACACTGGAGCCCGGCGACTGGGAGGTGGGCATCGAGGATCGTGGGGACGAGTTCCTGGTCCAGGACAAGCGCACGGGAGCCATGGGGGTACTGCGGGACCTCGGCAACATCGAACGCGCCCCCCGCGACTGACGCGACACCCGCTGCCGGCACCCGCCGGTACCGGAAGCACCGCCGAGAGGAACCATGCCCGTGGCAGGCAGGAGATCGAGCACCGGGGACGAGTCCCCGGTCGCCCTGAAACGACGGGCACGGAAGATCGGCCGGATCCTCGGCGGGACCTACCCCTACGCGGTGGCCGAGCTGGACTTCCGGAACGCCTTCGAACTGCTGGTGGCGACGGTGCTGTCCGCCCAGACCACCGATGTGCGGGTCAACCTCACCACGCCGGCCCTCTTCGAGCGCTACCCCGACGCCCGTGCCCTGTCCGAGGCGCAGGAGACCGAGCTGCAGGAGATCATCCGCCCCACCGGGTTCTACCGGGCCAAGACCAACAGCCTGCTCGCGCTGTCCCGCCGGTTGGTCGACGAGTACGACGGCGTGGTCCCGGGAAGACTCGAGGACCTGGTCACGCTGCCCGGGGTGGGGCGGAAGACAGCCAACGTGGTGCTCGGGAATGCCTTCGGTGTCCCTGGAATCACCGTGGACACACACTTCGGGCGGCTCGCACGGCGTTTCCGCTGGACGGCGGCGGACGACCCGGTGACGGTGGAGCACGAGGTGGGCGCGCTGTTCGAACCCCGGGACTGGACACTGCTCTCCCACCAGGTCATCTTCCACGGACGCAGGATCTGCCACGCGAGGAAACCGGCCTGCGGTGTGTGCCCGCTCGCGGCGCTGTGCCCGTCCTACGGGGAGGGCGAGACCGACCCCATGAAGGCCGCCAAGCTCCTCAAGTACGAACTGGCCCCGGGCCGCGAGGAACTCCTGGAACTCATGAGGGCCGGCCGGACCCGCGCCGAGCTCCGTGAAGCCAGTCACGGACTCAGTGCCTGAGCGGGTGGCCGGGCCGGTGCCGTCCGGTCCGGAGGGTCCGGTGGGTGCCTATCACGAGTTGCGGGCCTGGGCGGAGTCCATGGCCGGACCCGGCAGCTCGCTCCCGGCGCGCGACAGCTGGCAGCTCGCCGTCCTGGATCCGGCGACGGCGCGCCGGGCCGCGGTGCTGATCCTCCTCGGGGAGCGCGCAGCCATGCCACAGGATCGCGCGGTCCCGCCGTCCGCCGCACGGGGCCCTGCGAGGACGGCGGATCACGGCGACCTCGACCTCCTGTTCGTGATGAGGGCCGGTTCCCTGAACCACCACCCGGGCCAGGTCGCCTTCCCGGGAGGCGCGATCGACGAGGACGATCTCGACGAGACGGCGGCCGCGCTGCGGGAGGCGCAGGAGGAGACGGGGCTGGACCCACACGGGGTGGAGGTCCTCGGGGGGCTCCCCGAGATCGGGTTGCCCGTCAGCAACTTCCTGGTCACCCCTGTGCTCGGCTGGTGGGCGGAGCAATCGGCCGTCCACGCCGTGGACACGGCCGAGTCCGAGCTCGTGTTCCGGGCTCCCGTGAGCGCGCTGCTCGATCCCGGGCGGAGGCGTACGGCGGTCGTCCGGCGCAACGGCCTGACCAGCCGCACGCCGGCCTTCATCCTGCCGGAGGCCGTGGTCTGGGGTTTCACGGCGATGCTGCTGGAGTCGATGTTCGAGGGTCCCGGCTGGCCCCGGCCCGGGGATGCGGGGCGGGAGATCCCCGCCCCGCTGTGAGACGCCCGGGCCCCGTCGCATCCGGCGACAGCCGTGCGGGCCGGTACGGTGCCGTGCGGTTCCTGATGGTTCCCGGGAGGGCGAGCAGGCCCTCTGCCGCGTCCACGCGATCCTTGCCCCTGATGACCCGTTCGGCGACGGCGACCGCCGGCACGCTGCCGAGGGGGGAGGCCCGCAGCAGGGCGAACGCCTGGTCCGTCTCACTGCCGCGCACCGCCCTGGAGCCGAGGACGGTGCGCCGGACCTGGTAGGACAGTCGGCCGGCCACCAGCTCGGCGGGGCCGGGCCGGGCGACCGGCACGGCCTTGGAGTCGAGGCCCCGGAGTCCCGCCGCTCCCAGCGGACGGATCATGCGTACGGCCGGTGCCAGGCGGGACGCGGTTCGTGACGTCAGGGCGGCCCGTGACCAGGAGGCCACCGCGGAACGCACCGCGGTGACCTGCGAGGACGCGAGGAGGCGCGGGGGTGCGAGGACGCGGAGCCCGGCCGTCAGCCGGCCCGCCCCCGGGAACCGTGCCACCACGATCGACACGGTCCGGGCGAGGGCGGCGAGGCGGGCCAGGACCTCGTGGACGCGGAGCACCATCCGGGCGGTACGGGCGGCTCCCACCAGGGTTGTCACGGCCGCCGATCCCCCGAGCGTGACCAGGCTGAGCGCGGTGCCCACCGCGACGAGGGTGCCGCACTCGAGGGCGAAGGAGCGGGTCTCGTCGAGCAGTTCCTGGTGCGCCTCCTCGATCGCCGACGCGAGGGACCCGCATCCCCGGGCGATGTCCCTCGATGCGTCCGCCACCAGGCGTCCCGCCGCCTCGATCTCGAGGCTCCTCTCCCGGTAGAGGTGGAGATCCTCCGCCAGCAGCCCGTCGAGAGTGTGCCGGGCGGAGGCCGCAGGACCGTCGACGCCCCTCCCCACCTCGTCGGCGAGTACGTCCCAGGTGCGGGCGGCCGAGCGGAGGAGCGCGGGGTCGCCCGAGGGCCACACCACACCGGCGATCCCCGCGACGATGTCCCAGCAGGGCGGGGGCCACCCGGGGTTGCCCTCGCCCGCGGAGGGGAGGAGGGCGGCGGCGGGGACGTCCACGGACCGTGGCGCATGGGGTCCGACCAGCGCGGAGAGCCCCCCGGCGGCGATGTGCTCGGCGCTGAGGTAGGCGCCTGCGGAAAGATCCAGCGCCCGGGAGGTGTCCGCCGAGGCGAGGGCGAGGTCGCGGCAGGCCGACAGGACGTCGCGGGCAGCAGGGTCGTAGGACGCGGACCAGCCGGCCCCGGGCGTGTCCCCCCCCGCCATGCCGCGGGCACCGCCGAGGGCAGTGCCCGCTGTCCCGGCCGCGTCCGCCAGCTGCTGCCCCGCGGCCGCGGTCAGCGCGGCCGCTTCGGCGTACCGGTCCGTGTCGATCCTCAGTACGGTCATGTCGGTTCCCCTCCCTCGTCCGTGCTGCCACCGTAGCCGCCCCGATGCAGCGGCGGGGGCGGGGGCCGCGCTGTGTGGACAAGTACCACCATCCCCGCCCGGACCCGTGCGCAGGGTGGGGTGGGCCGTCTACTTGGCGTCGGCGTAGGACCCGACGGCGACCGTGGTGATCGGAAGATCGAGGGGGATCTCACCGAACAGCAGACGCGTGGCCGCACGCGCCGCGTCCTCCAGCACGGTGGTGGCCTCCGCGGCGAACTCCCCGGGGACGTGGAGCACCACCTCGTCGTGGAGGAAGAAGGCGATCCGGCTGCGCGGCTGCGGGACAGGGCCTGCGGCGAGCCTCCGCCGGATCTCGGCCAGCCAACACAGCGCCCACTCCGCGGCGGACGCCTGCACCACGAAGTTCCGCGTGAAACGTCCGCGGGCCCGCGCGGCGCCGTCCGCACGGCGTTGCTCCTCCGCCGTCGTCGTGCGCTGCCGTGCCAGCCACTCCGCCGAGGCGGGCGGGCAACCCCGGCCGAGGTGGCTGCCCACGGCCGCCCCGGGCCCGCCGGCTCTCGCCGCTGCCTCCACGACGGCGATGGCCTGCGGGTAGGCGCGCGCCAACCGGGGCATCAGCTGGCCGGACTCACCGCTCGTGGCACCGTACATCGCCCCGAGCATCGCCAGCTTGGCCTTCGCGCGGTCCCCGTCGAAGCCCTGGTCCGCGATGCCCTGGTAGAGGTCCTTCCCCCGCGCAGCGGTGGCGAGCGCGGCGTCGCGTCCCAGGGCCGCGAGGACGCGTGGTTCGAGCTGCGCGGCGTCGGCGACGATCAGGACGTGCCCGTCGTCGGGGCGTACGGCGTCGCGCACCTCGCGGGGGATCTGCAGTGCACCTCCACCGCGGGACGCCCACCTCCCGGACACCACCCCGCCCACCACGTACTCAGGGCGGAACCGCCCGTCGTGGATCCACGCATCGAGCCAGTTCCACCCGTTGGCGCTCAGCAGCCGGGACAGCTTCTTGTACGCCAGGAGCGGGATGATCGCCGGGTGCCGGTGCTGTTCCAGCTCCCAGGACCGGGTGGTCCTCACCTCGACACCCGCCCGGTGGAGGGCACGCAGGAGGTCCTGAGGCGAGTCCGGATTCAGCCCGGGGTTCCCGAGCGCGTCCCGGAGCTCACCGACGAGGCGCTCCAGCTCACGCGGGCGCGCACCGTCCGGTGGGCGGGGGCCGAGCCGGCGTTCGAGCAGTTCCTCATGGATGTCCCGGCGCCACGGCAGGCCCCAGTGCTCCATCTCCGCGGCGATGAGCGAGCCGGCGGATTCGGCCGCGACGAGGAGATTGAGCCGGCCGGGCTCCGCGGCGTCCGCCATCGCGGCGCTCTGGTCCCGGAACTGCCCGATCACCTCCTCGAGGGCAGGACCGGACGTCCGTGCGGGGTCCTCGAACAGGGACTGCTGGTTCGGTGGCGGAGGGGGCGGGAGCAGCAGTCGTGGCGGGTCGGCGCCGTCGATCCGCGGGGCAGCGGTGCGCAACGCGTCGATGTAGGGGGAGGGGCGGCAGGATCCCGAGTGCGTGAGGATGGTCCGGGTCAGCTCGAGGTCCCAGCACCGGTCCACCGTCACCCCCGCGGTGAGGAGGGCCGGGTACACGGGCCGGGTGCTGCCCCAGATCCAGCGCGGACGGCGGTGCTCGGCCCGGGCGACGGCGGCCGGGAGGTTCCCGGGTCCCGGGACCTCCTGATCCCCGGGGCGCTCGCCGGTGGCATCCAGGGCCTGCAGTGCGTGCACGGTGCCGCCGTCCCTGCCCGACGGCACTGACCCCACGGCGATGTACATGAGCACATTCTGGGCGGTGACGGTGTCATTCCTGCAATCGCCCGGCTTGTCCACATAGCCGCGTATCGCAGTGCTCCTCGGCGTGCCGCCCGGGACGCTGTACCCATGACGCAGCAGACGTGGACGCCGAACGGGCGCCGCCCGGTGGTCCTCGTGGGTGGTTCGCAGTTCCTGCGCGACCAGGTGGCGCGATCCTGTGCGGCGGTGGGTGTGCCACCGGTCTTCGCGGACCGTCCGGCCGAGGCCCTCGCGCTCGACCCCGTGGTGCTCCTCGTCGGTGCGGAGCAGCCGGCTGCGGTGTACGGGTCCCGGGAGGTGATCGTGGTCGGTGCGGCCGATGACCAGGCCGGGGCGTGGGCCGGTGCCGCGGCGCTCCGGGCTGCGAGCGTGGTGATCCTTCCGCAGGGCGTCGGCTGGCTCGCGGAGCATCTCGCGGAACGCCTCAGCCCGGCGGCGACGGGGACCGTCACGGGGTTCCTCGGTGCCGCCGGTGGCAGCGGGGTGAGTACGCTCGCCACCTGGTGCGCACGCGAGCGGGCCGCCGGTACCGGTGCCGTGCTCCTGGTGGACGGCCATCCGTACGGCGGCGGGCTCGACCTCGCCCTCGGGATCGAGGAGCACCCCGGTGTGCGCTGGCACGATCTGGGCGGCATCCGCGGGACGCTCGGCGCGGAACAGCTCGCTGCGGCGCTGCCGACCGTCGGATCACTCGCCGTGCTGTCCCATGCGGATCAGCGCCGGTCGGACGGCTGGGGGGAGCACGGCATGGTCTCTGCCGGGGCCGTCCTGGAAGCAGCCCGCGGAGCCTACGCCGCGAGCTTCGTCGACCTGGGCGGCACCGGTCAGCTGTACCAGGAACTGCTGTCGGCCTGCGACCGGGTGGTTCTCCTGGCCCCGGCTCGGCCGCGAGGAGTGGCTGCTGCCGCACAACTCCTCCAGGTCCTCGGTGCCCTCCCCGTCACGGTGGTGCTGCGCGGGCCGGTCCTCGACGGACTGGACACCTGGCTCGCCGCCGAGATGCTGGGCCAGGCGGGGCCGCTGGCGTATCTGCCCAGCGTACGAGGCGTGGCACAGGCGGAGGCGGGACGACGCCTGCTCGATCTCCCTCTGCCGCGGGGAGTGCGGAGGGTGGTCCGCGGGATCCTCGCCGGTACGGAGGCGGGGGCGGCATGAACGACGGCGAGGTGCCTGCCGTCCCCACACGGCGTCAGTTGCGGGCCGCCGCCGGGACCTCCGTCGCGGGCCCCGGGGTGCCGTTCGGTGTTGTCGCGACGCGGCGGACGGATGGTCCCCCCGGACGCGGCGGATCCTGCGATCCCGCCGCCGCGTCGATGGTGGACACCGTCCGGAGGGCGGTGCTGGCCGGTGACGTGCAGGCCACGGGGGCCGCGTTCGCCGACGCGGTGGGATCCAGCGGCAGGCTCCTGGGATCGGAGGGGACGCTGTCGGCGCTGGACCGGGTCAGGGCCGAGCTCCAGGGGATCGGCCCGCTCGAGCACCTGCTGGCCGAGGAGTCCGTCACCGACATCCTCGTGAACGGACCCGACGACGTCCGGGTGGACGGACCCGCGGGTCCTCGACGTATCGGACGGCTCTTCCCCGCCGAGGAGGACGTGCGGGCCCTCGCCGTCCGTCTCGTCGCCGCCGGTGGCCGCCGTCTCGATGACGGTTCACCGGCGGTGGACGTGCGGCTCGACGGGGTGCGCATCCATGCGGGACTTCCGCCCCTCTCCACCCGTGGGGCGCTGCTCTCGATCAGGATCCGGCGCCCGCGGGTGTTCTCACTCGCCGAGCTGATCGACCGTAGGACCATCGCGCCGCCCATGGCCGAGGCCCTGACCCTGATGATGCGGTGCCGGTCGAACTTCCTCATCAGCGGCGCCACCGGGACGGGCAAGACCACGCTGCTGTCCACGCTGCTGGGGCTCGCCGGGCACCACGAGCGCATCGTCCTCGTCGAGGACGCCGCTGAACTCGACCCCGGACACCCCCACACGGTCGGTCTCCAGTCACGTCACGGCAATCTCGAGGGATCCGGCGTGGTGGATCTCACCGAGTTGGTCCGGCAGGCACTGCGGATGCGACCGGACCGCCTCGTGGTGGGCGAGTGCCGGGGTGCGGAGGTCCGCGAACTGCTCGCCGCGATGAACACCGGGCACGACGGCGGGGGCGGGACCCTCCACGCCAACTCCGCCGAAGCCGTCCCGGCGAGGCTGGCCGCCCTCGCAGCGCTGGCCGGTCTGTCCCCCGAGGCCCTGGCCCTGCAGGCGGCGAGCGCGCTCGACGCCGTGGTCCACGTCGTCAGGGGCGCAGCAGGGCGGCGGGGGGGGGGCATCAGCCTCCCGGAGCTCTCATCCGCGAACCGGCTGCTGGGGCGGCCCGTCCTCGTGGACACGGGATCGACCTGTGAGCGCGCCGAGGGCTGGGAGGACTTCGCGGCCCGGGTGGGCGCGGTGGGGACGGATCCGTGACGGGTCTGCTGGTCTCCGCGCTCCTGGTCACCGCGTCCGCCCTCCTGCTGCTGGGGCCGACCGCGTCGCCCCGGCAGGGCCCCCTCCGGGGCAGGGCTTCCGGCGGACCCGCGGGGCGGCATCCCACGCGGCCGCCGTCCTCCCGGGACCGCTGGTGGCGGGGCGCCTCGGGAAGGACCGATCTGCACGAGATCCCGTTGTTCGTCCATCAGCTCGCGGGCCTGCTGAAGGCGGGGCGGCCCCCGAGTGCGCCGTGGGCCGGCATCGAGACCGTCTACGCGGCGAGCGGCAGCGCCTTCGGGAACGCCGTGCTCCCCCGCCTCGCCCCGGCCCGCCGAGCCGCGGACCTCGGGCTGAGCGTCCCCGAAGCACTCCGCCAGAGCGCCGGTCCCACCGGTGGGGTGGGAGGCTCCGATGCTCTCACCAGGGGTACGGCGCGACTCTGGGCGGACCTCGCCGCCTGCCTCGAGATCTCCGAACGCAGTGGCGCACCCCTGGCCGGGATCCTGGAGCACTACGCGGGGCAGGCGGATGCCGGGCTGGGCGGCGCGCCCGCCCGGGCCACGGCCCCGGCAGGGCCACGAGCCACGGTGCTCCCCCTCGCCTGGCTCCCCGCCGTGGGCCTGGTCCTCGCCTTCGCACTGGGGATCAACCCCCTCACCGTCCTCCTGGGGACCGGTGCGGGCCGGCTCGCGCTCGCGGCCGGGATCCTGCTGATGGTCATCGCCCGGATGTGGTCCACCCGGCTCGGGCAGCATGCGACGGGAGTGGCGCCGCGAGCGTCGGCGTGGTCGTGGGCGTACTGCTGGCCTCCGCGGCGGTCGTTCTCCTGACCCCCTCGGCCCGCTTGCGCAGCTCCTCACGACCCACCGGTGCCCAGGAGCGGCACGGCATCGGCGATGCCCCGCTCATCCTCGATCTGCTGGCCGCCATGCTCTTCTCCGGGGCCACCGTGGAGAGCGCCCTCGTCCTCGTCGCCGACTCCTGCGATCCGCGGATCGGTGTCTGCCTGACACGGGTCTGCGCGGCGCGGCGCCTCGGGGCGTCCTGGGACTCCTCCTGGGAGGTGGGCCTCTCGGAGTGGGACGGAAGGTCCACCACCCGTGCCGGACCCGGTCGCCGTCGCCCCGATGCAGGGCGTCGTGTCCTCCTGGAGGTGCGGCAGGGGTTGCACTTCGCCACGGCCACCGGTGCGCCCTCGGCGGGACTCCTGCACGCCCAGGCCGACCAGGTGCGGCGTCGGCACAACCGCGAGGTGGACAGGCGGGCGGCGGCGCTCGGGGTGCAGCTCGTCCTGCCCCTCGGCCTGTGCTCGCTGCCGGCCTTCATCTGCCTGGGCGTGGTCCCGGTGGTCATCGGTCTCCTCCCCGCGCTCTGACCCGCCCGGGACGGATGTGCACGGGCGTTATCCACTTAGCCGCTTCCCGTGTCCGGAGGCCTGCAGACGCTCGGCACAGTGGAGTCCGCGGCACCCGCCGCTCACCACCCGTAGGACCCGGTGTCCTACATCGATCGAAGGAGAACCCATGTCCTCGCAGACCCAGCCCAGGCAGACCGGTGGAACCACGTTCGTCCAGCGGAACGGAACCGGCGAGGCCGGACCGCACGGGATCGGACGGCACCATCCCGCGCAGGATCATCACGGTGCCCGGCTGCCGGAGGTCCGGCAGCTCGGCCTCGTGGAGCCTCATCCCGCCGACCGCGCCGACCGCCGTGCCGAGAACCGGCGCAGGCGTTCCTCCGTCCGGGCGCTCCGACGCCGACAGGGCGGGCTGCTGGACCGGGAAGCCGGGATGGCCACCGCGGAATACGCGATCGCCACCCTCGCTGCCGTCGGGTTCGCTGCGCTCCTCGTGGCGGTGCTCTCCAGCGGCGAGATCAGAGGGCTGCTGATGTCCCTCATCTCCTCCGCACTGAACTTCGGCTGATGGTCTGCGACCAGGGTGGGGAGCGCCCGACGGCGGGCACGGGACGGGGCAGTGTTCGTCCCTCCCGGGGTCGCCATCGGCCCGGGACGGCGGGGGCGGTCGACGCCGGCCACCGCGCTGCGGATCACGGCGAGCGGGGCGCGGTCACCGCGGAGATCGCCGTGGTGCTTCCCGCCCTGGTCGTCCTGCTCGCCCTGCTGCTGGGCACCGCTCACGTGGGGACGGTCCAGCTCCGGATCGAGGAGGCCGCGCGTGCCGGAGCCCGGGAGGCGATGCGCGGGGAGAGCATGGCCGCGGTGGAGCAGACGGTGCAGCGTCTGGCAGGATCCGGCGCCCGCACCCGGGTGGGAGCTGCTGCCGGGTGGATCACCGTGGAGGTGCGGACCGAGGGGGAGACGCCGCTCGTCGGACTCCTGGGGATCACCCTCGAGGCGACGGCATCCGGGAAGGACGAGCACGGTGGGTGAGGGGAACGCGAGGTCAGCGGTCGGAGGACCGCCGGGGAAGCGCGTCGAGGACGGGGAGCGGGGCGGGGAGAAGACCCCGGCCGATACCGAACGGGGTGCGGGGACGCTGCTGATGGCGGGTCTGGCGCTGCTGGCTCTCGTACTCATCGCCTCGGCGGCACTCCTGCTGCAGGCGGCCTCGGCTGCGTCGAAAGCCGCGACGGCCGCCGATCTCGCCGCACTGGCGGCGGCCGATGCCGTGCGGGGGATCACCGGCGGGAACCCGTGCGCCGCGGCCGAGGAGGTGGCGGAACATCACGGGGCGGAGATCCAGGAGTGCGCCCTCGGTACCACCGGGCCCGGAACGGCGGTCATCCGGGGGGTCGTACCCCCGTCCGGGATCCCCCCGGACGCACAGGGCGCAGCACGAGCCGGGCCGCCGCCGTGATCCGCGTCGGAGGTGCGCCGTCGATGCGCGGCGCCGGGCCCGGACCGCTACTCCGCCGACTGCTCCACCTTCACCGGGTCCGTGGCACCGCCCGCTTCCCGGAGGATGAGGGACAGCACCGCGACGGCCCCACCCTTGCTGAGCGGGTTGTTGCGGTTCCCGCACTTGGGCGACTGCACGCAGGACGGGCATCCGGAGTCGCACTCGCAGGCCTCGATGGCATCGCGGGTGGCGGACAACCAGGTCCGTGCGGCCTCGAAACCCCGCTCCGCGAACCCGGCCCCTCCGGGATGGCCGTCGTACACGAAGATGGTGGGCATCCCGGTGTCCGCGTGGAGTGCGGTGGACACCCCGCCGATGTCCCAGCGGTCGCTCGACGCCACCAGGGGCAGCAGTCCGATCGCTGCGTGCTCGGCGGCGTGCAGGGCGCCCGGGAGTTCGTCGGCGAGGATCCCCTCCGATTCCAGGAGCCCGGGGCTGATCTCGAACCACACGCTCTTGGTGAAGAGGTCCCTGGCCCCGAGCTCGAGCGGCTCCTCGCCGAGCACCTCGTTGGAGGAGAAGGCCTTCCGCTGGAAGGACACCACCTGGGTGGTCACCTTCACGTCCCCGAAGTTCGCGAGGACACCACCCCACAGGGTGCTGACGTCCCGTCCGATCACCTCGATCTGCGTCACGTCCCGCGCCTGCGTGTAGTAGTCGGGGTAGGCGCGGGACACCACGGCGCTGTGTGCTTCCTCGTCCAGTTCCTGCACCACGTACGTACGGCCCTGGTGGACGTACACGGCTCCGGCGTGCGCCTGGTAATGGCTCTGGGGCGAGCCCATGGTGCCGAGCAGGGCACCGGATCCGGCCTCCACGATGTTGACGGGCCCACCACCGTCCGCCCGGAGATTCACCATGCCGGCAGCACTCTGCGGGTAGGTCCAGAACCATCCGGCGGGTCTGCGCCGCAGGAACCCCTGGGCGCACAGCGTGCCGAGCAGTTCCTCGGCGGTGGCACCGAAGAGTGCCAGGTCCTGCTCGGTGACGGGCAGCTCGGCGGCTGCGGCGCACAGGTGCGGGCCGAGGACGTACGGGTTGGCCGGATCGATGACCGTGGCCTCCACCGCGAGGTCGAAGACTGCCTCCGGGTGGTGGACGAGGTAGGTGTCCAGGGGATCGTCACCGGCCACGAAGGCGGCGACGGCGTCCTGACCGGATCTTCCGGCCCTGCCGATCTGCTGGAGGAGGGACGCCCGCGTACCCGGCCATCCCGCCACCAGGACGGCGTCGAGGCCGGAGATGTCGATGCCGAGTTCCAGGGCGGAGGTACTGGCGACGCCCAGGAGCTCGCCGCTGCGCAGGGACGTCTCGAGCGCCCGCCGTTCCTCGGGCAGGTAGCCGGAGCGGTACGCGGCGACGCGGTGCGGCAGGCCGGGATGGACCTCCTCGAGCATCCGCTGCGTCGTCTGGGCGATGCTCTCCGCGCCTCGTCGGGACTTGACGAACGCGATGGTGCGCACCTGCGCGGACACGAGATTGGCGAGCAGGTCGGAGGTCTCGGCGATGACGGTCCTCCGCGTCGGTGCGCCGTTCTCGCCCCGTGTCCCGGTGAGCTGCGGCTCCCAGAAGGCCACGGTGGTGGAGCCGTGCGGCGAACTGTCCTCGGTGACGGCGCGGGCCGGGGCGCCGATGAGCCGCCCGAAGAACACCGACGGGTCGGACGAGGTGGCGGACGCCCCGATGAACACCGGGTGGGCGCCGTAGCTCGCGCAGATCCGTTTCAGGCGGCGCAGCAGATTGGCCACGTGGGAACCGAAGATCCCCCGGTAGCTGTGCGCCTCGTCGATCACCACGTACTTGAGCCGGCGGAGGAACCGCGCCCACCGGGTGTGGTTCGGGAGGATCCCGTGGTGCAGCATGTCCGGATTCGCGAGCACCAGGTTGGCGTGGTCGCGGATCCAGCGGCGGGCACCGGATTCGGTGTCGCCGTCGTAGGTCTCCGCACGTACGGTGGGCAGGTCCAGTGCGTTGACGGCGGACAGCTGGTCCGCCGCCAGTGCCTTGGTGGGCGCGAGGTAGAGGGCCACGGAACCGCTCGGGGCCAGGGTGACCCGGCCGGCCAGCTCACTGCGATGGATCTCGTCGAGGATCGGCAGCTGGTAGGAGAGGGACTTCCCGGAGGCCGTCCCGGTGGCGATGATGGTGTGCTCGCCGTCGTGCGCGGATGTGGCTCCCGCCGCCTGGTGGCGCCACGGCTCGCGGACCCCGTGCGTGAGGAACGCCTCGACCACCTCGGGATGCACCCATGCAGGCCACGGGGAATGCTCCGCCGCTCGTGCCGGGATCTCGCGGACGTGCAGCAGCTGCTCGGGGTCGGGTCCGCCCCCGAGCAGGGAGATCAGTGCATCCTGCGTGGCCACGCGTCGATTGTGCCACCGCCGTGCTGCAACCCGCGGCGGGGGAGGCGCTTATCCTCTGACGACGAACACGTCGACGAGGTACTGCCACCCGAGGAACTCGTAGAGCGCCCGGCCGTCGGCGGACGCCATGAGCAGCCCGGTGGTGATGTCCTCCTCCAGCACCCCTGCGGTGAGCGCGCGCATCACGAACGTCCCCAGGCCCCTCCGCCGGAAGCGTTCCTCCGTCTCGATGCGGTCGTAGACCGCGTACTCGCCGACCACCGACACGGAGCCCCGCGCCGCGACCTCGCCGTCCACGTGCACCGTGACGTGGCGGCAGGCGCCCTCCCGCGTGCGCTCGACGGTGATGCCGTCCTCGGGCGCACGGGGATCCTCGACGTCCTGCCCGTGCATGTCCATGCGCATCAGGGACTGCCTCCGGTCGACCACCCTGAGGCCCAGGCGTCCGGCCTCGTCGACGAGCTCGAGCATCCGGTGGGTGGCCACCGTCAGGACCCGCGCCGGGTCCTGACGCGTCTCCGCGGCGAGTGCGCGGAACACCTCCGTGCCGGGTTCGACGAGGAAATGCTCGGTCTCCTCCCCCCGATCGGGCCGGAGCACGGAGACACTGCTGTCGTGGTCCTCGGGGGTGTACCCACGGCAGGCCGCCCAGCCCGCGAGCCAGGTCCGGAACAGGTCGGTGTCTGCGGATTCGCTCATGGACTGAACCCTAGGTGTCCGGTGCCGCGCAGGTCACGGGGTGCACGTAACAGTGACCATTTCGAGACGCGACGTAGGCTTGAATCCGTGTCGACCAACCGTATCGCCCTGTACTACGCCTTCACCCCGTTGCCCGATCCCGAGGCGATCCGCCTGTGGCAGCGCGCACTCTGCGAGAAGTGGGGGCTCCGCGGGAGGATCCTCCTCTCGGAGCACGGCATCAACGGCACGGTGGGCGGTGACGTCCGGGCCGTGAAGCAGTACGTGAAGACCACGCGGGAGTACCCGGGGTTCCGGGGCATGGGGATCAAGTGGTCCGACGGCGGCGCCGAGGACTTCCCGCGCCTGAGCGTCAGGGTCCGCGACGAGATCGTCTCCTTCGGCGCCCCCGGTGAGCTGAAGGTGGACGGGAACGGCGTGGTGGGCGGCGGCACGCACCTGTCGCCGGAGGAGCTGCACGATCTCGTGGACGCGAAGCGCGCGGCGGGGGACGACGTCGTGTTCTTCGACGGCCGCAACGCCCTCGAGGCGCAGATCGGCAGGTTCAGGGGAGCGGTGGTCCCCGACGTCCGCACCACCCACGACTTCGTCCGCGAGCTCGACTCCGGGAAGTACGACGAACTGAAGGACAAGCCCGTGGTCACCTACTGCACGGGCGGGGTGCGCTGCGAGGTGCTCTCCAGCCTGATGGTCGCCCGCGGTTTCAACGAGGTGTACCAGCTCGACGGCGGGATCGTGCGCTACGGCGAGCGGTACCGGGACGCAGGGCTCTGGGAGGGCTCGCTCTACGTCTTCGACAAGCGGATGCACCTCGAGTTCAGCGAGGACGCCGTGAGGATCGGCAAGTGCGTGCGCTGCGGGACGCCCACCAACAAGTTCGAGAACTGCTCCGAGCCGACCTGCCGCAACCTCACCCTCTACTGCGCTGCGTGCGCTGCCGACCCGGTCACCCTGCGGTGTCCGCAGGGCTGCGAGACCGACGACGCCGAGGCCACCGCAGCGAGCGCCGCGTGATGCCGGCTCCGAGCGGTGCGGTCGAGTTCGACGACGACGTCCCCACCGCGCCGTCGAGCCGGGACCTGCCGGCGCTGGAGGTGCTGGCCAGGGAGCTGGAGGCCCTGGACTACACGGTGGACGGCGTCGAGGAGCTGCTCGGCGGTGCTGCCTACGACGCCCTCGGGCGGGGGCAACTCGCCGCGGCGCTGCTGGAGGCACAGGGCCGGTCCCGCGGCGGGGACAGGGCACGTGCCGTCCCGGTGCTGCTGTGGCTCCTGGGCGAGACGCTTCCCGAGGAGGACCTCGCGGAAGCCTTCCCCGGGAGCGGCGTGGCCGGCCTGGAGCGCCTGCGGCTCGTCGAGCGGGTGGAGGTGGGAGCCGGCGGGGTCGGTACGCCGGAGGCCGACCGCCCTGACAGGATCGCGCAGCGCGAGAACGCCCGGTGCTCGTCGGCCACAGCAGTATCGGAATCAGCAGAGCCGGACCTGCCCGCAGGCGGCGCCCGGTGGCGTGCCGCCGTGGATCTGCGCCCGTACGGCTCCGACGTGGGCGGCAACCTCTGGGTGTCCAGCGATCTCGGCTCGGAGCTGCGGCCGGGCCGCCTGCGGCACGACCACGTCCTCGGGATCGGGCGTGCATCGCTCACGCTCGCGCAGACCGTGATCCGCACGGAGGCGGACCGCGCCCTGGACCTCGGGACCGGCTGCGGTATCCAGACCTTCCACCTGCTCGCGCACGTGCGCCACATCACCGCGACCGACATCTCCGAGAGGGCCCTGGCCTTCGCCCGCTTCAACCTGCTGCTCAACGCGCCCGCGCTGGGCATCGACCCGCAGGCGCCCGGTCCCCGGGTCCACCTGCGCCGGGGCAGTCTGCTGGAGCCCGTGCAGGGCGAGCAGTTCGACCTCGTGGTGTCCAACCCGCCGTTCGTGATCACCCCGCGCGCCACGCAGGAGCAGGCGTACACCTACCGCGACGGCGGACTGGCTGGGGACGCGATCGTGGAGGGGCTCGTGGGCGGGCTGCCCGGCGTCCTCGCACCCGGTGGGGCCGCTCAGATCCTGGGCAACTGGGAGATCCCGGAGGGTGCCCCCTGGGACCGCCGGGTCCGCGCCTTCGTGCCGAGCGGCGTCGACGCCTGGTTCATCCAGCGTGAGCAGCTGACCCCCCTGCAGTACGCCGAGACGTGGCTCCGCGACGCCGCCGAGAACCGCGACCGGGCGGCTTACCTCGCGAGCTTCGCCGCGTATCTCGCCGACTTCGCCTCCCGTGACGTGGAGGGCATCGGGTTCGGCTCGGTGTGGCTGCGCAGACCGCGGGACCCGCATGGGCTCGTGCGTGCCACGTTCGAGGAGATCACCCACGAGATCGAGCAGCCGGTGGGCCCGCACCTGGCGGCCGCCGTCGAGCGGGGCGACTGGCTGGCCGCCCACACGGAGCAGGCGTCCTCCGGCAGCGGGATCGCCGAGGAGTTCCTGCTCGTGGCCGACGACGTCACCGAGGAACGCCACCAGCGGCCCGGGGCGGAGCACCCGGGGGTCATCCTGCTGCGGCAGGGGGCCGGACTGCGGCGCACCACGCTGCTGAGCACGGAGCTGGCCGGTTTCGTGTCCGCGTGCGACGGCGACCTCACGGCCGGGCAGATCGCCGGGGCGCTCGCGATGCTCCTGGAGCGCCCCGATGCCGCCTTCGTCTCGGGGTTGCTGGTGGACGTGGAGCAGCTCGTCCGCGAGGGTTTCCTGGTTCCTGCCCGCTGAGCCCAGCGATTACCCTTGTGCAGGTATCCATCACGCATACTGTGAGATGAGGCCCGGCAGGGCGTCCGGACCGGGACACGTTCCACCTGCTGCGGCATTGCACGCGTTCGCTGCACGCATATATAGGAGTGAAGTGCCCACCAAGGCCACGGACAAGAAGCACGGCAAGAAACTCGTCATCGTCGAATCCCCGAGCAAGATCAAGAGCATCTCGGGGTACCTCGGCGAGGGTTTCCAGGTCGCTGCCTCCATGGGGCACATCCGGGACCTCCCGCAGCCCTCGGACCTCCCGGCGGAACTCAAGAAGTCCTCGGTGGGCAAGTTCGCGGTGGACCTCGAGAGGGACTTCGAACCGTACTACGTGGTGTCCCCGGAGAAGCGGAAGACCGTGGCGGAGCTGAAGGCGGCACTGAAGGACGCCGACGAGCTCTACCTCGCAACCGATGCGGACCGTGAGGGCGAGGCCATCGCCTGGCACCTGCTGCAGGTGCTCAAGCCCAAGGTCCCCGTCTACCGGCTCACCTTCGGCGAGATCACCAAGGAAGCCGTCACCCGTGCCATGGGTGAGCTGCGCGACGTCGACATCCCCATGGTGGACGCCCAGGAGACCCGCCGCATCCTCGACCGCCTGTACGGGTACGAGATCTCGCCCGTCCTGTGGCGCAAGGTGGCCCGGGGCCTCTCCGCCGGGCGCGTCCAGTCCGTCGCCACGCGCCTCGTCGTCGAGCGCGAACGCGAGCGCATGGCGTTCCGGACGGCGTCATACTGGGACCTGACCGGTATCTTCACGCCGAAGGAGACCGGCAAGGGCGCCGCGTTCCCGGCCAAGCTGGTCGCCGTCGACGGCAACCGTGTCGCCACGGGCAAGGACTTCTCCGACCGCGGTGAGCTGAAGGCCGCGAACGCCGTACGCCTCGACGAGGACTCCGCGCGCTCGCTCGCCACGGGGCTGGAGAGCGCCACGTTCACGGTCCGGTCGCTGGACACGAAGCCGTACACGCGCCGTCCGGCCGCGCCGTTCACGACGTCGACCCTGCAGCAGGAGGCGGCCCGCAAGCTGCGCTTCAGCTCGAAGGTCACCATGCAGGTGGCGCAGCGCCTGTACGAGAACGGGTACATCACCTACATGCGTACCGATTCGTCGTCGCTCTCCGACCAGGCGATCAACGCCGCCCGCCGTCAGGCCTCGGAGCTGTACGGTCCGGAGTACGTGCCCGAGGCGCGCCGTGTGTACAAGGGCAAGGCGAAGAATGCGCAGGAGGCCCACGAGGCCATCCGCCCCTCCGGTGACTCCTTCCGCACGCCCGCCCAGGTGGCACAGGGCCTGCGCGGTGACGAGTTCAAGCTGTACGAGCTGATCTGGAAGCGCACGGTCGCCTCCCAGATGGCTGATGCCAAGGGTTCCACGGCGTCGCTGCGCCTCGGCGCGGTCAGCGCGGACGGGCGGGACGCCGAGTTCTCGGCCTCCGGCACCGTGATCACCTTCCGCGGTTTCATGGCCGCCTACGAGGAGGGCCGCGACGCCGTCCGGGGCGAGGACGGGGCCGACGACGACGCCCAGGGCACGCGCCTGCCGAACGTCGCTAAGGGTGACGCCCTGGGGGCGACGGCGATCGAGGCGATCGGCCACGAGACCTCGCCGCCCCCGCGCTACACCGAGGCGTCCCTGGTGAAGGTGCTGGACGAGCGCGGGATCGGTCGTCCCTCCACCTACGCGGCCACCATGTCCACCATCATGGATCGCGGCTACGTCAGCTCCCGCGGTCAGGCCCTCGTGCCGAGCTGGATCGCCTTCTCGGTGGTGCGGCTGCTCGAGGAGCACTTCACCGACTACGTGGACTACGACTTCACGGCGGAGCTCGAGGAGGACCTGGACCGCATCTCCCGAGGGGAGACGGGCCGGGTGGACTGGCTGAACTCCTTCTACTACGGGGACCGCAAGGACACCGGCCTGCACACCATCGTGAGCGAGCTCGGCGAGATCGACGCCCGCCGGATCAACTCGGTGGAGATCGCCGAGGGCATCACGCTGCGGGTGGGCAAGTTCGGCCCGTACCTGGAGAAGCCGCTGCCCGCCGACGCCCCGGAGGGCACGGAACCGCAGCGCGCCAACGTGCCCGAGGACCTGGCACCGGACGAGCTGACCGCCGAGAAGGCGATCGAGCTGATGGAGACGCCGACCTCGCAGGAGCGTGCCCTCGGCACCGATCCCGAGACGGGCCGCACCATCGTGGCGCGTGACGGCCGGTACGGGCCGTACGTGATCGAGCTGATCCCCGAGGTGACGGCCGAGGAGCTCGCCGCACAGCCCGTGGAGTACTACAAGAACGGCAAGCCGAAGCCGCCGAAGAAGCCCGCGAAGGTCAAGCCCCGCACGGGGTCCCTCTTCAAGTCCATGTCCGTGGACACCGTGACGCTGGAGGAGGCGCTCCGCCTCATGCACCTGCCGCGGGTGCTCGGCGCGGACGAGGACGAGAAGGAGATCACCGTCCAGAACGGCCGCTTCGGGCCCTACCTGAAGAAGGGCAGCGACTCCCGTTCCATCGGCTCCGAGGAGGAGATCTTCACGATCACCCTCGAGCAGGCGCAGGAGATCTACCGTCAGCCCAAGCAGCGCGGTGGCCGCACGGTCACCCCGCCGCTGGCCGAGTTCGGCGACGACCCCGTGAGCGAGAAGCCGATCGTGGTGAAGGACGGCCGCTTCGGTGCGTACGTCACCGACGGCACCACCAACGTGACGATCCCGGGGTCCATGGCGATCGAGGGGCTGACGCGCGAGCAGGCGGTCGAGATGCGCGCCGACAAACGGGCCAAGGGCCCGGCGCCGAAGAAGACCGCACGGCGGGCGCCCGCAAAGCGGAAGGTGGCGGCGGGCAAGTAGCCCGTACCCCCTCGATGACGGAACCGATGATGGCGGGACGAGAACTGGAAGTGCGGGAACGATGCGGCTAGGTGTACTGGACATAGGATCGAACACGGTCCATCTGCTGCTCGTGGATGCGCACCCCGGCGGCCGGCCGGTGCCTTTCGCCTCCCACAAGAAACCGCTCTCGCTCGTCACCTACCTCGACGCCGCGGGCAACATCTCGCGTGAGGGCCAGGACGAACTGGTGGGGTTCGTCCAGGAGGCACGGGCCTTCGCGTCCGGGCACCGGGCCGAGGACTTCCTGGCCTTCTGCACCTCGGCCATCCGGGAGGCCGCCAACGGCAGCGAGGTGCTGGCCCGGGTACGCGCGGAGACCGGCGTCGACCTCCAGGAGCTCTCCGGGGACCAGGAAGCGGCGGTGACCTTCCAGGCGGTACGCCGCTGGTACGGATGGGGATCGGAGTCGATCCTCAACCTCGACATCGGCGGTGGTTCCTTCGAGATGGCGATGGGCACGGACGAGCTGCCGGCGGTGGCGCTGTCCGTGCCGCTCGGGGCCGGGCGTCTCACGCGTGACTGGCTGCCCGAGGACCCGCCGTCGGCGAAGAGTGCGAAGAAGCTCCGCCGCTACATCAGGGAGGTGCTCAACGACGCCGTGCCGCAGTTCTCGCACCTGGGGTCACCGCACCTCGTGGCGGGGACGTCCAAGACCTTCCGGTCGCTGGCGCGCCTCACCGGTGCTGCGCCGTCGGCCGCGGGTCCGTTCGTGCGCCGCGAGCTCCGGCGTACCGACCTCACGCTGTGGACCAAGCGCCTGGCAGCCATGAGCAGCGCCGACCGGGCGAACCTCGACGGCGTCTCCGAACTGCGCGCCCCGCAGGTGCTGGCCGGAGCCCTGGTCGCCGAGTGCGCCCTGGAACTGTTCGGTGTGGAGTCCATGGAGATCTGCCCGTGGGCCCTCCGTGAGGGGTTGCTGCTCCGGCGCTTCGACACCAAGATGTTCGACGCCGAGGAGCCGCTGACCGGCGCGGGCGTGGGGCACAGCCAGCTCGACGTGATCCGGCGTACACCCGTCTCCGAGGGGGTCTGACATGGACGCGTCCGGCCCCGGCGTCATCCCGGTCGCACTCTCCAGCGCCTCCGTCTACCCGCTCACGGTCACGGACACCTTCGCATTCGCCCAGGACCTCGGGTACGACGGCGTGGAGGTGATGGTCACGAACAACGCGGTGAGCCAGGACCCCGGCCGGCTCAACGTGCTCAAGGAACAGTACGAGCAGCCCATCCTGGCCATCCATGCGCCCACCCTGCTGCTGACGCAGCAGGTCTGGGGCAAGGCGTGGACCAAGATCGAGCGCTCGGCTGCCATGGCGGTGGAGGTGGGTGCGCGGACCGTGGTCACCCATCCGCCGTTCCGCTGGCAGACCGGCTACGCCGAGGAGTTCCCGGAGGGGATCACCCGGATCGCCGAGGAGTACGGCGTGGAGATCGCCGTCGAGAACATGTACCCGTGGAAGGTGCGGGGCCGCGAGGCCAAGGCGTATCTTCCGCACTGGAACCCGGTGCCCGAACCGTACGAGCACGTCACCTGGGACTTCTCCCACGCGGCGATCGCCGAGATGGACTCCTACGAGGAGATCCGGAGACTGGGCAGCCGTCTCGCGCATGTGCACCTCACCGACGGCACGCCGAACGGCAAGGACGAGCACCTCCTGCCCGGGCAGGGCCAGCAGCGGTGCGCCGAGGCGCTCGGTCACCTCGCCGACACCGGCTGGAACGGCGTGGTGGCGGTGGAGGTCAGTACCCGGCGGGCGCGCGGCGCCGGGGAGCGGGAGGAGTGGCTCGCCGAGACCCTCCGCTTCGCGCGGACGCACCTGCGCCACTGAGACGACAGCCACCGGGGCGACAGCCGCCAGGGCGGCATCAGCTCGAACCACGATCATCGGGACCACAGGGGTGCCGGTACGGGGGCGCCCGCACATGACCCGTCAAAAGAGATGGCGCCGGTGGACCTGCAGATGTTGGGGGAATCATCTGCTGCCACCGACGCCGACCGGATCAGGAATTTCCGGTTCTTCATCACTCGCACCTTCATGAGGTAGTTCCTACCGTAGGACCCGACCTTGTGACGAAACCGCGAGCAGGCTGTGAGTAGCCTGTTAACCGCTCATGGCAGGATGGGGCCATGACCTCCGACACCTCCCTGCGCATCGCCTTCCTGGGATGCGGATCGATGAACGAGTCCATCCTGGCAGGCCTGCTGGGAGCCGGCCTCGACCCCGCGCGGGTGACCGCGACGCTGCGCCGCCCCGAGCGGGCAGAGGAACTCCGCGCACGCCACGGGATCGACGCGCTCGCCCCCGGGGCGGACGACGACGCCAACACGAGGGCGGTCCGGGACGCCGACATCGTGGTCCTGGGCGTCAAGCCGGTGGGGATCGTGCCCCTGGCCCGGGAGATCGCCGACGCCCTGGCGCCGGGCGCCGTGGTGCTCAGTGTCGCCGCGGCCGTGTCCATCGCCATGATCGAGGCGGCACTGCCCGCCGGCCAGCCCGTGATCCGCTCCATGCCCAACACTCCCTCGCGCCTCGGGCGGGGTGTGCTGTCCGTCTCCGCCGGGTCCGCTGCCGGGCCGGAGCCCATGGAGCGGGCCAGGCAGCTGCTGGCGCCTGCCGGCACCGTGGTGGAGATCCCCGAGCACCAGGTGGACGCGCTCTCGGCCGTCAGCGGGTCCGGCCCCGCCTACGCGTTCTACCTCGCCGAGGCCATGGCGGATGCGGGGGTGGAGCTGGGTCTGGACGCGCAGCTCGCCACGCTGATCGCCCGGGCGACCGTGGCCGGTGCGGGGGGCATGCTCGCCGAGGCCGGCGCCGACGCGGTGGCACACCGCCGGGCCGTGG
>NZ_LGIU01000042.1 GCF_001187915.1 Arthrobacter sp. RIT-PI-e | reverse complement strand
TCATGAGGGGTAGGTCCTTCGCGCGGATGGGTTGTAGAGGTACTTCCATCCTGCGCTCGGGGACCTACCCCTTTCGCACGCTCACACCACCTGGCGCGTTAGCAACGTCATGACCCACAACACCTAGGAGGTCGGGTACCCGGAGCCCCTACCGCTCCGCCGTCCCGTACAGCGCGGCCACGGCGTCGACGTGGTCGGCGACGACGGCGGCCCGCTTCACCTTGAGCGTGGGCGTCAGGTGCCCCGACTCCACGGTGAACTCGATGTCCAGCAGGGTGAACTTCCGGATCTGCTCGGCGCGGGACACGGTGGCGTTCGCGGCGTCGACGGCGGTCTGCACCGCGGCGAGCACGTCGGGGTCCGTGGCGGCCTCCGCGGAGCCGAGCCCGGACTTCCCGTGCTCGGACGCCCAGGCGTCCAGGGTCTCGCGGTCCAGGGTGATGAGCGCCGCCACGAAGGGCTTGCCCTCACCCACCAGCACGGCCTGGGCCACGAGCCCGTGCTCGCGCAGCTTCTCCTCGAGCGGGCCCGGGGCCACGTTCTTCCCGCCGGCCGTGACGATCAGGTCCTTCTTCCGCCCGGTGATGCTCAGGAAGCCGTCCTCGTCCAGGGAGCCGAGGTCACCGGTGCGGAAGTAGCCGTCGTCCGTGAACGCCTCGGCCGTCGCCGTCTCGTTCCGGTGGTACCCGGCGAAGATGCCGGCGCCCCTGACCTGCACCTCGCCGTCGTCGGCGATCCGGATGCTGGTCCCGGGCATGGGGAGCCCCACGGTCCCCACACGGGTGAGGTTCACGGTGTTCACGGTGCAGGGCGCGGTGCTCTCGGTGAGTCCGTAGCCCTCCTCGACCAGGATCCCGGCGCCGCGGAAGAAGTGGGTGAGGTGCTCGTTGAGGGGGCTGGCGCCCGAGACGGTGTAGGTCACCTCCCCGCCGAACACGGCGCGCAGGCGCGGGTAGAGGATGCGGTCGAAGACGGCGTGCGCGGCGCGCAGCGGGACGGATGGTCCACTGCCGCCCCTCCCGCGCGCGTCCACGGCCCGCGACCAGGCGACGGCGGTGCGTTCGGCGGCGGCGAAGAGCCGGCCCTTCCCCGAGTCGGCGGCCCGCTGACCGGCGGTGGCGTGGATCTTCTCGAAGATGCGGGGCACGGCGAGGAGGAACGTGGGCCTGAACGTGCCGAGGTCCTCGAGCAGCTGCGCGGCCGAGCCGGAGTGGGCCAGGGTGATCCCGCCGGTGAAGCAGACCACCTGGACGGCGCGCGCCAGCACGTGGGCCAGGGGCAGGAACATGAGCGTGCGGGCGTTCTCCTGCTTGAGGAACTCGGGCAGGAACTCCAGGGTGTTCACGCCGAACAGGGCGAAGTTGCCGTGCGTGATCACGCATCCCTTGGGGCGCCCCGTGGTGCCCGAGGTGTAGACGATCGAGGCGGGGTCCGCGAGCTGCCGGGAGGACCGCGCGGCCTCCAGGACGGTGTCGGGCACGCCGTCACCGGAGCGCGAGAGCGAGCTCAGGGTCGCGAGGCCCCCGGCGCCCTCCTCGGTCAGCTGCACCACGGTGGTCGAGGCGGCCCGGCCGGCACGCTCCGCGGCGTCGAGCACGGTGGCGGCCTTGTGCGGATCCTCCACGAACACCACGGCGGGTGTGGCATCCTCGAGGATCCAGGCCACCTGGTGCGCGGAGGACGTCTCGTAGACGGGCACGGTCACCGCGCCGGCGAACCAGATGGCGACGTCGGCGAGCGTCCACTCGTAGCGCGTGCGGGACATCACGGCCACGGTGTCGCCGGGGCGGATGCCGGCGTCGATCAATCCCTTGGCCAGGGCGCGGACCTGCTGCAGGAACTCCGCCGCGGACACGTCCCGCCACCGGCTGCCGTCCCGCACCGCGTACAGGGTGCGCTGCGGATCGGCGTCGTGGGTGGAGAGGAGCAGGTCCGTGACGTTGCTGGTCTCCGGGAGGTCCACCAGGAGTTCGGTGATTGCTTCGCGCACCAGTGCTCGCTCTCGATTCTGCGGGGTCGGGGGCGGGCCTAGATCCAGCTCGGCAGCCACATGCGGTTGCGCCAGGAGTCGTAGGGGATGATCTCCGCCGTCCAGACCGGCAGGAAGTAGGCGGAGAGCGCCACCACCGTGGCCAGGAAGAGGCCCACCAGCACGATACCGCGCCGACGCCGGGCCGCACCCGACGCCGGGCCGCCCAGCACCAGGCCCAGGCAGTAGGTCAGGGACAGGACGAGGAACGGTTCGAAGGCCACGGCGTAGAAGGTGAAGGTGGTGCGCTCCGGGTACAGGAACCAGGGCAGGTACCCGGCGGCCACGCTGGTGAGGATCGCGGCGGCACGCCAGTCCCGCCGCCCGATCCAGGCGAACAGGAGCACCAGGAGGGAGAGCGCGGCGCTCCACCAGATCAGCGGGTTCCCCAGCACCGTGACGGCCTGCGAGCAGGAGTCCGCCCCGCAGCCCGAGGGCGTCTCGTAGAAGAAGGACGTGGGCCGGCCCATCACCAGCCAGGTCCATGCGCTGGCCTCGTAGGGGTGGTCCGAGCCCAGGCCCGAGTGGAAGGTGTAGGCGCTGCGGTGGTACTCGGCGAGGGAGCGCAGACCGTCCGGGAGCCACCCCCACTGCGCGGAGGGGTTGGTCTCCGCCCAGCGGCGGTCGTACGCATCCTCGGAGAGGAACCAGCCCGTCCAGGTACCCACGTAGGCCAGCGCCGCCACGGGTACCAGGGACACGAAGGCGAGCAGGCCGTCCCGGGTGGCTCCGGCCAGGAACCAGTGGTGCACCCCGGCGATCCTCCGTGCGCTCATGTCCCAGGCGACGGTGAGCAGCCCGAAGGCGGCGATGTACGGCAGGGCGGACCACTTGGTGCCCAGCGCCAGGCCCAGGCACACCCCGGCCACCAGGCGCCAGGGCCGGAACCCCAGGAACGGGCCGTAGGCCAGCCGGGCGCGGGACGGGAGGCCGTCGTCGGACGCGGACGCCTGCGCGGCGAGCCGCCGGGCCAGGCGGCGGCGTCCGTGGTCGCGGTCCGCGAGGAGGGCGGCGAAGGCCGCGAGGAGCCAGAAGCTCAGGAAGATGTCCAGCAGGGAGGTGCGCGATTCCACGAGGTGGTGGCCGTCCACGGCGAGCAGCAGGCCCGCCGCGGCGCCGAGCAGTGCGGAGCCGAACATGCGCTGGGCCACGACGGCGATCAGCAGGACGGAGAGGGTCCCCACCGCCGCTGCGGAGAAACGCCACCCGAAGGAGTTGTCCGAGCCGAACAGGAGCATGCCGAAGGCGATCATCCACTTGCCCACGGGCGGGGGCACCACGTAGTTGGGTGCCTCCAGCAGCACGTCGGGGTTCCCGGCGTCGAAGGACTCGTTGGCCTCCTCGGGCCACTGGCGCTCGTAGCCCGAGCGCAGCAGCGAGTACGCGTCCTTCACGTAGTACGTCTCGTCGAACACGAGCGAACCGGGCTCGCCGAGCCGCACGAAGCGCAGCACGCCGCCGAGCACGGCCAGGGCGAGGGGGAGGATCCAGCGCAGGGCCCCGCCCGCCGTCGTCGCGCCGAGCAGCCGGGGGGTCAATGCCGCCGGCGTGTAGGCACCGTGGGGAGGGGTCACCCAGCGCCCGCCCGGGGGAGCACCCCTGCGGTCGCGGACGGCGGTGCGGCCCACCCCGTCATGCTACCGGCGCCCCGCCCGCCTGCTCCGGAGGCCGGCGCGCGGATCCGCGCCCGGTCGGCCGCGCCCCCCGGTCACGCTGGAGCGGTGAGTGAGACCCAGGACCACGCCGGCCGAGCCCCGGCCCCCCCGCCCACCGGACCGGCCACGGACCACCGCGAGGCCCCCGACGGTGCCGGCGACACGCTGGAGCAGCCGGCGTCGCGCACGCAGCCGACCGCCTATCGCGGCACCGCCGGCGACGGCAGCGGTCGCGGACGCATCGTCCTCGCGGCCACGCCGATCGGCAACATGGGCGACGCCACCGAACGGTTGATCGGCCTCCTGCACACGGCGGACGTGGTGGCGGCCGAGGACACCCGGCGCCTGCACCGCCTGGTGCAGGCGCTCGGCGTGACCGTCACCGGCCGCGTGCTCAGCTACCACGAGCACAACGAGGCCGAGAAGACACCTGAACTGCTCGAGCTGGTCCGCGACGGCGCCACCCTGCTCATGGTCACCGACGCCGGGATGCCCTCGGTCTCGGACCCCGGGTACCGGCTCGGGGGGGCCGCGGTGGCGGGGGGGCGCGGTCCCCCCGCCGTTCCCGGCGCCTCGGCCGTGCGCGCCGCCCTGGCCCTGTCCGGTCTGCCCACGGACCGCTTCTGCTTCGAGGGGTTCCTGCCCCGCAAGCCGGGGGTGCGCGCAGGGCGGCTGGCGGACCTCGCGGCCGAACGGCGCACCATGGTGTTCTTCGAGGCCCCGCACCGGCTGGAGGCCATGCTGCGCTCGCTGCAGCAGGCCTTCGGCTCCGACCGCCCGGCGGCGGTGGCCCGGGAACTGACCAAGGTGCACGAGCAGGTGGTGCGTGGATCGCTCCTCGAGCTGCTGCAGTGGGCGCAGGACTCCGAGGTGCGGGGTGAGATCGCCGTCGTGGTGGCCGGCGCCCCGGAGGCCGCGCCGTCCCGCCCGGAGGACCACGTGGGGGAGGTCACCCGGCTCATCGACGGCGGGATGCGCCTGAAGGACGCCGTGGCGGCCGTGGCGGCCGACAGCCGGGTCAGCAAGCGCGAACTGTACGCGGCGGTGATCGCGGCGCGCTGAGCCGGGTCCTCGCAGGTCACGACGGCGGTCACCGCACCTGCGTCCCACGAGTGCGCCCATGTATCACGGGCCGGTGGGACCGGCGGCCCGTAGGCTGACGGCATGTCCACGTCAGTCGCCCTGATCCGAGGTGTGGGAGGGCCCACCGCCCTGAGGATGCCCGAGCTCCGCTCGGCGCTCGAGGACGCCGGGCTCACCGGCGTGAGAACCCTGCAGGTGGCCGGGAACGTCGTCCTCGACCCGGGAGGCCGGTCCGCAGCGGCGTGTGCCGAGCTCGTCCGGCGGACGGTGCACCGGAGCTTCGGCCACGATCTGCCCGTGATCGTCCGGTCCCACGAGGAGCTCGTGGACGCCGAGCGGCGGAACCCCTTCGCGGGTACGCAGGAGGGCCGCTGGGTGCTGACGGTGTTCCTCGAAGCACCACCGCGCCTTCAGCAGACTCCTGATCCGCCGGCGGGGAGCCCCGACCAGTTCGCGGTGGACGGCTCGGAGGTGTTCGTACGCTACGCCGACGGCGTCGGAACCTCGAGACTCCAGGCCGCGTGGTTCGAGAAGCGACTCGGTGTGGTCGGCACCGCCCGCAACGCCAACACCGTCGCGAAACTTGTCGAGCTCACCGCCTGATCCCGGTGTCGTCCACCAGGGCCTCGGCACGTTCTCGACCTGAGGAACCGTCCGACCACGGTGCCGGCGGAACGCCGGCAGGCTGCGGTCGGACCTCGCGTCGGCGATCGCACGGCGCCTAGGCTGGAGTCATGACTACATGGAGCCGCCACGTGTTCGGAGTCTCGATGATCTTCGCGGTGGGTGTGATGCTCCTTGCCGAACGGCTGCCCGCGGTCTGGGGACCGTGTCGCTCCTCGTCGTGGTCCTGGCCGCTTCCGTGTTCCTGACCTGCTCCGTGGTCGAGCACCGTCGCCGGAGGACCATCACCGGCACGGTGGAGTGATTCTTCACGGACACGCCTCGGCCCGATGCCCCTGAGGCCGTCGGGAGCAGATCCCCCCACGGGACATGTCGGTGAGCTGTCCCGGGTGAGGAGCGGTTGGCGGGATGGCGCCCGAACCGGTGGTTCGGGCGCCATCAAGGGACGTGGTCGTGCGCCGCTTCTTGACACACTGCCAAGCCCACTGATCAGTTGACCACGCGACTGTGGGGGAAGGTCAAGGCGGATCGACCGGATCCACCGGGCTCGCATGCTGTCACCCGATGTGCGTCGGTTCAGGGCCCGGAGTGCTCCGTGCAGATGACAGCGGCCAGTGCTGCCAGCGCGACGTGGTCCCCCGTCGCCGCGACGAGCTGCTGCGCGAGGTCCTTGACCTTGTGGTGCGAGTGCTGGCTGTGGTTGCTCAGGGCGAGGAACGCCTGGTCCGCGGTGAGTGTCTGCAGGGCCATGAGAATCCCCTTGGCCTGCTCGATCACGGATCTCGTCTCCGCGGAGCGTGCCACCGCCTCGTTCGCACGGCGGTGCGAGTCCTCGTGCACCGAGGCGGTGATGTCCGTGAGGAATCCGCGGATCCCCACCACCTCGCCGTCCTGCATCATCCGGTCGGCGACGGTGAGTACCTGGTGCCGGTGGCCGCGGGTGTCGACGACGGTGTGGTATCCGGCAAGGGGTCCCGCGTCGATGATGAGCTGGTCCCACAGCTCCCGTGCCCGCTCACGCTCGGACGGATCGAAGTGCGCCAGGCCGAGTTCGAGCGTCGGGACGATCTCCCCGCGTTCGTACCCGTGGATCGAGTACATCTGGTCCGACCACGCGAACCGCCCGGTCGCGAAGTCGTAGTCGAAGGTCCCCGTGGGGCAGTCGACCGTGCGGGTGTCATCGGAACTCTGCTCCTCGGACGGGAGGTCGGCAGGGTCGGCGAGGGCAGGGGAGAACTTCATCTGGTGGCACCAATCACTGGGAACCCGGTACGGGCCGGTGTCTTGACCCGCACCCACGTGTGCCCGCTGATCGTAGCAAGAGCCTCCGACACCGGTCGGGTGCTGCCGATCGGCAGCACTCGGGCGTCCCGATCAGGTGCGCATCCCGTTGACAGCCGGTGCGGGCGGGACGAGGATCGCGGGATGACCCAGCAGGAAGTGCTCCTCGCAGCCGCGTACCCCGCACCGGCCGCCGTCCCGGCGCTCCCCTGTGCGTCGGTGGCCGATTCCCCGACCACGGCCCGGGGGAGCCGCGTGTGAAGGAACGAGCGCCCTCGTCCTCCGGCAGGAACGACGCCGCAGCCCGGGTCGTCGTCGTGGACCTGGGGGACCCGCCCGAGTGGATTGCCACGCAGGAGCCGCTGCCGGTCCGACGACCACGGCGGGTGTCGCCCCGGACCCGCAACCTGGTACTCGGTACGGTCCTGGTGACACTCCTCGGGGTCGCCGGTGACACGCATCGAAGCTCCGGGCACCCTGTGGCAGGGGGTGACCGGCCGGACACGTGTGCCGCCCTCACGGCCCAGCAGGAGCGTGCTGCAGGTGACGAACCATCGGATCAGGGCATCCTCAGCGGGTTCTCCGCCGATGACTTCAATGTCCCGGGAGTCCTGGGGCCCGGTGCAGGATCGTCGAAGGTGGCCATGACGGTGTACCAGGTGGACGCGCGCACGGGCCGGGGGATCCTGCTGGCGTTCGTGGATTCGGACGAGCTGTGGGAGTTCTGCATCACCCCGGCCGAGCTGGAGGCGCTCGGTGCGGCACCGTATCCGGGCGAGGCCGAGCTGGGCGGGCTCCCCGAGGGTGCGGCGTACGTGTACCGGGAGGACCGGACCACGCTGGAGTACCGTGTCGCGGGGATCCGGCTCCACGACGGGTTCGTCGTCGACGCGCTGACTCTCAGGGACGGGCGCACCCTGCCGCTCGTGCCGTGAGCCCGTCGGGTGTGCGATGTCCGCCCGGAAGCTGCACGCGGTGCTCATGCGCATCACCCGCGGTGCCGGCATGACGGGTCCGACCGGGCCCGAGGGAGTGCATCATGGTCCGGGTGCACCCGGAGCACCCCGTACACCCCTTGTGCTGCCGTGCACGGCAGAGCACAGTGGGGTGGATGCGCTCCCATGTCCTCCTCGTCAGCGGCCGTTCCGGGGTCGGCAAGTCCACGGCGGCGCTCGCGCTCCACGAACTACTGGTCGAGAGGAACGTGCATCACGCCGTCATCGAGGGGGACTACCTCGACCTCGCGTTCCCGGCACCGCACCTCGCGTTCCCCGGCGCCGATCTCGCCGAGCACAACCTGGCCGCCATGTGGTCCGCGTACCGAGCACTCGGGCACCACCGGCTCGTCTACACGAACACGGCCGCTGTCCTCACGGCGTCGAGCCTCACCACCGCCATGGGGGATGACCCGCTGGTCACCGCGGTACTGCTGCGCAGCAGCGCCGGGCCGGCCCGGGCACGGCCCGAACGTCGCAACCACGGGGAGGTCGCCCCCGCCGAACTCGATCGCTGCAGCGCCATGGCCGAGCGGCTCGACGGCGAGGCCCCCGATTTCACCCACCGGGTCGACACCGACGACCTCGACCCCGCCGGGGTGGCGGTGAAGCTGCTGGAACTCACGGGATGGTGATGGTCGGGGCCGGGTGAGGTGCATCGTCCCATGGAGTGAGGGATGAACCGTGGGTGATCGGTGCGGTCACGGGCGGTGGCCTCCCCGGTCAGCTCGGTGAGCCGGCCCGGGACCTGCGGTGCGAATCGCGCTCCGAGGAAATCCTGGCCCCCTCCTGCCGTCCGCGACGAGTAGAGGAACTCCGCCGGTGGTGCAAGGTGAATCTTCACCGCGGTGCCCGGGCTCCCGGAGCTTAGGCTCGATACCGTCCGGCGCGGGATTCTTGTGAGGAAGCGGTGATCGCCATGGGGGCCGGGAACCACGGGGAGCAGTACGCCCTGACCTTCGAGGTGATGAGGCGTCTCAGCCTGTCCTCGGAGGAGGTGTGGATGCACTACCACAGCATGGGCGGCTGCCTCGAGGCCTTCGAGGTCGGAGCCTGTCTCCATGGACTGGTGCGGCTCCCGGCCGTGGACCGGGACATGATCGCCCACGCCGTCAACGAGCTGTACGACGACATCTGCCGGGGCGGCCGAGCCCCCTACAGCACAGAGCTCGTCGACCGTCCCCACGACGAGTAGGTCCCCGGACCGTCACCGCACGACCCCTCGTACGAGGGGTCGTGACACCACGGGTCAGAGCACCGCGGCTTTCTCGTTACCGCGCGACGCCCCGATGTTCACGAGGACGGCGGTTCTGCGCAACGGCGTCTCGAGCGCCGTCTCGAGGTTGGGGGCGACCTCGGCATGGATCTGCTCGATGATGCTGCGCACGTCGGCCCGCTGATCGATCTTGACGTCGAGGGTGAGCTCCGGTTGCGACGCACTCCCGCGGAGCAGCGCCGCGGCCGAGATCACACCGTAGATCCGCTCGACGTCGGATTCCACCGCGCTCGCCATCACCCGGGGCTCGCAGGTGGTGCGGCCGTCCACGGCGTCGTCCGCGTGCAACCGGAAGGTGCGTGCCTGGTTGCGCCGGGGCACCTGCGCGAGCAGCCAGACTAGGGCCAGGAGTCCGACGACGACGGCCACCACGGCGACGATCGCCGCGGCAGTGTCGGGGACGAAGACGTCCTGGAAGTTCTCCGGCAGCGCCGGGTCTCCCGGGGCGGGTGGTTCCAGACCCACGGAGGATGCCAACCCCGATGCCGTTCCCGACGCGAGGAGGATGCCGGCTGTGCCGAGCAGCAGCGCCACGACGCCGATGATCGCCAGCCAGGTCCGGTTCAGTGTGCCGGCGGTTTCCCTCATCGGGCTTTCCTTTCGTCATGGTGCGTGGGAAGACTCCGCCGGTGGGCCCGCGTGCTCGGGATCCGGCGGTTCGTGCACTCGATCCGGCCCTGCGCCTCGCCGCTCACGAGTCCGTCCTGACCTGAACGACCACCTTCGGGGCGGGGTCCACCCCGACCTGCTCGAGCTTGCGCTCGAGGGACCGCGTGAGTTTGTCCGAGAAGCCCGAGGCGTCGTGCAGGGGGGTGCGGACGACGGCGGTGACCTTCCGTGCGGTGGCACCGACCGATGCCGAGTCCACACCATCGGCCTCGTCCAGGTGCGAACCGACCAGTTTCGCGAGTCCGCGACGACTCATCACCGTCTCCGTGGTGTCCGCGTCCTCTCCGTCGGGATCCGTGAGCCGGATCGTGGTGTGCTGCCCGGGCAGGATCGCGGCCAGCAGGAGGAACACCCCGATCACGGCCAGGACGATCGCCGTCGCCCAGAGCGCCGGGCTCTCCCAGGTGAAGCCGGCGAGTGTCTGGCGGATCGGTGCCAGGAAACTCGGCCAGGTACCGGTGACGAGTCGGCTGATCCCCACCCAGGCACCCACCACGGCCAGGGCCAGCAGGAGTGCGGCGAGGATCGTCGCGGGGACGGAGCGGCTGGAGCGCCGGCGGAGCGATTGGGACCGTGGGGCGTTGCTCACAGGAGTTCCCTCCGGCCGGAGTCGTCGGTGTCCGTCACCAGGGAGGTGATCTCGATGTCCACCTGACGGACGTCGATCCCGCACAGCTCGTCGAGACGGCTGCTGATCCGCTCCCGGAGCCGCTCCGTCGTGGAGCGCAGCGGCGTGGGGTACCGGACACCCGCTCTCACCTGGAGGGAAGCAGTACGTCCGTGCAGCTGCGCCGAGACCCTGGGCCGTGCGTCCTCGTCGGCGTGGGAGCCGATGCCGAGGAATCCTCCGCTCGAGCCGTGGATGCCGGGGGTCTCGGCGGCCACCTGGCCCGCGATCTTCTCGATCGCCTTCTCGGAGATCGTGAGCGAACCACGGTCACCGGCGTCGAGGGCACCGCCGGCGTCGTCGCCGGTGTCCGTCTCGGGTGCGGGGGAGCGTCGACGGGTCGCGTTGCTCGGGGGTGCGGCGGTCATCGGCGGGTGCTCGAACGCCCGGTCAGGGCGCCCAGGTCGATCTTGCCCTCGATCAGACGGGCCACGAGGAGCCCGAGGGCGCCGAGGACGGCGACGGTCAGGAACTCCCCGAACCCGCCGAAGGCTGCGGCCCAGCCGAGGACGAGACCGGTCACGAGGCCCATAGCTGTCGTATTCATGGTGGTGCCTTTCACGGAACAGGAGGAGGAAGGAGGGGAGGCTCTGGGGTGGGAGGAGCGCGGTGCGGGGCAGGGGCCGTGATCACGTCGATTCACGTCGATGGTGGATCATCGTGGTCACGGCCGCCGTCCCCTACCGCGCGGTGTGCTGCGGAGCTCTGCGGTGCGGACCGTCCCCGGGGATGCACCGTCAGGGTCCGGTGGTGGTGACCGGTCCTACTTCAGGTCGTCGCGACCGGCGTCGTCGTTGTCGTCGTCGTCCTCCGGGAGGTGCACGTCGGTGACGGCGATGTTTACCTCGAGGACCTCGAGGCCGGTGGTGCCCTCGACGGAGTCGATGACGTTGCGACGGATCATCTTGGCCACCTCGACGATGGATGCGCCGTTCTCGATGACGATGGTCAGGTCGATGGCAGCCTGACGCTCACCCTTCTCGACGCTGACGCCGCCACTGACGTTGGTCTGCGACCCGGGGATGCGCTCGGAGATGCTGGTGAAGGCCCGGCGACCGGCGCTGCCCATGGCATAGACACCGGGAACCTCCCGTGCTGCCAGGCCGGCGATCTTCTGCACCACGGTGTCGGCGACGGTCGTGTTGCCCTCGTCGGTCTGCAGGGGGCCGATGTTGCGTGACTTCTCGGCCTCCTTGGCCTGCTGCTGGGCCTGGCGCTCCTGCTCCTCGCCGGTGGCCGGGACTGCGGTGGATGAGGTGTTGTTAGCCATGTGGATGCTGTCTCCTGGTGGTAGGAATGCGTACACAGGTCAAGACGCTCCGTCCGCGGAATCGTCACGCCGTTCCAGCAACTATTTTTTTCCCGCTCACCTCGTCCTCGCGAGGAAGGGCTCGTTCTGCTGACGGAACGGGCGGGGGGCTTAGGCTGGTGGCAGGTTTCGGCCTCGGGGGTGACGAGGATCACTTTCACAGCACAGGAGAGGGGACGTGTGGTCCAGGAGCATCACGACGTCGGGCCCGCCGGGTCGTCCCGTTCCGCTCGCTCGGAGCCGGAGCCGGAGCCGGAGCCGGAGCCGGAGTGGACGGCCGAGCGTGAGCCGGGAACCGGTGAGGAGCAGGTGCCGGGGCTCGAGGACCTGACCGGGTCGGGGGCCACCGGAGCCGGATCCCTGATCGCCTCGACGCCCGCCACCAAGGATCCCGTCCCGGCTTTCCGCTCCAGTGACTCGCGCCCGTCGCCCGAGGACGCCGATCCGGAACCATCCACCGGCACGGCGCCGTCTCGGCAGGGTGGGGTCCCCGAATACACGGGCCCGACTTCCGACGAGCGTTCGGAGGAGCTCGACGAGCTCACCATCGTGGCGCGGGCGCAGGACGGGGACCTGCAGGCCTTCGACTGGTTGATCACCGCGTATCAGGGCGGCATCTTCCGGTTGTGTCTGCGGATGCTCAACGACCGTCAGGACGCGGAGGACATCGTGCAGGAGACCTTCATCTCCGCCTGGCGGAGCCTGCCGAACCTCACGGTGCCGCAGGCCTTCGTGCCATGGCTGTACCGCACGGCGACCAACAAGTGCCTCGATGACCTCCGGAGGCGTCGGCGCCGCCCGGTCGAACCCACCGGGGATCTCGGCTCGGACCCCTACGAGGACGTGGAGAGTTCCAGGGGCAGGAACGCCGTCGGTGCGCCCGCCTCCCTCGACCCGGCCCGGCAGGTCGAGAGCCAGGCGCAGATGAAGGCCCTGGCCGCGTTGCTCCAGGGACTTCCTGCCGGACCGCGTGCTTGTTGGTTGCTCCGTGAGATCCACGAGTTCTCGTACGGTGAGATCGCTGCGATCGTGCAGGTTCCCGAGAGTACCGTCCGTGGCCGGATCGCCCGTGCGAAACGCTTCCTAGCAGAAGGGATGGAGCCATGGCGGTGAATGATCACCCGCAGGGGGATCCTCCTCGGCACGAACGCCCGCGTCTCGGGTGTGGCCGGGACCTCGACGAGGTGTGGGCCTCCATCGACGAGCCGCCCTCGGCGCACGAGCAGCACTGCGAGGACTGCCGCAGTGCCCGTGCATCGTTGCAGAACCTTGCCCTGATCACCGGTGCGATGCGCGAGAACGACCGCGTGGACCCGGAGCTGCAGCCCGGCTCCCGGGTCAGGGAAGCGATCATGATGGTGGCGCGGGCCGAGATCCGCCGTGGCCGGCGTGCACCGCTGAGCAGGACCGAGCTCGGGACGATTGACATCAGCGAACAGGCCCTCACCGCGTTGATCCGCTTCGCAGCATCGACGCTCCCCGGAGTCCGGGCCCGGCGCTGCAGCATCAGTACCACCGGCCCCGGAGGCACCCGGGCGCCCTCCGGTGATCCGGTGGACGTCACGGATGTCCGCATCACACTCCGGGTGGCCCTGCCGTCCACCATGAGGATCCCGCCGGCGATGGTCTCGCTCCGGGAGCGTGTCGGTGCGATCGTCCGTACGCAGACATCCATCACCATGAAGCAGATCGATATCGTCGTGGAGGACCTCTATGATGTCTGACCCGTCCGTTGACGCCCGGGTACCGGACCTCGACCCCGTGGTCGAGCAGCTCAGATCCGTCCTCCTCGCAGAGCCCGGGCTGGTACGCCTGGAACCGACGGTGCGCAGCACGGTCCAACGCCTGAAGCTGACGCCGGTGGCCCTCTTCCAGCAGACCTTCGGTGCGGACGGTGAGGAACCGGTCGTCTCCGTCACGGACGGGCTCACCCTGTCCCTCGCCGGCACCATGGTCAACGTGCACATCGACGTCGCCACCGACGTCGACCACCCTGCGCTCACCCTGTCCCGGAAACTGCAGGTACTCGCCGCGACAACCCTCGAGCGCCACGGACTGACCGTCGGGACGATCGACGTCACGATACTCTCCATTGAGGAAGCGCCCCGGCCCACCCGAGCGGGGGACCCGGTGCCCGACGGCGGGGGATGAGTCCCGGCTGCAGATCGGCGGGGAATCAGCCCTCGAAGTGCGTGCTCACCGGCTTCCGTTGCCCGACGGAGCCCAGGATTTCCGTCGCCACGTCCCGGAGCTTCACGTTCCGGTTGGACGAGGCGCGGCGCAGAATGGTGATGGCTTCCTCCTGGTCGCACCGGTTCTGGGCCATGATGGCGCCGAGAGCCATGTCGATGGTGGTGCGTGATTCCATGGCGGCCCGCATGTTCGAGGTGGCCGAGCTCAGTTCGGCCATGCGCACGGCAAGCCGGAGGGACTGCGAGACGTCCCGGGCGATGCGCTCGGCGACGACGATGCCCTGGTCGTCGAAGGCGTTCGCCTCGGTGGAATAGAAATCCAGGCCGGCGCTGGCGCCCGCGTCGAGCCGGATCGGGATGCCCAGGGCCGAGCGCAGGCCGTGGGCTGCGATCGCTTCCCGGTACTCGGGGAAGCGGGTCTCCGTCAGGAAGTCGGGGATGTGGACGGTGACGCCCTCCCGCGCGGCGCGGAGACACGGACCGTCGTCGAACCCGTACTGCACCTCGTCCACCAGCTGCGCCTCCTCGCTGCTGCTGGCCACGGTGATCATCGAGCGGGGACGCAGGAGCGTCACCCCGCAGAACACGCTCCCGTAGGCCCCGGTGAAGGACTCCGCAGCGATGGTGACCATCCCGGTCAGGAAGTGCTGCACGTCCTCGCTCTCGAGCACCATGTTCTGCAACCTGGCGGTCACGGTGTCACGTTCGACCTCGCGGGCCAATTCGTCCTCGTCCGGCATCCCCACCTCGATCCGTGCATCACGTCCGTCCGGAAGACCCGTCGTCACCCGGAACCACCTCCGTGGTTCCTGAAGATGTTATGCCATGCCGAATCGGGCGGCTGACGCAGTGCCGGGCCGGATCATCCGAGGCGTGGCGACGTCGCCGTTGTCGATGACGAAGGTTGCGCGTTCCCAGGGCTGTGCAGCATCGAAGTAGAGGCGCTGCCCCTGCACGTACCGGTGCATGGAACATGCCCTCCGCCAGCACCAGCGCTTCCGGCGGAGCGTAGGAGAACACCGGCTCCATCGGTCGATCTGCTCCTGGATCGTAACCGACCGGTGAGTACCAGCCGTCGCCCTTCGGCCCCAACGGTGTGAGCACGTACTCCCGGAGCATCCGGTAGTCGTAGGTGTCCTGCCAGAACCCTTCCGGGGAATGACGTCCCCGTGCATGCCGAAGAGTCGGCGGGTTCAGGAAGTCGTCCGCGTGGATGGTGATCACGGGACGGTCGTGAATCTCTGCCGCCAGGGCGGCGGCGAAGGTCGTCTTCCCGCTACCGTCCACACCGTCGATCGCTACAAGTCGACCGTCCGGTCCGAGCACATCGAGAACGGCAGCCGCCAGTGATCGTATGAACATCTCCATGCACCCCATCCTGCTGCAGGTGAGGATCGCGCGGCTGGGTACCGACCGACGAGCGGGCGTAGCGTTGGTGCACATGGAAACGAATCGCTTCGCCGTCGTCACCGCTCCGCGTTCCGTCGAGGTGCAGGAGGAGGAACTCCGGCAGCCGGGCGCGGGGGAAGTGCTCGTGCGGATCCGCTACTGCGGCGTCTGCGCCACGGACACCCACGGTTACAGTTCGGGAGGTCTCATCCCGAAGGCGGTCTTCGGCCACGAATGGACCGGCTCCGTGGTGACCGTGGGAGCGGGCGTCGACACCGTGGCCGAGGGCGACCGGGTGGTGGCGAGCGTCGGTCCCGCGTGCGGCATCTGCCCCATGTGCCGCGCCGGTAACGCCGACCACTGCGACACGGCGTTCGCCGAGGCCAACGGAGTGACCGAGGACGCCCCCGACCACGGAGGATTCTCCGAACATCTCATCGTCTCCGAGCGCCGTGTCCAGCGGGCCCTCGAGAGCCTGACGGACGAACAACTCGGCCTGGTGGAACCCACCGCCGTCACCTTCCACGCGGTCCGGCGCACCGGTCAGCGGCTGGGCGCCGTCGTGGTGGTGCAGGGCGCGGGGCCCATCGGGCTGCTCACGGCCCAGCACGCACGCCACGCCGGGGCGGGTGCGGTGGTCGTCGTCGAGCCCTCCGAGGCACGACGCGACGCCGCCCGGGCCCTGGGCTTCACCGAGGTCTTCGAGCCCGGCGACGAGTTCCGCGCGCGCGTCCTGGAACTCACGGGCACCCTCGGCGCGGACGTCCTCTACGAGTGCACCGGCGCCCCGGCTCTCCTGCAGCCCAGTGCCGAACTCGTGCGACGCGGCGGCATCCTCTCACTCCTCGGTTATCCCATGACCGATTCGGAGGTCTCCTACGGCGACTGGCAGTCGCGCGAGCTCACCGTGATCGGCTCGCTGGCCTACACCCACGCCGATTTCACGGGTGCCATGCGGGCGCTCGCCGACGGCTCGGTGGACGTGGTGCCGCTGATCACCGGCACGATCACCCTCGACGAACTGCCGGATCTTCTCGCCGAGCTCGACGGCGGCACCACCCAGCACGCGAAGGTGCTCGTGGCCCCGAACGCCGGAGCCTGATTCACCCGGGTCCAGCATGCTGCGCCGGAGCCTCCCGAGGTGAACCCTCCGGTCCTCGTGCAGACCCGGACCCCACTCAGCATGGGCGTCCAGCCAGGCGGAGTGCCGCTCGGGGTCGGGCAGGATCAGCCCGGGCATGCGGTGACCGTACCGTCCCCGGAGGGCGGACGAGCGTTGTGCGGATGTCCAGGACGACCCACCGATGGCAGTGCACGCTCCACTGGACGCCTCCGGACGGCGGGTCTAGCGTGAGCACCGAATGCAGCGGGTGCCCACGCGCCCGGAGAACCCCACGAAGGAGCGCCCATGGCCGTCACCATCCACCAGGAGAAGGAACTGCTCGAGAAGGTCCCCACCGGCCTGTTCATCGGCGGTGAGTGGCGGGCGTCGTCGTCCGGTGCCACGTTCGACGTCGAGGACCCGGCCACCGGGCGCACCCTGCTCACGCTGGCCGATGCCACACCCGAGGACGGCGTCGCGGCGCTGGACGCGGCGGTGGCCGCGCAGGCCGACTGGGCCCGCACCGCTCCCCGCGAGCGCGGCGAGATCCTGCGGCGCGCCTTCGACCTCGTGACCGCCCGCGCGGACGAGTTCGCGCTGCTGATGACCCTGGAGATGGGCAAGCCCCTGGCCGAGGCCCGGGGCGAGGTGGGCTACGGCGCCGAGTTCCTGCGCTGGTTCTCCGAGGAGGCCGTGCGCGCCTCGGGCCGCTACTCCGTGGCCCCGGACGGCAAGGCCCGGCTGCTGGTGAACAAGAAGCCCGTGGGCCCGTGCCTGTTGATCACCCCCTGGAACTTCCCGCTCGCGATGGCCACCCGGAAGATCGCCCCCGCGATCGCCGCCGGCTGCACCATGGTGCTCAAGCCCGCGAACCTGACCCCGCTGACCTCCTCCCTGTTCGCCACCGTGCTGCAGGAGGCGGGCCTCCCGGCAGGGGTGCTGAACATCGTGAACACCACCACGGCAGGCGAGGTCACCGGGCCGCTCATCGAGGATTCCCGCCTGCGGAAACTCTCCTTCACCGGCTCCACCCCCGTGGGCCGCAACCTCCTCGCCGCCGCGTCCCGGAACGTGCTGCGCACCTCCATGGAACTCGGTGGCAATGCCCCGTTCCTGGTGTTCGAGGACGCCGACGTGGACGCCGCGGTGGACGGCGCCATGCTCGCGAAGCTGCGCAACATGGGGGAGGCCTGCACCGCGGCCAACCGTTTCCTGGTGCACGAGTCCGTGGCCGACCGCTTCGCGGCGGCGCTCGCGGAACGGATGGGCGCGACCACCCCGGCGCGGGGCACGGAGGAGCGCTCGACGCTCGGCCCCCTGATCGACGAGAAGAGCCGCACCAAGGTGCACGAGCTCGTGACGGCAGCGGTGGACGACGGCGCCGTGGCGGTCGTCGGCGGCGCCCCCGTCGACGGGGACGGCTACTTCTACCGGGCGACGGTGCTCAAGGACGTCCCGCGGTCCTCGCGGATCCTGCAGGAGGAGATCTTCGGCCCCGTGGCGCCGATCGTCACCTTCGGCACGGAGGACGAGGCCGTGGAGCTCGCCAACGACACCGAGTACGGGCTGGTGGCCTACGTGTTCACCCGCGACCTGAACCGGGGCCTGCGGATCGGCGAGCGGCTCGACGTCGGGATGCTGGGCCTGAACGCGGGCGTGGTGTCCAACGCCGCAGCGCCGTTCGGTGGGGTCAAGCAGTCAGGACTCGGCCGGGAGGGCGGCGCGGAGGGCATCGAGGAGTACCTCTACACGCAGTACGTGGGGATCTCGGACCCGTTCGCCTCCTGACGCCCTCGTGCCGGCCGGCCACAAGCTCAGGATGAGCCAAGGATTCCGTCTGGGTTCGGTGTCGGGGCCCGAATCGGCGGCCGGGACCATCCGGTGATCCTAGAGTTCGTTTCAGGGACCGCATTCGTGGTCGGGACAGCTGAGGAGATCCATCATGCGTACTCAGGCTCGGCCGGCGAGTGGCGCGGGGGGCTCGGCGAGTTCCGGGAAGAGGTTCCCCGGCTTGATCGTGCTCACCGGGGCGGTGCTGACCGTCTACGTCCTGACCCTGCTGCTGACGACCCCGGGCTCGTACGGCGCGTTCGAGGAATCGCTGGGCATCATCACGGAGCTGCTGGCGGTCACCGTGTGTGTCCGGGCAGCGTTCCGAACGCGGTTCAGGCAGTGGCAGATCCTGTTCGGGGCGGGCGCCGTCACCATGTACACCATGGGGGACGTGCTCTACCTGTTGGAGCTGAACGGGCAACCAGCGCTCACCGATGTGACGACCGCAGACGTCGCGTACCTCGCCTTCTACCCGCTCATGCTCAGCGCGCTCGTGGTCATGATGCGCAAGCTCAAGGGCCTGGCCTGGCCGCTTCTCCTGGACAGCGTGGTGGGAGCAGCGGCCGCGGGGTCGCTCATGGCGCTGATCCTCACCCCCGTCCTGACCGGTGGGGCAGGAGCCACCGGTCTGGAACTCGTCATCGTCGTCCTCTATCCGATCCTGAATCTGGTACTGATCACCGCTGTCGGTGGTCTGCTCGCTACCGGGGGTCTGGACCTGGGGCCCCGGTGGCAGCTGCTCGTCCTCGGACTGGTGGCCTACTCGGTGGCCGACATCGTCTTCGCGCTCACGTTGGAGAGCTACCTGATCGGGAACATCATCGATGCCGCCTGGGTGGCGGGGATCGTGGCCATCGCCGCATGGGTCGACGCCGCCGGACGAACCGGTCAGGAGTCCCGCGGGCAGGTCTACGAGCGCCCGGCCTTCCTGGCGCTGATGATCTCCACCACCACGGCCCTGGTGGTCCTGCTGATCGGGTGCCGGATGCAGATCCCGCTCCTGGCCCAACTTCTCGCGGCCTCCGCGCTCGCGATGGCCGCGGTTCCCCTGGTGTTCCGCAACCGGGTCCTGTCCACCCTGGCGATCACGGACGAGCTAACCGGGCTGCCCAACCGCCGGGCGCTCCTGATCCAGATCCCTCCGCGGCTCACCCGTGGCCGTCCTGGAGCGCTGTTCCTCCTGGATCTCGACTGCTTCAAGGACATCAACGACGCCCTGGGGCACGACGTCGGGGATCAGCTCCTCATCCGGGTGGGGCAGCGGTTCGCGGAGCAGCTCACCCCCGGCGATCTCCTCGTACGTCTCGGAGGGGACGAGTTCGCGGTGTTCCTCGACGGCTGCACCAAGGAGGAGGCCGTCGCTGCAGCATGCCGCTTGAGGGGGGCACTGGACGAACCGATCACCGTCGGACTGTCCTCGTTGCAGGTCGACGTGAGCATCGGTATGGCCCTGACCCCGGCGAACGGCACCGATCTGAACCTCCTGATGCGCAAGGCCGATGTGGCCATGTTCCGGGCCAAGTCCGATCGCAGCGGGCATCACCTCTACAGTTCCCTGGACGACGACGGTGCCGCCCGCAAACTCCAGACCCTGCAGGAACTGCGCACCGCGATGGCCGAGGACCAGCTCGAGATGCACTACCAGCCCAAGGTCCACCTGGCCGGCGAGCGGGTCACCGGACCGGTCGGGAGGACGAGTCTGGAGGCCCTGGTCCGCTGGAACCATCCCGTACTCGGTCAGCTCTCGCCGGACAAGTTCCTCCCCCTGGCCGAGGAGGCCCGGCTCATGCCCAGACTGACCACGCTCGTGCTCGAACGCACCGTGGCACGCGTGGCCGCCTGGCGCGCCGAGGGCCTGGAGGTGAACGTCGCCGTGAACCTGTCAGGATCCTGCATCCCGGTGGATCTCCCGCAGCAGATCGACATCCTGCTCCGGCAGCACCGGGTGCCGGCCACCTCGTTGACCCTGGAGATCACGGAGGACGCCCTGATGGCCACGCCCAGACGCACCGCCGAGGTCCTCACCCGGCTGCGCGCCGACGGGATCGAGATCTCGATCGACGACTTCGGCACCGGGTACAGCTCCCTGGCCTACCTGCGCGACCTCCCCGTGGACGAGCTCAAGCTCGACCGCTCCTTCATCAGCGCGATGCGCAGGGACCGGCGCGCGCACGGCCTGGTGGCCTCCATCATCGACCTCGCCCACAGCCAGGACCTGCGCGTGGTCGCGGAGGGGGTGGAGAACGAGGAGACGGCGGAGGAGCTCCGCACCCTCGGCTGCGACCTCGCCCAGGGGTATCACTTCGCCAGACCTCTTCCGGCCGCCGGCGTGGCCCCCTGGATCGCTGCGCATCCACCCCGGGGTGTGCCTCGGGCGGACTCCCTGCTGGTGCGGGCACCTGCGGCGACCCGGCCCGTTCCTCCGGCCCCCGACCGCCCGTAGCGCTACCCGCACCAGCTGCCCGGGTCGCCCCGGAGCGAGCGCGGGGCCGGGCAGCAATGTGCTGGGTCGCCGGTCGGTGCGGGATCCTACCGGGAGTCGGTCGGGAACCGGTTGACCAGCGACCGCGGCAGGAAGCGCGCTCTGAACCGTACCGGCCAGGAGCTGCTGCTGCGCAGGGCGCTCCGTACGGCGTCGACGTCGTCCCACCGGGCACGCAGCGCAGGCCGGGCCAGGGCCGCGGTGGACCCCGACCCCCCGCCGGGACCCTGCATCGCGGGGGTGTGCTCCGCGTACTCCTCGTACTCGTACGCCGCGCGCAGGCGGGCCATGGAGCCGGCCTGGGCCTCCGCGAGCCCGGCCTGCCGGGCCAGCCGGTGCTCGAAGGTGCGCGGTGGGTCGGGGGCCTGCAGCGGGGCGCCGGAGTCACCGGCGATCTCGGTGGTCTCCGCCCATGCGGTGGTCGCCGATCCTCGCCCGCCGGGGCCCCCCCCCGCCGTCTCCGGTGCACGGCGCCGTGACCCGGGGCGTGCGGAGCGCAGCGGGGGGGGGATCAGTGCCACGAGCACCAGGCCCGCCGCGGTCAGCACGCCGGGCAGGGCACGGGAGCCGCTCTGCTCGCCACTGGGGGGTGTCGCCTCGGCGGAGGGGGAGGGCTCGGCCGCCGGGGTCTGCTCGCCCGGTGCACCGGGGATCGCGTTGCCGGGATCCAGGGAATCGAGATCGTCGCGCTGCTGGGCGGAGGGGGTGAACGTCTGCTGGGCGTACTCGGGCACCACACCGCGGGAGGGGGTGGGTTCGAACCGCACCCAGCCCACACCCTCGAAGTAGAGCTCGGGCCAGGCGTGGGCGTTCCGGGAGTCCACCACGAACTCCGTGAGTTCCAGGCCTCCGGGCCCCTCACGCGTGTTCCCGGTGGGGCTGCCGGGGGTGTACCCCACGGCCACCCGGCTGGGGATCCCCGCGGCGCGGGCCATGACCGCCATGGTGCCGGCGTAGTGCACGCAGTACCCGGAGCGCACTTCGAGGAACTCGGCCATGACGTCCAGGCCGGTGCCGTCGTAGCCGCCGTCCACGGGGGCCTGCTCGGAGTAGACGAAGTCCGGTCCGCGCAGGTGGTTCTGGATGGCGAGTGCCTTGTCGTACGGATTCCGGTACCGGCCCGCGACGTCCTCCGCGGTGGTCCTGATGATCTCCGGGGGGTCCTCCGGGCGGGAGAGGAACACCGCGGACACGGCGTCGGGGCCGGCGGGGCTGGTGCGGCCCAGGCCCTCGCGGGTCCGCTCGGGCTCGCGGCTCCGCACCAGGTAGTCCTGGCGGGGGGTGGGCCCGCCGTCGGTGGCCAGCACCGAGAGGTTGAGCGGATCCCATTCCCAGGAGCCGCTCAGACCGGTGACGCCCTCGGGTGCGTAGGGGGAGAGCAGCCAGGGGCTCGCGTAGCTCTGCGTGCTCACGCGCGTGAACACCTCGGTGCCCGGGACGTCACCGCCCACGCCCTGCTCGGTGCCCATCTCGGCGACGTCGGGCTCGCGGTCCCCGAGGCGCTGGTCCGGTTCCCAGCGGCGGCCGGAGAAGTCCTCGAGGGTGACCGCCCGCAGGTACAGCGGGGAGTCCGAGCTCGTGGAGTAGGTGATCCGGCCGAACCCGGTGGGGTTCCGGAGGTCGTTGCCGAGGGTCACGGCGGGGTTGAGCCCGGTGGCGTTGCCCCACACGTTGAGGCGCGAGCCCTGGGGGAAGGCGCCCGAGGTGAACCCGGGGATCATCAGCGGCAGGATCAGCGTGGCGGACAGGGCTGCGGCCCCGATGATCACCCCGCGCCCGGCGAAGCCCGAGGACGCCCGGGCGCCACCGGAGGCCCTCCGGTTCTCCCGCCACTGGGCGAGGGCGAGGACCAGGAGGTAGCCCAGCGCCGTGGCCACGAAGGCGGACAGGCCCACGCCGTCCGGCTTCACGATCGCAGGGGCCACGAGGATCCCCAGGAGGCCCGCCCCGCCGGCGGCGGGCATGGCCAGGGTGGTGGCGAACAGGTCCACGACGATCGCGATCAGTCCCAGCGCGGCGCAGATGACCAGCATGATGCCGTCCCCCGGGAGCACGGGGACCACGGAGGAGACCACGGTCTCCTCCGCCTCCGCGAGCAGCCGCTGGATCTCCGGTACGGTCCCGGGGCCCGGCACCACACCGAGGAAGCTCGAGGAGCCGAGGAACTGCGCGGTGAGCATGCCCACCAGCGCCAGGACCCCCACCGATGCGGTGGCCACACCCCCCGCCCGGAGGCTCCGCGCCGCGGCCATGGCGAGGAGTACCGGGAACACCGTGCCGAGCCCCGGACCCAGCCAGGTCCAGGGCCCCCCCACGCCGTTGAGGCTGGTGGCGGCGGCGAGGACGGCGAACAGCACCGCGCCGGTCACCGCCCAGGGCCACGGTTCCACGGGTGCGCGGACCGGTGCGGCGGGCGGTGCGGCGGGGGGGGGAGCCGGACGGGACAGGGTCGAGGTCATGCCGATCCTCCGGAGGGGGTGGCCCGGGCGGCGCGGTCCGGGATGCGGCGGCGGGGGGGTTGTCCGTCCCCGCCTGCTCCAGCCCGGCCCAGACGGCGGGGAAGTCGGCCCGGGGGGAAGCCGCCGTGGCGTGCCAGCCGGCGTCGCGCAGGATCTCGAGCTGACGCCGGGAGTCCGCGGGGCGCTCGGTGGCGAGCACGGCGTAGGCGGCGGACCCGTAGCCGGCGGCCGGGGCCAGCGCCCGTGCCTCGTCGACGGAGAGGACGCCGAGCAGCGCGATCAGGGGCCCGCGGCTGCGGCCGGCCGCCAGCTTGTCCAGGAGGTCGTCGCCGTAGGCGGCATGGGGTGCGCTCTGCGGGGTGTCCGCCGGTGCGCGGCGGATACGGCGTGCAGCGCTGCGGGCGGCCTCCCCGGCCCGCACCACGGTGCTGCCGGAGCGGTCCTCGTCCGCGGAACGGCGTCCGGTGTCCGCGGCGAGTTCCAGGGCCGCGAGCCCTTCGGCGATCCCGACGACGGCGCCCGGCCCGTGGTGCTCCTCCTCCGCGGGGAACGGCGCGGAGGCCGAGTGCAGCAGTGCGGGAGCGCCCTGCTGGTCGAGGAACCGCACCGCGTAGTTGCGCTCGAGCAGGTGCGCGCTGACGGACATCACCGCGGTCACGGCCCATTCGAAGGTGGGGGAGCTGAGCAGCCCGTCGGTGCTCGCGCCGTCCGGGCCGAACGCGGCGGAGAACCCGGTGCTGAAGCTGGCGTGCCGCTGGTCCATGAGGAGGGTGGCCTGCGGGGTGGTCACCGATTCCTCCTGCCGCACCATCAGTTCGCTGTGGCGGGCGGTGGCCGCCCAGTGCACCCGGCGCATGGAGTCGCCGTGCCGGTACTCGCGCGTCATGACGTCGTCGTCGCTCGGGTTCGCCTGCCGGTGCGTCGCGGCCGTGCCGTCGCTGCCACGGGATCCCGAGAGCGGAGAGGCCAGCAGCTCCAGGGGCGCCGGCGTGACCACGAGGGCGTCCGTACCGCCGAGCACGTGGCGGGACTTGCCGAGCCCGAAGGGGGCGGTGAACTCGGCGGTGGCCGGGCCGATCTCGTACATCCCGCGCGAGCCGGAGCGCAGCCGGTACTCGTACAGGGACACGCCGTCGGGGGTGGGGTTCCGCGACGGGTAGGAGAACTGCGGCGCCTGGCCGAAGCGCGGGGGCAGCTGCTCCTCCATGGCGAGGCTCGCGCCTCCGGCCACGGACGCCGTGAGGGAGAGCGTCACGGTGGTGGTGGAGCCGGTCTCCATGGACTGCGGGGAGAAGCGCCGGCCCACGGAGAAGCGGGGCTTGACGATCCGGAGCACCAGGACCGAGGCCAGCGGCAGCACCAGCAGCAGCACCCCCACGTAGAGCAGGTCCCGCCGGCCGAGCACCTGCGCGGCCAGGAGCGCGGCCACGGCGGTGAGGACGAAACCCCAGCCGCGCACGGTGAGCAGGCGCGAGGGTAACCGGTCGAGAAGAGCCATCAGATGTCCGCCACGTAGAAGGAGGGGGAGCAGGGAACGTCGGGTGCCGGAAGGCCCTGCGGGCTCAGCGCCGCTGCCCCTCACGGGCCACCGGCACACGGTCCAGGATGTCCTGGACGATGCTCGACGCCGTCTCCCCGGCGCTGGCGGCCTTGCGGTCCAGCAGCAGCCGGTGGGCCAGGACGGCGTCGGAGATGTTCGCGACGTCGTCCGGGAGCACGAAGTCCCGGCCCTCGAGCGCGGCGCCCGCCTTCGCGGCCCGCAGGAGGTGCAGCAGGGACCGCGGGCTGGCGCCGAGCCGCAGCCGCGGGTGCTCGCGGGTGGCCCGGCCGATCGCCACGGTGTACTCCTTCACGGCCGGGGCCACGTAGACACCGCGCACCTGCCGCAGCATGGCGGCGATGTCCCCCGCGCTCGCCACGGGGCGCACGGCCTCGAGCGGTGAGACGGACTGGTGGGTCTCGAGCATCGCCGCCTCCGCCCGGGCATCGGGGTACCCCATGGAGATCCGCGCCATGAACCTGTCACGCTGGGCCTCGGGCAGCGGGTAGGTGCCCTCCATCTCGATCGGGTTCTGGGTGGCCACCACCATGAACGGTTCGCCGAGGGCATGGGTGCGGCCGTCCACCGTCACCTGGTGCTCCTCCATGCACTCGAGCAGGGAGGACTGCGTCTTGGCGGAGGCACGGTTGATCTCGTCGCCGATCACGATGTTCGCGAACACCGGGCCGGGGCGGAACTCGAAGCGCCGGGAGTCCTGGTTGAAGATGGACACCCCGGTGACGTCCGAGGGCAGGAGGTCCGGGGTGAACTGGATGCGGTTCACCGTGCAGTCGATGGTGCGGGCCAGGGTCTTGGCGAGCATGGTCTTCCCCACGCCGGGGACGTCCTCGAGGAGCAGGTGGCCCTGGGCCAGGAGCACGGTGAGGGCCAGCCGGCCGGCCTCCGGCTTGCCGTCGATCACGGTGTTCACGGCGTCGAGGATGCGGGTGCTGATCCGGTGGAAGTCGGCCCCCGGCACCTCCGGGTCCGCTGCTGCCCTCCGCTGGTCCTGGAGGGGTTCGGCGGTGTTGTGCTGGACGTCCATGGGAACCTTCCGTGCGAGGGCTGCAGGGGAGGACCGCGCGGTCTCGACGACCGCAGGCACACCCCCACAGGAAACCGCCGCGGTTCCCCCGGCGCGCGGGCACAAGGAACCGGGCTGACTGATTGAACAGAGTACTAGGTCAACTGGCGTGCCGGGGGATAAGTTCCGTGGAGCAACGAGGTGGCGGTGGCGCCGCAACTAGGGTGGGGGCATGTGCACCAGTGCAGCCTCCTCCGCCCACCCCTACGCGCCCGGCGAGACCCCGCCCGCCTACCGCGCCCCGGACCCCACGGGTTCCACCGCCCTCACCGACGACGACGCGCAGCCGGCCCCGCGCAGCCGCAAGGGCGGCTACCCGCCGTTCCCCGAGCCCCTGCCCGTCCCGGTGATCGACAACCACACGCACTTCGACTTCCGTGAGGGTCCGGTGGGCGTGACGGTCCACCAGGCACTGGACGCCGCGGAGGCCGCCGGTGTGCGCGGGGCCGTGCAGGTGGGCACGGACCTCGCCTCCTCCCGCTTCACCGCGGAGGCGGTGGAGCAGGATTCCCGCCTGCTCGGTGCGGTGGCGCTGCACCCCAACGACGCGCCCCTGCTGGCGGAGGCGGGAGGGCTCGACGACGCCCTCGCGGAGATCGAGCAGCTCGCCGCGGGCCCCCGCATCCGTGCGCTCGGGGAGACCGGTCTGGACTACTTCCGCACCGGGGAGGGCGGCCGGGGGGAGCAGCTGAGGTCCTTCCGCAGCCACATCGACATCGCCAAGCGCCTCGGCAAGGCGCTGCAGATCCACGACCGCGAGGCGCACGACGACGTCGTGGCCACCCTGCTGGCGGACGGCCCCCCGGAGCGCGTGGTGCTGCACTGCTTCTCGGGTGACGCGGAGCTGGCGCGGATCTGCAACGAGAACGGCTGGTACATGTCCTTCGCGGGCACCGTGACCTTCAAGAACGCCGCGGGGCTGCGGGAGGCATTGCTGGTGGCGGATCCCGCCCTGGTGCTGACGGAGACGGACGCCCCGTTCCTGACACCGGAACCGCACCGCGGGCGGCCCAACGCCTCGTACCTCGTCCCGTACACCGTGCGCAGCATGGCGGACGTCCTCGACACGGGGCTGGACGCCCTCTGCGCCCGGCTCACCGCCAACACCGAGGCCGTCTACGGCAGCTGGGACTGAAGAACCGGCCACGTAGGGCGGGTGCGGCATCCGAGTAGTCCCGGGAGGAACTCGGGTGGAGCGCACTCGTGCCCGGGCCGCTCGTCCTTCGTAGTGTTGGGCCCAGGAGAGCGCGGCAGGCCCGCCATCGTGCCGCTGCCACCGCGCCTCCAGTACCGCCCTTCTCTTGAGACCGGAAGCAGGCGGTACGTCCGGCGGCTCCCTCCCCAGCAGGGATGCAACCCCAGTGGGCCGGCGGCGTCGGGGACCCTTCTGAGACCAGGGTCCCCGGTCCCCGCCGTCGGCCCCGGGGCCGGGCCGGTTCCCGGTCGCGGACGGATATCATGGCAGGGTGACTCAGCCCCCCGCCGCAGACCGGCCCGCACCCCTCCTGGGAGCCGCCGACATCCGGCGGCTCGCGGCGGAGCTGGACATCCGCCCCACCAAGACCCTCGGCCAGAACTTCGTGATCGACGGCAACACCATCCGCCGGATCGTGGGCGCCGCCCAGCTCGGGGAGCACGAGACCGTGCTGGAGGTGGGCCCGGGCCTCGGCTCCCTCACCCTCGGCCTGCTCGACGCCGCCGAGCGCGTGGTGGCCGTGGAGATCGATCCCGTGCTGGCCGCGAGGCTCCCCGACACCGTGGCGAGGTGGCGCCCGGAGCGCGCAGCAGCGCTCGACGTCGTCCTCGAGGACGCCCTGCGCGTCACCGAACTGCCGCACGCCCCCACCGCCCTGGTGGCCAACCTCCCGTACAACGTGGCCGTACCCGTGGTGCTGAACCTCCTGGAGCGCTTCCCCTCCCTGCAGCGCGGGCTGGTGATGGTGCAGGACGAGGTGGCGGACCGCCTCGCGGCCCCTCCCGGATCGAGGACCTACGGCGTGCCGTCCGTGAAGGCGGCCTGGTACTCCAGCATGGGCAAGGCCGGAATGGTGGGCATGAACGTGTTCTGGCCGGCGCCGAAGATCGCCTCGGGGCTGGTGCGCTTCACGCGGCGGGAACCACCGGTCACCACCGCCACGCGGCAGGAGGTGTTCGCCGTGGTCGACGCCGCCTTCGCCCAGCGGCGGAAGACCCTGCGGGCCGCGCTCGCCGGCTGGGCTGGCACACCGGTGCTCGCGGAGCAGGCGCTCCGGGCGGCGGGGGTGGATCCCTCGGCGCGCGGCGAGGTCCTCGACATCACGGCGTTCGCCCGGATCGCGGAGGCCCGGCGGGAAGCGGCGGACGTCGGCGCCGTGAACTAGGTTGGGAACCATGGTCCCGGGCAGAACAGTCGACATGCGCTCCGGCGCCCGCTCCGCGCGCGTACGCGCCCCCGGGAAGATCAACGTCTCGCTCCGGGTGGGCCCGCCCCGCGAGGACGGGTACCACGGCATCGCCAGCGTGTTCCTCGCGGTGTCCCTCTACGAGGAGGTCACCGTCACCCGGACCCCGGGGGAGGAGATCACGGTCACCGTGAACGGCCAGGGCACCCTGAACCTGCCCGCCGGGTCCATCCCCCTGGACAGCACCAACCTCGCCGTCCGGGCTGCCGCGCTGCTGGCGGAGGTCAGTCCGGGGAGCACCGGGGTGCACCTGGACATCACCAAGCGCGTACCGATCGCCGGCGGCATGGGCGGGGGGTCCGCGGACGCCGCGGCGGCCCTGCTCGCGTGCGACGCCCTGTGGGGCAGCGGCTTCTCCCGCGACGAGCTCGCGAAGATCGCCGTGGACCTCGGCGCGGACGTGCCGTTCGCGCTGCTCGGGGGCACCGCCGTCGGCCTCGGGGTGGGCGAGCAGCTCACGCCCGCCATCTCCAAGACCCCCCTCCACTGGGTGCTCGTGACCTCCGACTACGGGCTCTCCACCCCCGAGGTGTACCGGAGGCTGGACGAGCTCCGCCTGCGCGACGGCGTGGAGCCGGACCCGCAGCCCGGGATCGACCCGGCGATCCTCGGGGCGATGCGCGCCGGTGACGCGCTGGGGCTCGCACCCCTGCTGCACAACGATCTCCAGCAGCCCGCCCTGGACCTCGCGCCCGGCCTGGGCGATATCCTCGAGGAGGGGAGCGACGCCGGTGCGCTCGCGGGCATCGTGTCCGGTTCGGGCCCCACCGTGGCCCTCCTCACCAAGAGTTCCGGCCACGCGGCCGAGGTGGAAGCCCACCTCGCCGCCCGCGGCCGGCAGGCGCTCTCGGTGTCCGGACCCGCGCATGGTGCACGGATCGTCACCGACCGCGCGGCCTGACCGACCCGCTCCTCCCGCGAACCTCCCGTTCCGACCGAAAGCAGTTTCTCCTTGGCACACCTCCTCGGCGCCGAAAGCCTCAGCGTCGCCTACGTCACCCGCACCATCCTGGACAACGTGTCCCTCGGCCTCGAGGACGGCGACCGCATCGGCATGGTGGGGCGCAACGGTGACGGCAAGTCCACCCTCATGCGCCTGCTGGCCCAGCGCAGCACCCCCGACTCGGGGCGCGTCACCAAGCGGCGCGACGTCTCGGTGGGCTACCTGGACCAGTCGGACGTGCTCGACGGCGAGCTCGAGGTGGGCACGGCGATCGTGGGGGACCAGGCGGACCACGAGTGGGCGTCCAACCCGAAGATCCGCGACGTGATGGGCGGGCTGGTCTCCGAGGTGGACTGGCACGCGAAGGTCTCCTCCCTCTCGGGTGGGCAGAAGCGCCGCGTGGCGCTCGCGAAGCTCCTCATCGGCGACGACGACGTCATCATGCTCGACGAGCCCACCAACCACCTCGACGTGGAGGGCGTGGCCTGGCTCGCGCGCCACCTGAAGCAGCGCTGGCGCCCCACCGAGGGCGGGCTCCTCGTGGTCACCCACGACCGCTGGTTCCTCGACGAGATCTGCAACCACACCTGGGAGGTGCACGACGCCGTCGTCGACGACTTCGACGGCGGGTACGCCGCCTACGTGCTGGCCCGCGCCGAGCGCGACCGCATGGCCTCGGTGGTGGAGTCCAAGCGCGTGCAGCTGGTGAAGAAGGAACTCGCCTGGCTGCGCCGCGGCGCCCCCGCCCGCACGGCCAAGCCGAAGTTCCGCATCGAGGCGGCCAACGACCTCATCGCGGACGTTCCCGAGCCGCGGGACTCGCTGGCGCTGAGCAAGATGGCCATGTCACGCCTCGGCAAGGACGTCCTGGACCTCGAGGACGTCAGCCTCGGCATCACGGACGGCGAGGGCGCGGACCGGCAGCTCTTCGACAGGATCACGCTGCGCCTGGCACCGGGTCAGCGGCTCGGGCTGGTCGGCGTGAACGGCTCCGGCAAGACCACCCTGCTGAAGCTCCTCAACGGCGAGATCGCCCCCACGGGCGGCAAGCTCAAGCGGGGCAAGACCGTGCAGACGGCCGTGCTCTCGCAGGAGGTGCGCGAGCTCGACGACGTCAGCAGCAGCCGAGTGATCGAGGTCATCGAGTCGGAGAAGCGCGTGTTCGCCGTGGGCGGCAAGGAGGTCTCCGCGAGCCAGCTCGTGGAGCAGCTCGGCTTCACCAACGAGAAGCAGTGGACCCGCGTGAGTGAGCTCTCCGGTGGCGAGCGCCGCCGGCTGCAGCTGCTGCGCCTGCTGGTGGGCGAGCCGAACGTGCTGATGCTGGACGAGCCCACCAACGACCTGGACACGGACACGCTCTCGGCGATCGAGGACGTGCTGGACGGCTGGCCGGGCACGCTCGTGGTGGTGTCCCACGACCGCTACCTGCTGGAGCGGGTCACGGACACGCAGATGGCGCTGCTCGGCGACGGGCACCTGCGGGATCTGCCCGGTGGTGTGGACCAGTACCTGGAGCTGCGCAGCGCCGCCGGCCCGCTGACGGCCACCGGCAGTGCTGCGTCCCCCGCCGTGAGCGGTGGTTCCGCGGGGACGTCCTCCGAGGCCGAGCTCCGGCAGGCGCGGAAGGACCTGGCGCGGATCGAGCGGCAGATCAGCAAGGTGGACGCCCAGAAGGGCAAGCTGCAGCAGCAGATGAGCGAGGCCGGCGCCAGGGCGGACGCCGACTTCGCGCACATCGCGGAGCTGGATGCCCGGCTGCGGGAACTGCAGGCGGAGATCGAGGAGCTCGAGGTGCAGTGGATGGAGGCCGCGGACGTCCTGGGCGAGTAGCCGCGCACCGATTTCCCGGTATCAGTAGGTAGTACGTAGTTTTTTCCACTCACCTGAGTAGTGGCTCCAGACATCACGTAGTGGGTCCGCCCCCTCCACTCTTGTGAGCCCCACCGCAACCCGATTGGCTGAAAGCGATAGGTCATCAGCAAGCGGTTTTCGGGGGGAATATGTCCTACGGCATCAGTGTCGATGTAGGAACGAGTTACACGGCTGCGGCCATCGTTCGCGACGGGGAGGCACCGCAGGTGCTCACCCTGGGACTGCGGGCGCCCTCGATCCCCTCGGTGGTCTTCCTCGGCACCGACGGCGTCAGCGTGGTCGGTGAGGCGGCCGAGCGGCGCGGCCTCGCCCACCCCGAGCGGATGGCCCGTGAGTTCAAGCGGCGCATCGGCGACAGCGTGCCCCTGGTCATGGGGGAGCTCTCCGTCCTCGCCGAGGACCTCTACGCCACCATGGTGCGCCACGTGGTGGATCTCGCCGAGGAGCGCGAGGGCGCCGCGCCCACGTCCATCACCCTCACCCACCCCGCCGAGTGGGGCGGCCACAAACTCGAATCCGTGCGGCGCGCCGTGGCAGGGGTGGGCATCACCGGGATCATGCTGATCACGGAGCCCGAGGCCGCCGCCCTCTCCTACGCCTCCTCGCAGCGCGTGGCCGCGGGCAGCACCCTCGCGGTGTACGACCTCGGGGGCGGTACCTTCGACGCCACCGTGCTCCGGAAGGCCGATTCCGAGTCCTTCGCCGTGCTCGGGAACCCGGCCGGGCTCGAGCGGCTGGGCGGCGCGGATTTCGACCAGGCGGTGTTCGGCCACGTGGTGGAGAGCCTGCCCGAGGTCTTCGCGGCGCTGGACCCCTCCGAGCCCGACGCCCTGTCCGGGCTCGCCCGGCTCCGCAGGGAGTGCGCGGAGGCCAAGGAGGCCCTCTCCACCGACGCCGACACCACCATCGGCGTCTACCTGCCCGGCGCCCACGAGCAGGTGCGCCTGGTGCGCTCCGAGTTCGAGGCCATGATCGAGCAGGACCTCCGGGACACCGTCGAGGTGCTCGCCTCCGCCCTGGCCGCTGCCGGGGTGGAGCCGCAGGAGCTCTCGGCGATCCTGTTGATCGGTGGGTCCTCCCGCATCCCGCTGGTGGCCCAGCTGCTCTCCGACGAGTTCGAGCGGCCCCTGGCCGTGGATGCCGACCCCAAGGCCTCGATCGCCCTCGGCGCCGCGTTCGCCACGGCCGCCCTCACCGAGGACCCCGCCCCGCTCGCGGACGCGGAGCCGGCCGGTACAGCGGACGCCGTCACCGCACAGCACGGTGTCACGCCCCATGGCTTCGCTCCCTCGAGCTCCGCCCCGCACCACGGCCCCGAGGCCATGTCCACCAACCGGAGGCTGGGCCTGCGCGTGGCGCTGCTGGTGGGCGCCGTGGCCCTCATCGGGGTGGCCGGTGCCTCGGCTGCCGGGACGTCCTCGCCCCTGGCGATCTTCACGGGAGGCACCGACCAGCAGGCGGAGGCCGCGGAGCAGGGCGACACCCGATCCGGCGCACCGGCCTCGAGCACGGACGCGTCCGACGACGACGCCGCATCCGCTGCGGGGGAGACCCCGGCTGGTGACGATCCCGCGGACGGCTCCGCCGCAGGTGAGGACTCCGCGGACGCGGCTCCCGGCGGCAAGGACTCCGAGGAGGACACCCCGGACACGGCGGAGAGATCGGGCAGGACCCCGGCCGAGAAATCGGGCAAGGACTCCGAGCGGTCACGGTCCGGCAGCGCCGAGGACGGCGAGGACGCCGACGAGGCCACGAAGAGCGGCGGGCGCGGGTCCTCCGCGCGCCCGAGCTCCTCGAAGTCCCCCTCGGCGAGCTCCGAGCCGTCCGCCACCGAGGAGGGCCGCCCGTCACCCACGCCGTCCCGCACCCCGTCCGGTGCCGACGGGTCCGCCGCCGTCCCGGGTCCGACGACGCCCGCCCCCGGCACGCCGACCCCGAGCACGCCGGTCCCGAGCACGCCGGTCCCCGGCACCCACGCCGCAGGGAGGGGACGGCGGTACCGTCACGCCCTCCGCACCCGGCCAGGACCCCACTCCCACCGGCCAGCGCGCCACGAGCACACCCGAGGAGGGTCGGTGATGACACCCGTGCACCCCGGCCCCTCGGCCCTCGTGGTACCGCACATCGCCGTGGCGCGGCTCGCCGTCGAGGACGCCGCCCTGCACGAGGTGCTGCTCGCACTCAGCGTCGGCTTCCGCATCCCGGGGCAGCTGCCACCGCTGGCCCACGCCGCCGGTGAGCCGCTTCCCGCACTCGTGCAGCGGGCCCGGCAGGCCGGGTTCCTCGGAGCGGACGCCCGCCCGCTCCCGGAGGTGCACGATGCCGTGCTCCTGGCCGCGGACGCCTTCGACCTCCGGAGGATGCAGCGGGCCCTCTTGGACGAGTACTTCGAGAACCGGATCCCCCTGGGGGAGCTCGCGCACCGGTTCGCCGCGGACGGCGTGCGGGACGAGCGGCTCGTCCGGGTCCTCGAGCAGGAGGCCTCCGCCTCCCTCACCGAGGACCCCGCACGGGCACTCGAACTCCTCGACCTCGCCCTCCTCGCCGGAGCGGACACGACCGCCACGGCACCGGCCCGTGCCGAGGCCGCCGCCGCCCAGGGCGAGCTGGACACCGCCGGCCGCATCCTCGACGACTACTTCGCAGCCCCACCCGCCACACCGTTCTCCCCGGACGTGCCGGGCAGCGGACTGCCCGGGTTCCGCAGGGCTGTGCGGGTCTCCTCCGCGGTCTGGGCACAGCGCGGCATGATGTCGCGGGCAGCGGACATGTACCGCTGGGCCGCCGAACAGCACCCCGGGAGCACCGAACCGCTCGCCGTCGTGGCCCTCCTGGCCGCCGGCGCCCTCGGGGGAGCCCGCGCCCAGGCCCGCGAATCGGCCGCCACCGCCTCACCGGCGCTCGCCGCCGTCGCGTCCCGGTTGCTGGCCGAGGGTGCCCTGGCCTCGCTGGATGCCCTGCCGCACCACGCCCTCCCCATCCTCATCCGCTCCTCGGACACCCTCACCGCCTCCGGCCGTCTCCTGCCGAGCACGGAGTCGCCGGCCGCCTTCGCCGCGTTCGTGGCCATCCTCGCGGGAACACCCGAGACCGCCCGCAGCGTGGCCACCAAGGCACTCGAGGGCCACCAGGGTACGGGCAGTGCACGGCCGCGCCTGTGCCTGATCGCCGCCTGGGCCGCCATGCTGCAGGACGAGAACGACGCCGCACTGGAGTTCATCGAGCAGGCGCGGTCGGCAGTCCCCTCCCTCGTGCCGCGGGACGAACTGCTGATGCAGGCACTCCACGTGGGCCTGGCGCGTCGCTCCGGGAACACGAGCGCCCAGGTGCAGGCATGGCAGCGGGCCAGCGAGGCGCTGCTGCACGTGTCCGTGGACCTCTTCACGCTGCTGCCCCTCGGCGAGCTGCTCATCACCGCCGCACGCCTGAAGACCCTGGAGACGCTCCAGCCGCACATCGAGGAGGCATGGGCGCTGCTCGAGCGTCTCGGTCACCCCGTGCTCTGGTCCGTGCCCCTGCGCTGGTCCGCCGTGCAGGCCGAGCTGCTGCTCGAACGCCCCGCCCGCCTGGCGCCCCACGCCGCGGCCCTGGTCCGCGGGGCGGTGGCCTACCCGTTGGCGGGCATCCTCGCCGCGGCCGGCAAGGCGTGGATCTCGGTGCTCGGAGGGAACGCCGACCCGGACCTCGTGGAGGCCTCGGCCCGTGATCTCGCCTCCGTGGGGTACGCGTGGGACGGCGCCCGGCTGGCCGGGCACGCCGCCGCGAAGGCCGCCGACCGGAAGGACATGACGCGGTTGCTGGCCTGCGCCCGGGACCTCCGGGTCACCCCGGGCCGGGGTACGCAGGGGCTGACGGCCACGGAGACCCCACCCGTCCTGGAACCCGGCACGCACGCGGAGCAGCAGCGGCACGAGCCGCGCACCGGCACCCAGCGGGCGTCGGCGCGGCGGGAGCAGCGCTCCACCGCCGTCGACGGCGCGGGTCCGCGGGCCGTCCTCACCGAGCGTGAGCGCGAGATAGCCCACTTCGTGGTGCAGGGGCGTACCTACCGCGAGATCAGCGAGGAGGTGTTCATCTCGCCGCGCACCGTGGAGCACCATGTGGCCCGGATCCGCCGGCGCCTCGGGGCGGCCACGCGCTCGGACCTCCTGGCGAGCCTCCGCGTCCTCGTGGGCGAGGCCGGCCCCCGGGCCTCCGCAACCCCGTGACCCCGTGACCCCCTAACGGTGTTCGCCCGGAACCCCTAACGGGGTGCCGGCGGATAGGGGGTGCACCCCCGATGCCGGCGGGTGGACAGCACGCTTACGTTTGAACCAAGCCCGGCAACGACGCCGAGCGATCCACCCTTCGCTCACCAGAGAAAAAGGATCATCCCATGCCTACCATGGCCACCAGCCTCCTCGAATTCCTCATGAACCTCTTCCGCGACGCCGATGCCGCCAACGCGTTCATGGCCGACCCCGAGGGCACCCTCGAAGCAGCCGGCCTCGGCGGCGTCTGCACCGACGACGTCGACGCCGTGCTCCCCGTGGTCCTCGACTACGCACCCGTCAGCGCCGCCGGCCCCGTCGCCGCGTCCTTCGAGCGTGCCTACAGCACCGGTGGCAACACCATCGGCGCCCCCGTCGTCACCGCCCCCGTCACGGGTGCCCCGAGTGTCGGCGCCCCCGTCGTCACGCCGGGCGCCCCGAGCGTCGGTGCCCCCGGTCAGGGTGGCAACGGTGGCGCAGGCGGTAACGGTGGTGCAGGCGGCCACGGTGGGAACGGTGGCGCAGGCTACGAGGGCGGCGGAAACGGCGGCGCCAGCACCGGCGGCGACGACGACGCTCCCACGACCCCGGGCGGCCCCAGCGTCGGCGACGGCGACAACGGCAACGCGATCCAGCAGCTGCTGCACATCGTCAACAACTTCTCCTACACCTCGAACACCATCGACGACCGCGACACCATCGTGGACAACTCCGTGAACCAGAACATCTGGTCCAACGGCGACGTCAGCCAGATGTTCGACAACAACTCCCTCGTCGCCTCGGGCGACGGCGCTGTCGCCGCCAACGGCGACGTGGCCGTGGACAACTCCGTGAACACCGCGCTCGACGCCTCCACCAACGTCAGCGTGGGCGGCGACGGAAGCGTTGCCATCGGCAACGACTACTCCGACAACTCCTCGTTCGTGGACAACTCGGACAACTCCGACAACTCCGTGACCAACACCAATTCGGGCAACGACAGCTCGAACAACTCGGTCAACACCGTGATCACGGACTCGCTGAACGACAACTCGGACAACTCGCTCACCAACTCGGGCAACGACAACTCGGACAACAGCGACAACTCCGACAACTCCGACAACTCGGTGAACGTCGCCATCACGGACTCGCTGAACGTGACCGATTCCCTGAACGCCGACAACTCGGACAACTCGGACAACTCCTCGTTCGTGGACAACAGCAACAACTCCACCAACGTGGCCGTCGACATCAAGGACTCCCTGAACGCCGACAACTCGGTCAACGACTCGGGCAACGACAACTCCTCGTTCGTGGACGCCTCCGACAACTCGGACAACTCCATCAACACGGACGTCGACGTCGACGTCGCCGATTCCTTCAATACCGACAACTCGCTGGACGCCGACGTCGAGATCGTCGACTCCTTCAAGGACGAGTCCTACGTGGACAACTCGACGAACACCGACAACTCGGTGGACGCCGACATCGACGTCGCCGTCAGCGACTCCTTCAACGAGGAGTCCTTCGTCGACGAGTCGATCAACACGAACGTGGACGTCGCGGACTCCTTCAACGACAACTCGGACAACTCCGACAACTCGGTCGTGGAGAACACCGTCGTGGACACCGATGTGGCGGTCGCCGTCGCCGATTCGTTCAACGACAAGTCCCTCACCGACAACTCCACCGACAACTCGTACGTGGACTACTCGGAGAACACCGACGTCGTCGTCACCGACTCGTTCAACTACGACGAGCAGTACACTTCGATCGACGACAACACGCTCGTCTTCGACAACACGGTGGACGTCCTCTCCGACAACGAGACCACGGTCGTCGTCGAAGAAGGACACTGAGTTCCAGCAGTGAGCGCAGTGCCGGTGGCTCACCACCGGTAGCACGGTGAACCGGACCGGCCCAACGGGAAGTATCTCCTGTTGGGCCGTTCCGCGTTCCACAACGAGGTCCGAGGGGATGCAGCATGGGTGAACTGGTCGCAATGGTGGAGAAGGCTCTCGAGCTGGTGGCGGTGGGCGACCGCCCGGACCTCTCGCAGCGGCTCCGCCAGACCCTCGAGCGCCTCGCCGACCCCGATGTCCGCGTGATCGTGGTGGGTGAGTTCAAGCAGGGCAAGAGCAAGCTCATCAACGCTCTCGTGAACGCACCGGTGTGTCCCGTGGACGACGACATCGCCACCTCCGTGCCCACCGTGGTGCGCTTCGGGGACCCGGCGTCGGCCTTCGTGGTGGCACCGCGCGAGGGCGGCACCCGGGGGGAGGACGGCGCACCGGAGCTGGAGCGGCGCCGGATCCCGCTCGAGGAGATCGCCCGCTACGTCTCCGAGAAGGAGAACCCGGGCAACGTGCAGGGCCTCGCCTCGGCCGAGGTGGGGCTGCCGCGGAAGATGCTGGCCAACGGCCTGTCCGTGATCGATTCCCCCGGGGTGGGTGGCCTGGACTCGGCGCACGCCCTCACCACCCTGACGGCGCTGCCCACGGCGGACGCCATGCTGCTGGTCTCCGACGCCTCCCAGGAGTACACCGAGCCGGAGCTGCGTTTCCTCAGGCAGGCCTCCCGGATCGTGCCGAACGTGGCCTGCGTGCTCTCCAAGACCGATCTCTACCCGCAGTGGCGCACCGTGGCCGGGCTGGACCGCGGGCACCTGGACCAGGGTGGCAACGCGGGCACGCCGCTGATCCCGGTCTCCTCGGATCTGCGGCTGTACGCCGCGAAGACCAATGACACCGAGCTGAACGAGGAGTCCGGCTTCCCGGAGCTCGTGCGGTACCTGCGGCAGGAGATCGTGGGGAAGGCGGCGGCGTTGCAGCGCCGGTCCGTGGCCCAGGACCTGCTCTCCACGGCGGATCACCTGGAGCTCGCACTGAAGTCCGAGCTCAGCGCGCTGGAGAACCCCGAGGGCCTGCAGAACCTCCTGGCCGAGCTGGAGGAGACCAAGGAGCGGGCGGACCAGCAGCGCAGGAAGTCCTCGCGCTGGCAGACCTCGCTGAACGACGGCATGTCCGATCTCATCTCGGACATGGAGCACGATCTCCGGGACCGCCTGCGGAAGATCCAGCGCGAGGCGGAGGCCGCGATCGACTCGGCCGATCCGGGGGAGACGTGGGACCAGTTCGCGGACTGGCTGGAGCAGCGTGTGGCGTCCGCCGTCTCGGACACGTTCGTGTGGACCAACGAGCGCGCACAGTGGCTGGCGGAGGAGGTGGCGGGCCTGTTCTCCAAGGACGGCGTGCCGCTGCCCCTGCTCCAGGTCTCGGGTACCGACGGCGTGCTGGCGCCCGTCGAGGAGGTCGCCGACCTCGACCGCGGGAAGGTGAGCCTGCCGGGCAAGGTGCTGATCGGCATGCGCGGATCCTACGGCGGGGTGCTGATGTTCGGCCTATTGACCGGCATCATCGGGATGTCGCTGATCAACCCGCTCTCCGTGGGCGCGGGGCTGCTCCTCGGCCGGAAGGCCTACAAGGAGGACAAGGAGGCGCGGCTGAAGCGCCGGCAGGGCGAGGCGAAGAACCTGGTGCGCCGCCAGATCGACGACGTCGTGTTCCAGGTGGGCAAGCAGCTCAAGGACCGCCTGCGCCTGGTCCAGCGGGAGACCCGCGACCACTTCTCGGAGATCGCCGAGGAGCACCACCGTTCCCTCTCGGACTCCGTGTCGGCGGCCCAGCGGGCGTCGTCGTCCCGGGCCCAGGGCCGCGGGCAGCGCATCCGTGAGCTGAGGGCGCAGATCGGGGGCGTCGTCGTCCTGCGCAGGGCGGCCCGGACGCTGCTGCCGGCGTCGCCCGCCCCCGCGGCGCCTCCCGCCGGCCCTGCGGCGGAGGTCGCGGCGGTCCGGGCATGAGCGGCACCGGTGAGGCCGTCGCCACCCTGGGGCAGGACGCCCTGGCCGTCTACGCGGATGATCCGCAGGTGAGCGCGGAGCTCGAGACGTACGCCGTGCGGTTGCGCGAGCCCCTCCGCGTGGCTTTGGCAGGCATGGTGAAGGCCGGGAAGTCCACCCTGCTCAACGCGATCATCGGTGAGGAGATCGCCCCCACGGACACGGGGGAGTGCACGCGGATCGTCACCTGGTACCGTTGGGCCGCCACCCCGCGCATCACGCTGCACCCGCTGGAGGGCGAGCCCGTGCTCCTGCCCGTGCGTCGCGTGGACGGGCGTCTGCAGTTCGAGCTCGGGTCCGTGCGGGCCGAGGAGGTGCGGCGCCTGGTGGTGGACTGGCCGGCGGAGCGCCTGCGCCACCTCACCCTGATCGACACCCCGGGCATCGCCTCCCTCTCCTCGGACGTCTCGGAGCGGAGCCTGGCGTTCCTCACGCCGGAGGACGCGCCGTCGGAGGCCGACGCCGTGGTGTACCTGATGCGGCACCTGCACGCCTCGGACCTCGACTTCCTCGAGGCGTTCCGGGACACCAGCGCGGGGACCTCCGGCACCGTGAACGCGCTCGCCGTGCTCTCGCGGGCGGACGAGGTGGGGGCGGGCCGCATCGACTCGCTCATCTCCGCGGGGAGCATCGCCGACCGCTACCGCGCGGACCCCTCCCTGCGGGCGCTGGCGCTCGAGGTGGTGCCGATCGCCGGGCTGCTGGCCCAGACCGCACGCACCCTCCGCCAGGAGGAGTACCACGCGCTGGCGCTGCTGGCCGCGGTGGACCGCACCGCACGCGAGGGCCTGCTGCTCTCCGCGGACCGCTTCGTCCGCATCGAGTTCTCCCCGGACGTGGGCCAGGAGGCGCGGGCGGCACTGCTGGAGCGGTTCGGCCTGTTCGGCATCCGCCTGGCCTGCGCCCTCCTCCAGGGCAGTGTGCACACCGCCTCCGACCTGGCGCGGGAACTGGCGCGCAGGAGCGGGCTGGACCAGCTCCTGCTGCTCATGGGCCAGCAGTTCCAGGAGCGCGCCGCGCAGCTGCGGGCACGCACCGCGCTGACCGGCGTGGAGGCACTTGTGCGCAGTCATCCGCGGGACGGCAGCACCGGACTGCTGACGTCCGTCGAGAAGATCCACACCGGTGCCCACGAGATCCGCGAACTGCGGCTGCTCTCGGCGCTGCGCTCGCGCACGGTGCCGCTGGCACCCGCACAGGCGGCGGAGGTGGAGCGGCTGATCGGCGGGTCCGGCGTCGCGCAGGGTGTGCGGCTGGGGCTCGACGACGGCGCGTCGCCGGACGACGTCCGCGCGGCGGCGCTCGCGCACCTGTACCGCTGGCGGGGCATCACGGAGAACCCGCTGACCCCCCGTACGGCAGCGGAGGCCTGTGCGGTGGTGGTGCGCACGTGCGAGGAGCTCGTGCAGGAGGCACAGGTCCGGGCCCATGCCTAGGCGAGCCGCCTCCCGGGACCGCTCCGCCCGCCTGGTGCGGGTGTTCCCCGACGGCGAGGGCACGATCGTCCGGTTCGAGGGCTCTTCCCACTGTCCGGGGATCCGCCTCTCCGCTGCGCCGATCGAGCGGATGGAGGCCCGGGAGGTCAGGAGTCGGGTGCCAGAAGGCCCCTGAGGAGGTCACCGAGCGGTTCCTCGAGATCGCCGATGGTCGCGGATGCCGCCGGTTGCGCGCCGACCGAGGTGCGCAGCATCACCAGCCCGAGCATCGTCGCGATGGCGATCTGGGCGCGCAGCAGCAGTCCCGCCGTCGCCGGATCGGCTGCGTCCCAGCCGGCCGACGCCGCCAGCCGCTCCGTGAAGGTCTGGAGGGTCCGACGCCGGATGGCGTCGGCGTTCTCGTCCCCGGACGAGCGCAGCAGCAGCAGGAGCTGGAGCGGATCATCGGCGTTCGGTGCTTCCACCACATGGGCGATCAGGCGCCCGATGGTCCCGTCGATCCCCTCGGCAGCGCTCGACCGGGCCGGGCCGCCGGTCCCCAGCTCCTCCGCGGTACGGTTCATGCACGCCTCGAAGAGCCCCTCCTTCGACCCGAAGTACCGGCCGATCAGTGCCACGTTGACGCCGACGTCGGAGGCGATCCGACGCACCGTCGTCGCCCGGTACCCGTCCGTGGCGAACCGTCGGCGAGCCGCCCGCACCAGGGCGCCGCGCGTGCGGACGGCATCCCGACCGGACCGGACGGGATCCGCTGGGGCGGCGGCGTCGCACCCGGTCGATCCGGGCGGTGCTGCAGTCCTGTCGGTCATGACCTTCCGACCTCGCTTCCAGGTGACGTGGACCATAAGTCAACAGTTGATGATTTCCCTGCTGACGACTCTATACTCTGAATAAGTCATCGCCTGTTTACATAGGGAGCGCCATGTCCACCACCATGCACCATCCAGCAACCGGATCCGTACCGGTGAGCAGGGAGACCGGGGGGTCGGGCGGCCCCCGCCACTCGGCGAAGTCCTCCCGGGGCGGCGCCCTCATCGCGTATCTGGCGCTGGGTGGGTTGTCCTTCGCCGTCCTGCAGTCACTCGTCGCTCCAGCCCTGGGCACCATCGGCCAGGATCTCGGCGTGGCCACCAGCGCCGTGAGCTGGGTCCTGACCGCCTACCTGCTCTCCGCGGCCGTGCTCACCCCGATCCTCGGTCGGCTCGGTGACATGGTCGGTAAGCGCAAGGTGCTCATCATCGTGCTCGCCCTGCTGCTGGTGGGTACCGTCCTGGCGGCACTCGCCCCCAACCTCACCGTGCTGATCATCGCCCGCATCCTCCAGGGTGCGGCGGGCGCGGTGATGCCGCTGTCCATCGGCATCGTCCGTGACGAGCTCCCGCAGGAGCGGGTGAGCGTGACCATCGGGCTGCTCTCGGCGATCTTCGGCATCGGCGCCGGGGTGGGGATCGTGGCCGCCGGCCCCATCGTGGAGCACCTGTCCTGGCACTGGCTGTTCTGGCTTCCCGCCGTCCTGGTGCTGATCGCGCTCCTCGGTGCCATCTTCGGCATGCCCGAGTCCCCCGTCCGCACACCCGGACGCCTCGACATGCTCGGCACCGGGATCCTCTCCGTCAGCCTGGTGGCCCTGCTCCTGGCCATCAGTGAGGGCCAGACCTGGGGATGGGCTGACGGGCGGACCATCGGCCTGCTCGTCGGCGGGGCCCTGACGCTTGTCGGGTTCGTGCTCGTCGAGCTCCGGGTCACCGACCCGCTGATCGATCTGCGGCTCTTCCGCCACCGCGGGGTCTGGACGGCGCCCGTCGTGGCCCTGGTCTTCGGCTTCGCCATGTTCGGCACCTTCGTCCTGGTGCCCCCGCTCCTCCAGCTCCCGAGCGCCCTGGGATACGGCTTCGGCAAGTCCGTCAGCGAGGCGGGGCTCTACCTGCTGCCCACCGTCGTGGCGATGGTCATCTCCGGGGTCGTGGCCGGGATCCTCATCCGCAGGATCGGCCCCAAGGTCCCGATGATCCTCGGCGGCGTCGCCGTCATCGCGGCCTTCCTCATCCCGGCGATCAGCCACTCGGAGAGCTGGCAGATCATCCTCTCGGGGATCCTCACCGGTGTCGGGATCGGCATGGCGCTGGCCGCCACGTCGAACGCGATCGTGGAGAGCGTCCCGGCGGCACAGACCGGTGAGGCCATCAGCGCCAACACCGTGCTCCGCACCATCGGCAGCAGCATCGGCACGGCGGTCATCGCGGCGCTCATCTCGTCGAACACCACCGCTCAGGGCGCACCGACGGACGAGGCCTTCACCACGGGCTTCTGGGTCTCCGCCGGGATCGGGGTGCTGGCACTCCTGGCCGCCCTCGCCGCGCCGTCCTACCGCAGGCGCCGGCAGGACGCGGAGTCCGCGGGGGGCGACGACCTCTCGATCGCCGGGAGCGCACACGACTGACGATGCCGGCACCGGCATCCTCGGAGGAACCGACGGAACGGTCCCGACCCCGTGTCAGGTCGGTTCCTCCGGTTCCTCCGGTTCCTCCGGTTCCGTGGGTTCCGTGGTGAAGGGGGAGAGCACCATGCGCACCACCTCGGCCGCCTCCTTCGCATCGGTCGTGGAGCGCGCGAGCACCCGGAGCACCAGGGTGCCGATGAGGATGTCGGCCACCTGGTTCATCGGCACCGTCGGCTGCAGCTCGCCGGCGTCGACGCCCTGCCGGAGCCGGGCCTCGATCGTGTGGCCGCCGCCGAAGCGGGCATCGAAGTGCTCGGCGACGCCGGCGTCACCGGCGGCCGCGGAGATGAGGGAGAGGAACAACCGGCTGTCGGTCTCCGACTGGAAGTATGCTGCAAGTCCGGCGTACCAGGAGCTGATGTCCTCGACCACGTGCGCGGCCGCGGGTGGGTCCAGGCGGTCGTTGGGGAGAAGATATCCGTTGGCGAGGCACTCGGCGATCAGGGCGCTCTTCGAGGGCCACCACCGGTAGATCGTCTGCTTCCCCACCTTCGCGGCGGATGCGATGCCCTCCATCGTCAGGCGCTCGTACCCGCTGGTGGTGAAGAGGGTCGCAGCAGCGGTGAGGATGGCAACCCGCGCTGCCTCGCTGCGCTGGGCGCCGGCGCGATGGTTGGTCAACATCACACCAGCGTAATTCGATCAACAGACGAGACGCCACGTATCGTCTGAGTGTAGGTATCACTCGAAGCAAGGATGGCTCATGGCTCTGTTCCTCTATCGCCTCGGTTCGTGGACCGCCGCGCATGCCTGGCGGACCCTCGGGGCGTGGGCGGCCATCCTCGCCCTGGCCGTCACGTCCTTCCTGACCTTCGGTGGTGCACTGGCCTCCAGCTTCGACATCCCGGGCACGGAGGCCGCGAAGGTCACCGACGAGCTGGCGGAGAAGCTGCCGGACCTCAGCGGCGGGGCCGGAGCTGTGGTGCTGCAGACCACCGACGGCGAGCCCTTCACGCAGGAGCAGAAGGACGCCGTCGCGGACCTCGTCGCCGACGCCGGCGACCTGCAGGACGTCTCGGCCGTCGTCGACCCGTTCGCCACCGAGGCTCAGCTCGCCGAGCAGGCGAACATGCTGACCGACGGCCGCGAGCAGCTCGATTCCGCCCGTGAAGAACTCGAGTCCGGGCAGGCGCAGCTCGACGCAGGATCGGATCAGCTCGAGGCGGCGCAGGCCCAGCTGGACCGCTCGCGGAATGGTGCGACCGGAGCCGCCGCAGTGGCCATCGCCTCCCAGCAGGCCCAGCTCGACGCCCAGGCGGCCGAGCTCGAGACGCAGCAGGAGACCCTCGACGCCGGGCGTACGGAGCTCGACGAGCAGACCCAGCAGCTCGAGGACGGCGCCGAGCTCTTCTCGTTCGCGGAGAACATCGGCTCCGTGTCCGACGACGGCACGACGGCGATCGTCAACGTCAGCTTCGACGTGCCGCAGCTCGCCCTGAGCAACGAGACCCGTGAAGGGGTCATCGACTACGTCTCGGAGCGTCCCATCGACGGCGTGGACGTCGAGTTCGCGAACTCCCTCGCCCAGGCCACCCCCAGCATCTTCGGACCCGGCGAGGCCATCGGTCTGATCATCGCCGCCATCGTCCTGTTCGTGATGCTCGGTACCGCCCTGGCCGCGACGCTGCCGCTGGTGAGCGCGATCGTGGGTATCGGCGTCGCCCTGACGGCGGCGCTCGCGTTCTCCGGTGCCGTGGAGATGGCATCGGTCACCCCGGTCCTCGGGCTCATGCTCGGGCTCGCCGTCGGTATCGACTACTCCCTGTTCATCCTCAACCGTCACCGCAAGCAGCTCATCGCGGGAACGGAGCTGCAGGAGTCCATCGGGCTCGCGAACGGTACCGCCGGCAACGCGGTGGTGTTCGCCGGGAGCACCGTCGTCGTCGCCCTGCTGGCCCTGAACATCACCGGCGTCCCGTTCCTCGGTCTCATGGGCACCGTCGGCGCCGTGAGTGTCGCCGTCGCGGTCCTCGTGGCCATCACCCTGACCCCGGCGATGCTCGGACTCGCGAAACTCCGCGTCCTGTCCAAGAAGGAACGCGCCCACCGCGGGCGCCCTCCGCAGCACCGCGTCGAGAAGCAGATCACCTCCATGCGCACCGGCCGCGCCGTCATCAGCGTGGTCGCCGGAGCCGCCGTGCTGCTGCTGGTCGCCGCACCCGCACTGTCGATGCGGCTCGGCCTGCCCGACGGCTCCTCGGAGCCCGAGGACTCCACCCAGTACCGGGCGCACCAGATCACCTCGGAGGAGTTCGGGGACGGCGTCAACGGCACCCTGCTCGTCACGGCTCACCTCCCCGAGGGGATCTCCGACGACGACGTCCAGGCGGAGCAGCTCGACACCGCCCGCTCGATCGCGAACCAGGACGACGTCTCCGCCGTGGCCCCGATCGCCGTGTCCGACGACAACATCCTGACCGCATTCCAGGTCATCCCCGACGGAGGCCCGAACGACGCCTCGACCGAGGACCTCGTCCGCAGCCTCCGGGACCTGCCGGCACCGGACGGGTCGACGCTCGGTGTGGCGGGCCAGGCAGCCACGAACATCGACATCTCCGGGAACCTCGCCGACGTCCTCCCGCTGTACGTGGGCGTCGTCGTCGGCCTGTCCTTCCTCATCATGGTGGTCGTCTTCCGGTCGCTCCTCGTACCGCTGATCGCGACCGCCGGGTTCATCCTGTCCCTCATCGCCACCTACGGAGCGCTCACCGCGGTGTTCCAGTGGGGCTGGCTCGGCGGGCTCTTCGGCATCCACGACCCGGGGCCCATCCTGAGCTTCCTGCCGGTCATCCTGGTCGGGATCCTCTTCGGCCTCGCCATGGACTACCAGCTGTTCCTCACCGCAGGGATGCGTGAGGCGTTCGTCCACGGGTCCCCGGCCCGCCTCGCGGTCATGCAGGGCTTCCGGGCCGGGCGCTCCGTGGTCACGGCGGCGGCGCTGATCATGGTCTCGGTCTTCAGCGGGTTCATCTTCGCCCACTCCACGATCATCCGGGCCGTCGGCTTCGGCCTCGCCTTCGGCGTCCTCGTCGACGCGTTCATCATCAGGATGCTCGTCGTACCCGCCCTAATGCACCTGATCGGACGCCATGCCTGGTGGGTCCCGGGCTGGCTCGAGCGGATCCTCCCGAATGTCGACGTCGAGGGCGCCGCCCTGGAACGCGAACACCCACCGGTACAGTGATGCCGGACGTGCTCCCCCTCCCGGTGAACGGGTGGGGGAGCACGTGCTCCTTCGGCCGCCCGATGTCCCGGGCGGTGATCGTGTGCTCCGGGTAAGATGGGTCGAACTACCCTGACCCACAAGAAAGAGCCACTGTGAGCCATCGTTCTGTTTCCCCCGACCAGGAGGGTCGATCTACCGGCCCCTTCGTTGTTCGAGGGGGTGAAACAGAATGATCGGCGCGGTTCTCACACTGCTCGTCGGTATCATCGTCACGCTGGCGATCATCGTGGCCTGCGGATTCTTCGTGGCGCAGGAATTCGCCTACATGTCCGTGGACCGCTCGCGCATGGCGGCCCTGGCGGAGAAGGGTGACGCCCAGGCCAAGCGGGTGCTCGCGATCACGAAGCGGACGTCCTTCATGCTGTCGGGTGCCCAGCTCGGCATCACGGTGACCGGTCTGCTGATCGGCTACGTGGCCGAGCCCCTGATCGGTGAATCGATCGGCACCCTGCTCGGCGGGATCGGGATCGACCCCGTGGTGTCGGTACTGATCGGGACCGTCGGAGCCCTGCTCCTCGCCACGATCGTGACCATGATCTTCGGTGAGCTGTACCCGAAGAACCTGGCCATCGCCAGTCCCGAACGGCTGGCCCGGGCGCTCGCGATGCCCACCCGGATCTACCTGCTGGCGTTCGGCTGGCTGATCACGGTGTTCGACATGGCCGCCAACGCCCTGCTGCGGCTGCTGCGCATCGAACCGCTCGAGGACGTCGACGAGAGCGCCACGGCACGCGACCTCGAGGCCATCATCGAGGAGTCCCGCTCGAGCGGTGACCTCCCGGACGATCTCGCGATGATCATCGACCGGATCCTCGACTTCCCGCGGCGCGACGTCGAACACGCCATGGTGCCCCGCTCCCGCATCGACTCCGTCTCACCCGGGACGACCATCGGCGAGGTGCGGGCGCTGATGGGGTCCGGACACACCAGGTACCCCGTCATCGGCGAGGAGGACAACCCCGTCGGCGTCGTCGACCTGATCGCCCTGCTCAGCGGGAACCATGACGACGAAGCCCCGGTGTCCACCGTGATGCGCGAGACCGTCGTGCTGCCGACCACCATGCAGCTGCCGGTCGCCCTGGATCGCATGCGTCAAACCCGTAACCAGCTGGCCTGCGTCGTTGACGAGTACGGGAACTTCGACGGCATCCTCACCATCGAGGACCTCACCGAGGAGGTCATCGGCGAGCTCTCCGACGAACACGACGTCGACGTCGACGAGCTGGTCGGCACGGAGGAGGGGCAGTGGACGCTGCCGGGTGACATCCACCTCGACGAGGTGGAGCGCCTCATCGGGTACGACCTGCCGCGGGGTGATGCCGAGACGATCGCCGGCCTCACCGTCAGTGAACACGGCGATCTGCCACAGGAGGGTTCGCTGGTGCGCATCGATCTACCCGAGAGAACGGCCGAGACGGTGCAGGGGCTGCGCATGGAGCGCTGGCTCGATGTCCGCGTCCTCGAGGTGGCCCGTCACATCCCCTCGAAGCTCGACGTCCAGCTGCACGAACGCGATCTCGACGCAGCGGACGGGGACGCCGATGTGGCCCTCGCCTCCGGTGCAGCCCAGGAGGCGGGCCGATGAGCTGGGTGAGCGTCACCATCATCACCACGGTCCTCATCGTGGCCAGTGCGTTCTTCGTGATCGTGGAGTTCGCGCTCCTCGCTGCCCGGCGGCACCGGCTCGAGGAGGAGGCCGAGCACAGCGCCTCCGCCCGAGCGGCACTGCGCGGGATGAACGAGCTGACGGTCATGCTCGCGTTCGCGCAGCTGGGAATCACAGCGTGCACGTTCCTCCTGGGCGCGGTCACCAAGCCGGCGATCGACTACGCGTTGTCGCCGGTGTTCGTGCAGTGGGGTCTGCCCGAGGTGCTCTCGGGTGTCATCGCGTTCATGCTCGCTCTGATCGTGGTCACGTTCCTGCACCTGGTCATCGGGGAGATGGCGCCGAAATCGTGGGCCATCGCGCACCCGGAGGTCGCCGCGAAAGCGACAGGCCTCGCCGCGCGTGGCCTCACCTGGCCGCTGCGGCCGTTCCTGCTGTGGATCAACCACATCGCGAACAGGCTGGTGAAGGCCTCGGGGGTCGAACCCGTGGACAAGGCCGCTGCCGGTGGGCAGGATGCCGACACCATCCGGGAACTCGTGGCCCATTCGCGCGCAGCGGGTACCCTAGACGTCCAGTACTCCGAGCCGATCGTCCGCACCATCTCCCTGGCCACGCTCACCATCGGCGACATCGTGCAGACCGACCGCACACCGACCTCGGTGCCCGGTACGGCGAGCATGGCCGACGTGCAGGCCGCCGCGGTCTCGTCCGGACACCTGCGGATCCTCGTGGGTACGGGGGCGGACTCCCGGGTCATCCATGTTCGCGACACCCTCGGCGCGAGCGCGACGACGCCGGCGATCGACGTCGCCCGGACGGCCTTCACGGTGACCCCCGATGTCGCTGCGTACGACGCCCTGACGCGCATGCGCCAGGCACGTGTGCAACTCGCCACCGTCGTCGACGACGGGCGGCTCCTCGGCGTCATCACGCTCGACGACCTCCTGCGGGAAGTACTGCCCACTTCCGCCGACGTCCCCGCCGCGGCGCCGACGGTGTAACCCGCCTCCTCCTACCCGCGGAAGACACGTGCCCGCCGACATGCTCGGGCACGTGTCTTCCGCGATATGGTGCGGAGCGGCCCATGCCTCACTACACGAAGGACCGGATCATTCCCGTGCACACCCTCATCCCGTTCAACGTATCCCCCGGCGCGGAGTACGACGGCTTCGTCGGATGGGTCCTCGGCCTCATGGAGAGCCTCGGCGAGGTGGGTGTGGGGGTGGCGGTGCTCATCGAGACCTTCGCGCCGCCGATCCCCTCGGAGGCGATCCTGCCGGTGGCCGGTTTCCTGGCCTACGAGGGCCGGATGTCCGCGTGGGGAGCGTGGATGGCGGCGACGCTCGGCGCACTGATCGGCGGGCTGATCTGGTACGCCATCGGAGCTGCGGTGGGCCGTGATCGTACGAGGCGCATCGTCGGGCGCATCCCGTTGCTCGACCACGACGACTTCGACCGCGCCGAGACGTTCTTCGCGAGATGGGGTGCTGCGGCGGTGTTGTTCGGCCGGTGCGTGCCGCTGGTCCGCTCGTTCATCTCGATCCCCGCGGGGATCGAGCGCATGGCGGTCTGGAAGTTCAGCCTCTACACCTTCGTCGGCTCCGCCGTGTGGAACGGGATCTGGATCGGGCTCGGCGTCGCCTTCGGGCCGGCCATCAAGTCGATCCTCGAGAACTGGAGCGGTCTGATCTCCAACGTCGTCGTCGTCATCATCGGGCTCGTCGTCCTCGGTTTCGTGCTCCTGCGGGTCAGGAAGCGCCTCAGGCAGTCGAGGGTCGCGGTGAGCGAGCCCCGCACGGAGGCCCAGCAGGACTGATCGGCGAGACTGACAGGATGAGGCGTCAGTAGGATCGGGTGATGATCTCTTCATCGTGGGTGCCGTACCACCGGGAGGACGACGGCGAGCTGCTCGGGTACCTCGTGGCGGAGGGTGGGACGTTCGTCCCGGTCACGGTATTCGGGTACCGGCTCGGCGAGGCTGCCGATGAGTACGACGCGTCCCAGGTGCTGGAAAGCATCGGTCTGAGCTACCTGGCGGACACCTGGGTATTGTCCATCGCCGACCGTGAGGAGCCGATCAACGTGCAGATCGTGGAGGCGAGCCCGGAGGTGTTGCGGGTGAAGAGTGTGGATTACGGATGGGAACAGGACTACGGGACGATCATCGAGCTTCCGGTACCCGAGCCGGGCAATCTCACCCGTCGGTGACGGCGTCGAGCCCGGGTCGAATCTCCCGGAGCAGTGAGGAGAGCGTGAACGGGTTCGAGGGTGTCGGTGCGGTCGCCCGGTCATTGGGGGTGAGCGTGCGGACCCTGCACCACTGGCACCGATGCGGTGTTGCTGTTCCGTCGGGGCGTACGAGCAATGGATACCGGATGTACTCGGAGGCCGACGTGGCCCGTCTGCAGCGGGTGGTGCTGTTCCGGGATCTGGGGGTGCCGCTGCAGCGGATCCCCGGACTGCTCGACGCCGGGTCCGCGCAACGCCGAGCCGAGCTCGAGTCCCGGCGGGTGGAGCTGGCGGAGAGGATCCTGCGCCTCCAGGATGTGGACCGGGCCGTGGAGCGGTTGCTCGCCGCCGAGGAGCACGGTGTCCTCGTCCCCGTACCCGAGCAGCCCCGGGTCTTCGGCGCGCAGTGGGATCCTGACTGGCCCGGGCAGGCGCGCGAGCTGTGGGGCGAATCGGTGCAGTGGGCGCAGTACGCGGAGCGCTCCGCCGCCCGCACCGAGGCCGACTGGCACGCCGTCTCGGTCTCGCTGCAGGAATCGACGGACGCCGCCGCCGAAGCGTTGCGCGCCGGAGTTCTCCCGGGCAGTACGGAGGCCGGAGCGGTGGCCGAGCAGCACCGGGTGGCGATGAGCGAGTACTTCCATTGCACCCACTCCATGCAGGTGGTCCTCGCGCGCAGCTACGTGACCGAGCCCGGGTTCCGTGCCTACTACGAGCAGGCTGCGCCGGGCCTGGCCGTGTGGCTGCAGCTGGCCATCGAAGCGAACGCCCGAAACCACGGTGTGGACCCGGGCACCGCCCGATGGGAATGAGCCCTGCGACGACACCGCGGGCGGGGGATCAGTGCAGGCGGGACAGGGCGACGTCGATGACGTCCTGACTCGGCACGTGCAGGGCTTCGGCCGCCGTCCGCCCGGTAGCAGCCAGGTAGGCGTCGATCAGGCGGTTACCTGCCGCGTAGCCCGCGCCGGTGGGAAGTCCCACCGGGTGGGCGCCGAACCGCCGCGCGGAATCGTCCCCATGGATCCAGGCGGTGAAGTTCTGCATCCCGGTCACCTGCAACCCGGAAATCACCTTCGCCAGGACCGCGTCGTCGTCCAGGTGCGGGAGGCCTAGGGGGGTGTACCCGGTATGCCCGTAGAGCTGCCGGGCGAAGGCGTCGGCGAGCCCCTCGGAAATCACCTGCTCGCCCACTACTACGGTGGAGGGGTCCCAGCTGATCCCTCCGGGCGCGTAGCGCAGGTTGTGGTTCAGTTCGTGGACCACCGCTGCTTCGACCCGGGCGAGGTTCTCCTCGGTCGGCCACACCGTCAACTGCACATAGCCGGGCACACTGCCGTTGCCGCTGAACCCCCGTAACGGGCCCATGAAGTACTGATCCTCCGGATCGCCCAGCACGAGGAGGACGACGACGTCGGGCACCTCGATATCCGGGGTGGCGGCACGCTGGACGTCGACGGCGCGGGTCAGCGCGGTGCTCATCCGCTGCCAGACCTCGGCGGCCCGCATCCGTTCGAGTGCCTCGAGGACTTCTTCCTCGCAGCGGTCGAGGGGGAACCCGAAGCTCATCCGGTGCATCGCCACCAGGTCCACCTCGCCCGGGAAGTACCGATACATCCCCTCCGCCGGCGCAATCATGCCACGCAGTATGTCCTCACGTTCATCGCGGGGAGCAGCGAGCACGGCACCCATTCCCCTACTGGTGTCCAGAATCTTGGTCGTCATGGGTTCGACCGTAGAGACTGACCCCGCGTCAGGGTCAACATCGGCACGGCGATGCAGGTTGTCGTCCATCAGGAAGACACCCGGACCCGACGTTTCGGTGCGGTGGTCGAGAATGTGCGGACCGTTGGGATGGGCCGGGTGAGCACTCCACACCGAACACCCGTGATGACCTCCGATCTCCACATGCGTCCTTCGCGGAGGACACTCCTCCTGATCTCCGTCGTGTGGCTCGGGCTCTGGTATCTCACTCCGGGACTGCTCGCCAACGGTGCCGGCAAGCTCCTCACCACGGACATCGACACGTCCATCCTCATCGAGACGATCCTGGCGCTCATCGTCGTCGTCGTACTCGTGCTCACCCACCGCCGGTACAACCGGGTCCTGTTCGCCCGCTCCTGGTCGAGGTGGCTCTACGTGCTGCCGCTGGTCCTGGCCGTCACGGTGCCCTTCCGGTACGAACTGGAGGCGCCGGTGGCGCTCTACATGTTCTGGATGACCGTCTCCGACTTCTGGCAGAACTACCTCACCTTCGGGCTCCTGCAGAGCTACCTCGGGGAGCGGTTACCAGCGTGGGGTGTGCTCGTTACCAGTGCCGTCATGTTCTGGCTCGGCCATGCAGTGTTCCTCCGGCAGAGCTTTGCACCCGTCCATGTGCTGCCGAGCCTCTCGATCCTCGCCCTCGGGTTCGTTCTGGCATCACTACGGCTCGGGTTGAAGACCCTCCATTTGAATCTCGCCCTGCACCTTTCCTTCTACTTCGTCTTCGTCGGGTGAATGCCGGCGGTCACGCCCCATTGCGCAGTGCCCTTCCCGGTTACACCAGGGCCGCGGCCACGGCCCACCCGTTACTGATGATATGAACCACGACGACGGCGGTGAGATTGCGGTAGCGCCACCACAGCACTCCCACGAACAGCCCGAACGATCCCTGGAGGACGATCACGCGGGCCACGTCCAGGAGCGGGTCACCGGTCCCGTGGGAACCGAGATGCATGAGCGCGAAGGCGAGGGAGGTCACGATGATGCCCGGCCATGCGCCCAGGGCGGCCTCCAGTCGCGTCTGTAACCAGCGACGATAGAACAGTTCCTCACCCACGCCCGCGGTGATGGCCGTCGCGATGGCCGCCGTGAGGATGAACGCCACCTCCATGCCTGCCGGGTCGAATGCCGGGCTCCACGGGGCAACCTGGGACAGCAGCGTCCACACGATGATCACAATGGCCGGCGCCCACCATCGGGACCAATTCTTACGCCAGGTAATGCTCACGCTCCTGCGCACTATCAGCAGCAGGACCGTCGGCACGATCATGAACAGGATCAACTTGCCCAGGACGTAGGACTCGCCGACGAGCGGAACGGCGAGCGTCATCACCGGGAACAGGGCAGCCAGGACGAGGAGACCGGCTGTGGTCACGCGGAAGGACCTCGGGGAAGTAATCCTGACCGGTCGGTGCGGTGACGAGCGGGGGAGGAGGAGGGCGAGGGCAGTCCCCACGGCGAGCGGTACGAGCGTTGCCCAGTACGGCACGGATTGCGCACCAGGATCACTCGAGATCGCCGTCCCCGACGGGGACACGACCATGAGGAGGGTGAGGCTCGAGAGCCACAGCCCGGCGCCGGTGCTGATGATCCACCGGGCTGCATGGCCCATCGTCCTGGTTGAAGTTCCCATGCGACCGACTGTAAAGCCTGGTCGGGGAGAAGACTCATAAGGGGTCGCCGCCCAAGCTCCTTGGTGAGGGTTGGGAACGGTTGGAGCATGTGGGATGCACATGATGCTGGTCGAGACCGGTGATGATCCCGGTCATGAACCAGCACGTCACCTCTACGAGCGATCCGGGTTCGAGCGCTGGCCTGTTGCCCGCTACTTCAAGGCCATCTCCGATTGACTCCCTGTTTCCTTAGTGGAAACACAATGCTACTGTTTCCCCTATGGAAACAAGCCGAGACGGGACACCGGACCGCAACGAAGCGCGCGCGATGCTGGAGGTTGCAGAAGGGGCCGAGACTGCAACGCGGAACCCGCCGCTATCGAGGGCGTTCTTCATCACCCAGGCCACGCTCATCACGGTGATCTGCTGGGCGCAGATGCTTCCCACCAGCCCTTCCCGAGTGGTGACGATCATCGGGTTCCTGGCCCTCGTAGGGGTCGGCATGCGCTGGGTGTTCCTGCGACCCGGTTACGGCATGGTGGGGCTGGATGGCCAGGGGGCATTCCCCTACATGGTTTCGATGATCGCCGCCGTCGGCCTACCCGCGGCGCTCGCCGTCGCCCTCGACGCCACGTGGCTGTGGTTGCCGGCCGGGGTGCTCGGCGGTGTGGTGACGTTCGAGATGGGTCACCGTTACAGGAGAGAAGTGGGCAGTGCCTGAGCCGAGATTCGACCCGCTGATCCACGCACCTCACCGCCTGCAGATCTGCGCCATCACGAACGCCGCCACGCACGTGGAGTTCGGTGAGCTCCAGCGCAGGCTCGACCTGTCGAAGTCCGCGCTCAGCAAGCACATCTCCCAGTTGATCGAGCAGAAATACCTCCAGCAGGAGCAGGTGACGCGAGCAGGGCGCTCACGCCTCCGGCTCTCGCTCACAGAGCAGGGGCGGGACGCGTACCAGGGGCACATCGCAGCACTCCGGGCCATCATCGAGGGAACAGAATGAGGGGCACTGACATGACGACTCACCCACCTCGTCCCAGTCGCCGGGTACTGCGTTCGGCGTGGATCATGGCGCGAGCCTTCACTCCTCACCGGGTGGTGGCACTCCTGGCCCTACCGTGGACAGTGCTGGCGGTTCTCCCGGCCGCGGTGCGTGGAGGGCTCTTCCTCGACGCGACCCGCACGGGCTTGGTGCTGCTGCTGCCGATCAACGTGGCCCTCGATCTGCTCCTACTGCTACCCGTCGGCGTCCTCGCCGCAGTCACCACCTTCGGCCTCCTAGCGCTGGCCGATGCCCTGAACGCCTTCCCTGTCCTGCTCGTCCTCGCCCCACTGCTGGTGATCGCGGCCTCGGCAGGCGCACTCTTCCTGCTCCCCAAGAGGGGAGCGTCAACAGTGCCGTACGGGCCCGAGACGCCGGCCGGTCCGCGGTGGGAGCTCGCGGGTCTCGCGCAACTGCCCGGAACGCAGTTCACGGCAGTCCAGACTGCACGGAGTGCTCTCGCCACCGTCCCGCCATCCGGTGCGGTGGTCGTGGCAACAGCCAATACGCCTACCCAGTTCGAGCAGTACCAGCGCTTCGGCTTCACCGGCGGTGCACGACGTCGGGTGCACCGCGTCATCTCCTAGCCGCGTCTTGCCTTGAAGTGGAACCCGCTCACGTCGGTACGTCGCGGTGGAGGCGGCAAAGCCGTACTGGGCTCCATGCTGATCCATGATCGTCATCGGCGGTGACCTGGGCTGCGTGGCGTTGGGGCACGTTCTGATCGCCGTCAGGCTGAGTATCCCAGCTGGGCTTGACCCCTGTGGTTAGGATCAGGCGCATGTGGGGGAACACTGTGGGCAAGCGTGCCCGTCTTCGGTCAGCGCTGGTGGCGGCAGGTCTGACGAACGGACCGGCCGAGCTGCTCGACTTCCTCATCCCGCTCTGGGCAGGTATGGCGCTCGGCGCCGAACCTGCTCACATCGGGTTCCTCGTCGCTCTCGAACTGATCGTCTCCGTCATCGTCCGTCCGATCGCCGGGCGGCTCGCGGACTCCGGTAGGCGTGAACACCTCGCCGGTCTCGGGGCACTCCTGTACGCGGTGTCGTGCTGCGGTTACGCCTTCGCCGGCTCTCTGCCACTCGCGTACCTGGCTGCCGCGGTGGGTGGTCTCGGGGGAGCGCTGTTGTGGGTATCCCTCCGTGCCATGGTCGGAGAACACCTCGCCGAGGACTCAGGGGTGTTCGCCCGCCTGATGTCCGCGCAGGAGACCGCCGTCTGGGTGGCATTCGTCGGTGGTCTGTTGCTGCTGGGGCAGTTCGAATCGTTCCCGGTGGTCTTCCTCGCCGCTGCTGCGGGATGCCTGATAGGAGCCCTGGTCCTGTTCTCCAGCCCTGCGCGAGTAGATCGGACATCCTGGGTAGCCGAGGATCAGGAGTACCGAGCAACTGTGGCGCCCCGAGCTTCGCGCGCCCTGGTCTCCTCACTCCACCCGATCCTCATCACAGCCGGGGTGACCGCGCTGGCGGAGACCTTGATCGGGATCCTGCTCCTCCTTCATCTCCAGCGCGGACTGGGTCTGGAGGTCATCCAGATCGCCTATGTCTACCTCCCGGGAGCCATCATCATGGGCGTTCTTCCCCCGGTGCTGCACACCGTGGTCCAGCGCATCGGCCGACGCGCCGGAATCGTGGCCGGGTCCGTCCTGAGTGGTGCTTTCGCCATCTCCCTGGCCTACGCGTCCGGACCGGTGACCATTGCTGCCCTGTGGATCCTGTGCGGTGTGGCGTGGGCTTTGGTGATGCCGATCGAGCAGGCCGTGATCGCGGAGAAGCACCCTCACCAGTTGGGTGCCGCAATGGGGATCTACACTGCTGCGACCCTCATCGGCTCAGCCCTCGGAGCGTCCCTCGGTGGCATCATCTACGCTGCCGCATCCTGGAAGCTCACCTGCGTGCTTGCAGGTGCCGTCATCCTGTCCGGTGCCTGGCTCGGCCCGTGGGCGCTCCGGAAGCTCGAGGTGGCGGACAAGCCCGCACGTCAGGACGCTGTTTCCTAGGATCACTCGGGCATCGACGACGAGACATGGTGGTGCTCGGCGCGGCAGGAGGCATGCTGGCCGTCCTCAACGGAGTCACCGGACCTCACGCCGTCGTCGGTTTCCTGGCTTTCGCGCTGTGTCTCACGCCACCGGGCGTCGCCCTGGTGTTCGCCGTGGTCGTCGACCGGGACACTCTCGAAGGTGCTACCGAGCATCCCGACGAGTCGATCGAATCCGGCTGGTACGACAGGGCGACCTCTCGATCCTTCACCGATGTGATCCTGCTCCTGGGGGTCGCATCGATCATTCTTTCCTTCGTGCCGACGGAGGTCTCCGTGGACCTGAAGCTCGTCCTTCCTGCCGTGGGCCTCATATGTTCCGCGTCCTTCGGGATCCGCTACCTGCTCCTGCGCCGCCGGGGCTGAGGTGAGGAACCTGGTCAACGAATCCCGCACCCGGCTCCAGTGGTCGCAGCAGAAACTGGCCGACGAGCTCGGTGTGTCCCGTCAGACGATCATCTCCATAGAGCGCGGTCGCTTCGATCCGTCCTTGCCGCTGGCCTTCCGGCTCGCGGCGATCTTCGGGACGTCCCTCGAGGACCTCTTCTTCCCGGATGGTGCAGTCCAGGACGCTGCGAGCTCGCAGAACAGCTCAGCGAGGTCGCCGTCATGAGAACTGGTGGAGGATTCCGGGACATCGTTCTTCATCGCCGGCGTCGTGGTATTGATGATCGGGGCGGTCGAGACTGTTGCACGGGTCGGCACGGCAGCGCTCGTCACGGCTGGGATCGCGCTGGGGATCACCTCCTGCCGTCGCCGTACAGGGCCGGCCCCGTCGCCTGATGAGCCGTACGGGCAGGGCGCGACGACGGCGCCCTCCCGGACATGTACTACCTGAAGCTGATGGGTCATGAACCGCCGAGGTGCCGACTGCGTGAACAGCCGTGGTTCTGGCGCATCTGCAGCCGGCGCGAGTAGGCTCTGCTCACCGAACATTCGATCGCGATCATGGGGGTAGCAATGATGTTCACCGGACCGGCGCAGCGATGACGAAGAACGAACGGCTGATCATCGCCGTGGCCCTCGCCGTAGCAGTGACGAACTTCCTCTTCATGGGCATGGGCCTGCTCTACCACGTGTGCCTGCTCGCCGTCCTCGTTGTCGGCGTCATCGGCATGGTGCGCTGGTTCCAGGGGCGATCGCCGGCTGGACAGCACTGACCCCGCTCTCGCCGGGTGGGTCACCTGACGACGCCGGGGGAACGCGTTCAGAAGGCAGCCCGCAGCGGAGTGCGGAAGGGCCTCATCGGCTTGGTGCTCGGTACTGCTCTGATGCTCATCATCAACAGTCAGGGCAGCACGTTGATGTTCGTCGCGACAGGCGTCTTCGTAGTGAGTGCCCTCGTGTACACGGCCGCCTCGATCATGGCCGTCCGCGCCCGTCGGTAGGGTTTCAGCCCCGACTCTCGGCCCGCATCTGCCGGAACCAGCGCGTCGCGGCCGGGAGCAGCATGGTCAGCACGGCCACCACCGCCAGCACCACCTGGGCGATCAGCAGCAAGGGTGTGAGCTGCAGGCCGGGGGTGTCGTCGGACAGGAAGGCGGAGGCCAGCAGCAGGCCCAGCAGGTTGGGCACCAGGAGGCCGAGGAGTACCCAGCGCACCCAGCCCTTCCCGCGCTGCAGCGGGCCGATCAGGATGGCCTGGATGAGGAACACGATCACCAGCAGCCCGATCGTGCCCCAGAAGGCCACCAACGCCACCAGCTCGATCTCGCTCTGCGGGACACCGCTCTCCACGCCGCCGGCGGTGCGCCGCAGATAGGTCAGCTGCGTGTCCTGGTTCAGCACCCGGAACACCACGGATGCGAGTCCGATCACCGCTCCGAGACCCAGGAGCCGCGCGGCGACCCGCACCGGGGCGGCCGGCTTCCGGGGCACGTTGAGCGGTGGGGGAGTGGTGTTCGACATCTCGGGGCGGGGAGGGCGCATGGTGCGAATCTAGTCGCGCCCCGGCGGTGCATCAATCAGGACGACGGCGAAACGCGGTGTGCGCCCGGAAGGCATGGGAGTGAACGGCGTGCGTCGCTAGTGCATCAGGCGGTGCAGTCGGCTACCCCTCATCACCCGATCGGCAGGAATCGACCTTCCTCCTGGCCAACGTCCCCGTCTTCGGTAATCTTGGTGAGGACGCGCGTCGTGTTGGGCGGCGAGCGCAAGGAAGCGTGGTGGGCGACCGCTCACCGTATGGGGGAGGTCTCAGCTGTGGTGCACCAGAAGCTCCGCGTCCATCTCGTCGATGACGACTACCTCGTGCGGCTGGGTATCGAGAAGCTGTTCGAGGGTTCACCATTGATCGACGTCGAATCGGTCAGTTCCACGGGGAACTCGGCGATCGAGGAAGCGCTGTCGCTGAATCCGGACGTGGTGCTCATGGAGACGATGATCCGGGATGTCGACGGCATCCGTGCCGTACGGGAGATCACGAACCAGGCGCCCCAGGTCAAGGTGGCGATGCTCTCCTCGAACCTCTCCTTCGACGTGATGCGCGAAGCGTATCGGGCGGGTGCAGTCAGTTACCTCTCGAAGTCCGCGGTGTCATCCGATCTGGGTGCGGCGATCCGGATGATCCACCACGGGGAGACCATCTTCTCCACATCCCCCGAGGTAGGGCGTTTCCCGATACCCGTCATGACGCAGGATGCGTCCGATCACCAGGTGATCAACAGCTTGCCCGCGCGCGATCGTTCCATCCTCAGCGGATTGACGGCGGGCCGCACGAACGCCCAGATCGCTCTCGACCTCCACGTCAGCGAGGCGACGGTGAAACTCCAGATCACGAAGATCATGGCGAAGCTCAACGTCGGCGGGCGTGTCGAGCTCGCGGTGTTCGCCGTCCGTGCAGGTTTCCACTCCATCTGAAGCCCCACATTCGTACCAGCACGTACGAGCGATCAATTTTCGCCGGAGGTTCAGCGAACTCCCTTTGTGCCCGGTCCACGGTTCGCCTAAGCTTTCGGCAGGCGTTACGCAGTCGAAGGATCGATGTGGAAGCAGCTACGGTTCACCCTCTGCCGCACGTCGGACGTCACTACGAGATACGAGGTGGTCACCATGCCCCACACCCACGCCGCTCTTTCTCCGTACACCGATCTTGTCGGTGCATCCGACTTCAGGCACACGGCGTCCGACAAGGCATTCGACGTGGCGCTCGAGGCTCGCTCCCTCCTGGATACCGCCGTCGGGATCGTGATGGGCAAGCACGATCTGGACCGCGCGAGCGGATTGGCGAATCTGCAGCGCACCGCCCAGACGTTCAACGTCACCGTTCTCGAACTCGCGCGCGGGTTGGTGTCCACCTCCGGAGAAGTGAACACCGAGAAGTGACCAAGGCTCACCGGTGACATCGGGATCCGGTCCATGCCTGCGGACGCGGGGAAGCATCATGTGATGGACAGCGCTCGTCTCATCCATTATTTTTGAGCCGACCATGATCGATGGGGGAGCGACGGGGAGTGGTGGGGGTGTCCTACGAGGATGCGCAGCAGAGCGTCACGAGGCATCTCGTGAGCCGTTTCAGGTTGAACACCGAGAAGATCCACGGTGTCTATGCCGGGACCGGCGGACTGGAGACCAGGGAAACCGTTTCGGCCTATCTGGACGGTGCCGCCAGGATCTCACCGTTGCAGCGAGACCTCGTCTCCTATGCCGTGAACCAGTTGCTACCTGCTTCCCAGCTGATAGCAGGAGCGGTTCGCGCCCCCTACAGCGGGTCCTACCCGTCCGTCGCCTGCGGATATGGACCAGGGGCTGACGAGGATCGCGTCGTGATCCAGGGAAGGGCTGACCATCCCCTCACACATGCCGCAATGCTGAGGCACGAGGAATCGGAACGGCTCTCCTCGCTTCGTTCTTCCGGGTTGCTCGAAGCACCTCTCACCGAGAGCATCGCCAGGTTGCCCAGAATCGCGCGTGACCACTTCGGAACCATGGCAGCCGCGGTCACCCTCGTGGACCGGGAGGTGCTCGTCTCGAAATCGATCATCGGACTGCCGAATCGCGATCGTCCCCGGCGAGGGTCCTTCTGCGAGGAAACCGTGCAGGACAACCGGACCTTCATCGTCGCCGACGCGCAGAGCGATCCGCGATTCTCGGACTCACCGCATGTCGTAGGTCCTCCGTACTTCCGTTTCTACGCCGGTCATCCGATCCTCGGCCCCGGCGGATCCCGCATCGGTGCTCTCTGCATCGTCGATGACCGGCCGCGGTCGCTGTCACACGCCGAGGAGCACAAGCTCAGGATGCTCGCTGCCCTCGTCCAGCTCGAGATCCTGACCTGAGGAACCCGCCGAACCAGCTCGTGGGGCGGTGAAGCATCGCTCCTCGAATCCTGGGAGCGCCGCATAGGAGTGGCGCGCATGGTGGCGGGGCGGTGGTCAACTCAGATTGCGGCAGGTGGCTCCCAGTCCGAGAACGAGGCCGGCGTTGGTGGCGGTCGAGGCGGGAGTGGAGGTCCAGCCGTGCTCGGCGATGACGATGGACAGCTCGATCTCGGTCCCGAGTCCGAGGAGCCCGCCCAGCAGATTCGTCGGGACGGTCGTGACGTAGTGGCCGGCCCTGGCGTCGAACGCGGTGTTCTGGCGAAGGTTGAAACCTGTCAGAGGTGCAAGTGCTGTTCCCAGGCCCGCTGTGGAGGCCCATACCTGAGCCTTGTCGTCACCGTAGGTGGGCGGAGGCGCCCAGTAGATCTCGATGCGCGGTCCGATGACCGTCAGGACACCGGGAAGGAACCGGCACGGGGCCGTCAACCGGGGAGCCGGGATCGTCACCGCACCGAACGCTCCCGTACTCACGTGATCCCGCTGCCAGGCCGCCTCCGTGGACCCGATCACGGGTGAGCTCTGGGTGGGGAGCAGGAGCGACACGGCGAAGAGCAGTGCCAGGCCGGCCCTGCTGTGGAGCAGGAGGCCTTTCGCCCGGCGACGCCCGAGGGAGCCGACGGCGGCACGTCCGCCCTCCCGGTCGGAGGACATCGCGTCGGCGTGGGCGGTCAGCACCGATCGCCCTCCTCCCCTCCGGGGCTCAGCGAGATCGTCGCCGTACACCTCATCAGCGGCAGCTTCCTCCCGGTGCGCTTCGCGGAACGTGACCATGAACCTTTCCCATCGCTTGCCCTTGAATAGTACGGTCCCTCCGGGAGGAGACACCCCCGGGCAAGGAAGAATAGTTCGCGAATTCCATTGTTTGTCCCGCAGGGTAAATACGTATGTTCGATCGGGTATCCAGATCTAGACCATTGATCAGAGCCTTCAGCGGATCGCTCGAATAACATTCATCGCGCCGGTCAGTCTCAGCCGGAAATGTTCGAGCCGAAGGAATACCACCATGCCCCAGACCATGCCCGAGAACGTCCAGTTGAAGCGGCGCCGAGTCCGGGCGGTTCTCGCGGGAGGACTGGTCCTCGGAGTGGGTGCGGCCGTCACCCTCGCCGCCTGGAACGATTCCGAGTTCGCCATCGGCAACTTCGCTGCCGGCCAGTTCAACCTCGAGGGAAGTGCCGACGGAACCGTCTTCAGCGAGCACGAGACCCCTGACGGTGCTGCAACCCTGGGGTTCGAGGTCAATCCGGACAACCTGGCCCCGGAGGACGTCGTCTACGCCCCCTTCGCCGTGAGGCTCGACGAGGACACGACGTACGGGGCGAACGTCGTCGTCTCGGCCACAGAGGTTGACGGCGATCTGACGGACGTCACCTACGAGCTGCTGCAGACCACGACCTTCGGGTGTGACGACACGACCACGGGTACGGGCCTGGCCCTCGTGGCGGCAGGCACATCACTCGGCGCCGAGCTCGGCGAAGTATCGTTCAACCTGGCTCAGCCCACCACCACGGGAACCGGGCCCAACGCCGTCACCACCTTCGCGCCGGTGTACCTGTGCTTCGTGGTCACAGCCGGTGACATCACCCAGGGCGCAGCCGGTACCGCTACGTGGGAGTTCGCAGCCGAGTCGCTGTCCTGACCGTGGGCGCTCGCAGGTCCCGCTCCCCGGGAAGACGATTCTCCCGTGTGCGGGCAGTTCTCGCCGGTGCCCTGGTGCTCGGCATCGGCGGGTCGCTCACCCTGGCCTCGTGGACGGACACGGAGTACGCCAGCGGCTCCTTCAGCGCCAGTACCTTCACCATCGAGTCCAACGTCTCGAACCCTTTCTCGGCCACCGGTGCCTGGACGGTCAACGAGACCGCACCGGGTGCCACCCTGGCCTTCGACGCCGGGGGCATGTACCCGGGGAGAACGGTGTACGCACCGATCGCGCTGCGTACCCGCGCAACATCGATGGCCGGCGCGGTGACACTCGGTGGGGCTGCCGTCACCGATTCGACGACGACGGCGCCGCTGCTGAGTGCGGCGCTGGTGTACCGGGTGGTGCGTTCGGACGTGTGCAACGCGACTGCGTTCGCTCCGGGGGCAGCCTTCGTAGTGGGGTCCGCGAGCGCGTCCCAGCCCCTGACCACTGGTCAGGCGGCTGGAGGGAGCACCGTCCTGCCGGCGGCGACCCCCACGGCACCGGGTGCCGGTGTGCGGTTCTGCTTCGAGGTGACCCTGCCCGAGAGCGCGAGGGCGAACAACGGGTTGCAGGGTAGGTCGGCCACCGCGGTGTGGCTCTTCTCCGCGGTGTCCACCCCATGACACCGGCCGCGAGCCGTACCCGGCGCGGCGAGCGGGGGCCCGTGCGGCTGGTGGGGGACGCACTGCTCGACCTGGCTGCCGTGGGCGGTGGCCTGTGCATCGTGCTCGTGGTCCTCGCCCTGGTCTTCGACATCACGCTCATCATGTTCAAGACCGGGTCCATGTCGCCCACCATCCCCGCGGGTTCGGTGGCCCTGGTCCAGCAGATCCCTGCAGCGGACATCGTTCCCGGGGACGTCATCACCGTCGACCGCCCCGACGCTCTTCCCGTGACGCACCGCGTCACCGATGTGACGGACGCCGGTGGTGCCACCCGGATCATCACCATGAAGGGTGACGCCAACCTCCAGGAGGATCCCGCTCCGTACACGGTGGACACCGTGCGGCGGGTCCTCGGGTCCGTGCCGGACCTCGCCCACGTGATCGTCCGGATCTCCGATCCACCGGTCATGGCCGCCATCACCGTGCTGGTGGCCGGCCTGGTCACCTGGAGCAGCTGGCCCACGGCGCAGCGGCGCAATCCCTCACGGCACACCTCGCGCCGCGGACGCCGCCGGGAGGAGAATGCGCCCTCCGAGGACAGCCCTCATGGTGCCCGAGCTGATGCATGAGCACCCGTAGGGTCCGCTACGGCGCCGGCGCGGCCCTGGCGGTGCTGCTCTGCTCACCGCTGGGTGTCGCCGCGCTCGAGGGAGAGCAGGCGATGCCGAGCGCCCCCAGGTTGCTGCAACTCGACCACAGCGAGGACGTGGTGTTCCTGGTACCCGGGAAGGTCTCCTCCTGGGACCTCCGGATTGACGTCGACCAGGACCACCTCGACACCCTCACCGTGAGACTCGACGGCCACGCACTGAGCGACAGGGGCCTCGAGCAGCACCTCGACGTGTCGGCCACCGCCTGCTCCGTACCCTTCGAGGACGCCGGCTGCACCGGAAGCAGCACACCGGTGGTCCCCGCGGTCCCCCTGAGCTCGGTGAGCGGCACCTCCACCACCGTCCTCCACCCCACCCTGCACGTGGGCGGAGCCGTCTATGTCCGCGTCGACGTGACCCTCGCTGCCGGGGCCCGCCTCGGTCCGCCTTCGGAACGCGCGCACATCGTGGTCACGGCGGCCGCGACGGGCACGACGGACGAAGCCGCCGGACCGGGCGGGAGCCGGCCGTTCCGGCAGGGCCCGGGTTCACTCGCGGACACGGGTGCCGCCCTGCTGATGCAGGTGCTCCTCGCCCTGGGCGCCGTCGTCGTCGGGTTGGGGGTCTCGGCGGCCGCCCGGCGGAGGAAGGAGTCCGCGGTCACGGCTGCTGCGGAGCGGGTGTCGCCGTGACCACGACGTTCTTCCCCCACGGGTTCTCCGTGTAGCAGCTGATGAGCACCACCCGGTTCGGGACGATGCTCCACACGTCACTGTCCTTGAGCGTGTCCTTGTCGTGGGTGGTCACCGAATCGACCAAGTAGGTCACCTCTCCGGTGTGCGTGGTGATCGTGAACTCCTCGTCCACGAGGGTCTCGTCGCTCAGCCGGTTGAACGGGGCGTCCTGGCCCTCCCAGCTGTGGCCCACGATGTAGGTGGTGTTCGCCGACCCCGCTCCCGGCGCCCCGTAGGGGGAGAGCCAGTAGGCCTCGAGGGTCAGCGGGGGCACCAGCTGCTGGGACGCTAGATCGGCGTCGCTCGGTGTCAGGGGTAGTACGGCCATGTCGATGGCGGCGGCGGGGAACTCGATCCCCACCGGTTGTGAGGCCGGTGCCTCGTCCGCAGTCTCCGGAGCGACGGCGGGAGGTGCCGGATCCAGGGTCGGTGGGGATGTGGGCGTGGGCGAGGACGACGGCGCAGGCACGGTGGCGGCAGCGGCGGGCGGTTGGGTGTCGACGGCGATGGGTGGTCGGGCGTCGGCGGTGGGCGGCGAGCTCGGCGGGGCTGATACGGCCGGCGCCTCGCTGACCGCCGGCGCAGCACCGCCGACGGCCGGTGACGGGGTGGGCGGGCCCGGCAGGGCGAGCGTGAGGGTCACGGTGAGTCCTGCCGCTGCGCCAAGGGGCAGGGTCCGCCACCGCGATCGGCGGGTCATCCGGTGCGACGCCGGCGCAGGCACCGGGTCAGCGGATCGTGGTGTGTTCTCGGGCTGGGATCGCTCGTTCATGCCGATGGTGTCCTGGGAGGTGGAGGGGTGGGAACGAGCCGGCCCCGCCCTGCAGCTGGGGACTGCGGGACGGGGCCGGTTGCTTCATGCCATCAGGTGCCCTCGAGGGACGGGCACAGCTGGTGTCAGTCCTCGATCTTCAGCGAGCGTCGAGCCCAGAGGCCGGCTGCTGCGAGCAGACCGAACCCGGCCACGAGCATGCCGCCCAGGGGCAGGCTGCTCTCCGAGGCGCCCTCCGCGCCGGTACCGGTCTGGACGTTCATCCCGCGGTTGCTACCGGCGGGTACGGAGCCCTTCCCGGTGCCGGTGCCGGTGCCGCCGACGCCCGGGATGGCGCCGGGAACGACGACGCCGCCGCCGGTGCCGCCGCCCGTGCCGCCGCCCGTGCCGGTCCCGCCGACGATGATGCCGACATTCCCGTCACCATCGATGTCGAAGTCGATGTCGATGGTCGGCCCGCCGGAGCAGGCCACGATCGCGGCGTCGAAGAGGTCCTCGATCGCCGCGTAGTCCACGGTGAACGCGTCCGCGTCCACACGGAGCTCGTTCGCGGCGGCCACGGCCAGTTCGAGGCGGACGTTCGCGGCGATGATGGCTTCGAGGTTCGCAGCCGCGATCACTCCCGCCCGAGCCTCGGCGACGCCGTCCTCGGCGTCGGCCAGCAGCACCAGTGCGGCATCGAGATCCGCCTGCGCGGCGTCGACCTCGATCTGGCCCTCTGCTGCCACCGCGACGGCGGCCTCGAGAGCTGCCTCGAGGGCGTCCAGGTCGATCTCGGCCACGACCTCCGCCTGCGCCTCCAGGGCGTCGTCGATCGCATCCTGGAGTGCGACCAGGTCGATCGCGGCCACGGCCTCGGCCTGAAGGCGCTCGGCGTCGTCGAGCTCGATCTCCAGGGCCTCGAGCGCATCGGCGGCCGCGTCACGAAGCTCGGTGATCTCCTCGAGTGCTTCACCGAGGCTGACGATCAGCGCGGCGTTGGCGGCAGCATCTGCCGTGGCCTCGGCGAGGACGATCCGCAGACCGTCGAGGGTTTCCTGGCCCTCGGCGGCGTCGGCTGCGGCGGCGTCGAAGGTGGCCTGCAGCCCGGCGACGATCGCCAGACCGGCATCCCGGTCATCCTCGGCCACTTCCAGGAGGCCCTCGAGCTCGACGATGGCTGCAGCGTTGTCTGCCGCGGCGCCCACGGCTTCGTCCCGGATGTCCTCGAGGCCGGGGATGGCATCGGCGTTGGCGGTCACCGCGGCCTCGGCCACGGTGACGAGGATGGCCAGATCGATCTGGGCCTGCGCATTGGCACTCAGCGCGGCCTGTGCCTCCGCCAGCGCGATCTGTGCCGCTCCAAGGCCTTCCTGCGCCTCCTGGACGTTGCCGACCGCCACACCCAGGGCGACCCTGAGGAGTTCTGCGTCCGCTTCTGCGCTGTCAAGGTTCGCAACAGCCAGGTTCAGGTTGATCTGCAGCTGACCGAGGTTGATGGTCGCCTGGGCTGCGAGCAGAGCATCGGTAGCCGAAGTAACAGCTGCCTGTGCGTTGAGGATCGCCGTGAGGTCGCCAGAGGCGACGGCGGTGACGAGAGCAGCTGTTGCGGTGTCAAGGGTGGTTTGAAGGCCGGCCAGAATGCCGCTGCCCTCGTTGAACGCTCCGAGTGCCGCGTTCGCGGCGATTTCCAGGGCCGCCACATCAGCCAGGGCCAGATCGAGATCGACAGCAAGGTCGGCGGCTTCGTCCGCCAGCCCGGGCAGTGCAGCCTCGATGGCATCGACCTCCGCCTGGGCAGCGTCGACGGCGGCGATGAGGCCGGCCTCGGCGCCGACAGCGGCGTCCAGGTTCGCCTGTGCGTCGACGACGGCGGCGGCCAGCCCAGGTCCGGCAGCCACCGCGTCATCGAGGGCCGTCTGTGCGGCCTCGACGGCGGCCACGAGCCCGCCCCGGACCTCGACCGCGCCGGCGAGGTTTCTCTGAGCAATTGCCAGATCGGCCTCGAGCCCGGCCTGCACTTCGACGGCGTCGGCGAGGTTCGCTGCTGCATCTGCGGCAGCCCCGTCGAGGGCCTCCTGCGCCTCTTCCGCCTCGTCGACGTCCTCCTGGGCGGCGTCCACGGCGGCATCTAGGCCCTCCTGCGCTCCTTCGGCGTCGTCGAGCAGGCCCTCCGCCTCGAGGACGTCGTCGTTCAGGCCGGCGAGCACGTCGATCGCGGTGTCCACGGCGTCCTGTGCGGCGTCGACGTCCTCCTGGAGCTGGGCCAGCAGCGCCTCGGCGTCGGCCAGGTCCTGCTCCGCGGCATCGACTGCGGCCTGCGCGTCGGCGAGGGCCTGCAGCGCGGCGTCGAGGTCCGCCTGAGCGTCGACGACCGCCTGATCCAGGGGAGCCTGGATCAACTCTGCGGCGTCGAGGGCCGCCTGTGCGGCATCGACGTCAGCCTGAGCGTCGGCGAGGACGATGAGGGCGGCGTCCAGGACCTCCTGCGCAGCGGCGGTGTCCGCCGGGACGGCGGCCACGAGGGCGTCGCGCTCGGCGAGGGCCACGAGAACGGCCTCGAGGGCCTCGCCCAGCTCGGCCGAGAGACTCTCGTCCGCTGCAGCAGTATCGAGCGCCGCCCGGAACAGGCTCTGGGCGGCCAGGCAGTCGGCGGAGTTGGGAGCGGCCGAAGCCGGCGCGGCAGTGAACAGAAGACCGCCGGCGACGAGGGCAGCGGTTGAACCAGCGGCAACGAGCCGTGTGGATTGAGCCATGACGATTTTTCCCCTTTGAAAGTACTTTGTCAGCGGAGCGCGCCGGAAGGGCTCTTCCGAGCTGCGGAAAACCACTGTGAGACCTGGGAATTTCCTGAGACCACGTCCTGGGACTCATGTCACACCATCGACTGCGTGGAGCGCTATGGCCGATACGCTAGAGTTTCTCGTCCGATCGGCCACCACAATAGACAGTCGGCCAATACGGGAAATCCCCAAGTTTCTCGTTGCATCTTCACCAGGAATACGTCAAGATCAGGGTGCTGCACTCGCCCAGATACTTTCTCCGTCTCCCTTTGTCAGGTTTCGAGCGCTGCCGGACAACGATCGGTTTCGCCGCAATGATGCGTATGGCCCGCAATGGGTACCCGTTTGTCATGCGAGGGAAATGCCGGATCGGATTCCGTGTCGTCGTGTTCATTCTCATAAGGGCAGCCGATGGATTCCCGTGATCAACAGTGGTTGACGGCGCAGGCCGCATCCGAGGCCGGCCTGTTCGTCGACGACATCTGGGTGCGCTACGTCTCCCTCGGGGGTGCTGCGGATGCAGTGGCCGTGGCGGCCTACCTCCACGGCCTGGTGCTCCTCGACGACCTGCAGCGTGATCTGGTCTCCTGCGCGATCAACGGCATCCTCGCCGATTCCCCGGACGACGCACCACCGCCACCTCCCGGAGAGCGGGACTCACCGGCGGCGCCCGTCTCGACCACCTCGAAGGGGGCCACCTCCTCCCTCGACGAAGGTGATCCCGAGGTCCACCTCCTCGGCCGGTCCGCCGCTGATGGGGCCTGGCGGTGTGATGACTGGCCTCGCGTGAACACGCGCCTCGTCTCGATGTTCGACCCCGACGAGGCGGAGAACCGCCGGCTGAAGTCCCTGCACGCCACCGGTCTCCTCGACGCCGGGCAGGAGGAGCGCTTCGATCGCTTCACCCGGCTGGCCCAGCGGGAGTTCGGGGCGTTCATCGCTATGGTCTCCTTCATCGACGCGCATGATCATCTCGTCAAGTCCATCGCGAACTCCACCGATCCCGGTGTCATGGAAGCGGGCATGCGGACGCCGCGTCAGGAGTCCTTCTGCCACCACACCGTCAAGGAGGACCGTACGCTCATCATCCCCGACACCACCCTGGAGGAATACTCCTCCCACTGTCCGCCGATGACCGCGAATTCCCTGATCAGGTTCTATGCGGGGCATCCCCTCACCGGACCGGGAGGCTGGCGGATCGGGGCCCTGTGCATCATGGACACCGAGCCGCGCACCCTCACCGACCAGGAACAACGGCGCCTCCGGGTGCTGGCCGCCTGCATCCAGATCGAGATCCTCGACCTCATGACCCCCACGAGCTAGCGCAGCAAGCAGTTCTCCTCCCCGGGGCAGGAGACCCGGTGAACTTTCACGTAGCCCCTACTCGTGTGCTCGGTGCACCCACGCAACTAGCGTCGCTCCGGGGGACACCGGCTCGGTGCCGGGGAACCCCCTCACACTCCGCCCGTCGCCGATCACCGGGGGTCCTCCGCCCATGTACCGCGCCTACAAAGCTCCGCTCACCCGCAGGCTGCGACGCCGCATGCGCCGTCGCATCCACCGCGTGAGGCCGTACCAGTGGCTGCAGTACTTCGGGCTGCTCATGCTCATGGTGGGCGCCGGCATCCTCGTGGGCCTGGCACTGAACCTGTAGGCGGCCCCGATCACGGGCGTGTACCGGCTCGCCGATGCAGGTGGGGCGTGGCAAACTAGATAACCGTGCGCAGGTGCCCCTCGCCCGAGGGCCCGGTGTCGCACGGTCCGCCCTGGTGTAACGGCAGCACCCCAGCCTTTGGAGCTGTGGAGTATAGGTTCGAATCCTATGGGCGGAACGGCGTGAGCCCCGGTACCCCTTTCCCGGGGCGCGCCGGATCGCAGCATGAACCCCAGGTAGGAGTGCCCGCTTCGTGAGCCCCCAGAGTGTGAACACCGACTCGCAGGAACCCACCGGAGGCGGCCCGGCCGCGGTGATCGTACTGGCAGCCGGAGCCGGCACCCGCATGAAGTCCCGCACCCCGAAGATCCTCCACCCGCTCGGCGGCCGTTCCATGGTGGGCCACGCGCTGGCCGCCGCCCGCGGCCTGCAGCCGCGCGAGCTCGCCGTCGTCGTCCGGCACGAGCGCGAGCGCGTCGCCGCGCACATCGCGGAGCTCGATGCCGCCGCCCTGCTGGTGGACCAGGATCACGTCCCGGGCACCGGGCGCGCCGTGCAGGTGGCGCTCGAGGCACTGGACGCCCGCGGAGAGGGCGTCGAGGGCACCGTGGTGGTCACGTACGGGGACGTGCCGCTGCTGGAGGCGGACACCCTGCACGCCCTGGTGGACACCCACACCCGTGAGGGCAACGCCGTCACGGTGCTCACCGCGGAGCTCGACGACGCCACCGGGTACGGCCGGATCATCCGGGCGGAGGACGGCACGGTGCTCGGGATCGTGGAGCACAAGGACGCCGACGTCGCGCAGCGCACCATCCGCGAGGTCAACTCGGGCATCTACGCCTTCGACGCCGCGGTGCTGCGCGCCGCACTGGGCCGGATCGACACGGACAACGCGCAGGGTGAGCTCTACCTCACGGACGTGCTGGGGGTGGCGCGGGCCGACGGCGGCCGGGTGGCCGGCCTGGCGGTCCCCGACCGCTGGCAGGTGGAGGGCGCCAACGACCGCGTGCAGCTGGGCCAGCTGGGCGCGGAACTGAACCGGCGCACGCTGGAGCGCTGGATGCGCGCGGGCGTGAGCGTGGTGGATGCGGCCAGCACCTGGGTGGACGTCTCGGTGGAGCTGGACGAGGACGTCACGCTGCTGCCCGGCACCCAGCTGCACGGTGCCACGCGGATCGCGCGCGACGCCGTGATCGGCCCGGACACCACCCTCACGGACGTGGAGGTGGCCGAGGGCGCGAAGGTGATCCGCACGCACGGCAGCGCCTCGAGCATCGGACCCGGAGCCTCCGTGGGCCCGTTCACCTATCTGCGGCCGGGCACGTCGCTGGGGCAGGAGGCCAAGATCGGCGCGTTCTACGAGACCAAGAACGTGACCGTGGGCCGCGGCTCCAAGCTCTCCCACCTCGGGTACGCCGGTGACACGGAGATCGGCGAGTACACGAACATCGGCTGCGGCAACATCACCGCCAACTACGACGGCGTGGCCAAGCACCGCACGGTGATCGGCTCCCACGTGCGCACCAGCTCCAACACCGTGTTCGTGGCACCGGTGAGCGTGGGCGACGGCGCGTACACCGGCGCCGGCGCCGTGGTGCGCAAGGACGTCCCCGCAGGCGCACTGGCCATCACCGCGGCCTCCCAGCGGAACATCGACGGCTGGGCCGCCGCGAAGCGCCCGGGTACCGCCGCCGCGGAGGCAGCGGCAGCCGCCACAGACCCCACAGCAGTTCCGGCACTCCAGGAAGACGGTCAGGCATGAGCGAGATCACCGCACACGGCGAGAAGAAGCTGGTGATCGCCTCCGGGCGGGCGCACCCTGAGCTGGCGGAGGAGATCGCGTCCTGGCTGGGCACCGAGCTCCTCCCGGTCTCGGCGTACGATTTCGCGAACGGTGAGATCTACGTGCGCTCGGGGGAGAGCGTGCGCGGAACGGACGTGTTCGTGATCCAGGCGCACCCGGCACCGCTGAACAACTGGCTCATGGAGCAGCTGATCATGGTGGACTCGCTGAAGCGGGCCTCGGCCAAGCGCATCACCGTGGTCTCGCCGTTCTACCCCTATGCGCGCCAGGACAAGAAGGGGCGCGGGCGCGAGCCCATCTCGGCCCGGCTCGTGGCGGACCTGTACAAGACGGCCGGCGCGAACCGGCTGATGTCCGTGGACCTGCACACCTCGCAGATCCAAGGGTTCTTTGACGGCCCGGTGGACCACCTCATGGCCATCCCTCTGCTGGCCGACTACATCCGAACCCGCGTGGACGCGGACAACGTCACCGTGGTGTCCCCGGACACCGGGCGCGTGCGCGTGGCGGAGCAGTGGGCGGAGCGCCTGGGCGGAGCTCCGTTGGCCTTCGTGCACAAGAGCCGCGACCTCACGGTGCCCAACCAGGCGGTGTCCAAGCAGGTGGTGGGTCAGGTGGCGGGCCGCACCTGCGTGCTCATCGACGACATGATCGACACCGGGGGCACCATCTCCGGTGCCGTGCAGGTGCTGAAGAACGCGGGTGCCAAGGACGTCATCATCGCCGCGACGCACGCCGTGTTCTCGGAGCCGGCCTCGCGCCGTCTGGCGGAGTCCGGCGCGCGGGAGGTGGTGGTCACCAACACGCTGCCCATCCCCGCGGAGAAGCGCTTCGCGCAGCTCACCGTCCTCTCGATCGCCCCGCTGATCGCGCGCGCCATCCGCGAGGTGTTCGACGACGGCTCGGTCACCAGCCTGTTCGACGGCAACGCCTGATGCCTTCGGGGCCGGGTAGTTCCCGGCCCTGGTGCGAGTAGCGGGCGCATGGAGCCGATGGAGAAATCCGAGTAGGGCTCCGGGTGGTCCCGTACCATCCACTCGTGCTACGCCGTCCTTCCTTTCCTACGCTGGAGCAGGATCACGATCCTGTGAGCCGAAGCCGGGGAGAAGACATGTCAACGCAGTCGTACCGAGTGGTTCCGTCCCGCCATCCGGCGCGTCCTGGAGTACCAGGACCCGCTGGCACGCGCGCGCCGGGCAGCACCCAGGCGAAGCGTGCCCTGGTGGGCCGCGCCGAGGAGCTGGCAGCGCTGCGGCAGTCCCTCCGGCTCCAGGACGTCTGCGGCGCGGTGCTGGTGGGAGCGCCGGGGCTCGGGAAGACCAGCCTCCTCCAGGCGGTCCAGGACTCGTCCCCTCATGAGTACTTCCTCCGCGTCCGGGGGGCCCGGGCCACGGCCTCCGCGCCCTACCGTGCGCTGAACTTCCTGCTCTCGCGCCTCCCCGCCGATCTCACCTCCCCGCCGCTGCTCCCCACGGCCCTGACCGCGTACCTCCGCAAGCGGGCCGGAGGGCGGCCCCTGGTGTTCGCGGTGGACAACGGCGAACTCCTCGATGCGGCATCGGCCACCCTGATCGGCCAGCTCGTGGCCAACGGCACGGCCCGGCTGGTCATGGCCGTCCGCGACTTCGCCCGGCTGGATCCGGTGTTCTCCGCCCTCTGGCGGGGCAGCAGGCTCATCCGGCTGGACGTGGCGCCGCTCGACGTGGCCGAGACACGGCACCTCCTGGAGGCCGAACTCGGGGCGCCGGTGAGCCGCGAGGCCCTCGAGGAGGTCCGCGACGCCGCACACGGCAACCCGCAGGCGATCCTGGAGACGCTGCAGGGCCTCGTGGATGCCGGTGCCCTCGCCCGGCGCGGCCCCGCCTGGGTGCTCCTGGGCAACGTCCCCGCTCCGAGCGCGCCCGGTGCGGCGCCGTCCGCGGTACTCGCACCGTCGGAGTGCGAGGTGCTGAAGCTCCTGGCCCTCGCCGGGCCCTCCCCCTGGGCGCACCTGATCCGGCTCGTCGCCGCCCGGGATCTCGACGCCCTGCAGGGCCGGGGCCTGATCACGGTCACGCTGCAGCAGCAACCGGTGTTCTCCGTGGCCGCTCCCCGCCGTGTCCGCGCGCTCGTGGCCGCGACCTCGCGCGCCGAGGCCGCTGCCCTCCACTCCCGGTACACCGCCGTCTCCGGTGCCGCCCGGTCCCTCGAGGCCGATCCCGTGCGCCGCACCGTGTGGGCGCTGAAGGCGGGCCTCCCCGTGGGCGAGGAGCAGCTGGTGGCCGCCGTGTCCGCCCTCAACGCGGAGGGCCGCTACGCGCACGCCGCCGAGCTCGTCGACGCCGGACGGGGCGCTGGCGACGCCCCGACGCCCCCGAGGCTGGCACTGCAGGGTGCCGTGGCGGCGCTCGGCTCCGGGCGGCACCGCACCGCGGAGATCCTCGGCCTGAGCCTGGCCACGGTGACCGAGCAGCCCGACGTCGAGCTGTGGGTGCGCTGCCGCATCCAGCTCTCGCGCATCCAGCGCAGCCTCTCCACCGCGAATGCCGCGGAGTACCTCGACGCCGCGATGACCCGGCTCATCGAGCTCCGGTACACCGCGGACGCGGAGGCCGTGCCCGGACTCGCGCGCCTCGCCCGGTTGATCGGCACGGAGCAGGCGGAACTCGCCGCCTTCGAGGGCCGCTTCCACGAGAACCTCCTGACGGCGCCCGCGCTGCTCGCCGAGGAGTCCGGGGAGTCCGGGGATCCCGAGGTCCGCGTGACCCTGCAGTCCCTGCTCCTGGAGGCGCACGCCCTGGTGGACCAGCGCCCCGCCGAGCCCGAGTTCCTGCGCTCCCTCGCCGCCGGTCTCTCCTCCCGGGAGGTCTCCTCCCCGGTGGCCGACGCCGCCCTGCAGCGGGTGGACCTCGCCGCGCGGCTGACGGGGGACCGGAGCCACGAGGAGTACCTGGGCGGGATCCCCGGTGCCCCCGAGCGGTGGTCGGTGCGGCGCGGTTCCCAGGCGGAGCTCGCGGAGGCCCTCACCCTCCTGGCCCAGGACCGCCCCCGCGACGCCGTGCGCCTGCTCGGCCCGGTGGTGGAGCAGCTGCGCGAGCTGGACCCGCACGGGTTCCTGCCCGCCGCCGCGGCCGCCCTCACCTACTGCCATGCGCAGCTCGAGTCGCGGAACTCGATGATCGCGCACCTGCCGCTCTCCGACGCCGGCGCCGGCCGGTCGTGGTCCGTGCGGCGCGCCGCCCGGCACTACCAGCTGCTCTCCATCACACGGGAGGAGAGCCGGGCCGAGTCCGCCCGCCGGTTGCAGGAGTGCGCGGCGGAGGACCTGGCCCTCGGCGCCACCAGCTGGGCGCTCGTCGCGCTGACGGCCGCCGTCCGGCTCGGGCGCGTGGACGCGCTCGAGGAGCTCCGCCGGGTGGCCGGCAGCCTCCACGGCCCGCTCGCCGGGACCTCCGGCCTGTACGCCACGGCGTTGCTGGGCAACGATCGCGAGTTGCTCGTCGAGGCGATCGGGCAGGCCGTGGCCGCGGGATCCTACCGGTTCGCCATGGACATTGCGCAGTCCGGCATCGTCGCGGCGACCCGCGCGCAGGACCGCGCGGGTGTGCGGTACCTGCAGCGCCGGCTCAAGCAGCTGCTGCCCGAGGGGATCGGCCGTGCCGAGGCGTACGAGAGCTTCGAGGCCCTCACGGCGCGGGAGCGCGAGATCGCCCTGCTCACCTTCGCCGGGCACAGCAACAAGGTGATCGCGGAGCAGCTGTTCGTCTCCGTCCGTACCATCGAAGGGCATCTGTACCAGGTGTACACGAAACTGAACGTCAGTACCCGGGCCGAGCTGGCCGAGTGCATCCCGCCGGGGTGCACCCCTTGATCCAGCACAGTTCCGCACTGGTGGGCCGCGAGGAGCTGCTCACCGGGATCCAGGAGGTGCTCCGGGGCGAGGCCCTCTCCGGGGTGTACGTGACAGGAGGTACCGGGGCGGGCAAGAGCGTGCTCGCCCGCATGCTCATCGAGCACCTCGGGGAGGAGTTCGCCTCCTTCCAGCTCACCCCGGCGGCATCGCTGACCGCGGTGCCCTACGGTGCGCTGTCCCCGCTGCTGGGCGAGGCGACGTCGTCGGACCTCGCCTACCCCCGCACCGTGCTGCGCGCCGTGCTCACCTTCCTCCGTAAGGAGGCCGGGAAGCGCCCCGTCCTGGTGGTGGTGGACGACGCCCACCTGCTCGACGGCTCCACCGGGTACGTGCTCGCCCAGCTCGCGGCCGCCCGCGCCATCCACCTCGCGGCCTTCGCGCGCCCCGGCGCCCCGGGCTCGGCGGAGCTCACGAGCCTCACGCGCGACGGCCTGGTGCAGGAACTCGAGCTCACACCGCTCACCTCCGCCGACGCCCTCCAGCTGTGCCGCGGGAAACTCGGCGGCCCGGTGACCCTTGGCGCCGGCGAGCGCCTGCGCGCCGAGGCATCCGGGAACCCGCTGCTGCTCGCCGTGCTCCTCGAGGAGGCCGTGGCCACGGGCGCGCTCGCGGAGACGGACGGCGTGTGGTTCCTCGATGCGGGGGAACTCCCCGTACCGCGGGCCCTCGTGGACCTCGTGCGGGCCACCCTGCTGCCCTTCGACACCGCCGAGCGCACCGCGTTCGACCTCCTGGCCCTCGGGGAGGCGCTCAGCTTCCAGGACCTCGCCGCCCTCACCGGCGAGGACACCGTGTCCGCGCTCTTCCGCGACGGCCTGATCGAGCGGTATCCGCAGCACCCCGTGCTCGCCACGCTCAGCACGCCCCTCTTCGGGCGGGTGGCCCGCACCCTGGTCCCGATGGGACGCAGCACCGCCCTGCTGGCGAAGGTGGAGCAGATCACCGGGAGCGGTGGCGCCCACCTGCCGCAGCAGGCGCGCATCCGCCGGGCCCTGTGGAGCCTCGAGTGCGGCCGCGCCGTCCCGGCCCCGGACCTGCTGGCGCTCGCGGACACGGCCCTGTCCGTCGGGGATCCCGGCTCCGCCCTGCGGCTCCTGCACCACGCCGGACCCGCCGGTGACGCCACCTCCCGCGTGCTCCGCGCCACCGCGCTGTTCGACCTCGGGCGCGTGGAGGAATCCCGCACGGCGCTGGAGGGGCTGCTCGAGACCGCCGCGGACCCGGAGGTCGTCTCGGCGGCCGGCATCCTCGAGGTGCGCCGGCTCCTGGCAGCGCGCGGGGACGTCCGCGGTGTGGAGGGCATCAGCGAGCGCTGGAAGCACGCACTCGGTGAGGGTGCCGCCGACCCCGGGAACGCAGCATCAGAGAACACGGCGTCGGGGAATGCAGCATCCGAGCATGCTGCGTCCGAGCACGCAGCATCCGACGACGTCGGGGGCACCGCGGTGGCAGCAGTCACCGCGAGCGAGGAGCGCCGCACGGACTTCCGTGCCCTCGGCCTGAACCGTTCCGGCCGGTACATGGACGCCGTCGGCATGCTCGAGCCGCTGCTGGCGCGCGGTACGGACGGCACGGCGGGCGTCCTGGCCCGGTGCCTGCTCATCGAGGCGCTCGGGGAGCTCGGACGCAGCACCGACGCCGTGACCCACCGTGAGGTGGCGGCTGCGCAGCTGACCGGTGAGCGGCACCGGGTGGCCCAGCTCTGCCGCGAGTTCACCCTGCGCTCGGTCCGTGAGCTCGTCCACTCGGGGCAGCCTGCGGCGGCGCAGCAGGCCATCGACGCCTACACCTCCTCCGGCACCCCGGACTTCGGGTTCCTCAGCGGGAGCCTCGCGGCGCTGCAGGGTGCCCTGGAGGTGCGTGCGGGGCGCTTCGGCGCGGGGCTCGCCCTCCTCGGCCCCGCCGTCGCGGCACTGCGCCGGGCGGATCCGGACGGCCTGCTCACCTACGCGCTGGGTCTCACCGCATGGGCCACCGCCGTGCACGGGGACACGGACGCGGACACCGACCCGGACGCGCCCACCGCGGAGCGGGAGGACGTCGCGGACCCGGCGGAGGCGGAGACCTCCTCGGTACTGCTCGGCCGGGCGTACGCGGCGGCGGCGAATACGCTGCTGGACCCCTCGCTCGGTCCGCGTGCCCTGCTGTCCGGCGCGGCCGAGGCGCGGCACCGCGGATGGATCACCTGCGAGAAGGACATCCTGGGCCTCGCCTTCACCCTCGGCCATCCGCGGGCCGGCACCCTGCTGCGGCAGATCACGAGCACCATGCAGGGGGCGGAGGCCGCGGTGCTCACCACCATCGTCTCGTCGTGGTCGGTGAAGGATCCCGAGGTGCTCGTGGCGGCGGCGGACCGCGCGGAGCTCCTGGGGCTGCCGGTCCTGGCGGCCCACGCGTGCCGCCGGGCCATGGACCTGTACGGGGTGAACAACGACGTCCGGTCCCAGCGGCTGCTCGCCCCCACGGTCCGGCGCCGCCGCGCACTGATCGACGGCGCCCTGTTCCCGGAGCTGGGGGAGGAGGCCGGCGGTGCCCCGCTGACCCTGCGGGAGCGGGAGATCGCGGTCCTCACGCTGCGCGGATTCTCCAACCGGGACATCGCCCAGGCGCTCACGGTGTCCGTGCGCACCGTGGAGGGCCACCTGTACCGGATCTTCGTGAAGCTGGGCATCACCCGGCGCGAGGAACTCACCGCGGATCTGGAGCCCTCACTGCTCGCCATGTAAGCGAACAGGTATTTTCGAAAGCTAATTAGAGTAGTGGCCCAGCATTCTCAGGGCTTCTCTACTCGTGATCGCCGCTTCCGGTGCCCGTAGTGTCGAACCCGTTGGACAGAGCAGCGCGGGGAGACCTGCCACTCTGTGCGGCCCCTGAACCGGGTCGGTGGCGTAGGAGTTCTCTTGAGACCAGGACTTCGTCCCCAGCCGCCGCCGGCCCTCAGCTGTGAAAGAGCCCCCGTACTCCGGTACGGGGGCTCTTCGCGTTCACTGCCGGATCCACGGCCGTGGCTATAACGAGGGTGCCCACCCCGAGTGCGCCGAGCCCGACGCCGGCCCAGACCAGCAGGGGAGTGGCGCACCGGTGGCGGCGAGACCCGAGGTCGCATCGGCGGTAGCTGGCACGGAGGCGCCGACGGCCACCGGTTCCCGGACGGTCACCTGAGCGGTGAAGGGGGTGGTGGCGCTTCCCTGTGCAGTGAGCGTGCACTGGCCCGCGGCGTCGATCGTGGCGGTGTAGACGAAGCTGCCCGCGGCGTCCGCACTGACGGGCGCCGATGCCGTGGAAGCCGCGCCGTCCTCGGTGGTGCACGTGGTGTCCACCGCGAGCTACTCGTTCGGGGTCATCCCGCTGCCCTCGAAGTCCGAGGCGTAGTGGAGAAGTCGGAGTTAAACACTGAAGGAACAGACCTGGTGGGCCTGTTCCTTCAGCAGGTACTACTGAGCGTCAGTCGCTGAGTGCTTATGCCTCTGCGCCGGCGCGGCGACGGGCAACCACGATGCTACCGGCACCCAGGCCGAGAGCACCGATGCCTGCTGCGCCCCACAGGAACATGGAGGCCTCGATGCCGGTGTTGGCCAGCCCGCCCTTCACGCCTGCAGTGGTTCCGCCGGCGGTGGTGCCGCCGGTCGTTCCACCCGTGGTGCCACCGGTGGTTCCGCCGGGAGTGGTGCCGCCCGTGTTACCACCGGTGTTACCACCCGTGGGAGCCGACGCCGGGACGACGGTGACCACCGAGGTGACGGTGCGCCCGGACTCGGCGCCCACTGCTGTCAGGGTGTACGAACCGGGCTCGCCGAGGGTCAGCGGGATCGAGAAGTTGCCGTTCGCGTCCGCCTTGGTCTGCACGGGAGCCAGGACCTGGTTCAGCACGATCACGCCGGTGCGTGCCGCTCCGACCCGGCCTGCTCCAGCTGCGCCGGAGGCGGCGGGAGGAGCACCGTTGTACACGATGGTGATGTTGACGTTCTCGAAGCTGGTGAAGCCCGAGCCGCCGAACACAACCGTGTTACCGGAGACGATGACGCTGTTGCTCACCGTGCCGGGAACTACGGGTGCAGGGTACTCGGCTGCCTGGGCTGCGCCCGCTCCGAGGAATGCGATGGACCCGGCGATTGCCAGGGTCGAGATGGTCTTCTGCATAGCGATATCTCCCCAAGAGGTATGTAGTGACGAATGTGAGGAGATCGGCCCGCCTTTCCCCAGCTGGACGACCCTCGGTGGTCCCCCTGCCGGCCTGCGCCGGCTACAGAAATGCTGAGCAGTCTGTGGTTCCCAGTAGTGAAGGTATCAGCATTCGAGTAACACGCGTAGTTGAACACGTAGTTTTTTCGAGTAGTTAATCTGTCGGAAACGTCCAGTAGCTGGTAGTAGCACGGATCGACATCAACAGGCTCAGTACGTGCGCATGATCGTCGCAGGTTTGCCCACGGTGAACCCGGTCAGCCGCAGGAGGCGTCCACCTGCGTCGGCTGGACCACATCGCTCACCGGCTGGATAGTGGGAGTGACGCTCAGCACGGGGTCATCGGTCTGCACCACGTTCGTGAAGGCGAGGTCCACCGTGACCGACTCACCCGGGGCGAGTTCCGTGGTCACCACGCCGACCGGCCGGTTGCCATGGAGGAAGGACCCGAGAGGTACCTCCGCACCATCGATGCGGGCGCCGGCGACTGCTGCCTGTGCGGGACCGTACGCCACGACGTTCGTCCGGACATGGCCCTCGGGAACTCCAAATACCGCACCACCCGTCACGTACCGAGGCAACGACGTTGCAGCGTCTGCGGGAGCAGTGTTGGTCAGAGTCACCTGCGCGGTGTACTCGCGGACGTCGTCAGGAGAACAGGACTGGATGAGCTCCACCGTGCGCTCCACGTAGTAGTCCATCTTCGCGCCGGTACCGTCATTGAAGTAGACGCCGAAGCTGGCGCCACCCTTGGTCGGGCCCGTGGCGGCCCCAGCAAGCTGCGTGGAGGCGATTACGGCCTGCTCGTCCGAGACATTCGACCATAGATAGAGGCGGTGCTCCTCGGTGCTCTGCGTGAGGGCGTCGATCAAACCGGCATTGTCTCCCGCACCTTCGGACAGGGTGGAGAACACCTCTCCGGCCACGGCTGCGAAGTAGATGTCCTGGAACTCGGGTTCCTCGATCTCCGAGTAGACATCCGAGAGCAGGGTGTCCACCACGTTGTCCGTATTCAGGAACTCCGGCAGGGCCGTCTGGCTGATTAGTTGCTCCACCAGGGGATCGTCGATGTCATCCAGCTCCACGGGACCGGTGACACCGAGCAGCTTCGAGAGCACCACGGCGTCCATGGCGAGGACGCCGTCCACCCGCTGTCCCTCGTTCCGCTCCTCATACATCGCCTTGGCGGTCTGCGCCACGGTGGGGAAGTCAGGCGTGAGGTTCGCGCTCTGGAGGAAACCTCCGAGGCGCGAGGAGTAGATTTGAGCCTGCTGTGGGTCCACGTCGAGTGGTGGGTTGAAGCGCCCCATCTCAGTGGCGCTTCCTTGCCCCACGAGTTCGATGGCACCGCCATCGGTGCGGATGAGCGCATACGCGCCGGGGATGCCACCGGTGGCACGGATCTCCGCGCTGTTCTGGATGAGCACCATATAGGTGCGCGGTCCATCCGCCCCGAGCATCGGGGGTAGGACCTCCGCGGCAGCGGCTGCACTGGACAGTGCCTGCCGAGCATCGTCCATCGCGTCAACGGCTTGCTGGAGTGGCTCGGAGATCTGCGGAAGCAGTCGGCTGCGGTCGATCCCGTTCAGGCGTTCATAACTGAGCTGGAGCGTGTTCGAGGCAGACGTCAGGGTGGGGGAGACCTCCTCCAGCGGCGTGACATCGATACGACCGTCACGGGGTGTGAGGCTGTCCCAGTCCAGGGAGTCGAACTGCCGTACCAGCGGGGCGACGGCGCGATCCATTACGTCATCCGCACTGACTGCGACTTCGGAGACGGCGGTGAAGTTCTGACCGACAAAAGGAATCAGACCTGCAGCCTTCCACACGGGATCGGTCCCCGCGGACCGAGCGCTGTCGGCATGGTCCTGGAGCTCCTCCGTGAGAGCCACCGACCTCTCCACATCGCCCTCGAGCGCAGCGGTCTGCAAACTGGGCAACGTCTGGATCATGTTCTCCAGGCTGCTGTGGACCTGCTGTGCGCGGCTCGCAAGCCATAGACCACTCGCGATCACCAGCAGAAGAACGAGCAGTGTAATCAGAACGGACCACCTGCGCCGGCGAGACGATCGTTTTCTGCGGCGAGGCACGTCGGACATCACGGCGCCTTCACGTTCCTCGCCGCCACGTCGCGCATTCTCTGGAGTCATTAAAGGAGTCCTTACTGAGTATTGATGTAGCTCAGGGAGCTAGTACGCGCCGTGCTTACCGACCACGGCTTTGAAGGTACGAAGCAGAATGGTGATGTCTCCGAGGAACGACCAGTTCTCCACGTAGTAGAGGTCCAGTCGCACGGTCTCGTCCCAGGACAGGAGAGATCGGCCGCTGACCTGCCAAAGTCCGGTCATGCCAGGGCGCACCAGAAGGCGGCGATGTGCGCGGATGTCGTAGCGCTCGACCTCCGCCGCGAGGGGAGGCCGTGGCCCTACCAGGGACATGGATCCGCCCACCACATTGAACAGCTGGGGTAGTTCGTCAAGGCTGAACTTGCGGAGCACACGCCCAACCTTGGTCACCCGGGGATCGTTCTGCAGCTTGAAGAGAACCTCATTGCCCTGGTTCTCGCTACGTAGTTGCTCCAGGCGGGCCTCTGCATCCATCACCATGGAACGGAACTTGTACATCTGGAAGCGCCCGCCGGCAGTGCCGATGCGTTCCTGGCGGAACAGCACGGGCCCCCGTGACCCTAGGCGTACCAGGAGTGCCAAAAGAATGAGGATTGGGGAGAGGCAAACGATGAGGGCGGATGCTCCCACGATGTCCATGCTGCGCTTGATGAAGCGCTGACCCTTCTCCAGGTTTGGAGTGGACACGTGAATGAGGGGCAGACCGGCAACTGGGCGAGTGTGGATGCGCGGGCCCGCAATATCCGTCAAAGCCGGCGCCATGATGAGCCGGATATCGAGGTCTGCCAGCGCCCACCCAAGGGCACGAATAGTTTCCGGTGCCAACTGCATGCTGCTGGACAGAGCTACAGCGTCGGGTCTGAAAGAGGAGATATCAGCGATGATCTCGTCGGAGGTGACGCCCCTACCAACAATCGGTAGCCCCAGAGCAGTCTCCAGGTGTGTCGTTCCCTCGACTCCGGGTAGATATGCCCCGATGGGGTTGTATCCCGCCATGGGCTGAGCTCGCAGCGACTCGGTCAGATGGTCCACTCCACTGGTACTTCCGACTACCAGCACCTGCAAGGAACTCAGACCCCGCGCTCTCTCGATATGCAGGAGGCGGCGCACGATCGTACGCGAGAGCAGCAACATGATGAGGCCGGCCGGGAGCGCAATCCCTATATAGCCGCGAGCTGTATCTATCTGGAACGCGTAGCTGACGATGGCCACGGTCCCGAAGAGAATCAGCGAAGCGCTGACCACGCGCTTGTACTCCTCCGTGCCGTGCCCTAGAACCGTTGGTTCACGGGTGCCTCGGAGAAACAGCATCGCCCACCAGGCAGCTGCGAGTACCACGGAGAGCACAACGTAGGGCTGAGACGCTACCTCGAGCTGTTCAGTCTCCGGCACTCCAAACCGCACGAGCAGTGCGCCAACTGTTGCCCACAGCACCACGGCAGCATCGATGATCGCCAACCGTCGCGCATACCGCCGAGCCCAGCTCTTACCTACTTCTGCGGTGGACACAAGATCCCCATACTCCTGTGGTGTGCCGCAGCTCTAGTGATCTCTCGAGGGGGACGCATTGAGGGCCTTCTCGTTAGCATCGGGTGAGGCTTTGCTGGAACTACCTCGTCCCACTCGTCCGGGAGACTTCAACGCTGGGGCTTCTTTCGCTTCGTAGGAGTAGTAGCTGTAGGCGTAGGCATCTGGCCCCTTTGAAGGGAGCAGGTTGATCACGACTCCAAGGAGATCAGCCTCGACCATCTCCAAGTTGCCAAGGGATTTCTGTAGATCCGGCAGTCTCACCTTCGACGATCCGATCACGAGGACGACCCCACCCACCTGCTGAGCGAGAACAGCCGCATCAGTCACAGGAAGAAGAGGAGGTGCATCGATGATCACGGCATCGAACTTCTCCTCCAGGCGGGTGATCAGCCGCTTCATGGCATCGGAACCCAGAAGCTCACTCGGATTCGGCGGGATCTGACCTGCCGTCAAGATGTAGAGCTCATCAGTGCCCCACGGCTGCAGCAGGTCCTCTACTTCCGCGCGACCGATCAACGCGGTGGTAAGTCCGGCGTTACGTTCCAGTCCCAAATACTCGTCCACGCGCGGTCGGCGAAGGTCCGCATCGACGAGAACCACTGACTGCCCACTTTGAGCGATCGCGATGGCAAGGTTCGTGGCCGTCGTGCTTTTTCCTTCGCCGGGAAGGGATGACGTGACCAGCACTGCCTTCGACTTGTGGCTCACGTGAGCGAACTGAAGGTTCGTACGGATCTGGCGGAATGACTCAGCACGTGGACTCTGGCCCGGTACTTGGGTGAGCAGGGGCTTCTTTACCGCATCGTTGTCGAAAGCTATTCCCCCGAGCAGAGGTGCTTCGCTCGCACGGCGGAGATCTGACTCGCCACGCACACGTGTGTCCAGTGTGGTGCGTAGTACCGCTGCACCGGCTCCGAGGGCAAGGCCCACCAACAATCCCAGGGCTAGGTTGAGGGGTGTGTTGGGAGCGGAGGGCTCGGAAGGCGCTATTGCCGGGGCAATCACGGTGGAAGTAACCGGTGAACTCCCGCCCTCCGAAGGCCGCTCGAGCTCGTCCACGGCGATCATCAAGCTGTCCGCCGTCGCCTGAGCTATCGCAGCTGCTTGAACAGGGGAGGTGTCATCCACGGCGATGGTGATGATCACAGTGTTGAGATCGGCAGTGGCGGTGATCTTTTGGGAAAGCTGACCCGTCGTAAGGTCGAGACCGAGGGCATCGATCACCGGCTGAAGCACCAGCGATTCGTTCACAGTGTCTACGTAGGACTGCACACGGGCCTGAGTGAAGGTGTTGCCCTGCTGGAGTTCTTGTACACTGCCCGAGCTCTGAAGAGCCATGAACAGTTTGGTCTCAGCCGTGTACGTAGGGCGGACCATGAAGGAAGCTAATGCGCCGATCAGGAGTCCAACAACGGTGCAGACCGTGATAAGCAACCAATTGCGGCGCAGGATACGAAGGTAGTCACTCAGCTCCAAAGGGAGACCTCTCAAGATGTTCGGCTAATGACAGGTAAGTACCAGAACGAGACCGAGTACATCACCAAGAACGTCCGCGCACATGGCGGAAGGTCGTGCCGAGTCTAGCCGCGCAATGTCGCTTGGTTCGTGCGGCTCTGCCCAAGCGTGTCGCGCATGATCACGCTGAGGGAGATGTCGACTGACCAGCCGGCTTTTAGGATCAAGGAGGTCGGACAGTTCTTACGGCGCAAAATCCAGCCTAGTTATGTCCTGGTACGGGTCGTGATACTGATGACGTGCCGGGTGGTGCCGGGTGGTGCCGGGTGGTGCCGGGTGATGCCGGGGTGAGAAAGAGCCGTGGAAACTCGTCATAATTGAGTGTGTGGGTCAGGTGTAATCGGGGTGGCCAGTCGGGGCTTGGGTAATAGTCAAGGACTTCCGACGATCGAAGTGCTCACGCTCACCATCGATCAAGACCTCGACATGCTCAACGCTACCTTCGTCCGGCCTGGCCTTGACCCCGGATGGTGGACACCTCGAAGAGGGTGAATGGTCTTTAAGGGAAGGAAACGTCGAGAGTTTACTCCTTCAATACAACGGCGAGGCCATGAAGCTGGTGATCAACACCGGCGGGGCAGTCGCGACCGTCGCTCGTGAGCTTGGTATCCGCGAGGCCTCGTTGGGGCCGGTGGGTAGACAGTTTTAAGGCCCGCAACGACACCGGTGAGAGCGCCGTAACCGAGTCCAAAAGGGCCGAGTTGCCTAAGCTGCGTAAGGAGAATGGGAACTTGAAACCCGACCGAGCGTTTACAGAAAAGCGTCCTTCTTCGCGTAAGGCGAGCCTCGGATACGAACGTCGAGCATTCGAGCTGATGCGCGCGGAGAAGACCAATCTAGTATCAGAAGCAGGCCCGGCTTTTGGAGGTCTCCCGGTCCGGCTACTACGCCTGGGCTGCGCGCATTCCCTCACGGATAGAGGCCCGCTGAGTTCGTATCGAACAGAAAGTCGCCTATTTCGACGGCGATTCTGATGAGGTCTACGGGTCACCGAGGATCCTGGTTGACTTACGCGGCGACGGCGGAGCGGTGTCCCGGGAGGCCGTTGCGAGAGCAATGACGTCGCTGGGCCTGGCCGGGATGTGCACGAAGAAACGGAGTATGACCACGGTCATTCATCTCGCCAACGCGTACACGGTGGATAAGGTGAAACGACGGTGAGATACCGAGGCCCTAAACTAGATCTAGGTTGGCAATATCCCCTACCTGTGCCTTTGAAGCCTGGGTGTATCTGGCGATCGTCATCGACGCCTACTGCCGCTGGGTAATCGGCTAGGCCCTCGCTAAGCACATGCGCACCGACCCTGATCTAGGACGCCCTGCAGATGGTTCTGACACTGCGGCAGGGCCCGCCGACACAGGTCACTTTTTACAGAGACCGAGGCACGCAGGCAAAATTCAATCGGTCGTCGCAACACCTCGATCACCAAGGTGATGATCCGTTTGCCTTCAAGCACTTTCATCGCGAGCGCCTCCGCAGCGAGGAGTCTGAACGGGCCTGCCTCACCCAGAGCGGTCGCGGACGTCGTTCAAGTGCTCGTCGAGCTCGGCTGTCATGCGGAAGACCTGTGAACTCGACAAGCTATTGATGCTCAAGGTATTCACGAGCTTCCATTCGGCACGTGGAGACGCCCTCCGAGGTAGCAGCCCGCAGCCACGGTAATCAGCGCCGACTCCGCCCGCTTCATCCGCTTGAGGACCCAGTCGGCGGAATAGGTGCCGGAGTGCAGCTTCGGAACAGCGACATCGAAGGTCCCGACCTGGGTGTCCAACTCGCGGTACCCGTACTCGTCACGCTAGGTCAGACGATCCGGGCTCGGTTGACCCCACTGAGCGCCGGCTACGGCGCCGGCGTCCTCCGAGAGCAGCGCGTTTTAATCATGGTTTGCAACAGGCTGCGCATGAGCCCTGGGGACGCTTTGGCGAGGGCTTCAGTCAACAGACGGGCAAGATCGAGAATGTGACGGGCGGTCGTCGTGGTGATTCGGTACGAGAGGGCTGTAGGAAATTCCTCAAGGGATCACGCGGTAGCCGCTTTCATGTCCATCATCATGACGAACCCGCAACCGCGATTAACCACAATGCCGGGTACAACTGAACACATTCCAACTTCGCGAACCAGTCGATACGATTCTGCACTCGGGTCGAGGATTGCAAGCCGATTTCCTTCCAAGGTGCTCGTGTAAACGCCTAAAGAGCAGGAGGTTGAACGGGTCCGTAGGACAGGTCAACACAGGCGGTGAAGATGCCGCAATGGAGACGCTATCCGAACTTCTGCAAAAATGTCCTTCACCAACAACGGTGAGAGATGACGGAGGACCTCCGGCCAGCGACCGTGACCTGGATCGAATAGACGCACCATCGTGGATGTCATCAGCGAGCACTTGGCAAATTGACCCCAGTCAAGTTCGAGATGCTGGAACGAACCGCCCCTACAGCGGCCCCAAACCAAACACCGCAAACTTGGAACTGAACCCTCGACAAAATCCGTCAGCTCTATACCCCGTCGCTCGATCCCTGCTCGACTAGGCGACCTCAACTGCACCTAGACCCCCGATCGCGATGAGTAGCTATAGGCAAGCAATATTCAGATCAACATAAACAAAATCGTCAAATACTCCTAGCTCTTTGTTAATTAATTGCCAATTTTCGATATACTTTTCTCAACTAGCTTACGAGCGTTGTCCAAGTCCGTAACTAAATGGGACCTATTCGCAATCAAACTATTGATGAACTCTACGATTTGATCAGGCGAGGTTTCTTCAGTTGGCCGCCATGCTAAGTCTATGGGCGACATCGCCTCGAAGGTTCGAACAATCTTCTCCGGATCACTTGTAGTTAACCCAACGGGCACTGCTCCCTCTGACAGACCAAGAATCAACACATGTATTCGGTCGCTTATCACTACAACGCTCTCGCGGTATAGCTTGCGGACCCTTAACTCGTGCTCTGCGTGTGACTCAACTCCCCAATCTAAGGTAGTCGCATCAAATCGAGCAGCCAATTCTGCACATCTATCTCTATCCCGTCTCATCTGGTTCACGACGACAACATCGAGATCTTTCTCAGACGCAAATTCTCGAACGCCTCGAACCCACGATTCCGACGGCGCTGGCCGATCGCCTCGTAATGCGATAGCAACCTTACGACGGCCCGAGGAAGCTTCTAAAACTGACGCTTGTTCTCCAAGAGTAAAAGCCCAATCAGGTGCAACTGCTCCTAGGCCAACAGCGTCACGACTCAGCGAGTCTCGCCAGCTGACAATTTTAATTCTTTTTAGGAGTACTCGTAATACTCGAAGGGACGTCCTTGAGTATCCAGGCCGTATCGAGATGCCCATTGCTATAGACGATCCGCCTTTCGAGCTATTCGCAATCAGGGCGAGAAAAAACTGCCATGAAGCATTGACGAGAAAACGTTTATTTAGAACGTATTCTCCAGCATTGGCTGCAAATATTAATCCCGAATTCCGATGCTTGATCGCAGAGAGCAGCCATTTTTTCTTCGAGAGATAAGTTACGTCATCTGCCCTAATTCCTAATGCTGAAACATAGTCTTCATTATCACCCACATAAATGTGAAGATTTCCAGTTTTCCTGAGTGCGTCAAGGTATGCGCGTCGAAGGACCGAGTCGCCTAAGTTGTCACGTTGCCCGCTAGGGTTGACGAACGTAGCTAAAAGGGGTGGCTCAGTCGTTCTTTTCCTCAATCTCATCAGCATCTTCCGGTAGAATCGATTTGTAAACATGAAAGTAACTTCGAGCAATATTATCCCAGTCTCGGCGTACAAGCCGAGGTTTAGAACCATGCAAATTTTGAGCGTGTTGCAGAGCTCGGTCTATATCTGAAGGCTGCAACTCATCGTCAAAAAGAGTTAGCCATTGCTGTCCTACCTCTTCTGATAAGGCGACGTTAGCGGCTGTTCGAGGAACCAAGGCGGGTTTGCCCAAAGACAGCGCAACGAGGAGTACGCCTGAGTTATGCATTTCTTTGTAAGGAAGAACTACGACCTCTCCTTGCGAAATTTCGTCGACCATTTCCTGGTCCGACACAAAGCCAAATTTGAAAACTATACTCGAATTACCCTTTGCCTTCATCATCAGCGATTCTTGCATCAATGCACTAGCTTTTCCAACGACGCTGAGAGACATAGCCCGACGAGCTTTCTTGTATTGCTCGATGAGGCCGTCAACATTTTTGTATGGTTCTATTCTACCAAAATAGACAATTCTTCCAGGTATGGGTTCTACTTCGCTTCCGGGAAGTGTTTTAATATAGTGGCCATGAGGAATCAACACGGTGGGTTTACTCCCAGCAGGAAGTACTGTTTCGTTCAGCACTACGTATACAGATGTTCTCTTCTCCAGAATTACTAGTAGAAGATTCTCTATTCTTGAACCAGGCGTATGAGGCTGTAGGTTATGGAAAGTTCGCACAACAGGTACTTGTTTTACGATCAATCGAGTAACAAAAGTAAGAAAAAGTAGCTGCTTCAACGCCCTCAGTAGCAGATTGTTATGCCGAACAAGGTACTCGGGCCAATGGACATGGAATAAGTCATAACGCCCAAATAGAGCGGCTCTCCAACTGAAGTACTTAAATTGAACAGCGGAAGGCGCTTCGCGCACTATCTGATCCACAAATTTCGTTGTTGCACCAGGAGGTGCAGTTGACATGAGCACTACAAAATTAGATCTGAAACTGGAGTTGGCGATGGCGGAAGACCTTCCCGATCGTTCTCTAGTGCATATGCACCTTTACATCATCATACGAGCAGAGATCGGTAAGGTGTGGACCTACACGGCTCGAATGACTGCCTTCGATTCTCATCAAGACTTCATCTGCCATGACACCATTACAGAGATCACCGGTAGTTTCGGGGCAGACACGCCGAGCCGCTTGCGTTTGTACCTGAGGCTTGCGTTTACAGTGGGATGAAGTGATAGCCGTAGCACAGCTCCCTATTGGGAACGCTCTGGTCACGAGAATCCTGAATTGACAAATAGCCGCCGACGACGTGGCTTCAAAGGTAGTAGGAAATATATGCGCGTTTTGTATTTGTCAGGCGCTCCCAGGCTTTCGACAAAGGCCTCCACGGAGAGCTTAGGACCGAGGTCTCATATTTTGGGTGTGATTAACGGTCTGAAGAGTCACGGATCAAAAGTCGACCAGTTCATTGTCGGCGATCTCGTTCCCAGCTCAATTCATAGCGAGGGGTCCGAGAAGCGGATGTCCTCGAGCAGGTGGACAATCTTGATAGCTGATGCTGGACGGATAGCATTCAGATGGCGGAGTCGGATGCGGCTACATTCTAAAACAGCCACATCAAAGTACGATTTAATGTACGAGCGGTACGCGCTCTACCAGGAGCTGGGTTCTGCGGTTAGGGCTCAAGTAAAAGGTTTTTGGGTACTTGAGGTAAACGCACTCCTCGCAATCGAGTCAACGAGTGAACGACGTGTTACATCTAGTAAGCGCTTTGCACTAATCATGGAGCGGAAAACACTTGAGCGCGCGGACGCCATTGTGGCTGTCACGAAAGCGCTTGCGGATCAAATCATACAGGTCCACGGAATTACTCCGTCTAAAATTATTGTAGTTCAGAATGGCGTTGATCATGAACCGCATCAGCATAGGGCTGAGCTGACAATGTTTGCACCAAAAGAGGTAGATGATAAGAAAACTATTATCGGCTTCCTTGGAACGCTCTACGCTTGGCAAAAGGTCGACCTCCTACTGGAATCAATTAAACGGCCCGAGTTCGCCTCCGTTTCGGTTCGAATCGCGGGTGGTGGGCCTGAACTCGCCAAGTTGCAAAGTCTAGTTACTGAATTAGGTTTGGTGGATCGAGTTGTTTTTGAAGGTCGCATCCATCCAGATGACGTCGCTTTGTTCCTTTCCGAAGTTGATGTGTGCTATGCGGGTCACGAAAGTGAAAATGGTGTCTATTTCTCACCGCTTAAACTTTGGGAGTATCTCGCAGCGGGTCGTATTATTTTGGCTTCGAAACATCAGACAACATCGCAACTACAGGATGAGGGATACTCTGTAGTATGTTTCGATCGAGGTGAGTCATCACTACAGAATGCCCTAAGGCGCGTTATTTCCAGTAAGAATGCTTTACAGCTACAAGCAGCAAATATGCAGCAGCGTGTCTGGCGTGAACATTCTTGGTCTCAGCGAGTAAAACCGGTCATGGATCTCGTGATACAGAACGGTTGACTCAAGTGAAAAAAAATTTGAGTGGGGCAGGTCTAGAAGCAGTGAGTCTACCGCTTGGCCTAGGTGAAGTTCATCCGATGTCAGCAACAGAGGTACTAGATTTTTTTGCGGAGAATGGGCGGGCGCCGCGAATTATTGCGAATCTCAATCTTCACGGCTTGTACTTACGCGAAGTAAATTCGCAATTTCGTGCTTACTGCGAGGGTGCCGACGTTGTGCTTGTCGACGGGTTTCCAGTCCTGGTTCTTGCGATGATTGGTGCGAGCCAGCATATAGAGAGTAAGCGGCGTATTGGAAGTACGGACTGGGTTATTCCACTAATAGAACTGGATTCTAGTATTAGAGTGGTTGCAGTTGGTGGTTCTGCTCATACTGCTACAAAGGCTTCGTTGAACGTTAACAGCAGGACGGCAAACATGTCTTGGTTAGCTTACGATGGCTTTGATTTCAGTTTTTGTTCAGAGGGTCCGGAAGTTTCTTTGACGGAGGCTTTGCGAGGTGCCGATCTGGTGTTGGTGGGTATGGGGATGCCGTTTCAGGAACAGTGGATCGTTAAAAATTTGGACCTTGCTCCAAACGCGACTTTCGCCAACGTTGGAGGTTTGTTTGATTACTTAGGTGGGGCGCAACGACTGGCGCCTAGGTGGATTGGCTCCCTCGGGCTTGAATGGGCCTATAGAGTTGCTCTTGCTCCTCGACGCTTGGGCAAACGGTATTTCGTCGAACCAATAAAGCTTGCGAGATTTGTTTGTCGTCGATTACTACTGTGATGGAAACGAGTTTGGGTAACGGGTGATATTACCTCCAGTGCGGCTCGAGGAGTTGAGTTGTTATTCATACTTCCTGGTAGAAACATGTTTTACCATCATTATTCGCGTATTTTAGGGAATGTGCTCTTCGTGTTCACCTAAGGCTGAGAATTGTAGCGCATCAGTACGGAACGGTGTTCACCTAATCATCGAGTGGATCGATAACGAATTGGTCGGGAAGTACGCATTCATTCACGTTTTGTGAACATTCCACTGTAGGTGAGCGTCCGATCTGACCAGCGCAGGTGGTTGGGAGGCGGAAGGGCTTGCGTGTATCTGGCGTTGCTGATGTTAGGGTCGACCAATTCCCTTATAGTTCCATCCAGCGGCACGCCATCGCGCCGGATCGAGGACATTGCGCCCGTCGAGAATGTTCCTCGTGTGGACGGCCAAAGTGGCTGCTTCCGGTGCGAGGTTGCGGTACTCCTGCCACTCCGTGAGCAGCAGCAATGCATCGGCTTTATGAATTGCCTGCATCAGGTCCGCCTCGTACATCAGCTCTGGGAAACGGCGTCGTGCTCCCTCAATTGCTTCCGGGTCTGTTACCGTGACGTCTGCTCCCTGCAGTTGCAGCTGCGCTGCGATGCTGAGGGCGGGGGAGTCACGGACATCGTCGCTATCGGGTTTGAACGCTGCGCCAAGCACTGCGATCCGCTTGCCTAGGAGTGAACCGCCCACCAAGGTGCGGGTCAGTTCCACGGTGCGGGTACGGCGGCGAACATTGATGTCGTCGACTTCTCGGAGGAAGGTGAGAGCCTGATCTGCGCCGAGCTCACCGGCACGTGCCATGAAGGCACGGATGTCTTTGGGCAGGCAACCTCCGCCAAAACCCACGCCGGCGTTGAGGAACTTCCGGCCTATGCGCTCGTCCATCCCGATGGCATCTGCCAGCAGGGTGACGTCTGCGCCGGTCACCTCACACACCTCGGCCATGGCATTAATAAAGGAGATCTTTGTAGCCAGGAAGGAGTTGGCCGCAGCCTTCACCAGTTCCGCGGTGGCATAGTCGGAGGTCAGGCGGCGCGTACCGAGCGAGAGGGGTGTCGAGTACACCTCGTCTAGGACCGCCGTCGCCCGTTCTCCTGCTGCGCCAGCTGGTACGCCGTACACGAAGCGATCGGGGGAGAGTGTGTCCTTCACCGCGAAGCCTTCACGGAGGAATTCCGGGTTCCAGGCCAGCACGGCGTCGGGGTGCCGCTCGGCAAGATCATCGGCCAGGCGTGCGGCGGTACCTACCGGCACGGTGGACTTACCCACCACCACGTTGCCCGGCTCAAGAGAATCGAGGAGGGAGGAAAAGGCTCCGTCCACATAGCGCATGTCCGCTGCATACTCGCCCTTGCGCTGCGGTGTACCTACGCAGAGGAAATGCACTTCGGCGCCCTTGGCGTCAGCCATATCGGCACTGAACTTGAGACGTCCGGTGGCTAGCACCTCATCGAGGAGTTCGGGGAGGCCTGGTTCGAAGAAGGGTGCGCGGCCTGATTGCAGCTCACTGATCTTCCGCGGGTCCACATCGATACCCACCACGTCATGCCCCAACTTAGCCATGCACGCTGCGTGCACTGCTCCCAGGTAGCCGCAACCGATCACGGAAATACGCATAGATATTGATCTTTCGAGAGAAGTGCCCAGACCCCACGAGTGTATCTACGGGTCAGCGGCAACTCGGGGAGGCTCGAAAGAAAATTGTGTAACGGGGCATAAACCTTGGAACCGCTGTCGAGGTACTCCCTCAAGGCCGTGCTCCTGAGCATCACCTCACCGCAGGAGCGACGCTGTGATGTCCGTCAGGGCCTCGGACAGATCTATTCGCATCTGTTCGTAGACGTCCGCGCTTCGCCTGTACGGGTCGATGACATCGTCGTCCTTCGCGTCTCCGCTCTGCGCCGAACGGGCACGCAGTGCCTTCGGTAGTGCGGAGGCCCAGCGGTCGGGCCCGTGAAGGGTCTCATTCAGCCGTACCACCGGAAGGAGCCGGGCTAGCTCGCGAACGGTAAAAGTCCGCCGGAGCATCAAGGGAGACATGTCCACAATCTTGCTCCGATGCTCCCGGGAAAGCGCGAGGACGAGGTCCTGGCGCTCGAGAATCTGGGGAGTGAGTTGGCGCGCCGAGAAGTGCTCGGGGTCGGCTCCAGACTCGCGGATGAACTCCGCCACCTGTGGATCGATCGGGTTGCCGACCAGCGCACCGGTACCTGCGCTCTCCACGACGAACTGACCCGGGAACTGCTCGTCCAGGTGTGATTGCAGGAAGCGCTCGGCCATGGGGGAACGGCAGATGTTACCGGTGCACACGGTGAGGATGCGGAAGGGCTCACGCGCATCCGTTGCTACTGACATCATGGCGCTCCGCCGATGGTCGGCGCCGGCTCGGCGAACCTTCCCGCATATCGGTCATGGCTACGCATAGGTGTTCAATCCCTTAAGAGAAGTGTTCAGACCTCACGAGTGTACTAATGGGCTACCGGCGCGTACGGGAGGCTTGAACGATAATTACGTAAAAGTTTCAGGAGAAGGGTTTCCGCGATTTGTCCGCTCAGTAATGTTGAATGGCTGGTGCAGCTCTTCCGACAGCAGCATGCGCTCCATGCCTCCCTGCGGTCCTGTCCATCGGAAAGATCAGGTCCACCTACATCGGTGGAGCACTCTCCGTCGTCCAGAGCACATCTTCAACAGGCTCCGGTAGCAACCGGGTATTTCCGCTGTAGAGGGTGAGAACCCCAAACGCGACGAGGCGCGCAGGGGTCGGCGTCGTGGGTGGGCACGATAATCGGGCGCTGTCCCGATTCACGTCGTCTCCTTGTGCGCCTAGAAGCTCCAGGGTCAACGACTCCAGGCACGGCCAGCGCTACACCTCTGATCGGGCCGTCGATGTTCTTGATCTCTACCGTATCCTTACCCCTCCGACATCGGGTAGGGATGCGCCAAACCGGCTCCGGAAATCACGAAAAGTACTCACCTTTGCGAAGGGAGTGCAGCGTGTCACTGTCTTAAGCCGAATTTGTGGCGAAAGGTGGGGCATAATTCTATCAGTCTCAGGTCTCACTACTCGGGGAATCTTCATGGCGAGCATGCTCACTCGGTCTCACACCACGAACAGAAATACGTCGATCGACTCTCTGCGAGGTCTGGCGGTAATCCTCATGGTCGCGGGTCACGTAATTGGATCCTCAGCGAGCCGCGGTCTCGAAGCCGCAGATGGGTCTGGGTGGCGGCTAATCTATCAGGCGCTCGAGGATATTCGGATGCCGCTATTCACGGTTCTGTCCGGCTTCATTTATGCTTATCGGCCACTGAGCACCCTCGGTGGATACCCCCGTCTCATAAGAGGAAAAGCTCGACGACTACTCGTGCCGATGATCACAGTGGGCACACTCTTCTTCTTCGTCCAGCTAGTTGTATCTGATACGAACGCAAAGCCTGAACCGTCTGAGTACTGGCGCGTCTTTTTCTTCAGCAACGAACACCTTTGGTTCGTGCAAGCAATCTTCCTGATTTTTCTGGTAGTAGGGTTACTCAGTGCGCTCAACCTTCTGAAGAAGCGCCGACAGTTAGTCGTAGCGATCCTAGCCACCTCAGTACTCTTCGTCATGGTGCCCACAAGCATCAATTTATTCAGTATTGGTGGTGCCGCTCGACTCCTTCCGTTCTTTCTACTTGGTTACGGTTTGCATTATTTTGCTTCGCCGACCAGATCCTCCGTCGTGATCGCGTTAGGTGTGGCCTTTGGGGCCATCTTCGCGGTCCGGTTGTGGGCTCTACTGGGCGACATCAACATAGCTGCCCCAGCTTTTAAAGTAATCAGCCTTGCCGTAGGCATTCTCGCCGTCACCTTGCTTGTCCTCGTCCGTGAACGCATACAAGTCGGTTTTCTTACATGGCTTGGGCCATTCGCGTTCGGCATTTACCTACTCCATGTTTTTGGCTCAGCGGGTGCCCGGGTAGTTCTTGGACGGTTCGGCATTGAGGACAACGGCCTTATGTTTGCGGTGTGCTTATTACTAGCAATCTTCCTGCCGGTTCTCTTCGAGTTAGTAACACGCCATAGCGTGTTGATCAGCTGGGGGATCTTCGGCCAGAAACCTCGCGGGAAGGTATTGACATAGGCGCATGCAAGCAACCCCTCGGTGTTCTGTGTCATGACATTGGTGATGCCGTCGTGGAGGCGTGAAGCTGGTGGGCGGTTCCCGATCGCAGTATGTGCTCGATGGTAGTTGTAATCGACATTCCAGATGTCGATTGAGATGGTGCGTTGGGTTTCTGATACTCAATCCCGGGCATAGAGAAGCTCCTCGGTGAGGGTGCGGTTATAGCATTCGACTTTGCCGTTGTGCTTAGCCGTGTGAGGGCGGATCCGTTGATGGTGGGCCGCGGTGCTGAGGATGGTCCGGGTGAAGTTCTTCGCCCGATAGTTGAACCCGTTGTCAGTCACGACACAGATGATCCGGAGAACGCCGTGGGCGGCGAAAAACGCCCTCGCCCGGGCCCAGAACCTGATGGTCGTCGCCGCGGTCTCGTTCGGAGTGCCTCGGTGTATGCCAGGCGGGAGAACCCGTCGACGGTGGAGTGAAGATACACGTACCCGGCCCGGGTGTTCTTGGTCTTAGCTTTGGTCTTGGCTCGGGCGGCTGCCTTCGCGGCCTCTGATCCTCGCCCGTGGATCCGCCGGCCCCCACCGTCTGAGATCCAGCCGACTTTCTTCATGTCGCGGATCATGAGGACTGGATACCGGGCGGTGATCTTGGTGCTCGAGCGGTTGGTGGCGCCGGTGGGGTCGATGTCGCGCCGGCGGTTGATCCCGAGCCAGCGTAGCCATCGGGCGACGGTGACCGGTGAGATTCGGTGTCCTTCTCGGACGAGTTCGCGGTGGATCTGATGCGCCGTCCATTTGTGCTCCCGGCATAGCTCCTCGATCCGCTCCACCACAGCCTCAGGTGTCTGGGTGGGACTGGTGTGAGGTGCACTGGAACGATTGAGCAGACCAGCTTTACCGAGTGTTTTGTATTGGTGCACCCACTTCGTCACTGTCTGGCGGCTATGCCCGATTCCGCGGCGACGCGGGGGATGGGGCGGTCCCGGCAGCGTTCGACCAGTCGGTAGCCTTCCGACCGGAGTCAGTGGGGCGTTAGCGTGGGTCATGAGGGGTAGGTCCTTCACGCAGATGTTCATAGAGGTACTTCCATCCTGCGCTCGGGGCCCCACCCCTTCTTCATATCCAGACCTCTCTGCGCGTCACCAACGTCATGACCGCAACACCTAGTTCCCCTACCTGGTGTGGTAGTTATCTGGGACGCGCGCGCGTCATACGGGTTCTTGGCATTGCCGTACTACCCCTGACCGCTGCCATTTTCACTAGCGGTGCTTTCCGCCGGGCTCGGATCTCCACTCGGCTAATCGCTGCGACGAGTGCGATAAGGAAGATTCCAATCGGTCGCGTTAGCTGAGACTCGGAGAAGCTATTGACGAGAACAGCGCCCAAAACGAGCGGAAGCCATACATACTGCAAGTCACTAAAGGCTAGGCGACACGATCTTATAATCGATCCCAGCAACAGGAGCGCGACGATACTAGCGCCGACAATACCAAGCTGGAGCAGAACGTCGAGGTAGCCATTATGGGCCGAAAGTGCTGTATCAAATCCGAAAATTGCTCGAACCCAATCCCCAATCTGCCCCCTCCAAACTCCGCCCCATCCGTACCCGGTAAAGGGCCTTTCTGACCAGACATTGAGAACGATTGCCCAAATATCAGTTCTTCCTGTCAGCGTGGCGCTCCGACCGACACTTGCGCTAATTTGAGGAAGGGACTGCACCAGTAAGATTCCGCTAGTAATCACTACAATTATTCCGAGCGGTAAAATTGCTACACGGCCAACCGGACCCATTTTCCGCCCTATCCACGGCAGCAAGCTAAGTCCGACCACAACGACGGTTAGGACGCCAGCAGACCCGCTGAGGGTTGCGACACTTGCCGTACCAGCTAGAAAGAAGGCCATGAGGGCCCTCCTTCGAGACTTGGGACTAGATGCGTTCAGGATTGCTGCCAAAGAGAGGGCAAGTGCCACGGCGGAGACCGAGGCGAGAAAGTTCCGGTGCGCGTAGATCCCGACAAGTGCGCCGCCGAACGCAATGGACCTTCCCTGACTCGGTATCAGTAATCCTGTTGCCCAGCTGGCGAGTACAGCGCCTACACTTCCAAAAAGTAAGCCGCGGATGATTGTTCTATGTTCGAAACTTGCGGCAGCGGCAGCGGCAGCCAAAATTAGGAGAAGGGCAACGATCTCATCACGGGAAGTAGCAAGATCGTAGGACCACGTGAGACTAAGCACCGCCCATGCTCCGAACAGGACAAGCCCCGCCGTGGTTCGAAGTCGGAGCCTTGCCGAGATGAGAAGCAAGCCAGTAATCAAGCCCATCGCGAGATTGAAAGCATCTGGTCGGTCCCTGAATACAATCGGGGATGAAGCGATGAGGAACGCCAGTGCAACTAAGAGGGTCTGGAACTTCGAACTTTCCCTATGTTGTGGTGTCGAAGCCGAGGGAGAAACGCGCATGTGTCCATACTCTCATCCAGATCGGTGTCCTCTGGGAAGCACGCCGGGGCCGCATTTTCGCACTGCGGCAGCGCGGCCTCGCTCAGCGGTGACGCAACTTCCTATATCGTGTTGCTGACATTTTAAACGTCTCGGAGGATGTAGGTACCGCGTGTTCAACATCATCGATCGGCTGAAAAATCTGCCGCGGCCGGAAGCACCATACTTTCATCATGTACCGGGAGCCCGGTTCTTGGAGGTGCGACTACTACAGTGGCCCAATCGAGCGAGAACCTACGAAGGACGAAACAGAGATGAAGCCCGGCATCTCTGCATGATCGAACAGTGAGTCTCGCTTCAAGCGCAGCACGAGGGGCAGGAGCAACTTTCACCGGACAAGCCCTCCGTTTTCTCATCCAGCTTGTGTCTGTCAGCATACTTGCGAGGCTTCTAGCCCCCGATGACTTTGGCATGTACGCCATGGTTATCGCCATCATTGGCGTCGCTACCGTTCTCGGTGATTTCGGCCTATCTATGGCAGCGATACAGAGCCAGACCCTTACGAATGCACAGCGATCAAACCTCTTCTGGACAAATGTGGGACTTGGGTCGTTGCTCGGTGCTGGTGTGTACTTTTTAGCTGGACCCATTGCTTCCTTCTATAATCGACCTGAATTAATCGCAGTCACCCAAGTAGCGTCAATCAGTTTCGTTCTCAACGCGTTTGCAGCCCAGTTCCGCGCCGAAGCCTCATCTAAGTTCCGTTTCAAATGGCTTGCAGCCGCGGACGTTACAGCCCAAGCGGTTGCGCTCAGTGTAGCCGTAGTTATCGCGCTAAACGGATTTGGATATTGGGCCTTGGTTGCTCAACAAGTGGTTATCGCCTCAATCACGTTCCTGGTGTTGGTTCCCGCGGCTGGGTGGCTACCTGGACTGCCCCGCCGCAATACGAACATGCGGAGTCTGTATGGGTTTGGCGCGAACACTCTTGGCGTGCAAATCTTCACCTACGTCACGTCTAATGCGGACAGCGTCCTCCTCGGACGTATCGCGGGCTCCTCGGCCCTTGGTATCTATGACAGGGCATACCAACTATTCAGACTGCCGCTTCTGCAGATTGGCGCTCCTATGACGAGGGTGGCTCTTCCCGTACTATCCAGATTGCAGGATGACCCTCGCTTCGACCAGTACGCCCAGCGAGCTCAGCTGATCCTGGCATATACATTCGGCGGGCTCTTCTTCGCTCTCGCTTGTGTCGCCAACCCACTGATCGACATTATGCTCGGCGATCAGTGGGATGAAGCCAAAGGCATATTTATAGTGCTCGCAGTGGGTGGAGTCGTCCAGGCCCTCGGCTTTGTCTACTACTGGATCTTTCTCGCGAAGGCGTACACGGGACTACAACTACGCTATAGCCTCATAGGCCGGACACTCATGCTCTTGATGATGACCGTTGGGGTGATATGGGGGCCAATTGGTGTAGCAATCGGATCATCTGCTGGCCAGATCACACTTTTCATCCTCAACAGCGTTTATGCCATACCGAAGACGGGCGTGGACGGTGCGGCCCTGATTCGTATAACTTTCCGCCCCGCCTTACTGTATTCAGTTATGACACTCATTACTGTCCCGATCTCATTTCTGCTGCTTAATCACATGGATCCTTTTCTGCACATAGGTATTCTTGCCCTCTTCATCGCATTTTTCCTCAGCGGCGCTGTGCTCCTGTCCAGAAAAATTCGTGAAGACTGCCTCCTCATACTCGATGCGGCGAAGAGGGTGCGGAGCCGGTAATCGACGACGAAATGCCCCTATTCAGTGAAGGGTAGGTCATCTCTTTGTCGGCTCTTCGTAATTGGGGGTGGAGGCCGGGTGCCGTCGACATAAGCGGGGTGGGCGCGTCGAAGGCGGCATACAGGTCGAGGCCTTCCGATGATGGAAGTTTTCACACTGCCCATTCGGAAGACCTCGACGTGCTTAACGCTACCTTCGTTCGCCCTGACCTCACCACGTTCTGCCGCCTCGACGAGCTCGGTCTCGAAGTCATCGGCCAACTCGTGACTGCGGATCGCGCGGTGCTCAAGTGTCGTGTCCTTGAACCTGATCGGTGGTGCCGTACGTGTCGTGCCGAAGGAGCACCGAAAGACACGGTGACGCGCCGGCTCGCTCACGAGCTTTTCGGCTACCGACCCACGACCTTGCTGATTTGGGTACGCCGCTACCGGTGCGAGCACTGCGGGTGCACCTGGCGGCAGGACACCTCGAAAGCAGCCGAGTGGAGGGCGAAGCTCCCCCGCCGCGGACTGACATGGGCGCTGTTCGAAATTGTTGTCGATCACCTCACGGCCTTCCGCGTCGCAGCCGGTCGCGGCGTGTCATGGCATACCGCGAACACCGCTGTTCTGACCGAGGGCAAGCGCGTCCTGATTGATGATCCGCACCGGTTCGATCGGGTGAGCGCGATCGGCGTGGACGAGCACGTCTGGCGCCACACCCGTAAGGGCGACAAGTTCGTGACCAGGATCATCGATCTGACGCCAATCCGCGAGAAGACGGGCCCGGCACACCTGTTGGACATGGTCGAAGACCGCTCCAAGTTCGTATTCAAGCAGTGGCTCGCTACCCGTCCGCAGGACTGGCGGGACGAGGTGAAAGTCGTGGCAATGGATGGATTCACCGGCTTTAAGACCGCCACCGCGGAAGAACTTCCCGACGCGGTTCCGGTCATGGACCCGTTCCACGTCGTGCGGTTGGCCAGGGATGGTTTGGATCGGTGCCGGCAACGTGTTCAGCAGACCACGACCGGGCATCGCGGCCGTTCCGATGACCCGCTTTATAAGGCTTGACGGACCTTGCATACCGGCGTGCATCTCCTCACCGACAAGCAGTAAGCGCGCCTCCTCGCTGTCTTCGAGGGTGGACCACGTCGAGGTGGAGGCGACCTGGGGTGTTTACCAGCGGATCGTCACCGCGTACCGGGGATCCGACAAGAGGAAGGGGAAAGAAATCATACGGGCCGTCATCGACGCGGTTACCACCGGCGTGCCCGGTGCGCTGATCGAGATCCGCCGACTCGGCCAAACCCTCAAACAACGTGCCAATGATGTCCTCTCGTCCTTCGACCGCTCCGGTACCTCGAATGGTCCGATGGAGGCGATTAGCGGGCGGCTCGAGCACCTGCGCGGATCAGCCCTAGGCTTCAGGAATATCACCCACTACATCGCCAAATTGCTGCTCGAATCCGGCGGCTTCAAACCCTGTCTCCACTCTCAATTACGATGAGCCTCTTTACTATCAGTTGATGCAGCGGCACTTCTCGTACCAGCTTGTCGCATCTCTAATCAGGACGAGCGTGGTAGTCGGTGTCTGGGCTAAAGGATTTACCGGGAGAATGTTCCCCGCGTCCCCGACGGCCTCGGTGCCACTACCATCTATATGATCGCGACCTCACGACCGGGCGGGTTGCCCATGATGTTCGTGATGGAAGCCGCGGCAGCGACCTTAATAATGTCCGTTCATGTCGGCGCCCGAAGGATGCCGGCATTTGCTGGCGGGATTTCGGAGAGCCCGGTCTCTAGGTCGTCGCAGGCGTTGTTGATCCCCTAATTGGTGGATGTCGTGAAGTTCACGGGTAGTTGGCCGATGGTCCGAGGGTGTATCGCTTCCTCCTCCGGGACCCGGTGTAGTCGTTGAAGTGCGCGGCTCAGGTTTTCACGACAGCCCATGCTTGGGCGAAGGTGGCGGGCTTTGCCGGGTACCGGTAAGTGGGGGCGGGCTCTCCGAGGGGCACCGTCGCAGTCGGAGGTGAAGTCGGAGTGACATCCGCCACGACGACAGATCCTGCGGGGTCAGTGCGGCCGCCTCTCGGCCGGTGCCGGCGTCGTTCTACGGCCGTCGTCGTGCAGCGAGCAGGAGCCAGGCGATGCCGGTGCCGATCAGGGCGCCGGTGGTGTTGGCGAGGACGTCGTAGAGGCTGGCCACGCGCTGCGGGAGGAACACGAGTTGGGTGAGTTCGATCAGGGTGGAGAGGAAGAAGCCCACGGCCGGGGCCAGCCACCGCCAGCCGCGTGGGGCCAGGAGCACGAAGAACACGCCGAAGGGCACGAACATCACGATGTTGGCGCTGAACTCCACGAAGTCGTAGTCAACCCACCCCGGGAACCCCAGACGCTGCAGCTCCGCGCGGAGGGCTGGAGTGATCCTCTCCTGGTCCTGGGTGCTCAGGTGCACGGCGCGCATTCAACCGGGACACCTCCCATGCAGCTGGGCACTGCTGCTCCTCGATGGTGCTGCGCAGCAGAAATGGCACCGCGTAGTAGGAGGGCGTAAGGACATGCGAACTGCAGTCCTGGATGTCCCTGAACCGCGTGCGGAGGGCCGGGAACACCACGTGAACCACCGCATCCCCAAAGCACTCAGCCCTAGGAGTGGATCAGTACTGCAGGCTGGGTCATGACCTTCTCTGCTGCATCGATCGAGGTGCGCCACCTCACATATGTTCCGCCACTGAGTACCGGGCAAGTAATTAATACGCCATACCCTCGATACCGCCAGCGCGGAGCACGTACCTGACGCATCACCGCACAGGTAGATGAGTCCCAGTTCGGGTGTCAACCACTCGTGAGTCTGCTTGGAACTCCCCATATTTTTGCTGTGGGACGAAATTCGGTACCGAGAGACCATCTCACCGCCGAAGATCGCTCTGCCCGTCGACGCACCGACAACTCCGCACTGCCGAACCCATCATCAGGTTCCCGCGGAGACGTCGAACTTCGAACTTCGCCCCTCACCGGGCGGGGGAGCCGGCGGGACGGATCAGTCATATCGGCACTTCGTCCGCTGCGACTGAGCCCTGACTCTCACCCCGCTCTCCCCAGCGCCCGGACGCGCAGCCAATGACGGCCAGCGCCATTTCTGCATGTCTCGGACGTGCTCCTCGCTCGTCGACCCGGACATGCCACTGCGCTTCGCCGGGTCGACGGATTCATCCACCTGAAGGAATGTCCATGGTCCCGACCAACACACCGGTCACGGTCACACGCCGTCTGGCCGACCTGCTCTCCAGCAGGATGATCAGGTTCGCCGGGGTGGGCGTGATCGGCACGGTGCTCAACCTCGGCATCATGGCGCTGCTGCTCGGCGCCGGCACCCACTACCTGCCGGCGGCCATCATTGCCACCGAACTGACCATCGTCACGAACTTCCTCATGCAGGAGCGCGTGGTCTTCAACGGCACGCAGGCCCAACGGCCGCTGTACCAGCGTTTCCTCATCAGCTTCGGCTTCAACAACCTGGAGACCCTGGCCCGCATCCCGGTGCTGATCCTCCTGGTGGAGATGCTCCAGGTCCCCGGGGTCCTGGCCCAGGCGCTGACCCTGGCCGTGGCCTTCCTGGCGCGCTTCACCTTCACGTCCCGGTTCGTCTACAAGAGCAGCCCCTCCACCGAAGTGCCCGTGGCCCCCTCCCTCGTCCCCGGTGCCCTTGCCCCGGTGGACCCCGTTGATCCCGCTGAACCCGTTGGAGTGAAAATCGCATGAGACGACGTCGTCCCCGTATTGCAGCAGCCCTGATCGCCGTCGGCTTCGTCACCACAGCCCTGGTGGCCCTTCCCTCCGCCGCGCAGGCGGCCCTGCCCACCGGTACCCTGACTGCGCCCGCGAGCAACGCCACCTTCACCGCCGGTCAGGCCATGCAGCTGAGCGCCACCGTCAAGGACACCCCCGGCCCCAGCGGCCCGACGGCGGGAGTGCGCCAGGTCGAGTGGTGGCTGTACGCGGACAAGACCAAGGGTGCCCCCACCGACTTCTCGGACCAGTACCCCAACAACGTGGACGACATGATCAACATCGGCGTGTCCACCGTCCCGGCGTCGGGCACCGCCGCCGACGGCACGTTCCAGGCCCGCTTCACCGTCCCTGCCAATGGCACCATCGCCGTGGGAGGGGACGGAGACCAGCCCCCGCGGCTCCCGGACGGCCCGCCCCGCCAGTACGCACTCCCGTCCGGTACCTACCGCGTCCAGGCGCACACCCACGACGACGAGTGGCGCACCGACTTCGGCACGCCGGGCCTCACGGGGTTCACCACGATCACCCTGAACACCGGCGCCGCGCCGCAGCCCACGCCGGTCCCCTCGCCGACGCCGACCTCATCTCCATCGCCGTCGGCCTCACCTGCACCCCAGCCGACCCCCACTCCTTCGGCTTCGCCGTCGGCCCAGCCCTCACCCCAGACAACACCGACGGCGACGCCGACCACCGCCACCAACCTGGTGGCGAACGGCAACCACACCACGGGCGCGAATCTGCCCGCCTGCTGGGTGGACGGTTCCTGGGGCGTGCACAACCGTACTGCCGCGCTGTCCACCACGGACGTCCCGGCCGGTTCCCCGGCCGGCACCCGCAGCTTCGCCTACACGGTGACCGGCTACCAGAGCGGCGACGCCAAGATCATGGCCTCGGACGCCGCCGGGTGCGCCCCGACCGTGGACCCGGCCGCCAAGTACACGCTCGGTGTGCAGTACAAGTCCACCGTGGCCACCAACGCCATCCCGCTGTTCACCGCCACCTCCACGGGTGGCTGGGAGTACTGGACCACCCTGCGGCCGCGGCCCGCCGCGACCGGCTGGACGAGCGTCAGCGCCGAGCTCCCCGCGCTCCCGGCCGGCACCACCCGGGTGTCCTTCGGGATGGCTGCCGTGGGCAACGGGACCGTCATGTCCACCGGATGGACGCTGCGGCCCACGACCAACACCACCACGCCCCCCACCACGCCACCTACCACCACGCCGGCACCCGCGGACCCCCGCGCCACCACCGGTGAGTGGCAGATCGCCTCGGTGACCCTGCCCAACCGCGGCATCCACCAGACACTGCTGCGTGACGGCAGGGTCCTGGTGATCGCCGGGTCGGGCAACGACGAGGCGAACTTCGACGCCGGCTCCTTCACCACGCATGTCTGGAACCCCACCACCGGCGCGATGATCCAGGTCCCCACCCCGGAGGACATGTTCTGCGCCGGGCACGTCACCCTGCCCGACGGCCGCATCCTCATCCAGGGAGGCACCAAGGAGTGGTGGACGCCGATCAGTGGATTCAAGGGCCTGCGCTCCTCCTACATCTTCGATCCGGCCACCAACCAGTTCACCCGGACGAACGACGCCAACGAGGGTCACTGGTACCCCACCCTGACCAAGCTGGAGAACGGCAACGTCTGGATGGGCGGTGGTCTCACCGACGAGGCCGGCGGATACGGTGCGCACACCACCGAGATGTTCAACACCCCGACCAGCTCCTGGCTGCCGACGGCGCAGGTTCCCCAGACCTGGAGCTACTGGGGCGAGTACCCCCACATGTTCCTCCTGGGTGACGGACGCCTCTTCTACACCGGTGCCCACACCTTCGGTGACCAGCGCCCGGGCAGCGGCTCCTCCCTCTACAACTGGCGGACGGCGCAGATCGCCGACGTCCAGGGTCTCCGGGACAAGGACCTGCGCGACCACGCGGGCTCCGTGCTCCTGCCGCCCGCACAGAACCAGCGCTTCATGATCGCCGGCGGCGGGTACATCGACAGGGGAGCGGCGCCGACCAACTCGGTGGACATCATCGACATGAACGAGGCCACTCCTTCCTGGAAGCCGGGACCGGCCCTGCCGGGCCCAGGACGCCAGTACCTGAACCTCACCAACATGTTCGACCGCACCGTCCTGGCCTCGAACGGCGCCACGGGCAACCGAACGGGCAACATCAGCGCGGCCTCGATCTACACGCCGTCCACCAACGCATGGATCACCGTGCCGGCCGACCCGGTGGGGCGCAACTACCACTCGATGAACATGCTCCTGCCGGACGGCCGGGTCATGATCCTCGGCTCCAACCCGATCGACGGCTCCGTGGAGATGCGCGTGTCCATCTACAACCCGCCGTACCTCTTCAAGGGGACCCGCCCCACCGTGACCTCCGCGCCGGCCACCGCCAAGTACGGCCAGTCCATCAACCTCGGGGTCACCGGCACCGTGGCGAGCGCCTCGCTGACCAGCCCGATGTCCTCGACCCACCAGATGGACACCAACACCCGCCTCGTGGACCTGCCCATCACGGGCACCGGTGCCACCAGGACCGCGGCAGTACCGAGCAACGCGGCGCTGCTGCCCCCCGGCCCGTACATGCTCACGGTCCTGGACGAGAAGGGTGCCGTCTCGGTGGCCCGCTGGATCACGATCGGACGATGAGAATGAAGAAGCGCACCCTCATGATGGCCGGGACCTCGGCCGTGGCGGCACTGCTCGGGGTCACGGCCCTGATCGGCACCACCACCTCCGTGCCGGACGACTTCCCGCTCGCCGCCGAGTCGCAGCACTCGACCCACGGTTCCGTGGAGAGCGGCGTGGCCTCCGCGGAGCCCGGAACCGAGGCGACCCACGACCACGGCGTCGACCCGGCCGGTTCCGCCCCTGCGGCGGACGAGCAGGGCGATGACCTCCAGCTCTCGGCGATATCGCCGTCCGAGCGCACCTCGGACAACGCGGCCCCGGGCCGTCCGGGCGGCAACGCCTCGGACACCGCCCCCGGACGTACGGGTGGCAACGGCTCGAAGCCCCCCGCGCCGGGAAACGCGGCCGGGGCGCCGGGCCAGGAGGTCCGGGTGGCGCCGCTGCCCGAGCTCCCCGCAGCCGCCGGGAACAACAACGGCAAGGGCAAGCCGCAGAGTCTCGGGGAGGCACTCGCCAAGCCCCACGGCATTGCGGCGGCCGGGGTCGGGCCGGCAGGTCCGGGCGTCAACAAGGGCACCGCGAAGCAGGCCCCGGGTCTCCAGATGCGTTCCCTGGCCCGCGGGGAACAGGACGCCGGGGTCAACGACGCCGCCCGTACCGGTGGTTGCGCGCCGGGTTACGGTGACGGGCGCTCCTGCCTGCCGGTCGCACCGCCGAGTGCCGCACAGCATTCCGGGCACGGGGCCGAGATCGCCTGGACGTGCGAGGAGCTGCTGACGCTCTTCCCCGAGGGGATCCCCCTCCAGGTCCCGGGTACCGACCCGCTCGGGCTCGACGAGGACGGCAACGGCGTCGCCTGCGCGTGAGTACCGCACGTACTCACCTTCCCCATCCACTCACCCTGATCCCCGATCTTCCGCCGCTTCCCCCTCTGGAGAGACATGACATCGCTCGCCACCCGCACCGATGAACACCAGCACACGCTGGTAGCCCCACCGAACGACCAGGAGAAGTACGCCTACATCAAGGGCGGCCAGCACCGCTGGTTCTTCTGGGCCCACGCCCTGGCCTTCCTGGGCATAGCGATCAGCTTCTACGGCTTCTCGCGCATGGAGTACTGGACGTTGATCTTCCTGCTCCCGCTCGCCCTGTACGCGGGGGAGACCCTCCTGGGTCTGCGGACCTCGACCTACCGGCGCAGCGTGACCCTGCCCGACCACCAGTTCACCGTGGAGACCTGGGCACCCGAGGCCTACCCCTCGGTGGACGTGTTCCTGCCCACCGCCGGTGAGCCGATCGAGATCCTGCGGAACACCTACGGCTACGTCGGTGCCCTCGCGTACCCGGGCACCACCACCACCTACGTGCTCGACGACATGGCCCGCGAGGAGGTGCGCATCGCCGCCGAGGAGCACGGCTTCGAGTACATCGCCCGTCCCGGCAGCGAACTGAAGAAGGCCGGCAACCTCCGGTACGCCTTCGACCGTACCGAGGGCGACGTCATCGCGATCTTCGACGCCGACTTCGTGCCGCGCCCCGAGTTCCTCTCCGAGCTCGTGCCCTACCTGGACGACCCCTCCGTGGGTATCGTCCAGAGCCCGCAGTTCTTCTCCACCCCCAAGTCGATGCACTGGCTGGAGCGCGCGGCCGGCGCCACCCAGGAGATCTTCTACCGCCTCATCCAGGTCAGCCGCGACTCCGTGAACGCCGCGATCTGCTGCGGCACCTCGGCCCTGTACCGGCGCAGCGCGCTGGACGCGATCGGCGGCTTCCCCGCCATCGCGCACTCCGAGGACGTCTTCACCGGTATCGAGATGGACAAGCTCGGGTACCGGCTCCAGTACGTGCCCGTGAACCTGTCGCAGGGCATCTGCCCCGACTCCATCGACTCCTTCATCACCCAGCAGTACCGGTGGTGCGAGGGCTCCATGGAGATCGTCCAGGGCGAGGCCTTCCACACGAACACGGACATGGACACACGCCAGCGGATGTCCTTCTGGTCGGGTTTCTTCTACTACGCCACCACGGCCATGAACGCGTTCTTCGCGCCGCTGCCGATCCTCATCATGATCCTGGTCTTCCCGCAGTACATGTCCGCGTGGAACTTCCTCCCGCTGGTGCCCCTGCTGGCGCTCTGGCTCGTGGTCTACCCCAAGCTGCTCACCTCCCGCTGGCGCCTGGATGTCCTGCGCGCGCAGCTCATCTACTCCTTCACCCACGCGGTGGCCATCTACGACGTCTTCTTCGGACGGACCTCGGAGTGGGTCCCCAGCCACGGCAGCACCAAGCCCGCACCCCTGGCCGTGAAGGTCAAGCGCCTGATCGTCGGGTACGTCGGCGTCACCTTCGGCGCCGTGCTGGTGGGTCTGGTCTGGCGGCTGTCCCAGCCCGAGTACTCCCTGACCGACTGGTGGGCCGCCGTGGTGTTCGTGGGCATCAACGCCTACGTCTTCGTCCCCGTGTTCCTCCTGGCCCTGGGCATCGACCTGCCCTCCTTCAAGCTGCCCTCCCGCACGAAGCGTGCCAAGCACGTGGACGACGGTAGCGCCGGCGAGATGTCCAACCTCGACGAGATGCTTCGCACCTCCGGTGAGAAAGAGGGATCACGCGCATGAGCACCATCGCCCCGAACCGCCCCGAGGAGCGGACTCCCGTCTGGGAGCACGCGGTCGCCTCTTTCCTGCCCCTCAGGATCCGAGACAGGGCCCGGTCCTGGATGCGGCACCTGCCCCTGGCGCTGATCCTCCTGATCCAGGCAGCTGCCTCTCTCCGGCTGAGCAACACCATCCAGCGTGACGAGGGCCTGTACATCTGGACCGGCTACCGGATCATCGAGAACTGGCTCCACGGCACCCCGCTGTCCGACGAGCCCGCGCAGTACTTCTCCGGCGCTCCCGCGGTCTACCCCGTGATCGCCTCGGTGCTGGACCGGGTGGGCGGTCTCGAGCTGACGCGCATCTTCAGCCTGCTGTGGATGCTCGCCGCGACCGTGGCCATCCATGCGGTGGCCAAGCGCATGTTCCACACCAAGGCGGCGTTCTGGGCCGCGGCGTCCTTCGCCGTGGCGGGCCCCACCATGTTCCTCGGGCACTTCGCGACCTTCGACGCCATGGCGCTCTCGCTGCTCGCCCTGGCCATGGCCGCCGGGGTGCGGGGTGTGCAGAGGCGTCAGTACGCCCTGGTTCCCGTGGTGGCCGTGCTGCTCTCCCTCGCGGTGATCTCCAAGTACGCGGCGCTGATGTTCGTGCCCTTCGTCCTCGCGGTCATCTGGTTCGCACCCGGTCAGCGCTGGCGCAGTATCCGGTTCGCCGGCCTCGCCGGTCTGCTCACCGCCGGGATCCTCGCCGTCGTCGGTCTGACCGTCGGCCGTCCGGCACTCCAGGGGTTGACCAGCACCACGACCAACCGGAGCGCGATCGTCAACGCGTCCTGGCAGGACATCGCCCTGCTGACACTGGAGAGCATCTGGCCCTACCTGCTGGTGGGCCTTGTCGCGGCATGCTACATCGCGCTGAGGCTGCGGCGCCCGCTGCTGGCCCTGGTGCTGCTCGGTGCGATGCTCGCGCCCGCCGTCTATCAGGCCTACATCGGCGAGAGCGTCTCGCTCGAGAAGCACCTGACCTTCGGCCTGGTGTTCATCTGCCTCGCCATCGGCGCGCTGCTCTCGGCCCCTATCGTCCACCCGATCCGCCGGGTGGTCTCCGCCGGCGTGATCATGGTCATGGGGATCGTGGGCCTCGCCTCGAGCCACCACCTGTACGAGGGATGGTCCAACACCCAGGAGCTCTCCGACATCATGGCGTATTCCTGGGAGGCAACCCCCTATATGCGCACCCTCGGGGACGTGGGGGAGCCGCTCCGGTACCGGTTCATGCACGAGACCGAGGACTGGCAGTGGACCACCACCGACTCCATCTACTACGACGGCCAGCGAGGCATGGAGGCCGCCGAAGCAGGGTTGCGCGACCGCTACTGGCAGTACGTCTACCTGGACGGCACCACCCAGGAGAGCCGTGAGCTCATGGGCGAGATGGAGTCCTTCGGGTACGAGCTGACGCACACGATCGACCTCCAGAACTCCTACGGTCCCGATGTCTACCAGGTCTGGGAGAACTATGAGGCTCCGCGCGGAGCAGCAGCCGACGAGGGATGACGGTGGGATCACCCGCCGGTACGTCCTGGGGAGCGCGCTCGTGGGGGTGATCGGTGCCGGTCTCCTCCGGAGGGATACCCCGGAGGAGATCGGCACCGACCTCGTGACCCGGTGCCGTTTCGGCGCTTACGCGGCCAACGAGCCGTACCCGATCGACCCCCACTTCGCGCTGGAGGAACGACTCGGTGGCACTCCGCTCCCGGTCGCGTCCTGGTTCCAGGCGTGGGGGAGCAGCTGGCTCGAGGCCGAGGCCGCCGCCCTGGCGGAACGCGGGGAGTACGACGTCCTCCTGTGCTGGGAACCGTTCGGGATCGACTTCGACTCGATCCTGCGCGGTGACCACGACGAGTACATCCGCACCTACGTCGCGGCTGCGGCCCGGTACCCGCACCTGGTGGTCCTGCGCCCGTTCCATGAGTCCAACGGCAACTGGTACGACTGGGCACCGGGCTCGGGACGCGGGTACGTTCGTGACGCCGAGCAGTGGAAGGACGCCTGGCGGCACGTGGTGCGCCTCGCCCGCACCGTCCCCGACTCGGACTCCGTGAGCTTCTACTGGTGCATGAACGGCGGCGACGTGGGAGGCCCGAGCATGGAGGAGCTGTGGCCCGGTGCGGAGTGGGTGGACATCGTCGGTGTCGACTCCTACGCCTGGAACGGCTCGGCCGGCGGGTCCTTCGACCAGATCCACCGAGACCCGTACCGCCGGATCACCGCACTGCACCCCACCGCGGAGTACTGGGTCGGGGAGACCGGCCTGGACTCCCAGGAGAACGCCGCCGAGTGGTACCGGCGGACCTACCGCTCGCAGCAGTTCCCGCGGATGACCACGGTCTGCTGGTTCCACACCGCCCAGTTCGTCCTCGACGGCGACCAGGACGCCCTGGAAGTACACCGGACCGAGCTACCCCGCGCCCCGCAGTACGCGGGACGCATCCATCCACGCAGTGATCACCACCAGGAAGAAATGGGAGTCCAATGACCAGTATTCTCGCGATCGGCAGCCATCCCGACGACATCGAACTCGGCTGCGGCGGCACCCTGGCCCGCCACGTGTCCTCGGGCGACGACGTCCACATGCTGGTGATCACCACCGGTGAGGCGGGCCCCGGCGAGGTCGCCGCCCGCGTGGAGGAGCAGGTCGCCGCAGCCGAGATCCTCGGCGTGCCGCGGCACTGCCTGTTCTGGGGCGAACTGCCCGACGGCAGGGTGAGCAACTACGAACTCGACCTCGTGCACACCATCGAGCGGGTCATCAAACAGACGCGGGCCGAGGTGGTGTACACCCACGGGAGCCTCGACAGCCACCAGGACCACCGTGCCGTGGCCGAGGCCACGTGGGGCGCCGCCCGGCACGCACGCCGCGTGCTGTGCTACGACAGCCCGTCCAGCCACTCGTTCAATCCCAGCGTGTTCGTGGACATCACGGCCACGCTCGGCAAGAAGCACGACGCACTGAGTGCGCACACGAGCCAGGTAGCCAACTCCTCGATGGCCTCCACCTCGCTGGTCATGACCCAGGCGGGCTACCGGGGTTTCCAGGCCCGGGTGGAGGCCGCCGAGGGGTTCATGCCCCACCGACTGCTCCTGGACGTCTAGGAGCAGTCACCACCTGGGGGCCGGGTGGCTGCTCAGAGACGTGCGTTGCGCACGAGCTCCTGGGCGTGCTCGTGGAAGAACGCACCCGCGTGCGGACCGCCGTTGCACTCGCCGTCCGACTCGCCGGGGGCCTTGAGCCAGAGGAAGGCATCGACGCCGGGGACGCCAGGGGTGAGCGTCGGCAGCTTCCCGATCCCCTGCCCGGAGGGATTGCACCAGGTGCTCGCCGTGGCCATGCCGTTCCGGCTCGTGTCCACGATCATCCTCCACGGGAGACCAGAGGCTGCGACCACCTTGTTCCCGTAGTCGATCACGGAGGCGTTCGAGTTGTAGGCGGACACGTTCACGCTGATGCCGTCGATGGTGACCCCCGCCGGGATGACGCGCTTGATGCGGTCCGCCATCTCGGTGGCGCCCACCCAGGTGGAGGCGTCGACGTAGACCTTCGCGTTGGGATTGGCCTTCAGCTTCTGCACCGCGTACTTGATGCACTCGAGGCGTTCCGCCTGCTGGGCCTGGGTCAGGTCGCCGAGATGGCCGAGGGCATCCGGCTCCACGGAGACGATCACGGGTGCGGTGCCGATGCCCGCGGTGAGGCCGTCGATCCACGTCCGGTACTCGGCGAGATTGGCCGCGCCCCCGGCGGAGTGGCTGCCGTTGTCCCGTACCGGAGCGTTGTAGACGAGCAGCGTCGCGATCTTCCCGTCCGCGGCAGCGACCCACTGCCGGGCGTGGGCCTGGACCTCCGAGGGTGTTCCTCCTGCGTACCAGCGGGCGGTCGGGACGGACTTCAGGATGTCGTAGCCGGCGAACTGGTCGACCTGCTTGGGGCCGTTGTAGAGCACGGCGGTGGTCGTACCCTTCGGGGGCGCGGGGGCCACGGGGGATGGCGG
>NZ_LGIU01000024.1 GCF_001187915.1 Arthrobacter sp. RIT-PI-e | reverse complement strand
CAAGGCGCGCAGCCTCCCGCCGATACTCCGGAGTGAATTTACGTCGTGTCGTGCTCACAGGAACACCTTCCCGCAGAATCCCAAAATCCCGCTACTTCAGGTGTCCACCAACAGAGGTTAACCCCACCCGGTACCAAGTCGACGCGCACGCCCTTCACCACGCAGCGCTGACCAAACCTCAGAATCAGATCCGACCCCGCAAGGCGTGCAGCTGGTCCGGTGCCAGGAATTTCCAACGCGGGATTCACCGACCCTGCGGTTCCACAGCTTTCGAAGGCAGCACTCATCACGGGATCCTGGGTAGTCGGACAGAATGTGTATGACTACTTCCAGTTGCAACAGCTCATAATCCACCACTGCACACTAAGGTTTGCCTTACCTAAGTGAGGCTAGACGAGGAGAAAGCCCGAGCGCAAACCAAGAAGCGCTCAAAGCCGCCGGGACTGTCTGAATAACGGTGTGTGAGGGTCCGGCCTGATCCGAAAGGAGATGGCCGTGAAAGACTTCACGACCGAAGCAACAGAGACGATGATCGATCCTGTGACAGGAGAAATCATCGACCAG
>NZ_LGIU01000029.1 GCF_001187915.1 Arthrobacter sp. RIT-PI-e | reverse complement strand
CATGAGATGCGAGGCACGAGGAGGAGACACATAGCTTCCGTGTCGTTCTTCGAGTCCACTCAAAGACAGCTTGAGGTGCCTCGAACCTCCGTTTGCGCTTTTCAGCAGGAGATCAGGGCTTCCTGGTGAGGTTGTCTCCCGCCTTGGTAGGTCAACGCGAGGAGGTCAAGGACGATGTCCGCTGTGGGCCGGTCCGCGTCGATCAAGGTGAAGCCCGCATACTCAGGTAACTCGCGGTACCCGGCATTCAGAGCTGATAGGCCCGCCAGTGTTTCCACATCGGTACCGCGAGCATTCACGCGTGCGAGAGCCTCGTCAACGGACAGGTCGAAGTACACGATCACCTCGGGCGCTGGTAGGAGATGTTGAAGCCACCGCAAGACAAACCCAGAGGGGAGACCCCGAGCTCGTCTCAGGGCCAGCTGGCACACGAGCCCCCGATCGAGGATGATCACTCCCTCGAACCCACGAACGCGTACCTCGTTCAGGACAGCATTGAAGCCTCGGACTATCGTCTCGATACGGTCCTGCCAGCGGGTACTAGGAGCCCATCCCAGTGCCTCCCACCAGCCGGTCGTCGTTTTCCTTCCACCGGCGGTCTTCAGCATCATGGCCTCATGGCCCTGGTCATGGATGGCGTTC
>NZ_LGIU01000027.1 GCF_001187915.1 Arthrobacter sp. RIT-PI-e | reverse complement strand
GGGGGTGATGAGGGTGCTCGCGCCGGTGGTCGCCGCCGCGAGGCGGGCCTGGACATCGGCCCAGTTCACCAGGTTCCACCACGCCTTCACGTACTCCGGCTTCACGTTCACGTAATCCAGGTAGAACGCGTGCTCCCACATGTCCAGCATCAACAGCGGGATCGTCCCCACCGGCACATTGCCCTGCTGATCATAGAGCTGCTCGATCACCAGGTTCCGCCCCAACGGCTCGTACGCCAGCACCGCCCACCCCGAACCCTGCAACGACGTCGCCGCCGCGGTGAAGTGCGCCCGGAACCCGTCGAAGGACCCGAACGCGTCCTCCAGGGCCGCCGCGAGCTCACCCTCGGGCTTGTCTCCCCCCTCGGGGGACATGTTCTTCCAGAAGATGCTGTGGTTCACCACACCACCCACGTGGAACGCCAGATCCTTGGAGAGCTTCGGGATGCTCCCGAACTCGCCCTTCTCACGGGCCTCGGCCAGCTGCGCCAGGGCATCATTGGCGCCCTTGACGTAAGTGGCGTGGTGCTTGGAGTGGTGCAGCTCCATGATCCGGCCGGAGATGTGCGGCTCCAGGGCCGCGTAGTCGTAATCAAGATCCGGCAGTACGTAAACGCTCACGTGATCCTCCTCGGTAGTGGTACGGG
>NZ_LGIU01000020.1 GCF_001187915.1 Arthrobacter sp. RIT-PI-e | reverse complement strand
AGGCCCCGTCATGTACTCGTTCCCGGCCCCGCCCCGTCAGGTCCTGATCGGTGACGCCGCGGCGTTCGTCGGCATCACGGCCAGGACGATCCGCCACTACCACCAGATCGGTCTGCTTCCCGAGCGGGAACGGGGCAGCGACGGCCGCCGCCGGTATGGCTATACGGAGATCATCTGGCTGCTCTGGATCCGACGCATGGCCGAGGCTGGGATCTCCCTCGACGATATCCGTGGCGCCTTCGACGGCACCACACCCGACAGCGCCCTTGATGCCGGCGGTGGGGACGAGATCGCAGATGTCCTGACGCGGCTGGAGGACACCCTCGCCGCGCAGGACGCCGAACTGCAACGCAAGCGGGCCTTGGTGCAACGCATGCGGGCCCTCGGCAGTCGCCTGGGACTACTCGACCATCTTGTGTCCGGCCGCCTCGAGGACGCACCCGAAGGCTCACTACGCCAAGACGACCTAGATACCCTGCTGGTCACCGAGCGGATCTTCGGTCCGCTCGGCGCGATCGTGCAAGCCGGCCGCTTCCTCGCCCTGGCCGGCGATCCGGCGCTGCGGGCTGCCTCTGACCGGATCGACGCCGCTGAGCAGGCCCTGGATGACACCGTCTGCGTCGACGACCCACAGGTCGCTCAGGTCGCGGCCGAGCGGCACGCTTTCGAGACCGCCCTGATGCACATCATCGAGGGATCCGGTCAGTTGGAGCAGGACGACGCCCTCCTCGACGCCTGGGACCAAGCGCACCCGCCCAAACACACCGATGAGGC
>NZ_LGIU01000078.1 GCF_001187915.1 Arthrobacter sp. RIT-PI-e | reverse complement strand
GAGGAGAGAGCGCTCCGCGCCTCTCCGGCCCCGCCGCCCTCCGGGCGGCTGCACCCTCCGGGTGCTCTGGTGGTTGGGATGTGTTAAGGGATGGCAGTGCGGGCGCTCCGCGCCTTTGCGGATTGGGTGTTCTGGTGTCACCTTCCAGCCCTGTGAAGTACGCGGGCAGCGCGATGAGAACCCTTGAGAGAGGCCCTCACCTTCCGGCCCTGTCACGAGGCGAACAAGAAAGCAATGAAAGACGCTGAAGGGCGCTCTCACCTCCCCTCCAGGCCAAGGCCAAAGCCAACCTTCGGAGCCGGAACCCAAACCCAAAGCCAGCACGAAACCACAGCAGGCACCAACACCTCCGGAAACCGGCACCCTTCCAGCCCCTCCCCTTCTAGCCGGAGCGCGTGCAAGCGCCCTCAGACGAGGGGAATGGGCCTACCGTGGCGGCATGCCGAAAAACACTTAGCTAGCAGCCATCGCCCTTCTCATCCTCAACTCCCTCGGAGGATTCGGGTTCTTCTACCTCTCACTCCCCGAGCACTCCGAGTGGGTCAGCTTGATAACCGGGATCATCTGCGGCCTTGTCGCGACACTTCTCATCATCAACTTCCGCAGAACCTACCCATCGTCGGCGAACACGCCAGGATGAGTCACCAGTACCAAAAAAGGAGAGGGCGCTCCGCGCGCCTCTGACAGCCCCGCCGTGCACCACCACGGCTGACACCCTTGCCGGTGCCCGTGTGGTTGGCCCTGCCTGCGGGCCTCACGACAGCCGCTTGCGCGTCTGTCCGGGCTTTAGGTGTCGGCCAGTGGCCTTCTGAGCCCGAGGACGCAGGCGGACAGCGACGCGATAAAAGCCGTTCGCACCGCGCTCCCACCTCCCAGCCGGGCCGGGATCGACCACACCAGGGCCGGAGGCGGGTCTGTCCGATAAACGGTGTGTGGGGTCCGGCGTTTTCATTAGTAGTTGGTCTTCTCGAAGCGTCCTGCGAAGGTGATCGCGAACGCGTTCAGGGCGGGCTTCCACCTCATGACCCAGCGTGCTC
>NZ_LGIU01000022.1 GCF_001187915.1 Arthrobacter sp. RIT-PI-e | reverse complement strand
ACGCTGGGTCATGAGGTGGAAGCCCGCCCTGAACGCGTTCGCGATCACCTTCGCAGGACGCTTCGAGAAGACCAACTACTAATGAAAACGCCGGACCCCACACACCGTTTATCGGACAGACCCCCTGGTGGGGGTGCGCAGGCGGGGGAGTCGTCCCTGCTGTCCAGGTGTGTGCGGGTCAAGCAGCGAAGCGTATGGGAGCTTGAGCCGTGCCCAGCTAGTCAGGAGGCTCGGGTGGCTAAGTTACGCGCTATTTTTCTCCGACTAGTGCTGTACCTAGGCAAGGCACTACCGCATCGATCAAAAGATTTGCCTGCTGCGCCAGGTACGGGGCGGAGGCCGCGTTGATGGTGGAGGTGTCTCTGGTCACGGGGGAAGTCCTCCGGAGAGAGGTGAACGGGAGGTGATCGCCTGCTGCGACGGGCCCATCGCCCACCATCCGAGTCTAGCGACCGGCCTGACCGCACCCCGCCGTCCGTCCTACACTGAGCGTGTTACCGATTCCCACAGGGAGGAGGTTGCAGTGGGACCGAAACACCGAGCCGAGAAACCTCCGGGTAAGCAAGGAGCCACGACGTACATACACGCCTGGTCAAAAGCGGTATGCGCGATCGTGGCTCTTGTGAATCTTGCTTTGGAGCTGATGGACCGTTTGCACTGGTAACACTCAACCCCGGTATAGCGGGCGCGGCGTCGAGTTCCAGCTCGGCGCCGTACCTGTTTTACAGCAGCCTAGAGCCCGTTGCTGAACTTTAGACAACTACAGAAAACGGTAGCACCGCAGGCAACTGGTGCCTACTGTTCACGCTCCACAGTGGCAGACCCGAAACTATCGATAACACTCCTGCCCATCACGGCTAACAGCGCGAAGCGGGAGTTCTATGGGGAGCGTTGCGTTGGGGTACACCTCAGTGATGCTTAGCTGGGGTTAACCTCTGTTGGTGGACACCTGAAGTAGCGGGATTTTGGGATTCTGCGGGAAGGTGTTCCTGTGAGCACGACACGACGTAAATTCACTCCGGAGTATCGGCGGGAGGCTGCGCGCCTTGT